>NZ_JALDPT010000022.1 GCF_022695515.1 Phenylobacterium aquaticum
CGTGATGGTGATCGCAGCCGTCAGCGTCGTCTTCCCATGGTCAACGTGACCAATCGTGCCGATGTTGCAGTGCGGCTTAGTGCGTTCAAACTTCTCTTTGGCCATGGGGGTCCCTGACGGCGTAGGTCTATTGGGTTGGAGCGGGTAGCGGGAATCGAACCCGCATCCTCAGCTTGGAAGGCTGCTGCACTACCACTGTGCTATACCCGCAATTGGGGGCGGTGCTCGGGCGAGCCTCCCTGAAGATGTTTTGCTCTGGCGCGTGGTGGGGGAAGTAGGACTCGAACCTACGAAGGCTGACGCCAGGGGATTTACAGTCCCCCCCCTTTGCCACTCGGGACATTCCCCCAGCGCGCTCAGAGCCCTATTAGGACGCGGTAATCATCTCCGGCCCCAATTTGGAGGGCGTCTTATAGTGTCGTCGTCTCACGAACGCAACGCAGCCCGAAAGGGTTCTCGCAAGCCGCATGGAAAGAGTGCGCCCGCACGCTTCGAACCCAGGCGCAATAACGCCTCGGACGACTGGCTGTGGGGCTGGCACGCGGTCGCGGCGGCGCTTGGCAACCCGGAAAGAGGCGCGCCGCTGCGTCTTCTGGCCACCGCCGATCGCGCCAAGGAGATCGCGGCTCGATTCGGACGCCCCGCCGTTCTGGAGGTCGTCGAAGGCTCCCAGATCGCGCAGAATCTGCCCGCCGGCGCGGTGCACCAAGGCGTCGCCCTGCGCAGTCCGCCGCTGGAGGACGTGTCGCTCGACGATTTCGTGGCCCGCCCCGGCGCGGTGCTGATCATGCTGGACCAGGTCACCGACCCGCAGAATGTCGGCGCGGTGCTGCGCTCTGCGGCTGCGTTCGGGGCGGCCGGCGTCATCCTGCAGGATCGCCACGCCCCGAAGCTGACGGGCGTGCTCGCCAAGGCGGCGGTCGGCGCCGTCGACAAGATCCCCACCGCCCGGGTCACCAACCTGTCGCGGGCGATCGAGTCCCTCACCGAATCCGGCTGGCGGGCGCTCGGCCTCGCCGGTTCGGGCGAGCGGACCCTGGACGCCGCCCTCGACGGACAGGCCGTGTTGCTCATTCTGGGTTCCGAAGGGGAAGGCCTGCGCCGGCTGGTCGCGGAGCACTGCGACGAGCTGGTTCGCATCGCCATGCCCGGCGGCTTCGAGAGTCTTAACGTCTCGGCCGCCGCCGCAGTCGCCCTCTATGAAGCGACCCGTGTTCGATAGAATCTGCGAACGGCGTTCGCTCGTCAGGCGAATTGCATATACCTCAATCGATTCACCCTTTTGATTTCCACCTCCACCGTGTTTTGTTGTCATCCTGACACCAAGTTCGGTCACTGTGACCTGTGATCTACGCGATGGGATGGGGGCTTCCGATGGCGGGCGTGTTAACCAAGACGGCGTTGCGGGGGGCTGCAGCGGTCGCCTTATTGACCTTTGCGGGGTGTAGCGGTCCGTCGCCGCATCAGTCACCGCCGCCGCCGAACAGCGTCGGCCAGGCGCCGCCGCCGGCCCTGATGGGCGGCGCGCCCGGCTCTGCGGACAATTCCGGCCTGCTGGGCGGTCCCGGCGGGTCTCGCGCCCAGGCGCCGCCGCCGGCCTCGACGTCCAATCCCAAGTATCTGATGCGCTTGGTCACCTATCGCCGCGCGGACGGCGTGCTGGTCACCGCGATGCGTCCGGTGAAGAACCCCGAGGACATGACCGCCGCCGAGCGGCGTCAGGTCTATGGCACCCGCTATGCGCCTCGCGCCTATGTCGGCGGGCACAGCCGCGACTATGCCGTCGCCCAGGCCGCGCCGGCCAAGCCGACGGCCCGGCCGGTTGCGGTCGCCAAGCCCGCGCCGGTGATGGCCGCGGCCAAGCCTGCGCCTCAGGTCATGGCGGCCAAGCCGCTCCCGCCTGTGACGCCGCCCGCCGCCCCGCAGACCGTGGTCTCCGAGGTCGCCAAGCCCGCGCCGGTGGTGACCGCGGCCATGACCCCGCCGCCCGGCGGACTGCCGACGCCTGAGAACCCGAAGCTGGCCGCCCTGCAGACGGCGGTCGGCGGCGAAGTCGCGGCCGGCTCCAAGCTGACCGTGCCCGAGGCCCTGGCCCAGGGCCAGACGGCCCAGGTCAGCCTGTCCCTGCCCCAGACCCTGCTGGCCATGATCCAGCGGGAAGCTGGCAAGCTCGGGCTGGGCAAGGCCGCCAAGAAGGCCGACGTCACCGCCACCCTGTCGGGCGAAGGCTATGAGATCACGCCGAACGGTCCGCAGACCGCCAAGCTGAAGCTCGGCGAAGCGCCGTCCTTCAACTGGCAGGTCAAGCCGGGCGCCGGCGAGAAGGGCCCGCTGAAGGCCGATGTCGACGCCAGCCTCAAGGGCCTGAAGCTGCCGATGAACTTCTCGCTCGCCAGCCTGGAGCAGGCGGTGAAGGCCGCCCTGCCCCCGCCCGCGCCGCGCGACAAGGGCTCGCTGCTCGACAAGCTCGCCATTCCCGGCATGCGACCGTCAAGATCCCCGGTGTCGGCGTGGTGCCGTCCAAGTCGGTGGTCGCCGTCGGCCTGCTGCTGCTGGGCCTGGCCCTGTTGGTGGCGATCGCCCGCAACGCCGGTGAGAACGCCCGGCGCAACGAGCGGCGCCGCAAGTTCCGCACCATGACCGACACCAGCAGCCACACGGTCGCGGACGAGGACCACGGCCATGGTCATGGCGGCCTCGCCGCGCCGCTGGCCGCCGCGGCCGCCGGCGCAGCTGCGGCCGGGGTGATCGCCTCGGCGCACGCCCATGATGATCACGGCCATGGGCACGACGATCATGGCCACGGGCATGACGACCATGGTCACGGCCACGACGATCACGGCCACGCCGCCACGGCGCACGATGATCACGGGCATGGTCACGACGACCACGGCCACGCCGCCCCGGCTCACGACGACCACGGCCACGGCCATGGGGATCATGGCCATGGCCACGACGATCACGGGCACGGCGCCGCCGCGCATGACGACCATGGCCACGGCCATGACGATCATGGGCATGCGCCCGCCGCCGCGCACGATGATCATGGCCACGGCCATGACGATCACGGCCATGGCCACGACGACCACGGCCACGCCGCGGCGCACGACGACCATGGACACGGCCATGACGACCATGGCCATGCGCCCGCCGCGGCGCATGACGATCACGGGCATGGCCACGATGATCATGGGCATGGTCATGACGACCACGGCCATGGGCACGACGATCATGGTCACGCCCCGGCCGCCGCGCATGACGACCATGGACATGGCCACGACGATCATGGGCACGGTCATGACGACCATGGCCACGACAACCACGGCCACGCCAAGGAACTCGAGCACGCTCACTGACGGATCGGGCGCAGACCCGATCCGCGATCGGCGCCGGACAAAGGCGATCCGGCGCCGAATGCGGCGCGCCATGGCCAGCAGGCCGGGGCGCGCCGTCGCCACATTGCCAAACAGCGTTATCGGTGTTTCACTTCCCGCCTTAGCCGCGCGTCAGACGCGGCGCGGAGGACGGCAGGAGGTCGGGCATGATCAATGCCCTCGGAGCATTCATCGGCATGATGATCGCGGCCCTGTGGCGCGGCTGCGCCCTGCACGGTCGCGCCGGTCTGCCGCAATAGACTAGATCGCGGTCTCCGCCGCCCGCGCGGCGAACCAGGGCGCCAGGCGCCTCAGCGCCTCCTCGATCTCCGGCGTCGAGACGGCGAAACTCAGCCTGATATAGTGACGGCCCTCGACGGGGTCGAAGTCGACGCCCGGCGCCGTGGCGACGCCGGTGTCGCGCAGCAGCTGCTTGCAGAAGGCCAGGCTGTCGTCGGTCAGATGCCCCACATAGGCGTAGATATAGAAGGCCCCGTCCGGCGGCGCGATCTGGCGCAGGCCGAGATCCGGCAGGGCGGCCAGCAGCAGTTCGCGATTGCGTCGGTAGACCGCCACATGGCCCTCGAGCTCGTCACGGGCGTCCATGGCCGCCAGCCCCGCATGCTGGCTGAGCGAGGGCGCGGTCAGGAACAGGTTGCCGACATAGGCCCTCGCCCGGGACAGATGCGCCTTGGGCGCCAGCAACCAGCCCAGCCGCCAGCCCACCATGCTGAAATATTTCGAGAAGCTGTTGATCACCAGGGCGTCCGGCGCGAAGTCCAGGATCGAGCGGGCGGGCCCCACATAGCTCAGGCCATGATAGATCTCGTCGGAGACGATGCGGATGCCGCGGTCTCGACAGACCTGGGCGATGGCCGCCAGTTCCTGGGCCTCGATGATCGTCCCGGTCGGATTGGCCGGGCTCGCCAGGATCACCCCGGCCGGCGGCGGATCCAGCGCCTCCAGGTGGGCGGCGGTGAGCTGGAACCGGCTCTCCGGTCCGCAGTCGATCTCCACCGGGACCATGTGCAGGGCCTTGAGCGTATTGCGGTAGGCCACATAGCCGGCCGGGCCAGGGCCACCTCGTCACCCGGCGAGAAGCTCGAAGCCAGGGCGAGCAGCAGGGCCGGAGACGCCCCGCAGGTCAGGATGATCTGGTCCGGCTCGACGGTGACGCCATAGGTCTCGTCATAGTGCCGGGCGATCCGCGCCTTCAGCGCCGGGCTTTCCCAATAGCCCATGCCGTCGGTGTCCAGCACCTCGTGCGCCACGGCGATCGCGGCGGCCGGCGCACCCGTGGAGGGCTGGCCGAACTCCATGTGGATGATGGAGCGCCCTTCCGCCTTGAGCCGATGGGCCAGGCTGGAAATGGCGATGGCGTGGAACGGATCGATCTCAGCGGACATGCGGTTTGGTAGCCATAAACGGGGCTCCTGACCACCGCCCCTCAGGGCCGGAGTGCGGTCTTCAAGTCGATCCTGACCACAACCTGTCCCCCTTCGCGCCGAATGATCCTAGCCCGATGGTCATTCCCGCCGCTACGGGCCATGGTCGGATCAAGATCCGATCCGCCCCCCTACCCCCGGAGTCCGGCCCCATGAAGGTGATCTCCCCCCTGCTCCTGGCCCTGGCCCTCGCGGGACCGGCCCTGGCCGCGCCCCCCGCCGACATCCCCGCGGCGATCTATGCCGATCCGCCCGCAGATCCGGCCTTTCCGGCCAGCGGCGTCGCCGTGCAGATTCCCAGCGGCGGCCAGATGATGAACGCCATGCTCTATCTGCCGACCGGTCGCGGACCTCATCCGATCGCCATCCTGATGCACGGCCTGCCGGGCAATGAGCAGAACCTCGACCTCGCCCAGGCGATGCGCCGCGCCGGCTGGGCCGTGGTGACCTTCCACTATCGGGGCGCCTGGGGTTCAGCCGGCGCCTTCAGCCTGGACGGGATCGGCGATGACGCCATGGCCGTGATGGACTGGGTCCACATGTCCGGGGCGACCCGCACCTACCGTCTGGATTCCGCCCGCGTGGCCGTGCTGGGTCACTCCATGGGCGGCTATGCGGCCGCCTATGCCTGCGCCCACACGCCCTCGGTGCTCGGCTGCGGCTTGATCGCCCCCTGGGACATAAGCGCCGATCAGCCCGCCCTGGCCAAGATGACGCCCGCCGAGCGGGACAGTTTCGTGACGACCAGCCTCAATGACATCGACGGCCGGATCGCCGGCATGACCGCCCGCGAGATCGCCGAACAGATCGCCACCAATGGCCAGCAATGGAGCCTGGCCGACTTCGCCCCGGCGTTGGCCAATCGCCCGGTCCTGGTGGTGACGGATACGCGCGACGATGATGATGACAAGGCGCTGGCCCTCATGCCGGCCCTTGCGGCGGCCAAGGCCAAGAAGGTCCAGGCCGTCACCCTCGACAGCGACCACGGCTCGAACGACCACCGCATCGCCCTGCAGATCCTGGTGCTCAAGTGGCTGGCCACCCTGCCCGGCGCGCCGCCCCTGAAGTAGAGCCTAGAGGTCGGCCACCGCTTCGCGCAGCTGCGCCACCAGCTCGGCTTCCTGGGGCTCCAGCTCCTCGGTCCGCCCGGTGACGCCGATGGCCAGCTGCCGGGCCGCGACGGCGCGCGGGGCGAGCACGCCGACCAGGCCGAAGCCCGGACTGACCGCGTCCTTGGAGAACGCGTAGCCCCGGGCCCGCACCTGATGCAGCCGCACCAGCAGTTCGGCGATCTCGATGCGGTCGTCCGGCTGGCGGGCGTTCACCCGCCGCATCAGCCGGCGGACCTCGGCGTCCGGCTGGGCGCTGAGCAGCAGCAGCCCCATGCCGGAGCGGGCGAGCGGCCGCAACTGGCCCGGCGACACCATGGCGCGCAGGGGCTCTCCCGAATGGACCAGATGCAGATACTGGGCGTGCAGGTCGGACTGGGCGGCCAGCACCACGGTCAGGCCGGTCTCGGCGTGCAGCCGGTGGGCGGCGGCCAGGATCGCCCCCTCGCCGAACAACCCTTCATGCACCCACTGGCCCAGCACCGCGATGCGCATGGTCGGCATATAGGCCCGCGCCGCCCGGTCGTATTCGAGATAGCCGGTCACCACGAGGCTCTTGAGCAGGGCCGCGGCGCTGGAGGTCGGATAGCCCAGAGCGCTGGTCACCTCGCTCAGGCTCAGGGCCCGGCGCTCCAGCTCGAACAGCTCCAGCACCGCAAAGGCCCGCTGGGCCGATTTCACCACCGCGTCCGTCATCGCCCGCCCCTTCCGCCCGATCCACATATGCGGAATCCTGGCGGCCGCAATCGCGCATCCACGCAATCGGCTTTGGGCGCCGCCGCGTCAGGCCGCTAGTCTCCGCCGCGACAGGCGCGTCCGACCGCGCCGGACTTTGCGGAGACGATGGAATGAGCGATCTGACCCCGATCATCGTGGGCGTGGGCGAGGCCTCGGAGCGGATCGACGCGCCGGACTACAAGGCGCTGTCGCCGGTCGATCTGGCCGCCGCCGCCGCGCGCGCCGCCCTGGACGACGCCCTGTCGGTCGAGGCCCTGGCGCCGCACCTCGACGTCGTCGCCGGCATTCCGCAGTTCGAGATCTCCGGCCCCCAGGCGGTCGCCCCCTTCGGCCGCGCCGACAACTTCCCGCGCGCCGTGGCCCAGCGCATCGGCGCCGACCCGGCCCGCGCGATCCTGGAGCCGGTGGGCGGCCAGGGTCCGCAGCACCTGGTCAACGAGTTCGCCCAGGCCATCGCCAAGGGCGAGACCGGCATGGCCCTGTTCTTCGGCTCGGAAGCCATCTCCACCGTCCGCCACCTGATGAGCCAGGGCGACAAGCGCGACTGGAGCGAGGAGGTCGGCGGCCAGATGGAGAACCGCGGCTATGGCCTCGACGGCCTGGTCACGATGGATCTCGCCGGCCACGGCGCCCGCACGCCCATCCAGCTCTATGCCCTGTTCGAGAACGCCCGGCGGGCCAAGACCGGCCTCGGCCGCGAGGCCTACGCCCTGGAGATGGGCAAGCTGTTCGCCCCGTTCACGGAGGTCGCCCACACCAATCCCCACGCCATGAGCCAGGAGGTGTTCGACGCCGCCGGCCTGGCGACCGTGACGCCGAAGAACCGCATCGTCGCCGATCCCTTCCCGCGCCGCATGGTGGCCCGCGACCAGGCGAACCAGGGCGCGGCTGTCCTGATGACGTCCGTCGCCAAGGCGCGCGAGCTGGGCATCCCCGAAGACAAGTGGGTCTATCTGCACGGCGGCGCCGACGTCGCCGAGCGCACCCCGATCGAGCGCCAGGACCTGGCCGCCTATCCGGCGGCGGCCATCGCCAGCAAGGCCGCCCTGGAGCGGGCCGGCGTCACGGCCGCCGACATCGCGGTGTTCGACCTCTATTCCTGCTTCCCCATCGCGGTCACCAATGTCCGCGACGACCTGGGCATCGCCGCGAACGATCTGCGCCCCCTGACGGTCACCGGCGGCCTGCCCTTCTTCGGCGGGGCCGGGAACAACTATTCCATGCACGCCATCGCCAGCATGGTCCGGACCCTGCGCGCCCAGCCGGGGGCCTTCGGCTTCGTGGGCGCCAATGGCGGCTTCCTGTCGAAATACTCCACCGGCGTCTATTCGACCAAGCCGGCGACCTGGACCGGCTTTGAGTCCAAGGGCCTGCAGGCGGAGATCAACGCCTGGCCCAAGCCCGTCATCGCTCCCGCTCCGACCACGGGGACGGTGGTCACCTACACCATCGACTATGGCCGCGAGGCGCCGCACGGCGTGCTGGTCTGCGCCACGGCGGAGGGCGAGCGGTTCGTGGCCATGACCGATGCTGCCGAGGGCGACATCGTCGGCCAGATGATCGCGTCCGACCCCCTGGGCGCGAAAGTGCAGGTCCGCCAGGACGAGCGCGGCCGCAACGTGGTGACCGCCTTCACCCCCGTAGTTTGACGGACTTGCACCCTCCGACGGGGCGCCGCACTAAGGGGCGATGGATTTCCTGAGCCATCTGCCGGCCGCCGGCGCCCTCGTCGCCTTCTTCCAGGTCGTGATGATCGACCTGGCGCTCGCCGGCGACAACGCCGTGGCCGTGGGCCTCGCCGCCGCCGGCCTGCCCGCCAACCAGCGCCGCAAGGCCATCATCTTCGGCCTGATGGGCGCCGTGGTGATGCTGATCGGCTTCGCCCTGATCACCGTCCAGCTGCTCAAGCTGGTCGGCCTGCTGCTCGCGGGCGGCCTCCTGCTGCTCTGGGTCTGCTGGAAGATGTGGCGCGAGCTCGCCGACCAGGGCCACGAGGCGGAAGCCGAGGGCGAGGAGGCGCTGGGCGAAGCGACCGGCGTGAGCATCGGCGCGCATCCCAAGCGGGTCGCCAAGGCCAAGACCATGGGCCAGGCCCTTCTGCAGATCCTGGTCGCCGACCTGACCATGTCGCTGGACAATGTACTGGCTGTGGCCGGCGCGGCGCGGGAGCATCCCCAGGTCCTGATCGCCGGCCTGCTGCTCTCCATCACCCTGATGGGCGTCGCCGCCAGCTGGATCGCCAAGCTGCTGCACCGCTTCCGCTGGCTGGGCTATCTCGGCCTGGTGATCGTGTTCGGCGTCTCGCTCCGCATGGTCTGGGAAGGCCACCGCAGCGTGATCATCGATCTGGGCAAGGTCGCGACCTATAACGAGATCATGCCGCGGACCCTCGACATCACCCCCGCCGAACTGGCCGCGCACAAGGCGAAGAAGGGCTAGTCCCGCATCCGCCGTTTCGATCCGCGCCCGGCCACGCCCAGGACCTTCAGACGGGTCTCGCGGCGGTCGCCCGCCACGCCGCCGCCGGCCGCCTTCGGCCCCAGGGTGTTCAGTATCCACTTGGCGAAGCTGTCGAAGGCGTAGGGCGTGCGGTAGTCGAACGCCTCGAACAGGCGCGGCCGCCGGTTGAAGAAGACGAATTTCGGGTCCCGCACAGGCCGCCTCCGCTCTATCCGGCGCCATCCCCCCACGGATTGAGCATGTTCACACCCGTGGCGGCGAAGTCCGCGCTGTTGCGTGTGACCACAGTCATGCCGTGGATCAGGGCCGTCGCCGCGATCAGGGCGTCGCGCTCGGATCGCGGATCGGGCACGTGCAAGGCCGCGCAGCGCCGTGCGACCGCGGTGTCGATCGCCAGGGTGCGGTCCTTGAACTCGACAAGAACCTGCTCCTGGAGCCAGGCGCGCAGCGCGGCGCCCTGTCGCGCGTCCCGGCGCTCGACCTGCAACACGCCCAACTCAAGCTCCAGGACGGTAATCGCCGAGATATAGAGCGCCTCCGCGTCCGTCCGGTCGGCCCAGGCCACGACATTGGCGTCCGCCCGGCCCTGGCGCGCCTTGCGCAGTTCAGACACGACATTGGTGTCGAGCACGAACATCAGCCGAGGTCGCCGGCCCGGCTGGCGATGTCGACCTTCGGCGCCTCGAACTCGACGGGCTCGTCCCCCGGCATGCCCAGGGCGTCGACGATGCGACGCGGCGCGCCGGTGAGCCGCCGATACTCCTCGATGCTGAGCAGGACGTGCCGCGGCTGGCCGCGATCAGTGATGAACACCGGACCTTTGTTGGCCGCCTTCTTCGCCCCGCTGGCGTCCTGGTTGAATTCGCGACTGGAGAGCGTGGTGATGAGCATGGCGACCCTATCGGCCAACTTGTAGGCACATTACTACATTTGGCCGCGCATGTCACCCGCCCCGCAGGATCCGACCCAGGTCGCGCAACGGCGCCTGCTGCACCTGCGGGATCGTCCCATCCGCCATCGGCCCGACATTGATCAGCAGGTTCCCGCCCCGGTCCGTCACGTCGCGATAGAGCTCGGTCAGGCCCTCGCCGGTCAGATAGTCGCCGGTCTCCTCATTGGCGTTGTAGCCGAAGGCCATGCCCAGGCCGCGGGTGGACTCCCACTTGGCGCCGCCCATGTCCCCGCCCTTGGAATATTCCACGGTGCGGAAATCGTAATGATGGTCGGGGGTTGAGGTCGGCTCCTCATCCGATTCCGCCAGCCTCGCCTTGACCATGGCGTTGAACCCGGCGAGCCCCATGGGGGTGCGCAAGCCTTCGAACAGGGCGGTGTTCCCGCTCCAGCGGTCATTGACCACGCCCTCCGGCACGGCCGCGTAATAATAGGCGAACAGCTCCTCGAGATCCCGGCCGTCGGGCCAGGCGATGTCGTTCCACAGGACCGAGGGCTTGTAACGGTCGATCAGCTCGCGAACCTGGGCCAGGGCGTATTGGCGATAGGCCTCGCCGGGCGGGACACAGGCGAACATGTCGCCGAAATTGGCGATCGGCGTGTGGTGGAAGGTCCAGTCGAGCCCGCCGGAATAATAGAGCCCGAACCGCATCCCGCGTTTGCGCACCGCCTCGGCCAGCTCGCCGACGAAGTCGCGTTCGCTATGCCAGCCGGGCCGATTGGGGTTATCGATCGCCGTCGGCCACAGGCAAAAGCCGTCATGATGCTTGGTGACGAAGACCACATATTTGGCCCCGGCCTCGACGAACAGGTCAGCCCAGGCGTCCGCGTCAAAGGCCTGGGCGGCGGCCTCGAACGGCTCGCGGAAGGCGGCATAGGGTTGGTCGCCATAGAGCTCCGCGTGCCGGATGGCCGTGGGGCTGCCCTCGACCTTCATGGCGTTCGGATACCACTCGGCATAGGGGCCCAGAGCGAAGGCCATGTCGTAGTCCGTGCGGACCAGCTCGGTCAGGGACGCGCCGCGCGCGCCCAGGCCGGGATCGCCCACATGCCCCAGTGGATGAAGATCCCCAGCTGGGGCTCGGCGTACCAGTCCGGGCACGGCCGGCCCTTGAAGGCGCTCGTGGTCACATATTCCTCCCGCGCCCGGCTTCTGAATGTCCGGGCGTCGCCCTCTATTCCGACGGGCGTCGGGCGGGGAGTCAACTCCAGCTATTCGGCGGCGAGCGCCCGCGAGCCCCACTGCACCCCGATGAATCCGCCCTTCACGAAGGGCAGCAGGGCCAAGGTGGCCCCAGCCACCAGGCTGAGCGTCAGCGTCAGCACCAGGCCGACCGGCCAGGTCCAAATGAAGCTGAAGCAGAGCAAGGGCGCCACGACTAGGTGCCCCACCAGCAGGATGGTGAAATAGGCCGGGCCGTCGTCGGCGCGATAGGCGCCGTTGTCATGGCCGCAGGCCTCGCAGGTCGGCTGCACCTTCAGATAGCCGCTGAACAGGTGGCCCTCCCCGCAATTGGGGCAGTGGCGGGCGAGGCCGCGCTTCAGCCCCAGGCCGGGCGAGCGCATCGTAAGAGCGGTCATGACGGACTCCTTGTCCGAACAATCCACATTGACTGGATCGACCACACATATAATTCCATCTACGCGCCCCTACAATATGCCGAACAACATCGCCAATTCGGTCGAGAAAGGGTGATTATCCCGCCTTTTCCGAGCTCTATTCCCCATTGCAAAATACCAAGGCCGGATGCATACAATATTTTATTGACTGGATTCCAGAGCCTTCGCCATGCCCAAAGCCGATCTCGCCTGGACACCCGACCTGACTCAGGCAACGGGACCGCTCTATCTGGCCCTGGCCGACGCTATCGCCAGCGACCTGGCGTCCGGCGCCCTGCCCCCCGGCGCGCGCCTGCCGCCCCAGCGCAGATTGGCGCAGGCCCTCGGCGTCGATTTCACCACCATCAGCCGCGCCTATGCCGAGGCCGCGCGTCGGGGGCTGGTCGAGGGCCGCGTCGGCCAGGGCACTTTCGCGCGGGGCGGGGCCGAGCCGCCTGCCGCGGCGCCGGTCGACCTGACCATGAACCTGCCGCCGCATTTCTCGGACCCAGCCCTGACCTCGCGCATGTGGGACGAGGCCGCCCGCCTGAGGTCCGGCGGCCTGGACCTGCTGCTGCGCTACCAGGACCCCGCCGGCGCCCTGGCCGATCGCGAGGCGGCGACGACATGGCTGGCGCCGGTCCTGCCCGGTCTGTATCCCGATCGCCTGCTGGTGGTTCCCGGCGCCCAGAGCGCGCTCTTCGCCCTGACCAGCCTGCTGCTCCGTCCCGGCGAGGCCGTGGCGGTGGAACGCCTGACCTTCCCGGGCTATCGCGCCGCCGCCGCCCAGGCCGGGGTCCGGCTGATCGATCTTGCGATGGACGCCGAGGGCCTGACGCCGGAGGCCTTCGAGGCCGCCTGCCGCGCCGAGGCCCCCCGCCTGCTCTACTGCACGCCGACCCTGCAGAACCCGACCACCGCCACCATGAGCCTCGCGCGTCGCCAGGCCATCGTCGAGATCGGGCGACGCCATGGCGTGACGATCCTGGAGGACGACGCCTATGGCCGCCTGCTGGCCGAGCCCCTCCCGCCCCTCGCGGCGTTGGCGCCCGACATCACCTGGCATGTCGCCAGCCTGGCCAAGTGCCTGTCGCCGGGGCTCAGGATCGCCTATCTCGCCGCGCCGTCCGCCCGCGCCGCGGCCCTCGCCCGGGGCGCTTTGCGCGCCACCGTCTCCATGGCCTCGCCGCTCTCGGCCGCCATCGCCAGCCGCTGGATCAACGGCGGCTGCGCCCAGGCGGTGCTCGAGGCGATCCGCTCAGAGACCCACGCGCGGCGCGCCCTGGCCGGCGAGCTCGACGCCCACGCCGCTCCGGCGCCGGACGGCTTCCATCTCTGGCTCACCCTGC
This sequence comes from Phenylobacterium aquaticum, assembly GCF_022695515.1. Lineage (GTDB taxonomy): Bacteria > Pseudomonadota > Alphaproteobacteria > Caulobacterales > Caulobacteraceae > Phenylobacterium > Phenylobacterium aquaticum. Next base: position 13,026 of record NZ_JALDPT010000022.1, read on the forward strand.
CCCCAGGCTGGAGCCGGGGCGAGTTCGCCGCGCGGATGACCGGGTCGGGGATTGGCGTGGTGGGGTCAGACGCCTTTCATGTCGGCGTGCCGCCCCCGCCGGAGGCCGTCCGCATAGGCCTGGGCGGACCGATCAGCCGACCGCGCCTCGCCGCCGCCCTGCAACGGATTGGCGACCTGCTGGCCGCCGCCCCCGCCCTGTCGTCCTCAGTGGTCTGAGGCTCGGCCTTAGGCCTCGGCCCCGCCGAAGCGCTCGACCCACTCGGCCACCTGGGCGTCCTCGACCTTGCGGAACAGCACGTCCGGGGCCTTCACTGTCCGGCCGGGCGGCAGGGCGTTGAGCGCCTCGCCCTTGGCGGGCCAGCGACCGGGGAAGGCCTCGCCCACGCCGTCGGCGATCTTCTCGCAGGCGAAGGGGATGAAGGGCTCGGAGACCTTGGCGAACAGGGCCACCAGGTTCAGCCCCGTGCGGACGGCCACGGCGGCGCGGTCCCGGTCGGTCTTGATCGCGGTCCAGGGCGCGGCCTCGGTCAGGTACTGATTGCCCAGCACCCACAGCTGGCGCAGCGACTGCGCCGACTTGCGAAGCTCGATGCCCTCGAGGTTTTCCTCAAGCTCGGCCAGCTTGGCGTCGATGTCGGCGCGCAGCTTGATCTCCAGCGGGCCATCCTCGCCGCCGTCGGGCACCACGCCCTCGAACCGGGTCTCGGTGAACTTCAGGATGCGGTTGACGAAATTGCCCAGCACGTCGGCCAGGTCGGCGTTCACCTGGGCCTGGAACTGCTCCCAGGTGAAGGTGGCGTCGGAGGTCTCCGGCGTATTGGCGGTCACCCACCAGCGCCAGTAGTCGGCGGGCAGCAGCTCCAGCGCATGGTCCATGAACACCCCGCGCTTTTGCGAGGTCGAGAACTTGCCGCCGTAATAGTCCAGCCAGTTGAAGCCCTTCAGCCGGTCGACCAGCTTCCAGGGGGCGTTGTTGGCCGGCGACCAGTTGGCCCCGTCGAAGCGCTCGTTCACCCCGATCAGGGTGCAGGGGAAGCCCACGGTGTGGAAGGGCACATTGTCCTTGCCCATGAACTCCACGTAAGTGACGTCCGACGCTTGCGGGTTGCGCCACCAGCGCTCCCAGTCGGCGTCGACCGCCGGGCCCTTGCCGGCCGCGGCGGCCTGGGCGTCGGCCCATTCCCAGGTGGCGGCGATGTATTCGATCGGCGCGTCGAACCAGACATAGAAGACCTTGCCGGCGAGGCCCTCGACATCCGGGGTCGCGCCGTCCGGGTTCGGGCCCCAATCGGCGGCGTTGACCGGCACGCCCCATTCCAGGTCCCGCGTGATCCCCCGGTCCTGCAGACCCTCGTCCAGCCACTTGAGCGCAATCGACGTGACCAGCAGCGGCCAGTCGCCCTTCTTGCCGTCGATCCAGGCGCGCAGCCGGTCGGAGAACAGGCTCTGGCGCAGGAACAGGTGCTTGGAATCCCGGATCTCGATGTCTTCCGAACCCGACACCGCCGAACGCGGATGGATCAGGTCGGCGGGGTCGAGCACCCGCGTGCAGTTCTCGCACTGGTCGCCGCGGGCGGCCGTGTAGCCGCAGTGCGGGCAGGTGCCGATGACGTAGCGGTCGGGCAGGAAGCGCTTGTCGGCGTTGGAATAGACCTGCTGGGTGACCCGCTCCTCCATGAAGCCCTGCTCCCACAGGGTCTGGGCGAAGCGCTGGGTCAGCTTGGCGTTCTGCGGCGAGGACGAGCGGCCGAAGTGGTCCCAGGACAGGCCGAAGGCGCGGCCCAGGCGATGCTGGATCTCATGCTGCTCGGCGCAGAATTCGGCCGGCTTCTGGCCGGCCTCGGCGGCCGCCAGCTCGGTCGGCGTGCCGTGTTCGTCGGTGGCGCAGAGATAGAGGGTCTCGCGGCCCAGCGACCGCTGGAAGCGGGCGAAGACGTCGGCCGGCAGCATGGAGCCCGCGAGCGTCCCCAGGTGCTTGATCCCGTTGATGTAGGGCAAGGCCGAGGTGATGAGGATGCGGGTCATGGAGGGCTCGAAATGAGGAGACTTGGAAGCGGCGGCTTATAGGGCGCCCGGCCGCTTCGCCAAAGCCGCCTTCTCGCCGGCGGCCGCTCCGGACGCGAATTGCCCCTCGCCTTCCGGCTACAATAGCTTCAGCATACCGACGTTCTGGGGAGAGCTGTGATGATCAAGGGCGTGAACTGGGTCGCTGTCGCCATCTGCGTGGTGCTGCTCGAGGGGCTGGGCTACCTCTGGTACGGGGTGCTGCTGTCCGACGTCTGGACCGCCGCCTATACCGAGGCCATGGGCCACGCGCCTTCGATGACCAATCAGGCGGTCAATATGAGCCTGGGGGTGGTCAACACCCTGATTCTGGTCGTCGGGCTCGCCTGGATCTTCGCCCGGCTCGGCGTCAATTCCCTGGCCGGGATCGGGGCCGCGGTCGTGGTCTGGTTCTTCTTCAACTTCACCACCATGTCGATCGACTTCCTGTACCTGCAGCTGCCTGGCCGGCTGGTGATCATGAACATGGGCTACCAGCTGGTCAGCTACCTGATCGCCGGCGCCATTCTGGGCCTGCTGCCGGCCAAGTCGGCGGACTAGAAGGGCCCCTTGAAGACGAACAGGGCGCCGATGGCGATGAAGCCGAAGCCGAGCGCGTGGTTCAGGGTCAAGCGCTCGCCCAGATAGGTCACCGAGAACACGGCGAAGACCGAAAGCGTGATGACCTCCTGCATGGTCTTCAGCTCGGCCGGGGAATAGGCCTGCTCGCCGATCCGGTTGGCTGGCACCGCCAGGCAGTATTCGAAGAAGGCGATCCCCCAGCTGACCACGATGATCAGCCACAGCGGCCGGTTATGGACCTTCAGGTGGCCGTACCAGGCGAAGGTCATGAAGACGTTGGACGCGATCAGCATCAGGACGGGTGCGACGCGCGCGAAGGTCAGGGGCAAGGCCGGGCTCCGGGATAGAACAAGCGGCGCCTATAACGCCCGAGACTAGATTTCGGCCACCCGGTCGAACCAGGGCCGGGCCTGTTCGAGCTGGCCGGCCAGGCGGAACAGCACCGCCTCGTTGGCCATGCCCGCGACGAACTGCAACCCGATCGGCAGGCCCGACGTCGACCAGGAAAGCGGCACGGTCATGGCCGGCTGGCCGGTGTTGTTGAAGGCCTGGGTGTTGGGCATGAAGTCGAACAGCCTGGGGGCATAGGTCTCGAAGTTCTCGGTCAGCCAGCCGATCGGAATGGCCGGGCTGCCGAGCGTCGAGAGCAGCAGCACGTCATAGGTCTTGAACAGCTCGGCCACCGCCCGGCCATAGGCGTGGATGGCCGCCAGCCCGCGCACATAGCTGGCCCCCGTCACCTGCTGGCCCCGGCGCGCCATGGCCCAGGTGAGGAGCTCCACATCGTCGGCGGTGACGGCCCGCCCGCGCTTCTCGCCCTCGGCCTCCAGGGTGGCGGCGACGCTGGCGGCGATGACGTCGCCGGCCGCCGCCTGCATGGCGGCGAGATCGCCTGAAACCGTCACCTCCTCGACGATGTGGCCGAGGCTCTCGCACAGCTTCGCCGCATCCAGTACGGCCTGGGCGCATTCGGGATCCAGCGCCGGCGCGGCCAGGGCCGCGGTGGTGAAGCCGATCCGCAGCCGGCCGGGCGCGCGCCCGACCTCCTGGGCGAAGGGCGTAGCGGGCGCATCGAGATAATAGGGGTCGCCAGACTGGGGCCGGCAGACCGCGTCCAGCAGCACGGCGCTGTCGCGCACGGAGCGGGTGACGGCATGCTGGATCGAGGCGCCGCCCCAGCCTTCGCCGAGCGGTGCGAACGAAACCCGGCCCCGCGACGGCTTCATGCCGAACAGGCCGCAGGCCGCCGCCGGGGTGCGGATCGAGCCGCCTCCGTCGCTGGCGTGCGCCGCAGGCACGATCCCCGCCGCCACCGCCGAGGCCGCGCCGCCGGACGACCCGCCGGGCGTGCGGTCCGTGTCCCAGGGATTGCGGCAGACGCCCAGGAAGTCGGGCTCCGTCACCGGCATCAGGCCGAATTCCGGGGTGTTGGTCTTGCCGAAGATCACCAGCCCCGCCTGCTTGTAGGCGGTGACGATGGCGCTGTCGGCGGCGGGGACATTGTCCTTCCAGAGCGCCGAGCCGCCGGTGGTGGGCGTCCCCGCCAGCAGGGCGCCCAGGTCCTTCAGCAGATAGGGCACGCCGGCCAACGGTCCGGTCGGCGCCGCGGCGGCGGTCTCCTTTCGCGCGCGGTCGGCCAGATCCAGGGTGACGGCGTTGAGCCTGGGATTGACCTCGGCCATCCGGGCCACAGCGGTCTCCAGCAGTTCGCCGGCCGAGACCTCGCCCTTGGCGACCAGACCGGCCAGGCCCACGGCGTCATGCTTGCGATAGTCGTCGAACTTCATGCCGGTCTCTCCCTGAAGCGCTGAGAGGATCACAGGCCCGGGCTCGAACCAAAGCCTCTTTCGCGGTTCCGTCCCCAATTCGGGGAGACCGTCAGTAGGCGACTCTAAGGGTCAGAGACACGGTGCGGGGCCGCAAAGGCGTGATCTGGCGCGTGGTCCGGAGCGTGAAGGGATTGCCGTAAGCGAAGGTGTCGCCTTGCGAATTGGCCGGATTGTCGACGGCCAGGGTCAGCTTCCAACGGTCCGCCCCCAGGGTCCCGGCGATCCGCCCCGTGCCATAGTCGCCCATGCGCGGCGAGGTCGCCGCGTCGAAGGTGAGGTGCGAGGCGCCGACATAGGCGTAGCGGCCATCGAGCTCGAAGGTGCGGTCCCCGGCGAGGCGCCAGCCAAAGTGCGCGCTCACCCCCAGGGAGGTGTTCGGCACGCCGGCCAGGCCCAGTTCGGCGCGGGCCGGAAAGGCCGGATTGGCCCGGTCCAGCTCGGGCGCGTTCACCAGCCCCTCGGCGCGAAGCTCCAGAGGCCCGGACCGATAGACCGCCTCCGCCTCGATCCCCCGATTGCGCCCGTCACCGATATTGGCGGTGAACGGCAGGGCCGAGGCGAGCAGCTGGTCGCTCTGAATGTTCTTCCAGTTGGCCTGGAAGACCGCGCCCCGCAGCCCCAGCCGACCGTCGAGCAGGGTGACCCGCCCGCCGACCTCGAAACTCCACAGCTCGTCGCCCTGATAGTTGCGATAGGGCTCGGGTCCGCCCGGCGCGCTGAACACCTGGCCTGGCGCGCCGGTGGTGTTGATCCCCGCCGCCCGATAGCCCTCCGCGGCCTCGACATAGACCAGGGCCTCTGCGGTCGGGGCGTAGGACAGAACGAACTTGGGGGCGAAGCCTGTGTGCCTCAGCCGTCCGTCATAGGGGATGGTCGCGCCCGCCAGGGGCGCGTGGATCTGGCTGGTGACCCGAGTGTCGGTGCTGAAAAGCCGCCCACCCAGGGTCAGGCTCAGCCGGTCGGTGAGCGGCCAGATCACCTGGCCATAGAGGGCGGCCTCCTCCAGCCGGTCGCGACGCGCCTCGGCGAAGGCGACCACGGGCGACCCGCCCAGGGCCGTCAGGTCGAGACTGAGGTCCTGGCGGGTCCGGGCGACGAATAGACCGGCGAGCCACTGAACCCGGGCGTCCGGACGAGCGGAGAGGCTCGCCTCGGTGACCAGGCTGGAAATGTCGTCCTGGTCGTCGAAGGCCGCGGGCCCCGCGGGAACCGCCACCGGCGGAGCGGCCGTGGCGTCATATCGGCTGGTCAGCTGGTGGCGCACCACCGCCGCGGACAGGCGCGCCTGCGCCCAGCCCAGGTCCCCTGTGAGGCCCAGGTCCGCCATGCCGAAATCATTGTCATGCGGCTCGCGCAAGGCGTTGCGGCGGGTGTAGCGACCTTCCCCAGCAAGGGCGTATTGGGTGTCGTCGGCGTTGATCGCCTGCATCACCAGGCCGGCGCGAGCGGTCCAGTCGTCATTGAGCGCCAGGCTGGCGGCCAGTCGGCCTCCGGTGCGGACCGACCGATTGACGTCCTTCAGACCCACGCCGGTGTCGTCGATATAGCCGCCGAGCGCCTCGCGATAGGCCACCGCCCTCACCGCCCCGCGGCCGGACAGGATCGGCAGATTGACCATGCCTTCCAGGGTGTTGGAGCCGGAACCTCCCGCCGTCGCCGCCCCAGTCGCCGAGATCCAGCCCGACCGGCCCGAGGCGTCCGGCGCGGCGGTGACCAGGTGCAGCACGCCCCCCAGCGACCCCGACCCATAGAGCGCGCCCTGCGGTCCCCTCAGCACCTCGACCTGGGCCAGGTCGACCCAGCGCAGGTCCGGGTCCGGCGCGTTGTAGGTGATCCGCGCATCGTCCAGATAGAGCCCGACCATGGACTGGGTGCGCCCGGTCAGGGGCCCGTCCGACAGGCCGCGCAGCAGGATCTTGTCCCGCCCCGCCCCAAGGTTGGTGACGGTCATGGCCGGCGTCACCAGCGCCAGATCGCCGGCGTCCCGAACCCCCTGGGCCGCCAAGGCCCGATCGCTGAGCGCGCTAACCGGATAGGCCAGGCGGTCGGCCGGCGTCGGCCGGCGGGTCGCGACAACCACCAGCTCGGACAGGTTGGAGGTCGACGACGGCGCGGGGGGCGTCACCGGGCGCGGCCGGGGCGGAGCGCGGACGATCTGCACCGCATGGGCGTCGACCAGCCGATAGCCGCAGCCCGTCCCGGCCAGCAGGCGCTCCAGCGCCGCCTTCAGGCTGTAGCGGCCGACCAGATCCTGGGCGGGCGCCGCGCAGCCCGCCGCGGCCTGGGTGCTGATCGAGACCCCCGACTGGATCGCCAGGTCGATCAGGGCGGCGCCGAGCGCCTTGCGCGGAATGTTGAAGCTATAGGTCGCCTCGGCCGCCTGCATGGGCGCGGCCAGGCCGAGCCCCGCGATCAGACTGAGGACAAGCGCGGCCGGCGCCAGACATGGCGAGGCAAGACGAAGGTCCCCAGGGCCGAATGGCGCGACTAGCCTAGAGTGATTTCCCGCCCGGTGCGATCCACCCGCAGCGAAAGATAGCCGGCCAGTCGGCGGACCAGGGCGTCCTGGTCGCCAAGGTCGAGCACGCCGGAGAAGGTCATGCCCGCGGCGACGGGGCCGAGCCGGATCGGGGTCGGATAGCGGCGGTTGAGATCGGCGACGATGTCGCTCAGCGGACGGTCGGCGCAGATCATCCGGCCTTGCGTCCAGGCGAAGGCCGCGTCGGGATCGACCTCGGCGCGGGTGGATCGCGCCGCGCCCTCAAGATGGCGCAGCTCCTGGCCCTTGGTCAGGCGGGCGATCGGCTGGGCCCCAGCGCCGGCTGGCGCACCTCGACGATCCCGCGGCGCACCGAGACCACCACCGCCTTGTCGAAGTGGCGGATATTGAACTCTGTGCCCACCACCCGGACCTGCTGGTCGCCCACCGAGATCAGGAAGGGCTTGGACCGATCATGGGCGACGTCGAAGGTCGCCTCGGCGTCGGCCATCTCCACCCGGCGCGCCGTCCAGCCCAGCCGCACCGTCAGCTTCGAGGCGGCGTCGAGGCGGATATGGGTGCCGTCGGCCAGGGCCACCTCGCGGGTCTTGCCCGGCGCGGTCGAATAGGTCACTGGCGCGCCCTCGTAGGCGCTCCACACCATCGGAACAATGACCAGGGCCGCGGCCGCCGCCGTCAGGGCGGCGAAGACCGGCGCCAGGCGACGCGGGCGGAACGGGATCACCCGGGCGGAGCGCGGCGCCGTCGCCGCGGCGATCTCGGCGGCCCGGTCCCCGACCTCGGCCGACAACAGCTCCGCCTCTTCGAACGCCGCCTGATGGTCCTCTGACGCTTCCAGCCAGTCGGTCAGGGCCGCCCAATCCTCGGCCGTCGCCGCATCGGACTGAACGCGCACGAGCCAGGCCAGCGCTTCGTCGCGCAGGGCGTCCGCCGCCATTTGATCGGCGTCGGCGCTCATGTCGGTCTCTTGGTCTGGCGGGTGCGCATCATGGTCCTCGCCCCAATGACGCCACAAACCGCCAGGCGCCTCCAAGAAATCTTCGGCGGGGTTCGCGGGATCATCGGCCCACCTTCGCCAGGATGCGCTTCAGGCTGGCCATGATGTACTTCTCGACGCTGGAGCGGGAGACGCCCATAGCCTTGGCCGTCTCGGCATGGCTGAGCCCCTCAAGCTTGTGCAGGCGAAAGGCCTCGCGCACCGGCTCGGGCATGTCGGCCACCACCTCGACGATCTGCGCCAGGCGCAGTCGGGCGGCGACCACCTCGTCGGCCGGCGGCTCGTCGGCCATGTCCTGGCCGCCCGCGGCCATGGTGGTGCTGTCGCGCCAGTCGGCGTCGCGGCGGCCAGCCCGGCGCTGCTGCTTGATCCGGTCGAGCATCAGGTTCGTGCCCAGCCGGTAGAGATAGGCCCCGGGATTGCCGATGTCGTCCTCCGGCGGCGGGGTGATCTTCAGGAAGATGTCCTGCACCAGGTCCTGGGCCGCCGCCTCCGACCGCAGGCGGACGCGGAAATAGCGCACCAGCTCCTCGCGCCGCGCCAGATAGGCGGCCAGCAGGGGATGGGGGTCAGCGTCGTCCAAGGCGTCGATCGAGGCTCCAGGGTTCGAAGCGAATCCGCGTCCCGGCCGCGATCTTCCCCATGGCGGTCCCCCGCGCAATCGAAACCGATGAGGAGGTTTGGTGAGCACGTCGTCATGGCTGGGTGAAGGGCGACGGGGCGCGCGCCAAACACCGGAGATGAGCCTTGCTGGAAGTGATGATGGTCGATGACGGCGCCCTGCAGGGCTGCCTGAGGTTCGACGCCGACCGCGTGCGGCGCTTCACCTCCCTGGAGCCGGGGGTGATCTCCATCCATCACCTGCTGCAACCCGAGCGGCTGCGGGTCGAGGCCTTCCTCGAGGCCGCCTACGCCAAGGCCTTCGACGGCCGCATCCGCCGCCACTACCCGACCCTGATGAGCGTTCAGGACCGGCAGGGCAACATCCACGCCGCCGTCGGCTTCCGCCTCGCCGCCCAGGCCCCGCTGTTCCTGGAACAGTACCTCGACGCGCCGGTCGAGGCCGAGCTGCAGAGCCGGTTCGGCGCGCCGCTCGGCCGCGCCCAGGTCGCCGAGATCGGCAACCTCGCCTCCGACAGCCCGGGCGCCTCGCTGTTCCTGTTCCTGGCGCTGGCCCGTCACCTGGACCGCCAGGGCTGCACCCACGCCGTGGCCACCGCTACCCGCCAGCTCCGCCGCAGCTTCGCCCGCGTCGGCTTCGCCACAGAGCTCCTGACCCGCGCCGAGCCGGCCCGCCTCCCCGACCAGGGCGCCGATTGGGGCGCCTATTACAGCCGCGACCCCGAGGTGCTGGCCGGCGCCATCGCACCCGCCCTGCCTGCCCTGGCCCAGATGCTGCTGGCCGACCCGATCGCCGCCTGCGGGGTCCTGCCCCGCCTGCATCCCGACCTCGGCGCCGGAGTCGCCCGATGAGCCGCGTCCTCGCCGCCATCGTCCGGCGCGCCGCCGAAACGCCCGAGGCGATCGCGCTCAGCGACCACGACCGCGCCTTCACCTATGCCGACCTGCTGGTCGAGATCGAGGCGACCGCCATCCAGCTCTCGGCCATGGCGCCGCGAGACCGGGCCCCGGCGCCGGTGGCGGTGATGCTGGAGAACGGCCCCGCATGGGCGGTGCTCGATCTGGCCCTGGTCCGCCTGGGCTGGCCCAGCCTGCCCATCCCCGGCTTCTTCACCGAGGCTCAGCGCCGCCACGTCCTGGCCGACGCCGGCGCGGGCCTGATGATCACGGGTTACGAGGCCGACGGCCCTCTGCTCGTCGCCGGCGCCACGCTCGGGGCGACATTGCTCGACACCCCGGCCTCGTCCCTGCCGGCCGGGACCGCCAAGATCACCTACACCTCTGGCTCCACGGGCCAGCCCAAGGGCGTCTGCCTGTCGCAAGACCAGATGGAGGCGGTGGCGGCCTCGTTGGTGGAGATGATCGGCGCCGACTATGCGGGCGTCCACCTTCCCCTGCTGCCGCTCTCGATCCTGCTGGAGAATGTCGCCGGGCTCTACACCACCCTGCTGGCCGGTGGCCGCTACCATGTCCTGGGCCCCGCCGAGCTTGGACTGGCGGAACCGTTCCGGCCGGACCTCGGCAAGCTCGCCGCCGCCATCGCCGCCGAGGGCGCGACCAGCCTGATCCTTGTGCCGGAGCTGCTGCGCGCGCTCCTGATGGTGATGATGTTCACCGGGACCCGGTTCCCGGCGCTGAATCTGGTGGCCGTCGGCGGGGCCAAGGTATCGCCCCAGCTGCTCGCCCAGGCCGACAGTCTCGGCCTGCCGGTCTATGAGGGCTACGGCCTCAGCGAATGCGCCTCGGTCGTGGCCCTGAACACGCCCGCCGCCCGCCAGATCGGCGCCGTGGGCCGGCCCCTGCCCCACCTGACCGTCGAGATCGCGGCGGACGGCGAGATCCTCGTCGGGCCGCATCCCTATCTCGGCTACGCCGGTGGCGCGAAGCACTCAGGCCCGGTCCGCACCGGCGACCTCGGCCGCCTCGACACGGACGGCTTCCTGCATATCCAGGGCCGTCGCGCCAACACCATCATCAACGCCTTCGGCCGCAACATCGCGCCGGAGTGGGTGGAGAGCGAGCTGCTCGCCCAGCCGGAGATCCGCCAGGCCATTGTGTTCGGCGAGGCCCAGGCCGAGCTCGGCGCCCTGATCGTGCCCCTGTCGCCGGACCTCGCCGACGAGGCGCTCGCCCAGGCCGTGGACCGCGCCAACCAGGCCCTGCCGCCCTACGCCCAGGTCCGTCGCTGGCGGGTGCGTCCGCCCTTGGACCCCGCCGCCGGCGAACTGACCGGCAATGGCCGGCCTCGCCGCGCCGTCATCCTCAAACGCCACAGCGCCTTCGTCGAAGGCCCTCAAATCGCTCAGCAATAGGATCGCAACGTGACCTTCTTCCTTCGCCTGATCACCGAGACCGTCGATGGCCAGCAAGCCCTCGTCGCCGTGCCGCAGATCCAGGACGGCCTGACCGGCCGGATCTCGCTTCCCACCTACATCGCCTACCTCACCGAGGCCTATCACCACGTCAAACACACCGTGCCCCTGATGCAGGCGGCCAAGGCGGGGCTGGACGACCGCCACGCCCGGTTCCGCGACGCGCTCGACGAATACATCGCCGAGGAGACCGGTCATGAGGCCTGGATCCTCAACGACATCCGCAACTGCGGCGGCGACGCCGAGGCGGTGCGCCAGGGCCAGCCCCGCGCCGCAACCCAGGCCATGGTCGACTACGCCTATGACTACATCGCCCGGGTCAATCCGATGGGCTTCTTCGGCATGGTCCTGGTGTTGGAGGGGACCAGCGTGCGGCTGGCGACCGAAGGCGCCCAGGCCGTGGCCAGGAGCCTGAACCTCGGGCCCCAGTGCTTCTCCTACCTGACTTCGCATGGGGCGCTGGACCAGGACCATCTGGTGTTCTTCCAGAAGCTGATGGACGAGGTCGACGACCCCGCCGACCAGGCCGCGATCATTGAGGTCGCCCAGGGCGTCTTCCAGCGCTTCGCCGACGTCTTCCGCGCCATCCCCCACACCCGCGTCGCGACCGAGGAGTTCGCCCATGTCCTTTGAAGGCAAAGAGATTCTGCTGACCGGCGGCGCCGGCGGCCTCGGCGGCCTGATCAGCCGCCTGCTCACCGCCGAGGGCGGCCGGGTCACCGTGCTGGATCGCACCGAGCCGGGCGGCGAACTGCGCTTCATGCGCCAGGATCTGTCGACGCCGGACGGCATCGAGGCGGCCGCCGAGGCCGTGGCGGCCCGTGACTGGGACATCATCGTCAACCTGGCCGGCATCCAGCACTTCGGACCGCTGGAGCTGCAGTCGCCGGGCCACCTGATGGCCAGCTATCTGGTGAACCTGGTCGCCCCGGTGCGCCTGACCCAGGCCGCCCTGCCGAAGATGAAGGCCCGCAAGTCCGGCCAGATCGTCAATGTCGGCTCGATCTTCGGCTCCATCAACTTCGCCCACTTCGTCACCTATTCCAGCGCCAAGGCCGGCTTGCGCGGCTTCAGCCAGGCCCTGCGGCGGGAACTGTCGGGCAGCGGGATCGCCGTCACCTATGTCGCCCCCAGGGCGGTGCGCACGGCCCTCAACACCTCGGCCGTGCTGGAATTCGCCAAGCTCACCCACATGAACATGGACGAGCCCCAGCTGATCGCCGAGCGCATCGTCGATGCGATCCGCGCCCGCAGGCGTGACGCCTATTTCGGCTTCCCCGAAGCCATCTTCGTGCGCCTCAACGCCATCTTCCCCGGCCTCGTCGACCGGGCCCTGTCGGCCAACGACCGCAAGGCCGCCCGGCTGTTCGCCCGCTGAGCCCCCAGAGAGCCCACCATGCGCCTTACCTCCCTTGTCCTCACCCTCGCCCTGGCCGCCTCGGCGGGATCCGCCCTGGCCGCCGACGGCCTCGACGCCAAGCTCGACGGCCTCGCCCGCGGCTGGGCCCATGTGAACTACGAGATCCGCGACAAGCCGGCCCAGGCCGCGGCCGCCGCGACCCTGGTCGCCCAGGCCGACGCCGTGGCCCAGCAGTTCCCCGGCCGCGCCGAGCCCCTGGTCTGGGAGGCCATCGCCTCGGCGACCGAAGCCGGCGCCAAGGGCAGCCTGGGCGGCCTGGCGCTCGCCAAGTCCGCGCGCGGTCTCCTGGAGCGGGCCGAGAAGATCAATCCCGCCGCCCTCGGCGACGGCTCGGTCTATACCAGCCTGGGGTCGCTCTACGCCCAGGTGCCGGGCTTCCCGATCGGGTTCGGAGATCCGGCCAAGGCCCGGACCTATCTGCAGAAAGCTCTCGCGGCGAACCCCAACGGCATCGATTCCAACTTCTTCTGGGGCGACTTCCTGCTGCGCCAGGGCGACTACGCCGGCGCCGCCAAGGCCCTGGAGCGCGCCCTGGCCGCCCCGGCCCGCCCGGGCCGCGAGGTCGCCGACCACGGCCGCCGCGCCGAGGCCGCGGCCCTGCTGGCCCAGGCCCGCAACAAACGGCACGGGTGAGTCCAAATCAGGGCTCAACGTCGAACCCTGCGCGGGCCGCCCTATTTCGACGCGGTCGTCGCCGGGCAGTCGTCGCCCAGGCGGTGGGCGTCGGTGATCGCCGAGCCGGACAGGGGAATGCCGCCGATCTTGGTCTTCAGCGTCGCCTCCAGCTTGAAGGTGGTCGCCGAATAGGTGCCCTTGGCGGTGACATAGGCCACTTGCCCCTTCTTGGTCGCGCAGCTGCCGGCCAGCCGGATTCGCCCGCCGCCCACCGTGCGGCTCGGATATTCGCAAGCGTAGTGGCGGTTCGACGGCCCGTTCATGAACTTGGTCACGTCGCTGGCCGTCAGGCATTTGCGCTCGGTCGAGTGGGAGCTGAACAGGAAGGTGGCCGTGTTGTTGGTTTCCCAATAGCCAGGCATGGGCGTCGCCGCGGCCGGAGCCGCCTCCGCCGCGCTCACCGAGCCCGCCGCCAAAAGTCCCAAGATCAGGCCAGCGCCCATGTCGTCTCCTCAATCTCCGTCCGTCCGCACCAGTCTAGGTGACAATGACGGCGAGACGGCGCCACTCATTTTCGCAATAATTTTTTTGGCGCCCGCGCCCGCGCCGAGTCATATCGTCCCCGACCCCGTCGACGGGAAGGCTGCAAGGGCGCGATGCATGAGACCGGTGGGCCGCTTGAGCGCCGATATCGCCTTGGGACAGACCCAAGCGTGACCGCCTATCTCCGTCGTCCGGAGGGCAAGACCCTCCTGTTCCTGGCCTTGGTCACCCTGGTCCGCCTGATCGCGGCCCGCTGGATCCATCTGACCGAGGACGAGGCCTATTATCGCCTGTGGGCCCAGCACCTGGCCTTCGGCTATTACGACCACCCCCCGATGGTGGCCTGGTGGATCCGGGCGGGCATGACCCTGGCGGGCGACAATCCGCTCGGCGTGCGCCTCCTGCCGGTGCTGGCGACGGCGCTTTCGAGCCTGCTGGTCGCCGATCTCGCCCGCAGTCTGGGCGGCAAGCCCGAGACCGCCCTGCGCGCGGCGGTCTGGTACAACGCCAGCCTGACCATCGGCCTGGGCGGGATCCTCGCCGTGCCCGACGCCGCCGCGGCCCTGTTCTGGGTGGCCTGCCTCTGCGCGCTCGCCCGTGTGGCCAAGGGCGGCTCACCGCTCTGGTGGCTGGCGGCCGGCGCGGCCGCCGGGCTGGCGGTGCAGTCGAAATACTCCGCCATGTTCATCGCCCCCGGCGTCGTCCTCTGGTTGGTCGTCGACCGCGACCGCAGGCGGCTGCTCGCCACCCCGGCGCCCTGGGCGGCGGCGGTGCTGGCGGTGGCCCTGTTCGCGCCGAACCTGGCCTGGAACGCCAACCATGACTGGATCACCATCGCCAAGCAGTTCGGCCGGGTCGCGCCGCGCAAGTTCGCCCCTGTCCATGTGCTGGAGCTGCTGGCGGCCCAGTTCGTCCTGCTCAATCCGCTGGTCTCGGTCTATGCGCTCCGCGGCCTGCGCCTGCCTTGGCTCAAGACGCCGCAGGCGCGACCCGCCCTCGCCCTGCCGATCCTGACCGCCGCGCCTTTCGCGGCCTATCTGGTGTTTCACGCCCTGCACGCGACGGTCCAGGCCCACTGGCCCGTCCCCCTGTTCAGCGGGCTGGCGGTCTGCGCGGCCCTGGCGGCCGAGACCTGGCCCGGCGGCGCCGTCGCCCGCCGCTGGCGGATCATCGGGACCTCGGCGGGCCTGATCCTGTCCGCAGGCCTCCTGATCTACATGACCCAGACCCACTCGCGGACCCTGGCCAAGGTTGATCTCATCCTGGCGCTCCGCGGCTGGAGGGAGCTCAGCGAGGACGTCGAGACCCTTCGCGAGCGCCAAGGGGCGGGCTGGGTCGGCACGGTCGGTTACGGCACCCTGGCCCAGTTCGAGGCCGAGCGGCGCATCCAGGCGCCGACCCTGCAGATCCTGGAGCGCGACCGTTATCGCTTCGACGCCGCCCCGCACGCCCCCTTGCAGGGCCCTGGCCTGGTGGTCGATCTGGCGCGGCGGCTCGATCCCGAAGACCTCGCCCGCTGCTTTGCGACCGTCACCCCGGTCGGCGAACTCGACCGCGGCGTCCACGGTGGCCGCCATGCCCACTACGCCGCCTATCGGGTCGAGGGGCCCAAGGTCGACGTAGTCAAGGACGGCTGCCCCG
Organism: Phenylobacterium aquaticum; assembly: GCF_022695515.1. GTDB lineage: Bacteria > Pseudomonadota > Alphaproteobacteria > Caulobacterales > Caulobacteraceae > Phenylobacterium > Phenylobacterium aquaticum. The sequence goes on from NZ_JALDPT010000022.1 coordinate 28,191, forward strand.
ACTCGCCCGAACGCATCCGCAACCGCTTCCGCTCCGGGTCCTGAGCCGCTAAGGAAGGCGCTGTCGGCCCCGCGGCCGGCGTCGTCATGGGGCCGGCTTAGCTCAGCTGGTAGAGCAGCGGTTTTGTAAACCGAAGGTCACGGGTTCGAGTCCTGTAGCCGGCACCAATCGAGATCGCGGGCGGCCATCGCGGCGGCCCGCCGCTTCCCCGCCCATCGGACCCCTCCTTGACCGAACCCCGCAAGCCGATCGAGATCTTCATCGACGCCGACGCCTGTCCCGTGAAGGACGAGGTCTACAAGGTCGCCCAGCGCTACGGCCTCAAGACCTGGGTCGTCTCCAACGCCTTCATGATGATCCCGACCTCGCCGATGATCGTGCGGGTGATCGTGGATGCGGGCCCCGACGTCGCCGACGACTGGATCGCCGAGCGCGCCATGGAGGGCGACGTGGTGATCACCAATGACATTCCCCTCGCCGATCGGGCCCTGAAGAACGGCGCCCATGTGCTGGCGGGGACGGGCAAGCCCTTCACCCCGGACTCCATCGGCTCGGCCCTGGCCCATCGCGCCATCATGGAGCAGCTGCGCTCCACCGGAGAGGTCACCGGCGGTCCCAAGCCCTTCGATCGCAAGGACCGCTCGCGCTTCCTCCAGGCGCTGGACGAGGTGATCAATCGCGAGCGTCGCCGCCGCGGCTGAATCCCTGTGCAAAGCTTGCTAACCGTGGCGCTTGCGGTAGCTTCCGGCCGTCTTCCAAACCCGGAGAAAGTCGATGCGTCGTCCTGGCCTGCTGCTCGCCGCCACCCTCATCACCGCCGCCGCCCTGACCGCGTGCGGCAAGCCGCAGGGCGGCCAGGCGACCGGCTCGGAGGAGGCCTCCAGCGAGCCCGCCACCGCCCCGGCGGCCGCGCCCGTCGAACTGACCGACGCCCAGAAGGCGACCCTGGTCGCCAGCCTGCCCGCCCCCTACAACACCGGCGACATCGCCAACGGCAAGAAGGTCTTCGCGGTCTGCAAGTCCTGCCACACGGTCGTCCAGGGCGGCGCCAACATGACCGGCCCGAACCTGTGGGGCGTGTTCGGCCGCGCCTCGGCCTCCGAGGCCGGCTTCACCTATTCCGACGGCATGAAGAAGCTCGGGATCACCTGGGACGCGCCGCAGATCGACAAGTGGATCGAGAATCCCAAGGCCATGGTCGACGGCACCAAGATGTCCTTCGTGGGCGTGAAGGCCCCCAAGGATCGCATCGACGTCATCGCCTACCTGAAGACCGAGACCAGCGCCGCGCCGCAATAGGCGCGCAATCCAGCACAACAACCTTGACGCGACCCGACTATCCCCCCAAATTGGGGATGTCGGGGTCGTTTGAGCATCTGGCGGCCCCGACGACCGCCGCCTGACATCACCCGCTCCGTCATCAGGTCCCCCGGGCCTGAGCCGGGTCGGACGAGCCCACGCCTTCCCACGCCTCTCGGCGTGCGTCCCATCGGAAGGCGCGGACGTCATGCGGCAGGCGCGCCCCGCAACCGCGCCTTCGCCCGACGGACGGCGTCCCCCCGCCGTCCGCGGGCGACGATCTCGATGAGGATTTAAGCCTCCCCGCTTCAGCGGGGAGGCTTTTTCATGGGCGCGCCGGACGGCCTATTCGGCGGCGTTGGCGACGCGGGCCTGTTCGTCGGCTTCGAAGGCCTCGATGCGCCGCGCGGTCGCCAGGGGCGACTTCGTGAAGCGGGCCAGCAGATTGTAGAACACCGGCACGATGAACAGGGTCAGCAGGGTCGAGAAGATCGCCCCGAAGAAGATCACCACCCCGATGGTCTTGCGGCTCTCGCCGCCCGCCCCGCCCCACAGGATCAGCGGCAGGGCCCCGGCCGCGGCCGAGATCGAGGTCATGATGATCGGCCGCAGACGCAGGGAGGCGCTCTCGATCACCGCCTCCCGCACTGACAGGCCTTCGTCGCGCAGCTGGTTGGCGAACTCGACGATCAGGATGCCGTTCTTGGCGGCGATGCCGACCAGGATGATCAGGCCGATCTGGCTGTAGGTGTTGACCGTCGAGCCGGCGATCAGCAGGCCGAACAGCCCGCCCACCGCCGCCACCGGCACGGTCAGCATGATGACAGCCGGGTGGATCCAGCTTTCGAACTGGGCGGCGAGCACGAGGAACACCAAGAGCAGCGCCATGCCGAAGGCCAGGCCGACCGCGCCGCCGGCCTCGAGATAGTCGCGGGCCGTGCCGCCCCACTTGACCGTGATGCCCGGATGCTTGGCGATCTCGGCCTGGAAGTACTGCACCGCCTCGCCGACCGTATAGCCGGGGTTCAGCTGGACGCTGAGGGTGATGGCCCGCAGGCGGTCGACCCGCGCCCTGTCGGGGGTGTCGCCCCGCACCCGGGTGCTGACCACCGAGGACAGGGGAACGGTGGAGCCGCCGCCGGTCCGGACATAGAGATTGCCCACGTCCTGCTCGGTCTGCCGCTGGGCGCGATCCGTCTGCAGGATCACGTCATATTCCTGGCCGTCCTTGATGTAGGTGGTGACCTTGCGCGAGCCGAACATGGTCTCCAGCGCCCGGCCCACCGACTGGGCGGAGACGCCGAGGCTGGCGGCCTTGTCGCGGTCGAGATCGACCAGCAGGCGCGGCGAGGTCGGCTCATAGTCGAGGCGCGCGCGCGACATCTGCGGATTGGCCTGGGCGGCCTGCATCAGCGGCCGGATGGCGGCCTCGATCTCGGGATACTCGTTGCCCAGCACGATCAGGTCGACGCTGTTGCCGCCCCCGCCGCCGCCGCCCACGCCGCCACGCTGCAGGCTGGGCCGCACCGAGGCGATGGCCCGCACCGAGGTGATCGAGGCGAACTGCTTGTTCAGCTGCGCCGCCAGGTCCTGGGAGGTCATGGCGTGCTTGCGGGTGTCCGGCAGGGAGATCGAGGCGTTGCCGGTGTTGAACTGGTTCTGGCCGAAGCGCGGGACGCTGAGATTGTAGCGCTTGATGGTCTGCGACTTCAGCAGCGGGGCCAGCATGGCCTCCATCTGATTGGCCGCCTTGACGGTGTAGTCAAAGCCCGCGCCCTCAGGGGCCTGGATCATGACGTCGACGCGGCCCCGGTCCTCGTTGGGCACCAGCTCCTTGGGGAGCACGTTCAGCATCAGGACGGCGCAAAGCCCCAGGAGCACCACCAGGGCGGCGCCGATGATCCCGGAGGACCGGCGGCCCAGCAGGCCCTCCAGCGAGGCGTGGTAGGAGTTGCGCAGGCTGAGCATGCCGGCGTCGACCTTGCGGGCCAGCCAGCCCTCGCCATGGGCGGGGCGCAGCAGGCGCGAGGCCAGCATGGGCGACAGCGAGAGCGCCAGCAGGGCCGAGAAGCCGACGGCCGCAGAGATCGCCACGGCCAGCTCGACGAACAGCCGGCCGATATAGCCCGGAAGGAACATCAGGGGCGCGAAGACCGAGATCAGCACGATGGTGGTGGCGACCACGGCGAAGAACACCTGCCGCGCCCCGCGCTGGGCGGCCACCACCGGCGGCTCGCCCTCGTCGATGCGGCGCTGGATGTTCTCGACCACCACGATCGCGTCATCGACCACCAGGCCGATCGCCAGCACCAGGGCCAGCAGGGTCAGGAGGTTGATCGAGAAGCCCAGCGGGGCCAGCACGATGAAGGTCGAGAGCACGCAGATCGGCGCCACGATCGAGGGGATCAGGGCCGCGCGCCAGGTGCCCAGGAACACGAAGTTCACGAGCGCCACCAGGGCCAGCGAGATGCCCATGGTGATCCAGACCTCCTGGATCGCGTGGGCGGTGAACACGGTGTAGTCGACCGAGATATCGAGATGCGTGCCCTTGGGCAGCGACTTGTTGATATCGGCCAGCTGCTCCTTCACCCCCTTGGCGATGTCCAGGTCATTGGCCTGGGACTGGCGGGTGATCGCCATGCCGACCTGCTCCAGACCGTTGGAGCGGAACATCCGGCGGTGTTCGTCGGGGCCCTCCTCGATCCGGGCGATATCGCCCAGCCGGGTGACATAGGCGTCCGGATTGGCCTGGGCCGTGGTCAGGGCGCCGGCCGAGGACGAAGTCGTCCCGAGCGCGCCGTTCGAGCCGGCCACGGTCGTGGTGGTGGTCGTGCGCGTCGCGGCCGGAGTGACCGGCAGCTTGGCGAACTGCTCGGGCGTGGAATAGCCGCGGGCGACGCGGATGGTGAAGTCCTTGGTCGGGGCCTCCAGCGCGCCGGCGGGCAGTTCCAGGTTCTGGGCGTTGAGCGCGTTCTCGACGTCGTCCACGGTCAGGCCGCGGGCGGCCATGGCCTGGGGATCGAGCCAGATGCGCATCGAATAGGCCTGGTTGCCGGCCAGATTGACCTGGGCCACGCCAGGCACGGTCGACAGGCGCTCGACCAGATAGCGGTTGGCGTAGTCCGACAGCTGCAAACGATTGAGTTTGCTGGAGGAGAAGCTGAGGAACATGATCGGCGAGGCGTCGGCGTTCGCCTTGGCGATCTGCGGCGGGTCGGCCTGGTCGGGCAATTGCGACACCACCCGGCTGACCGCGTCGCGCACGTCATTGGCCGCGGCGTCGAGGTCGCGGTCCAGGGTGAAGGAAATGTTCACCCGGGACAGGCCGTCCCGGCTGTCGGAATTGACCCGGTCGATGCCCTGGATGCCGGCGACCTGGCGCTCGATCACCTGGGTGATGCGCTCCTCGACCACCTCGGCGGACGCGCCGCGATAGGTGGTGGAGATCGAAACCACGGGCGGATCGACGCTTGGCAGTTCGCGAACGGCCAGGGCGCTGAAGCAGGCCAGGCCCACCACACACAGGATGATCGCGGCCACCGCCGCGAACACCGGGCGGCGGACGGAGAGATCGGAGAGCATCATGCGCCGGGTCGGGGGCCGCCCGCTCCCATGCCCGGCTTGCCCGCGCCGTGCTTGCCGGCGCCGCCGCCGATCCGCACCGGCTGGCCGGGCTGCAGCTTGTTCAGCCCGTCAGCGACCAGCTTCTCGCCCAGGGTGACGCCGTCCTTGATCTCGACGAAGCCGTCCTGGCGCACACCGGTCACGACGGGGCGCTGTTCGGCCACGAGCTTTCCGCCCTGGTCGTTGATCACATAGACGAAGGCGTTGTCGCTCAGGACCGACAGGGCCGATTCCGGCGCGGACGGCGCCTGGCGCACGCCCTCGGCGATACCGACGCGCAGCATCATGCCCGGCTTCAGCTTATGGCCGGGATTGGGAAACTCGGCGCGGGCGGTGAGCGCGCGGGTCTTCTCGTCGATCCGGGTGTCCAGCTTGGCGATGCGGCCGGCGATCTTGACGCCCGGATAGGCGTCGACCGAAGCGGTGATCATCTGGCCCTCATGCACCGCGGCCAGGTCCCGGTCGGGGATCTGGAAGTCGACCCGGATGGTGTCGATGGCGTCCAGGGTGACGATGGCCGCCCCCGGATTGATCAGGGCGCCCGGCGCGATGTCGGACAGGCCGACCACGCCGGCGAACGGCGCGCGGATCACCCGGTCGCCCTGCCGGGCCTGGGCCGCGGCCACGTCGGCCTTGGCCGAGAGCCAGTTGGCCTCATAGAGATCCACGGCGGACTTCGAGGCGAACCCCTTGTCGGCCAGCGTCTTCCAACGCTGATATTCGCGCTCGGCCTGGAGGGCCTTGGCCTGGCTCTGGACGAGGCCCGCATCCTGCTCGCTGGCCTTCAGCTCGACCAGGACCGCGCCCTTGGCGACGCTCTGGCCCGGCGTGAACCGCACCTTGTCCACCAGCTGGGTGGTCGCCGCCGTCAGGGTGACGGACTGCCGCCCCTTGGCCACGCCCAGCACGTCGATGGTGTCGGTGAAGGTGCGCGGCGCGACGACCACGACCGAGACCTGGGTCGGTCCGCCGCCGCCGGGGCCGCCCATGCGACGTCCGCCCTGCCCGCCGCCGCCGCCCGGCCCGCCCGCCTTGGACGCGGAGGCGCCAGGAGGGCCGCCCGCGGGGTCAGCCTTCTTGCCGAAGAGGATCTTGGCGCCCCCCACGACGATCATCAGGATCAGCACAAGGACCGCGCCGGCGAGGAAGAAATGGCGTCGCAACAAGGCCTAAGGAACTCCGTCGCCTCTGAAATGTCAGGCGCTAAAGGGGCAAATCACCAGCGCTCTTATGGCCTTAAACTGCGGGTCGTCCAGTGACTGCAGCATGTCGATCCATTGCGTCGTGGAAATAACCACGCCGATTGGCGAAACCCCGCCGGTTATCGGCGCGAAATCCCGCTAGGGCGCAAAGAAAACGGGCGCCCCGAGAGGCGCCCGCAGAATGCCGTTATGCGAGCCCTTGAAACGCCGGGCCCGCGGAGCGCAATCGTCAGGCGTCGTAGCCCGGCGACTCCTTGTCCAGCCGGCGCAGATTGCCCGGCCAGGCCAGCTTGCCGCCCAGGCCGCGCATGGTCTGGCCGCGAACCTCATCCTGGGCCGCTTGAGGCGCGATCAGCACGTTCTCGCGGCCGGCCGACAGCGCCATGACCTGCATCTTACAGGCGCGCTCCAGGTAATACATGTTCAGCCAGCAATCGGAGGCGGTCTCGCCGGTGGTCAGCGTGCCGTGATTGCGCAGCAGAACCATGGGCTTGTCGCCGACATCGGCGATCAGGCGCTCGCGCTCGTCGAGGTTCAGGGCGATGCCTTCATAGGTATGATAGGCGAGCTTGGGCAGGCAGATCAGAGCGTGCTGCGACAGCGGCAGCAGGCCTTCCTGCTGGGCGGCGACAGCCACGCCCTGGTCGGTGTGCAGGTGCATCACGAACATGGCGTCTTCCCGGGCCGCGTGGATGGCCGAGTGGATCGTGAAGCCCGCCGGATTGATGAAATAGGGCGTGTCCTGGAGGATGTTGCCGTCCAGGTCGATCTTCACCAGCGACGAGGCGGTGATCTCGCCGAAGAACATGCCGTAGGGATTGATCAGGAAGTGGTGCTCCGGCCCCGGAATGCGGGCGGAGATGTGGGTGTAGATCATGTCGTCCCACCCGTTCAGCGCCACAAGGCGATAAAGGGCGGCGAGTTCGACGCGCGCTTCCCACTCTTCGGCGCTGACCTTGCCCTTGAGCGAGTTCACGCCAACCAGCGAACCATCGGCCATGGCGGCCTCCCCTGTCCAAATCCAAACGATTGTTGGACCCAGAGTCGCGCCGGGGGGCCGCAGCGTCAAGCGCTGCTTCGTCTATCGGCTTCGGTTCAGCCTTTCGGGCCCTTGGCCGAGGCCTTGCGGGCGCGCTCCAGCTCGGCGCCCTCGGCGCCGTCCAGCGCCTGCTCGGCCTCGCGCGCCTTCTCGTCGACCGGGCCCTTGCGAACGAATTCCGCCTCCGCCTTGTCGAAACGGCGAGCGGCGTCGTAGTCGCCCTCGCCCTGGATCTTGTCGGCCATGGGAACCTCCTTGGGTGGCTCCCGGATAGAACTCCGCGGCGACGGGGATGTTCCTACTTGCCGCCGCCCAGGCTCTTGATCAGGCCGTACTGGAACTGCAGGCCCTCATAATAGGCCTTCTCGGAAATGCGCTCGTCGCGGCCATGGGCGCGGTTGTCGTCGGCGTCGTACCAGACCGCCGCCATGGCGTAGCTCGGAATGCCCACGGCGCGGGTGTAGATCGAGTCCGAGGCGCCCAGGTCCATGTGCGGGGCGATGGTCACGCCCGGCCATTCGGCGTGGATGACCGCGCTGAGCTTGGCGTTCAGCGCCGGATCGAGCGGCGAGTCGGGCGCCGGATTGGCGGGCGTATAGACCTTGATCGCGATCTTGGGGTCGTTGATCACCTCGGCCAGCTTGGCCTGAACCTGGGCCTGGCTGTCGACCGGCATCATCCGGCACTGGATCAGCGCGCTGGCCCGCTGCGGCAAGGCGTTCTCGGCGTGGCCGCCGGACAGGCCGGTGGCGACGCAGGTGGTCCTCAGACGTGCGTTGCGCTCCGGCGTCGCGCTTAGCCGGGCGGCGGCGGCGAGGTCCGGCGGGGTCTGGGCCACGGCCTTCAGATCGGCGGCGGTCTGGCCGCTGGCCTGGGCGGCGGCGACCAGGAAGTCGCCGCGCGTCGTGGGCGTGGTCTCGACCGGGAAGCTGTAGGCGGCGATCTTGTCCAGCGCCTTGGCCAGCTCATAGATGGCGTTGTCCGGCTCGGGGATCGACGAGTGGCCGCCCTTGTTGGTCGCCTCGATCTGGAAGGTGACGAACACCTTCTCGCTGGTCTGGATCCCGTAATAGAGCGGCTTTCCCTCGCGGGTCGCGCCGCCGCCGCCGTCGGGATTGATCACCAGCCCCGCATCGATCAGGTCGCGGTGGGTCTTCACCAGCCACTCGACCCCGTTGGCGTCGCCGCTCTCCTCGTCCGAGGTGAAGGCGAAGATCAGGTCGCGGTCGGGGGTGAACCCCTCCTGCTTCAGGCGGATCAGGGCGGCCAAGACGATGGCGTCCTCGCCCTTCATGTCCTGGACGCCGCGGCCGTACCACCAGCCGTCCTTCTCGGTGAGGGCGAAGGGCGGAACGGTCCAGTCCTCCGGCTTGGCCTCGACCACGTCCAGGTGGCCGATCCACAGCACCGGCTTGGCCTTGGGCGCCTTGGCGCGCAGCCGCACCACCACCTGGCCCTGGTTCGGATGCTCGGGCATGACCAGCAGCTGGGCGTCGGCGTCGCTGAACCCCGCCGTCTTCAGCCGGGCCAGCACGGCCTTGGCGGCGACCAGGGTGCCATGGTCATGCACCGTATTGATCGCGATCAGCTCTTTCAGAATGTCGTGGGCGAGCGCCTGGTTCGCCGCCGGCGGCAGGGGCGCGGGCTTGGCGGCGGGCGCCGCTTGCGCCGCACCGGCGAGCAGCAGGGCCGAAAGGCCGCCGAGCAACAGGGTCCTGGTCGTCATGTCCCACCTACCGCAAACACAATCACGTCTATTGAGCGCGGCTAACTGGCGGAGTCGAGCCCGGCCGCCAAGCCCATGATCTCGTCCGCGGCGCGTTCCTGGCTGCCTGCCGAAAGATCGCTCAGGGCGATCACGCCCAGCCGGGGCCGCTGGTCCTTGCGGGCGGACCGGTCATAGGCCGGGTCGTAGTGGTGCTCCATCAGCGCCGACGCCAACTCCTCGAACGCCCCGGCCCCGGCCAGGCCGCGCCAGTTCTCCAGCCGCTTCTGGCCCGGATAGACCGGCAGCCGGGCGAAAGCGGCGTCCAGCTCGACGGGGTTGCGGATGATGTCGCCATAGGCCGTGACCAGGTAGCGGGCGCGGGCGTCCAGGGGCGCCGTGATCTCCACCCGCGGCGCGGCCTGCATCGCCTTCCAGATCACCGGCGGGGTCATCCGCTCGCCGATCTTGCTGGATTCCGCCTCGACGAAGATCGGGCGGGCCGGATCCAGGGCGTCCAGCTCCGCCAGCAGCCGGCTCTCGAACATCTTCTGGCTGGGCTGCTCCCGGCCGATCGCGCCGAACAGGGACCCGCGATGGGCGGCCAGCCCCTCCAGGTCCAGGGTCTGCAGGCCGCGGGCCGCCAGGCGGCCGAGGATCTCGGTCTTGGCCGTGCCGGTGTGGCCGTCGAGCAGCACGAGCCTGAGGTTCTGCGCTTCCTCATAGAGGCGCGCCGTCACGGTCCGCCGATAGGTCTTGTAGCCCCCGGTCAGCAGGGTGACCGGCCAGCCCACCTGGGACAGGATGGTGGCCATGGCGTTGGACCTCTGCCCGCCGCGCCAGCAATAGATCAGCGGGCGGAAGCTGGCCGGCCGGTCGGCCAGGGCCCCCTCCAGGTGCCGCGCGATGTTGCGGGCGACATGTGCCGCGCCGATGCGCCGGGCCAGGAACCGGGACTGCTGGACATAGATCGTCCCCACCTCTGCCCGCTCGGCATCGTCCAGAACCGGCAGGTTCTCGGCGCCCGGCATGTGGTCCTCGGCGAACTCGCCGGGACTGCGAACGTCGAGGATCGCGTCGTAATATTTCAGCGACTGGGCGTCGACCGCCTCGGTGTGCCGGATCTCCATGGCCGACTGTTAGCATCTCCGTTCGCCGTGAGGCGAGCGGCTGGTCGGCGGCGCGGGGCAGGCCTAAGAGAAGCCCTGCCCTTCTATCGTCCGGACACGCCCATGACCGCTCCCGTTCGCCTGACCTCCCTCGCCCATGGCGGCGGCTGCGGCTGCAAGATCTCTCCGGCCGTGCTGCAGGACATCCTGGCGCGGATGCCCGCTGCCGCGGCCTTCCCCAATCTGCTGGTGGGGACCGAGACCTCGGACGACGCGGCCGTGTGGCGGCTGAACGACGGTCAGGCCCTTGTGGCCACCACAGACTTCTTCATGCCGGTGGTCGACGATCCCTTCGTCTTCGGCCAGATCGCGGCGACCAATGCGCTCTCCGACATCTACGCCATGGGCGGCAAGCCGATCCTGGCGCTCGCCATTGTCGGCATGCCGATCGAAAAGCTGGCGCCCGAGACCATCGGCCAGATCCTGGCGGGCGGCGCGGCGGTCTGCGCGGCGGCGGGCATTCCGGTGGCGGGCGGCCACTCGATCGACAGCGTCGAGCCGATCTACGGCCTGGTCGCCCTGGGCCTCGTCCACCCCGACCGGGTGCTGAAGAATTCCGCCGCCCGGGCCGGCGACGTGCTGATCCTGACCAAGGCCCTGGGGGTCGGCGTGCTGAGCGCCGCCTTCAAGCAGGAGAAGCTCGACGCTGCGGGCTATGACGCCCTGGTGGCCTCGACCACCCAGCTCAATGCGGTGGGTCCCGCCCTCGCCGAGCTCGACGGCGTCCACGCCATGACCGACGTCACCGGCTTCGGCCTCCTGGGCCACGCCCTGGAAATGGCCCGCGGAGCCGGCCTGACCGCCGTGATCGACCCCCACGCGGCCGCCCTGCTGCCCGGGGTCGAGGCCCTCGCCAAGGCCGGAGTGCGCACAGGCGCCTCGGTGCGCAACTGGGCGAGCTACGGCGCCCAGGTCGGCGGGGCCGACGCCCTGGACGACGGGACGCGGGACCTGCTGTGCGATCCCCAGACCAGCGGCGGGCTCTTGATCGCCGTCGATCCCGCCCAGGCCGACCAGGTCATGGCGCTCGTCCAGGCCCAGGGATTCGGCCTGGCCCGCAGGGTCGGGGCGCTTCAGGCGCGGAGCGGCGATGCGCCGCCCCTCGTGCTGCGCGGCTGAGGCGGCTCGTCAGGCCTTGGTCCGCACCCGGGCCACGGCGTCGAGCCAGCGGGCATAGGCCCCCTCGCGGATGTGGCTGCTGACCGCCGGCTCATGCCGGTCCGTCGAGGGGCGCGCCGCGGCGGCCTCCTCGATCGTAGCGTAGACCCCGGCCCCCAGCCCGGCGAACAGAGCCGCGCCCAGCGCCGTCGTCTCCTGATAGGTCGCGCGGCCGACGGCCACCCCGGTCAGATCGGCCAGGCGCTGGCTGAACCAGGCCGACCGCGACATCCCCCCGTCGATCCGCAACTCGACCCCGGCGCCGAAGGCGTGGGGCGCATCGGCCCGCATCGCCTCGATCAGGTCGCGGGTCTGCAGGGCGCAGGCGTCGAAGGCCGCCTGGGCGATTTCTGCCAGGCCCGTGTCACGGGTCAGGCCGAACAAGGCGCCGCGGGCGTCGGCGTCCCACCAGGGCGCGCCGAGGCCCGTGAAGGCCGGCACCATCACCACCCCGTGATCGGCGCGCGCGGTCTGGGCCAGGGCCTCGACCCCGCCGCCGCCGCCCGCGACCTCCAGCCCCTCATTGACCCATTGCAGGGCGGCGCCGGCGATGAAGATCGAGCCCTCCAGGGCATAGGTCGTGCGTCCCGCGACGCGGGCCGCCACCGTGGTCAGCAGCCGGGCGCGCGAGACCGCGAAGGTCTCACCCGTATTGACCAGCATGAAGCAGCCGGTGCCGTAGGTGGCCTTCATCTCGCCCGGCGCGACGCAGCCCTGACCCATCAGGGCCGCCTGCTGGTCGCCGGCCACGCCGCGGATCGGCACGGCGGCGCCGAGCAGGGCCGGATCGGTCGTCCCATAGTCCGCCGCGCAATCAAGCACGGTCGGCAGGATCGCCGCCGGCACCTCGAACAGGGCCAGCATCTCGGCCGACCACGCCTGGGCCTTCAGGTCGAACAGCAGGGTGCGCGAGGCGTTGGTGGCGTCGGTGGCGTGGACGCGCCCGCCGGTCAGGTTCCAGATCACCCAGCAATCCATGGTGCCGACCAGCAGCTCGCCGGCCTCGGCGCGGGCGCGCAGGCCCGGCGTCTCATCGAGCATCCAGGCGATCTTGGTCCCGGAGAAATAGGGATCGAGCAGCAGGCCCGTGACCTCGCTGACCCGCGGCTCGTGGCCCGCGTTGCGCATCCGTTCGCAAGTCGCGGCCGTGCGGCGGTCCTGCCAGACGATGGCCTTGCGGACCGGCTGGCCGGTGGCCTTGTCCCAGATCACCACCGTCTCGCGCTGGTTGGTGACGCCGATGGCGGTGACCTCGGCCATGGTCCGGCCGGCCTTCTCGACCGCCTCGCGCAGCACCTCGACGCTGGTCCGGAAGATCTCGGTCGCGTCGTGCTCGACCCAACCGTCGGCCGGATAGAACTGCTCCAGCGGACGCCCGGCCTCGGCCAGGGCCTGGCCCTTGGCGTCGAAGAGAATGGCGCGGGTTGAGGTCGTGCCCTGGTCCAGGGCCAGGATCAAAGGCTCGGCCAAAACGGTCCTCCGCTCAAACTGGGGCAGTACGCCTGCGCTGTTCCGCCACATTCATAGTCAGCGGCTTGTAACCATGTTTTCATCCGACCCGGAGCAGATTCGCCAGCGCGTTTGTTCCAGAGTGGAATTGAGGAATTCGGCGTTGTCCGTCGCGGCCAAGACCCAGGAGATTCTCTCCCTGGCCCGTAGTCGGGCCGTGCAGGACCGTGAACGCCTGCTCCTGGCCATTGTCGACCTGTGCGATGCTGGCGACGGCGCGACGGCGGTGATGGAATCGCCGCCGGTCCAGGCCCTGCTCTCCTCCATCTTCATGAGCCTGGTGGTCGAGGCCGAGCGCGACATCCGCCGCCGGCTGGCCGAAAAGCTGGCCGACGCCGAATGGGCGCCGGTCGCCCTGATCAATGTGCTCGCCCTGGACGACATCGAGATCGCGCGGCCCGTGATCGCCTCCAGTCCGGTCCTGAAGGACAACGATCTGGTGCGCCTGCTGGTCGAAGCCACCATCGAGCATCAGATCGAGGTCGCCCGCCGGCCCCAGCTCGGCGCGCCCGTCGTCGCCGCTATCCTGGAGCAGAACGAGCCGGCCGTGCTCACCGCCCTGGCGGGCAATGTCTCCGCCCAGGTCAGCCGCGACGACCTCAAGCGCCTGATCGGCGCCGCCCGGCGGATCGCCGCCCTGCGCACCCCCCTGTCCCGCCACCCGGGCCTCACCGACGATCTGGCCCGCGAGCTCTATGTCTGGGTGGGCCAGGCCCTGCGCAACAGCCTGGCGGCCCGCTTCCGCCTGGACCAGACCGCCCTCGACGCGGCCATCGCCGAGTCGATCCGCGAGGCCCACGGCGGCGTGGTGTCCGAGGTCGACGGCACGGTGGTCTTCCCCCAGGAGGACGAGCGCGCCGAGATGGAGAAGCGGCTGCTCGCCAAGCTCGACCAGGCCGGCCAGCTCCGCCCGGGCTACCTGCTGCGCGCCCTGCGCGAACAGAAGCTCAGCCTGTTCATCGGCGGCCTGACCACGCTCGGCCGCTTCGATCCCGACCAGATCCGCCGCGCCATCGATTCGGATCGCCCGGAGCTGCTGGCGCTGGCCTGCGCCTCGGTGGGTATCGACCGCAGCGTCTTTCCGACCATTCTCGAGCTGGTCCGCGAGCTGAATGACGGCCATCCCGGCGGCGGCGCGGAGGGCGCGCGACGGGCGGCCGGCGCCTTCGGCCCCTTCGCTCCGGACATCGCGCGCACCGCCTTCACCAAGGCCCTCGCCAAGGTTTGACAATCCGGCCCAATCCCGCGCTTCTGGCGCCTGCATGTTCAAGGCCGAACCCCACGTGACTCGCCTCGCCTTCCTGGCCAGTGATCGGTCCGAGGCCCAGGAGGCCCGGGACGCCCTCGCGCTCCGCTACGGCGACGCCGGCGCGGAGTCCGCCCAGGTCATCGTCGCCCTCGGCGGTGACGGCTTCATGCTGGAAGTGCTGCACGCCCATATGGCCTCGGGCCGGCCGATCTACGGCATGAACCGCGGTTCGGTCGGCTTCCTGATGAACGAGTACAGCGAGGACGACCTCCTGGAGCGGATCAACGCCGCCGAGCGCGCCGTCATCCATCCGCTGTCCATGCGCGCCGTCGACGCCCATGGAACGGTGCACAACGCGCTCGCCATCAACGAGGTCTCCCTGCTGCGCCAGACCCGCCAGACGGCCAAGCTGCGCATCTCGATCGACGGCAAGGTGCGGCTGGGCGAGCTCTCCTGCGACGGGGCGCTGGTCGCCACCCCCGCGGGGTCGACGGCCTATAATCTCTCCGCCCACGGCCCGATCATCCCGCTGGACGCCCGCGTTCTGGCCCTGACCCCCATCAGCGCCTTCCGCCCGCGCCGCTGGCGCGGCGCCCTGCTCGCCCACACCGCCCGGGTCTCGTTCGAGATCCTGGAGGCCGACAAGCGGCCGGTCAGCGCCGTGGCCGATAATTTCGAAGTGCGCGACGTGCTGGAAGTTCACGTTGCCGAAGATCGCGACAAGAGCATGATCATGCTGTTCGACGCGGGACGGAGTCTCGAGGAACGCGTGCTTGCGGAGCAATTTTCTGTTTGATTATAAGGCCTTGCCGCCTCATTCGTTGTTAACGGATCGCCGCTAGGCTGAGTCGACCTATTTCAGGAGCCACGTTGTGAGCCAGCAGAACCCCGGTCAGGTGATCCAGGTCCCCAATACCTTGAAACTCAAGGTCGGCGGCCGGTTCGGCGCGCTCGATCCCAGCGCCATCGCCAAGGCCGAAGCGGCCCTCAAGAGCCTGTCGGGCAACTTCACCCAGTGGCTGCAGGACGAGGTCGTCAAGCTCGAGAACGCCCGCCAGCGGGTCAAGGCCGAGGGCATGACCGCCGAGACGATGGAGTTCCTCTATCTGCGCGCCCACGACCTCAAGGGCCTGGGCACCACCTACGAATATCCGCTGATCACCCGCATCGGCGCCTCGCTCTGCAAGCTGATCGACGACAAGGACAAGCGCCTGACCGCGCCCATGGCCCTGATCGACGCCCACATCGACGGCATCCGCGCCGCGGTGCGCGACGAGGTGAAGACCGACGACCATCCGGTCGGCCGCGTCCTGATCACCGAACTCGAGCGCATGGTCACGGAGATGGGCGCCTAAGCGCCCTCCCCGACCCTACATCACGTTTTCAAGCGGCTCGGCCACGTCGCCGTAGCCGGCGTGCGGCGGCAGCACCAGCACGCGCCGCCCGTCCCGCTCGGTGATCTGCGGCAGCACGGTCACCAGCTCCCGCCCTTGCGCCCGGCCGATGCAGTCCGCCGCGCTCCAGGCCTCCGCCAGCAGCTGAACATTCATCCGCGTCGGGAAGATCACCTTGCGCTCGCCGGCCTCCGCCAGGCGCAGCACCTCCGACGGCGCAATCCATTCCGCGTCCACCGTCTCGTGCCCGTCGCAGGCGGCCAGCTGATCCTCCGGCGCCTTGGCGGCGTAGAACCAGGTGTCGAACCGCTTGGGCGTGAGCGGCGGGGTGATCCAGCGGGCGAAGACGGTCAGCGCATGCAGGTCGAGCTGGACGCCCAGGTCGCGCACCACGTCCAGGAAGGCGATCTCGCCCTTGTCCACGGCCTTGCGCACGTCCAGCGGCGCGGCCTCCCCGCCGATCGGCGAGCCGTCCTTGCGCCGGCCCAGCACCAGGCCCGCCTCCTCGAACACCTCGCGGATCGCCGCGATGCGCAGGCCCCGCTGCACGGCGTCGAAATCGTCCCAGCCCAGCAGGTGGTCGGCCCATTCGGCGACGTCGTCGCCGGCGTGGGTCTTGCCGCCCGGGAACACCAGGGCGCCTGAGGCGAAGTCGATCTGATGGTGCCGCTTGACCATCAGCACCTCGAAGGCGGGGTCGTCGCGAAGGATCAGGATGGTGGCCGCCGGCTTGATGGCGGAGTCGGGCGCGATATCGGTCATGCCCTCAGCTTGGGCGCCAGACGCCGCGCGTGCAAGCAGGGTTTCGGGCGCCCTTAGGTCACCCGCCTTAGGCGGTCTGGACCGCCCGCGCGCCCCGTCGCGCCTCCTGGGAGATGCGGTCCATCTTCTCCAGCAGGTATTCCACATCGTCGCGCGACGCGTTGGCCGGCTGGGTCAGGAACCGCTGCAGCATGCGCTCCTGGAACCGCTCGCGGTCCTTGGCCCCGCCGTCGAACTCCATGGAATGATAGGTGTCGACCGCCGCGCGGAAGGCCGGGAACAGCCGCGCCGGCAGGGCCGTGCGCTCATAGATCGCCCGCAGCCCCAGCGGTCCGGCGTCGTGGATCATCAGCCAGGTGCGGTGATGCGGCACACTGGCCAGTTCGGCCACGCCCCACTCGAAGAAGGTCATGTGCCCATGCGCCAGGGCCCGCAGCAGCAGGGAGGCGGTCAGCCGCTCGTTCTTGTGCAGATGGGCGACGAAGGTCTTCACGTCGGCCGCCCGGCCGGCCTGATCCACCAGGTCGATGGTCGCCCGCTCCTTGGCGCCCATGGCGATTTCGAGCGCCAGCTCCGGCGAGAGGGTCTGGTGATTGATCAGGTGGTCGCGGACCTGCTCGCTGACCATGTCGATCAGCTTCTCGGTCACCGACATGGGCAGGGCCTGGCGATAGGCCACCGCCGCCAGCACCCGCTCCGAGCGCTCGAAGCGCTCGATCACCTTCTGCAGGGTCCGCTCGGCGAAGTCGGCGTTGTCGTTGGCGCAGGCCGCCTCGACCGCGCGCTCGACCCCGTTCTCGACAATCGCCTCGGTCACGGCCTGGGAGACGCGCGGACGCTTGGCGATCACCACCTGGCGGACCGGCCCGCCCAGGCGGACGATCTCGATCAGATCCTCGTCCGTGAAGGCCGGCGAGGCCGACAGGATCGGCAGGGAGATGCTTTCCACGTCCCGCGCCAGCTTCAGGGCGACGTCGCGCGGCACATTGGGGGAATTCTTCAGCGTGACCGCGAGCGCCCGGCGCACCAGCTCGGCGGCGTCCGACGCCATGACCCGCAGGATCTCGTGCGCCTTGTCCCGGTCGGCCGGAGTGACGACGCTGCGATCGATATTGCGGCAGATCTTATGAGCGGCCACCGCGCGTTCGTCGGGGGTCGCCCCCTTCACCAGCGTGCGGATGTCCTCATCCGTCAGCGCGGCCCGCGTCGTCGACATGCTCACCCAGCCCCTGCCCTCCGGAATCGGAGGTCCGTCGCGAGTATAATGGTGAATTAGGCTTAATGATCTGTTGCAGGCGTATCGGTGGATAACGTCGCGATTAATGATGTTCCGTAACGGGTCGCCAAGGCTGTGGGCTTAGCCTGGGTTGCATCAATTTCGAGGTTCCACCCCCGTGCCCGCCCAGCCCGATCTTCGATCGTCCGAGCCCCAGCGCGGGGGCCTTTCGGCCACCCAACAGGCCCTGGACGCCCAGACCGCCCTGCTGCCCTACGCGCTTGCGGTGTTCACCGTCAGCCTGCCAGCTTACGTCTGGGCCGGCAGCCACGCGCCCAATGCGGTGTGGATGAGCGCCACCTTCGCGATCTTCGCGGCCGCCTGGGCCGCCTTCTATGGCGCGGTGAACTGGCTGAAGAAGCCTGAGGCCGCGACCGACCTGAAGATGCGCGGGCGGGTGCAGATCTTCTGCGCCCTGATCTGGGCCCTGGCGGTCGGCCAGATCGCCTTCTTCGCCGACGGCGCGGGCGCGGCGCGCGAGCCCCTGCTGCTGACCGCCGTGGCCGCCGCCGTGGTGGTGATCTTCTTCGCCTCCCCCTGGCTGCCCAGCCTGCTGATCGTCGGCCCCGCCGCCGCCGCCGGGCCTCTGATCGCCCTCTTCGCCCAGCCCGAGACCCGGGAGCTGGCCAGCCTCAGCTGGGGGGCGATCGCGCTCTCCATGGCGCTCGCCCTGATCTTCAACCGCGTCCTGCGCCGCCAGTTCGAAATGGCCGCCGAGCGCGAGACCCTGATCGCCGACCGCGCCGGCATGGTCGAGGCCGCCCGCCGGCTCGCCCAGTCCAAGTCCGACCTCGTCGCCACCCTCAGCCACGAGATCCGCAACGGCCTGACCGGCGTCGCCCATGTGCTGGCCGCCGCCGCCGGTCGCAACGGCCGTGGCGCCCCGTCGCGCGAGCAGCTGTCGGCCGCCCTCGACGCCGCCAACGACCTGATCTCGGTGCTCAACACCACGCTCGATTCCGAGACCGCCGAGGCCGGCCGCCTGTCGGTCGAGGCCCGGCCCTTCGACGCCGTGAACCTCCTGCGCGACCTGGTGCTGCTGAACCGTCCCAACGCCACGGCCAAGGGGCTGGAACTGGCCCTGCACGTGTCCGACGACCTCGCGAGCGCCAAGACCGGCGCGGCCCTGGCCGACGCCCATCGCGCCCGCCAGATCCTCGCCAACCTGATCGGCAACGCCGTGAAGTTCACCGTCCGCGGCCGGGTCGAGGCTCGCATCGAGCAGACCCTGTCCGGCCGCATCGCCATCGAGATCGCTGATACGGGTCCGGGGCTCGCCGCCGAGGAGATGGAGCGCGCCTTCGAACCCTTCCTGCGGGTGGAGCGCACCAGCGCCGGCACCTCCGGCGCGGGCCTGGGCCTGTCGCTCTCGCGTCAGCTGGCCCGGCTGATGGGCGGCGACCTGACCGCCCACAGCGCCGTGGGCGTCGGCAGCTGCTTCCGCCTCGAACTGCCCTACGATCCCGAGGCCACGGCCGAGCGAGAGGTCGTCCAGGCCGAGGTCTCGACCACGCCCGATCCCGCCGACCGCAAGGCCCTGCGCGTGCTGATCGCCGAGGATGACGGCCTGAACGCCGCCATGCTGCGGGCCGTGCTCGAACAGCTGGGCCACCATGTGGTCCACGCCGTCGACGGCCGCCGGGCCTTCGAACTGGCCAAGGCGATCGAGTTCGACCTGATCATGATCGACGGCCGCATGCCCAATATGGACGGGCCCCAGACCATCGCCGCCATCCGCGCCCTCACCGGCCATGGCGGCCAGCCGCCAATCATCGCCGTGATCGGCGGCGACGCCGAAGAGGCCATGGACTGCACCGCCGCCGGCGCCGACGCCGTGCTGCGCAAGCCGGTCAGCGTGGGCGCCGTGGCCCGCGCCGTGGCCGACGCCATTTCCGCCGGCCGATCCGAACCGGAAAATCGCGTCGTGGCTTGAGGCCGGCGCGTCCGACCGACACAATGCTCCCAACGAGAAAAAGGGAGTGCCGGGCGTGTTGCTCAAGGGTCTGAA
Source organism: Phenylobacterium aquaticum (assembly GCF_022695515.1). GTDB lineage: Bacteria > Pseudomonadota > Alphaproteobacteria > Caulobacterales > Caulobacteraceae > Phenylobacterium > Phenylobacterium aquaticum. Next base: position 47,585 of record NZ_JALDPT010000022.1, read on the forward strand.
GGTCGTCGAATTCGCCTCTTACATCGCCGCCCCCGGCGCGGCGGGCATCCTGGGCGACTGGGGCGCGGAGGTGATCAAGGTCGAGCGGCCCGAGGGCGACCCCATGCGCCACGTCTTCGCCGACGCCGCCGCCGACCTCGCCGGCAATCCGACCTTCAGCATGGACAACCGCGGCAAGCGGGCCATCGTGCTGGACATCTCCAAGCCGTCCGGCCGTGACGCCCTGGCCAAACTGGCCGCCGAGGCCGACGTGTTCCTGACCAATGTCCGGCCCGCCTCGCTCAAGCGCGCGGGCCTGGACGACGCCACCCTGCGCGCCGCCAATCCCAGGCTGGTCTACGCCGTGGTCACGGGCTACGGCCTGGAGGGGCCGGACGCGGCCAAGCCGGGCTTCGACGTCACCGCCTTCTGGGCCCGCGCCGGGGTCGGCCACATGACCGTGCCCAAGGGCCAGGAGCCCTTCCTGCTGCGCACCGGGGTCGGCGACCACACGACATCGCTCGCCACCGTCTCGGCGATCCTGGCGGCCCTCTATGAGCGTGAGCGCACCGGCGAGGGCCGTCTGGTCCAGACCTCCCTGCTCGCCACCGGGGTCTATACAGTGGGCTCGGACCTCGCCGTCCAGCTGACCTTCGGCCGCCTGGCCTCGGCCCGGCCGCACAGCCAGCCCTTCGACGCCCTGGCCAATTTCTACCAGACCTCGGACAGCCGCTGGTTCGTCATCAATCCCCGCGGCGCCGGCAAGGACTGGGTCCCGATCATCACCGCCGCCGGCCGGCCGAATCTAGCTGAGGACGAGCGCTTCGCCACCGGCAAGGCCCGCCGCGTCAACGCCCCGGCCCTCGCCGTCGAACTGGACGCCGCCTTCCGGGTCTTCGATTTCGCCACCGTGGCCGAGCGGCTCGACGCCGCCGACCTCGTCTGGGCGCCCTTCCAGAGCCCCGCCGATGTCGCCGCCGACCCCCAGGTCGCCGCCGCCGGCGCCTGGGTGGGCGTCGAGGACGGCCAGGGCTCCACCTTCCGCTCCCCCGCAGCCCCGGCCCGCTTCCCCGGCGCCGACGCCGTCAGCCGCCCCCCCGCGCCGGTGCTCGGCCAACACACCCGCGAGGTGCTGGCGGAACTGGGCTATGGCGAGGCCGAGGTCGCAGCGATGATCGCCGAGGGCGCGGCGGCCTGACGGGCGCGCCGGTGGCTGGCGCGCCGAGGATGGACTTAGCGGTGAGCAGCCGCTGCCCGGAAGCAGTACTCGTCAGGGCCGCCGAAGGGTCGATTGCGAACTCTCTACAACCTGCGAACGTGACGCTCGCAAACGGAAGGACGACGACCTCGCATGTCTCTCGCTGAAACGGTCTGGTCGTTCGGTTTCTTGGGGTTGTTACTGCTCGGCATTTTTTGGTTCAGGCGGCTGCGAAGTCGGACTGACGATTTCCGACAGACGCGCGATGTTAAACAGCGGATATCCTCGTCGGTAGCCATCTTCGAGAAGGTGGCGCTTTACGCGTTGGCTCTGCTCGTGGGCGGCCTGCTTTTCCGAACCTTCGCCATCTTCCACAAAGGGCAGGTCACCGGCGCCACAGCCGTCTACGTGGTGCTTGGTTGCTCTCTGGTGGCAATACCGGTCGCCGCGCTTGGTGCAAATGGCATCAGTTGGGTGGTGCCCCCACTGCGACGAGCTAATCAAGCGGCGATGTCGGGATCTCAGGTTTCATTTGCTAGCGCGAACCGGGGACTCCTTCTCGTCGCCACTGCCTCAGTCCCCATTGGACTTATTGCGATCATCGTTGCCGGGCTTGAGCCCTGGGCTCGTTAGATCGCGAGAAGTCCGCCCACGGTTGATTTCGCCCGTTGGGTTTAGGCCCAAATTCAAACGTTCAGTTTTCGCCAGCTGGGTGCCATCAGCAGCCACCAAACGCCCGATCGCGCCCGTCTAGCTCTTCCGGTCGTCCCGCGCGTCAGAGAGCACCCGCAGCATCTCGGTCGAGAACATCGAACTCGCCAGCCCCGCGGTCCCGCCGCGGCTCCCGCCGCCGGTCGACAGCCCGTCCACGCCCTGCGGCCCGCGCAGGATAAGGTCCACCAGGGCCGCCTGTTCCTTCAGCCGGTCGGAGTTACGGGCCGAGGCGTATTGGACGAAGCCCTGGTCGGGCGTGACCTGAGGGGCCTCCACAGCTGGCGCGCCGCCGCCGGTGCGGGTGAGATTGGCGTAGACCTCGGCCACGGTGGCCGGGCGGCCATCGCGGTAGAAGATCGCCTTGTTGGATTGGGCGGCGTCGGGGAACAGGCTGGCGGCGCTGGCGCCCGGCCGCGTCTGGGCGGCCTCGATCAGCCTGGCCGAGCCCTGCGGCCCCAGGAAGTGCGCCGCATAGAGTTCGCCGGCGGTGGGCGAGCGCCCCGTGCGGCCGCGCAGATAGGAGGCGTGGTCCGAGGCCAGCTCGCCGGCCATCAGGGACGCGGCGTGCGGATCCATCCGCAGCTCCATCACCGCCTTGCGCGCCTCCGCCCCGTCCACGTGGTAGCGGCCGTCAGAGCCCTTGGTGATCAGGTCGGCGTAGCGGGCGTAGCCGTACTTGGCGCCATGCTGCTTGATGGTCGACAGCCAGGTCTGCTCGGTGAACTGGAACAGTCCCGCGGCCGATGAGGTCGCCGCCTTGGCCCGCGGATTGAAGCTGCTCTCGCGATTGGCCGTCTTCATCAGGAACGAGAAGTCGACCCCCGTCGCGCTGGAGGCGCGCTGGATGGCGGTCTCGACGACGCCCCTGAGTCCCTGGATGGCCATGGGGCCAGATGTGAACGGACATGGTTAACGCCGCGCTAACCATACTGCGGCGGGTCGCCCCAGGCGCCGCCCCAGGAAGGTCACCGTCCCGCTGCCGCAAGGCCAAGGTTCGGCCGCGATCGGCGCGCGACCCTGATGTCGTGACCACAACAGAGCTCCTGGGAGGAGACGTCATGACAACCGGTCCGTTCACCCCCGCCTATGCGGGGATTCCCCAGTCCCGACCACGCCTGTCGCGGCCCGCCACCGTCGCCATCGGCCTGTCGGTCGCCGCCCATCTGGCGGTGCTCGGCTATCTGGGCGTCCAGAGGTTCGTCGCCCCGCCGCCGGAGGCGACCACCCCGTCCGACGATCCCATCCTCGTCACGATCGACAAACTCCGGCCGCCGGTCCCCTCGCCCACGCCCCCCAAACCGACGCCGGTCCTGCATCCGCCGACGAACCTCACCCAGCCCACGGTGGATCCGCTTCCTACGCCGCCGCCCGATCCGGCCCTGAACCACGTGGAGCCCGCAGGCCCGGTCACCCTGCCGGTCGATCCGCCCCAGCCCGTGACGCCGCCCAGGATTCCGGTGATCGGACAGCCGCACTGGCTCAGCCGTCCGGATGGCCGCGACCTCGCCCGGGTCTATCCGGACCGGGCCGTGCGCCGGGGGATCGAGGGTTCGGCCAGCCTCTCCTGCGTGGTCGCCGCGAACGGCACGGTGCGCGACTGCAGCGCCATCTCCGAGACGCCGGCCGGCGAGGGCTTCGGCGCCGCGGCCCTCAAGCTCGCGCCCCTGTTCCGGATGAGCCCCCAGACCGAGGACGGCCAGGCGGTCGACGGGGCCATCGTGCGGATTCCGATCCGCTTCAAGCTGGCCCAATAGACCCTGTTCAGTAGACCCTGTTCAGGCGCTGGCGGCGCGCGCGGCCGGCGCCTGGGCGAGGCTCTGTTCGATCACCTCGATCAGCCGCTGAACCTCGATCGGCTTGGCGATGACATTGTCCATGCCGGCCGCGTAATAGCCCTCGGTCTCGTGGGCCAGCACGCTGGCCGTGACCGCGACGATCGGCGTGCGCGCCCGCCCCGTCTCGGCCTCGCCCGCGCGGATCAGGCGGCTGGCGTCCAGCCCGTCCATCTCCGGCATATGGATGTCCATCAGGATCACGTCCCAGGTCCCGATCCCCCAGGCCTCCACCGCCTCATGGCCGTTGCGCACCGCCTCGGAGGCGACGCCCAGGTTTTCCAGCAGGGTGGTGAGCACGGTGCGGTTGGTCGGATTGTCGTCGACAACCAGCACCCGCAGGGCGGACTCGGCCTCCAGCGCGGCGCCCGGGTCGGACGCCTGGCCCAGGGGCGGCTCCACGGCCTCCAGCGGGATTTCGAAGCTGAACCGCGTGCCGACGCCCGGGGCGCTGTCGAAGGCGATCGTCCCGCCCATCAGCGACACCACCTCGCGGCAGATCGCCAGGCCCAGGCCCGAGCCCCCCACACGGCGGGTGCTGGAGCTGTCGGCCTGGACGAACTTCTCGAAGATCTGGGCCTGGCGCTCCAGCGGGATCCCGACACCGGTGTCGGTGACATCGACGCAGATGCGCCGCGCATCGCCGGTCACCAGCACCTCGACGCCGCCGTGATCGGTGAACTTCAGGGCGTTGGCGATCAGGTTGCTCAGCACCTGGCGCAGCCGCACCTCATCGCCCAGGCGCCATCCGGCCGCGCCGGGCGCCACCTCGAAGGCGAAGCTCAGGCCGCGCTCCTCCGCCAGGCTGCCATAGAGACGGCGCATGGCCTCGGCGAAGCGGTCGAAGGAGAAGGGCGCCGGCAGCAGCTCCATCTTGCCCGCCTCGATCTTCGAGATGTCGAGCACGTCATTGACGACGTCTAGCAGGGTGCGGGCGGAAGTCTGCACGAGGGACAGCCGGCCGCGCTGCACGTCCGGCAACGGGTCCTGGGCCATCGCCTGGGCCATGCCCAACACCCCGTTCAGCGGCGTGCGGATCTCATGGCTGATAGTGGCCAGGAATTCGGTCTTGGCGCGGTTGGCGGCCTGGGCCGTGACCACCAGGTCCTGGGCCTCGGTCCGCAGGCGCTCATTCTCGACCAGCTTGTCCTGCAGCTGGCGGTTCAGGGCGTCGGAGGCCAGGCGCGCGCGCAGTTCGCGCATCACCGCCCCGCGCATCAGGGTCGACATGCCGATCGCGGCGAAAACCCCGGCGACGCCGACAAAGGCGTACTGGCCGATCAGATCGCCCGGCGCGTCGCGGGCCAGCATCAGGAAGCCGGTCACCGCCGCCGCCACGCTGCCATAAGCGACGCGGCGGCTGGGCGCCGAGGTGCCGAACACCAGGGCCATCAGGACGAAATAGACCAGCTTCAGCGGTTCGAAGTGCACCGTGAGGTAGGCGACGACATTGATCAGGAAGAGCGTATTGATCGTCGCGGCTGCGACCTCAAGTCGCAGCAGGCTCAGCGCGGCCCGACCCAGATGTCGCCAGAAATAGAAGGCTGCGCCCGCGGCCAGGATCGCCAGCGCGTCCAGATAGATCAGGGTCGCGCCGACTCCATAGACCGGATGGGCGGCCGCGATGATGCAGTAATAGCAGGCGGCGGCGATTAAATATCCACGAACTACAGGGACATAGGCGGCCGCCACCTCCCCTTCCGGAAGAGTGTCCAGTTCGCCCGTCGCCTTTGCCATGCCCGCGCCCCCGAGTAGACTCGAATACTGCGGAATTAGGCCTGTCTTCGGGTTAACCCCCAAAACGACCGACGCCCAATTTGGGGCCGGGGTCAGTAACTCTTGGCCAGCCCCAGCACACGTTCTGCGATGAAGTTGAACACCATCTCACGACTGATCGGCGCGATGCGGGCGATCATCGATTCTCTGAAATAGCGCTCCACGTCATACTCCTTGGCGTAGCCCATGCCGCCGTGGGTCAGGATCGCGGTCTCGCAGGCGTTGAACCCCGCCTCCCCGCCCAGGTACTTGGCCGCATTGGCCTCGGCCCCGCATTCGCGGCCGGCGTCGTAGAGGGCGGCGGCCTTGAAGGCCATCAGATTGGCGGCCTCGAGCTCGGCCCAGGCCTTGGCCAGCGGATGGGCGATGCCCTGGTTCTGGCCGATCGGCCGGCCGAACACGACCCGCTCCTTGGCGTAGGCCGTGGCCCGGGCGAGCGCGGCGCGGCCCAACCCCACCGCCTCGGCGCCGAACAGCACCCGCTCGGGGTTCAGTCCCTGCAGCAGGTAGTAGAAGCCGCGCCCCTCCTCCCCGATCAGATCGTCCTGCGGGATCTCCAGATTGTCGATGAACACGGCGTTCGACTCGACGGCCTTGCGGCCCATCTTCGGGATCGGATTGGCCTCGATCCGGCTGCGGTCGAAGTCGGTGTAGAACAGCGACAGCCCCTCGGTGGACTTCTTGACCTGGTCGCGCGGCGTGGTGCGCGCGATGATCAGGAACTTGTTGGCCCGCTGGGCCGAGGTCGTCCACAGCTTGCGGCCGTTCAGCACATAGCCGCCGGGAATGCGGTCGGCGCGGGTGGTCAGGCTGGTGGTGTCGAGGCCCGAGTCCGGCTCGGTGATGCCGATGCACATCTTGTCCTCGCCGGCGATCAGCCGGGGGATGTGCCGCCGCTTCTGGGCGTCGGTCCCGAACTTGGCGATCGGCATGGGGCCGAAGATGTTCAGATGCAGGGCGCTGGCCCCGGAGAACCCGGCCCCCGACTGGGCGACCGCCTGCATGACGATCGAGGCCTCGGTCAGGCCCAGGCCCGAACCGCCCAGCTCGGTGGGCATGGCCGCGCCCAGCCAGCCGCCGGCCGCCATGGCCGCGACAAAGGCTTCCGGGAAGTCGCCCGTATCGTCGGTCTTGCGCCAGTATTCGGCGTCGAACCCGGCGCACAGGCGCGCGACGCTCTCGCGGATCGCCTCCTGCTCATCGCTGAACCAGAAACCGCTCATGGCGCCCCTCCCCGAGGTCTAGTCTTGGAAATTCAGGCCGAGAACCGCGCGGGATCGAGGCGGCCGGCATAGGGGCCCGCCTCCCCTTCCGTCACGCAAGCCGCGATGATCCTGGCGGCCAGGGGGGCGAGCAGCCAGCCGTTGCGCCGCGCCCCCACCGCCAACAGCACCCCATGGTGTCGTCCGCGCCCGACCATCGGCAGGCCGTCCGGCGTCGCCGCCCGCACCCCGGCCTGGGCGATGTCGCCGACAGCGCCGGCCACCGCCGGGAACAGGCCTGCGCCCACCGCTTTCAGCGCGGCGATGCGCTCCGGGTCGATCTCCAGGTCGTCGCGCCCGGCCTCCATGGTCGCGCCCAGGGTGAGCCCGCCGGCGAAGGGCGCGGCATAGGCGCCCTCCCCGCGGATCACCAGTCCGTCATAGGCGCCGGTCATCACCCGCACCAGCTGGCCCTTGATGGGATGAAGCCGCGACAGCTCCGGCGCCACGACGCCCAGGTCGCGGGCCGCGCCGGTGGCGATGACCAGCCGGTCCGCGCCCTCGAAGCCGGTGGCCGCACGCGCCTGGAACGTCACCCCCAGGGCCTCGGCCGCGGCCCGCAGGGCGGCCAGGGCCTGGGCCGGGTCGATCCGCCAGTCCTCGCGGGTGAGCACGCCGGAGGTCCAGCCCGGCGCGAGCCCGGGCGCGAGGTCCGCCAGGGCGCCGCGCGGAATGCCCGTGGGGTGCAGCCCCAGTCGCCGCAGGGCCTGGTCGCTGCGCTCCAGATGCGCAGGTGAGCCGACGGCCAGGGCGCCGCTGCGGTCCAGCCGGATCCCCAGCCGCGCCTCCAGGCCGGGCCACAGGTCGCGGCCGGCCAGCAACAGGTCGAAATGATCGCGCGCCTCAGGATCGAGGGCGGCCTCGAACGCCGGCGCCAGCATGCCCGCCGCCATGCCCGAGGCGCTGGCCAAGGAGGCGGACGGATCGAACACCGTGACCTCGCAGCCGGCCTCGGCCAGGGCGAGCGCGGCGGTCAGGCCCATGGCCCCCGCGCCGGCGACAGTGATCCGGATGCGGCTCATGGCGCCTAACGAGCGGGCTTCGGCGACGAAATCAAGCGGAGATGGATCAATGCGGGCCCGCAGGCCCGGGGGTTCAGGCGCCTGGGCTCGGCGGTCCGGCCTCAGCGACGCCGGAACAGGGCCTCCAGGCCGGAGATCACTTCCTCCATCAGCCGCCCGTCCCGGTCGCCGGGATCGGCGAGCGTCATGGCCGCCGCCCCGTGGCCGCAGGCCCAGACCGCGAGCGCGATCTGGTGCACGGTCTTGGCGTCGCGGTCCGCCTGGCTGGCCGCCTGGGCGATGGCGGCTTCCAGCACCTTGAAGGCCCGGTCCCGGGCGGCGTCGACCTCCGGCTCGGCCAGGATGGGGGGATCGAACATCAGGGCGTAGAGCGCCGGCTGGGCGCGGGCGAAGCCGAAATAGGCGAGCGCGCAGGTGCGGATCGGCAGGGCTTCCGTCCCGGCCGCCGCCTTCAGCGCCGCCTCGAGCTCCCCGAAGCCTTCCGCCGCCAATCCGGCCAGCAGGGCCTGCTTGGAGGCGTAGTGATGATAGACCGAGCCCGGCGCAATGCCGGCCCGGGCGGCCAGGGCGCGCAGGTTCAGCTGGCCGATGCCGCCGCTTTCCAAGAGAGCGCGGGCCTCCTCCAGCAACTGGGCGCGCAGATTGCCCACGTGATAGCTGCGTCGGCGGGCGACCCCGCCCTCAAGCCAGGACATCAGGCCGCCTCCGGCTGGGCGGCCAGGTCGCAGATCAGCCGCGGCAGGAACGCCAGGGGCCAGATCACGAGGGCCAGGTTGGGCAGGAACCAGGACGGATCGAACTCGCCCAGCAGCGCCCAATAGCCCACCGCCATCAGGCCGGCGACCTGGGTGAGCACCAGGGAGATCAGGGCCAGCGGCCGCCACAGGGGCTCGCCCCGCCGCGCGGCGCGGACCGCGGCCAGACCCACCAGGGAAAAGCCGAGATCGAGGGGGAAGAACGACCAGTTCCAGGCGGTCACCCGCGCCTCGCCATAGCCGGAATACATCAGGGCCGCGGGCAGATGGATCAGGCCGACCTGCGCCGCGAACGCCACCGCCCAATAGGCGATGAACGACAAGTCTGTGATCGCAAGTGCGACGGAGAGCCTGCGGCTCATGGCGATCCCCTAACGGAAGGAGGGCATGTTCTCCACCTTCGCGCGACTTGTCGAGACGAAACCTGGCGCGCGTCGCCGGCAATCTTACCGTTGATAACCTATCCGACCCCCGATAGCCTTTCCGCAAAGTCAGGTCGGGGAGGACGCCTATGACCGCCGATATCAAGGTCGCCATTCTGGGCGCGGGCTTCGCCGGCCTGTGCATGGGCCTCAAGCTGCAGGCGCGCGGGGAGACCGACTTCCTGATCCTGGAGAAGGCCGACCGGGTGGGCGGCACCTGGCGGGAGAACACCTATCCCGGCTGCGGCTGCGATATCCCCAGCCACCTCTATTCCTTCTCCTTCGCCCTGAACCCCGACTGGCCCCGGGTCTATTCGGCCCAACCGGACATCCTGGCCTATATCGAGGGCGTGGTGGCCCAGAACGGCCTGGATGCTCAGATCCGCCTGAACACCGAGGTGACCTCGGCCGTCTGGGACGCGGCGACCAACCTCTGGCGCATCACCGCGGCCGACGGCTTTGCGATCACGGCCGAGACCCTGGTCACCGCCTGGGGCCAATTGAACCGCCCGAAGATCCCCCAGATCCCCGGCCATGACGCCTTCGCGGGCGCGGCCTTCCACTCCGCGCGCTGGGATCACGGCGTCGAGCTCGCCGGCAAGCGGGTGGCGGTGATCGGCAACGGCGCCAGCGCCATCCAATTCGTGCCGGAGATCGCCAAGGTCGCGGGCCAGCTCACCCTCTTCCAGCGCTCGCCCAACTGGATCGTCCCGCGGCTCGACCGGCCCTACACGGCCGAGGAGATGGCGGCCTTCCGCGCCAATCCGGCCCTGATGCAGGCGGTGCGCGACGAGATCTTCCGCATGGCCGAGGACCGGCTCGCCGCCCGCCGCGCCGGAACCCTGCCGGTCGAGGAGGTTCCGATCCCTCTGGCCCACCTGCGGGCCCAGATCACCGACCCCGAGCTTCTCGCCAAGCTGACGCCCGACTACGAGCTGGGCTGCAAGCGGGTGCTGATCTCCAACGACTTCTACCCCGCCCTCACCCGCCCGAACGTGACCCTGGTGACCGACGGCGTGGCGCGGCTGTCGCCCGAGGGCGTCGTCGACGGGGCGGGCCGCCTTCACGAGGCTGACGTGGTGATCTACGCCACCGGCTTCGAGACCCGCTCCTTCGCCGGCGACCTGAAGATCCGCGGCCTGGATGGTCTCGATCTCAACACCGCCTGGGCGGACGGGCCGGAGGCCTATCTGGGGATCACCACCCCGGGCTTCCCCAACCTGTTCATGCTCTACGGCCCCAACACCAATCTGGGCCACAACTCGATCATCTATATGCTGGAGGCCCAGGCCGACTACGTGCTCCAGGCGCTGGAGGCGGCGGCGGCGGCCGGTCCGATCGTGGTCCGGCCCGAGGTCAGCCGCGCCTATAATGACGAGCTGCAGGCCGCCCTCGCCCACACGCCCTGGGCCGGGTCCTGCACCAGCTGGTACAAGACCGAAGGCGGCAAGATCCTGAACAACTGGCCGCACACGGCCCAGGCCTATGCCGAGGCCGTGGCCCGGTTCGACGCCGGCGCCTATGCTTCGGCGGTGCGCGCCTCGGAACCGGCGGAATAGGCCTCGTTGTCGTCCAGCACCTGCTGGATGACGGCGAACAGGCGGGCGACCTCGATCGGCTTGGCAACAAATCCGTCCATGCCCGCGGCCCGGTATTCGGCGATCTGGTGGGCCATGGCGTTGGCGGTCAGGGCCACGATCGGGGTGCGCGGCCGCCCCTCGGCGGCTTCGCGGGCGCGGATTTCGGCGGTCGCGGTCGGGCCGTCCATCTCGGGCATCTGGACGTCCATCAGCACGACATCCCAGGGCTCCCGCGACCAGGCCTCGACGGCCTTCAGGCCGTTGTCGACGATCAGGGGCTCGATGCCGACCTGGCCCAGCAGGGTCTTCAGGACCAGCTGGTTGACCGCATTGTCCTCGGCGGCCAGCACCCGCAGCTGCAGGTCGGTGGGCGCGCCCTCGATCGGCGCCGGCGCGTCCACGGGCCGCGTCTCGCCGGTCACCCGCTCCAGCGGCAGGGACACTCGGAAGGTCGTGCCCCGCCCCTGCTGACTGTCCACCGCGATCGAGCCGCCCATCAGCTGCACGAGCTCGCGGCAGATCGACAGGCCCAGGCCCGTGCCGCCATAGCGCCGCGTCGTCGAGGCGTCGGCCTGCTCGAACTTCTGGAACAGGGTCTGCAGCTGGGTCCGGGCGATTCCGATCCCAGTGTCGGCGACCGACAGCCGCAGCATGTCCTGGGTGCGCTCGACCGAAACCCGGACCTCGCCGCGCTCGGTGAACTTCAGGGCGTTGGAGACCAGATTATAGAGGATCTGCCGCACCCGCGTGGAGTCGCCCAGATAGATACCGTTGGCGTTGGCGTCGACCGTCAGGCCGAAGCTGATCCCCTTGCGCTGGGCGATGGCCGCGAACACCGCGTGCGCCCCGCGGGCCAATTCGCTGATGTCGAACTGGGCCTCCTCCAGCTCCAGCTTTCCAGCCTCGATCTTCGACAGGTCGAGCACGTCGTTGAGGATGGCCAGCAGGGTCTCGCCGGACTGGTGGATGACGTCCAGCCTCTGGCGCTGCACGTCCGACAGGGCGTCGGCCGCCATGGCCTGGGCCATGCCCAGCACCCCGTTCAAGGGCGTGCGGATCTCGTGGCTCATGGTCGCCAGGAAGGTCGACTTGGCGCGGTTGGCCGCCTCGGCGTCGTCCTTCGCCTGGACCAGGGCGCGCTCGGCGGCCTTGCGGGCGGTGATGTTCTGCAGGGCGCCGATCAGGCGGACCGGCCGGCCCTCGTCGTCGGTGACGAGCCGGCAGGTGGACACCACCCAGACCTCGCGGCCGTCGGGTCGGTTGATCCGATACTCCGGGCAATAGGGCTCGCCCTTGGTCAGGTAGCGCTTCCACGCGGCCTTGGCGATCGGCCGGTCCTCGGGATGGATCGTCGTCCAGATGTCGCGGTTCAGCTCCTCGAACGTCTTCTCCTCGCCGAAGAAGCGCTCCTCGAGGCCGGCCTTGAACAGTTCGCCGCGCTCATAGTCGATGTCGTAGACGTGGATGTCGGCGGTCTCGAGCGCCAGGGTCAGGCGCTGCTCCGACCGCTCAGTCCGGCGCAGGGCCTCGACCATCTCGGTGATGTCATGGCTGCCGGCGATCACCCCGCCGATCTCGCCGGTGGCGGTCCGCCAGGGTTTGAATTCGGCCGAATACCACCGTCTCGCGCCGCCCGGCAGGTCGAACCCGGCCTGTTCGAACCGCACGGACTCGCCGTCGAGGCAGGCGTGCAGCGCGCCCTTCCAATGCTGGAACATCGCCGGCGCCATTTGGGCCAGGCTGCGGCCCACGGCCTCGTCGGGCGTCAGACCGAATTGCGCGGCCCAGCGTCCGCTGCAGTCCTGCACCCGCAGCTGGTCGTCGGTGAGCAGCAGCGACACCGGCGCGGACCGCACCACGGCGCTGAGCGTCGCCAGCACCGCGTCCCGCTCCCGGCGGTTCTGTTCGCGCGCGCGCACGGACTGGGCCCGGGCCCATTCATCGGCGACGAATTCGGCCAGGTCCGTCAGGCGCGCGGCCAGGGCGGTGTCATAGGGTCTGGGCGTTGCGCCATAGACGGCCAGCACCCCCGGCGTGGTTCCATCGCCCAGGCGCAGGGGCGCGCCGGCATAGAACCGCATGCCCACCGGCCCGGTGACCAGGGGGTGGCTCATGAAGCGCGGATCAAGTCGGCCGTCCTCGACCCAGATCAGCTCGCCGGTGCTGAGCGCCACGCCCGCGGCGACGTCCTCGACCTGTTCGAGGCCCAGGGGGTCGCGGCTGCGCCAGATCTGCCCGTCGTGCAGCAGCACGACCTGGGCGTTGTCGCCGGGGAACAGCGCGCGGGCGAGGCGGGTGGCGCGATCGCAGACCGCGCGGGACAGGCCGAGGCCGAACGGCCCCTCGTCTGTCGCGGTCGGCATAGGCGCCGGATCGCCAGCCATGTCACCCCCAGACCGCGCAAAACAATGGGGGCCACAATGCCTGGCTGAGGTTAAGGGCGGATTGAGACCCCGCCCTCAGGCGCGGTCCTGGGTCCGCGCCGTCACCGCCGGCCAGGACCAGCCCTGGAATTCCCGGGGGTGAATGAATTCGCTGCGGAACCAGGGCCGATCGCGGGCGTCGAAGATCGAGGCGAGCCAGTCCGCCACCCGCACGACGCGGGGGTTCTTGGCGGAGTCGCGATGCTGGCACAGCCAGAGCGGAGCGGCGGCCAAAGGCGGAATGTCCAGCATCACCAGATCCGGGGCGAGGCTGACGATAGCGGTCGGAATGGCCCCGATCCCGGCGCCGCGCTGGATGGCGTGCAGCATGGCGGTGGAGGAGTTGAGCACCAGGGCCGGCGCCGCCAGCTCCATGAAGGCGGCGGTGCGCGCGCCCCACCGATCCCGGATCTGGGCGTCGTGATAAATGAACCTGTGCCCGGCGGCCGCCTCCAAACGCGTGGGGGCGCCATACGTATCCAGATAGTCCCGTGAGGCGAACAGGGCGTAGTGCAAGGTCGCGAGCGGCGTCGCCAGGATGTCTGAGGAATCCCCGTCGGTCAGCTGGATCGACAGGTCGGCGTGCGCCTCCACCGGATTGTCCGTCAGGCCCCCGCAGTCCAGGGACAGGCGGATGCCGGGATTTTCCCGCAGGAATTCTGCGACTTCGAGGCCTAGGACATAGCCTGCCAGTCCCTCGGGAACCGCGATCCGCACCTCGCCCACGTCGGGATGGTCGTTGTTCAGGACCAGGCGCTCGATATCCACCGAGGCCCGTTGCATGGTGAGCGCCCGGTCATAGACCAGCTCGCCCACGCGGGTGAGGGTCACGCCGCGGATGCCCCGGTCGAACAGGCGGACGCCCAGCCGGGTCTCCAGGTCGTCGATCCGCCGCGTGACGGTCGGCTGGCTGGTCCGCAGACGACGCGCGGCCGCGCCGAAGCTCCCGGCCTGGGCGGCGGCGACAAACGCCTTGATGTCATCCCAGTCGGCGCGGGTGCGCTCGAACTCGTCCATGCCTCGCCCCCCCACAAAGACCGGGCCCCGCGCCATGCTTAGCACATGGTCCGGGGCCTGAGTAAGCGTGGCGCCCCCATGCAACCTTTGAGACTGCCGGGAGGTCGAACAACGCCCTACCAAGTGGCCTGTTCGCACCCATCGAGGCCGCCCGTGCCTATCCTGACCCATCATGTTGACCGGACCATGGCCGTTCTGAAACGCCTCGGTTTCTCGCTGGCCAACCCCGCGGAGATCGAGGCCGGCCGCGCCGCCGCGGCGCGACTGGTCGGGCCGGACATCGCCACGGCCGACACCCTGCGGCGCGTCCAGGCCCGCACCGGATGCGCCTGTTTCGTGGCCCGCGCGGAGAGGGCTTCACCGCGGCGATCTCCGCCATTCCGCTCACCGCCGCGGCCTTGCCGGACCTGGCCCGCGGACGGTTCGATGCGCTGGATCCGCCCGACGCCCAGGTGGCGCGCCCCTGGACCTTGCGGTCGCCCTCTATATCTGGGGCGCCGCCGGCCTGAGCTGGCGCGGGCGCATGCAGGCGGTGGCCGCCGCCCAGGCCCTGGCCCACGAGGTCCATCCCACCCTGCCCTGCTACGCCCGCGCGGCGACCTCCGAGGGCGAGCACATCCTCCTGGACAGGCTGGGGGCTCGCCGGGTTCCGGGCGACGGCGGCCTGGTCATGGCCGCCCCCTATCACCCCAGCCGGCGGGTCGCCTGAGATGAACGCCACCGTCCGCATGCCCCTGGACGCCCGCGCGCCGGGCGAGGTCGACGAGGCCGATCTCGAGGTGATCGTGTGCCGCACCCTGCCCGAGATCCTCCAGGCCATCGCCGTGCGCACCCTGGTCTATATGGGCGAACAGGACTGCCCCTATGAGGAGGAGTTCGACGGCAACGACTTCGCAGGGACCACCCACCTGCTGCTGCGCCGCAACGGCGAGCCGATCGGGACCCTGCGGATCCGCTGGTTCGCCGATTTCGCCAAGGCCGAGCGCGTCGCCGTGCGTCGCGACTATCGCCGCGGACGCGCCACCCTGATGCTGATCCTGGCCGCCAAGCGGCTGGCCGAAAAGAAGAACTACCGCAAGCTGCTGGGCTACGGCCAGGTCCGCCTGATCCCGTTCTGGGAGCAGTACTTCAACGCCCATGTGCGCGAACAGCGCGACGGGTTCGTGTTCTCCGACCACGACTATGTGGAGATGATCGTCGAGGCGACGCCGCCGCCCGACGCCATCACCCTGGACACTGATCCGATGATCGTCCTGCGCCCCGAGGGCGCCTGGGACCAGCCGGGCGTCCTCGACCAGTCCCGGGCACGGCCCGCCACTAATCTAGGAGCGATGTCCCGGTGACCTATGACCCGAGGGCGGCCTTGGTCTGCCTTGATCTTCAACGCTACCGCCACGGGGGCCCGAGCGCCGACCCGGTGCTGGCGGCCTGCCGTCGGGCGCTGGACGACGCGCGGCGACGGGGCTGGCCCGTCCTGCATGTCCACGCCCGCCCGCCCGGCGCCGACCTGCGTCCCCTGCCCGGCCTGGAGCCGCGCCCCAGCGAGCCCGTGTTCCTGCGCCGCGGCCCCTCGGCCTTCTCGAATTCCGCCTTCGCCCAGGCGGCCCACGCCTCCGGCGGCCCCCTGGCCCTGATCGGCTTCGCCATGCTGGACACCGTGCTGGCCACCGCCTTCGCCGCCGCCGACCGCGACCTCGAGACCCAGGTGATCCTCGACGCCGTCGGCGTCGGGACCGGGGTCGATCCCCACGCCCTGTCCGCCACCTTCCTGGCCCTCGCGCCCCACGGCCGGGCCGTCACCCTCAAAGACCTGTTTCAAGAAGAGGCCGAGCGGTTCGCCGCCGCGAACCTGCCATGACCAGCAAGATCATCGCCTTCGTCCCCCGCCAACGCCGCCAGGCGATCGCGACGCCGCCCCTAGACGCCCAGACCGCCGATCTCCTGCGCATGGTCGCGCATCTGAGTCAGCGGGACCTGTTCGCGCTGGCCGCCATTGTCCGCCGCGCAGCCGAAATCTCGGAAACCGACGGCGAGGAGACCGCCCTGGCGGTCCTCGATCAGATCCAGGGTATCCTTGATCGGCGAGAAATGGACGCCTGATATCACCGGTATGGGTACAAATTAACGCTGGGCCGCGTCGTGATGTCTCTTTTCTAACAAAGCACTAGCGATTCCATCTGGCCGTGTGTCACAAGCCGCCGCAGCGCGCACTTGGGCGCGTTGGACAAGGACATTTCGGTGGCCGAAAGCTTAGAAGACATGGGGCCAGACCCCATCGATGTCGCGGTGGGACATCGTATTCGCGTGCGTCGCAAGTGGCTGGGCATCTCCCAATCCGCCCTGGCCGAGCATCTGGGCGTGAGTTTCCAGCAGGTTCAGAAATATGAGCGCGGCGCCAACCGCGTGTCGGCCTCCATGCTGGTGCGCATCGCCCAGCGTCTGGAAACCACGGTCGGCGAACTGGTCGGCGAAACCGCCGAGCCGCAACAGGGCGACTCCTCCCTGTTCGAAAAGCTGGCCGTGCCCGGCGCCGTGCAACTCCTGGAAGCCTTCGCGGGCGTCCAGCAGCCGGCCCTGCGCACCGCAATCCTGAACCTCACGCGCTCTCTGATCGAAGACGCCGGCGACGCGCCGGTTCGTCGGTCCCGCTAAGCCTTCCGGCGCCCCTCACCTCCCCCAAGGATCAGGGGGCGCCGAGGTTTCCGGGCCGAGCGGTCCCTTGGGCCGACCGGACCGGACTAGATCTCCCGCTCGGCGACAAAGCCGAGATGGTGCAGCACGATCCCCGCGGTCGTCGCCACGTTCAGTGAATCGAACCCGGTCGCCATGGGTATGGTCACCGTGCGGGTGCCGGCGAGCACCTCCGCCGACAGGCCCGGACCCTCAGCGCCCATCAGTACGGCGGTGCGCCTGGGCCGGCGGACGGCGCTGAGCGCGGTCGCGCCTGAGGGACTGAGCGACAGGGCCTCGAACCCGCAGGCCCGCAACAGCCCCAGCAGATCCTCCCCCGGCTCCAGCTGGGCGAAGGGCGTGACCAGGGCCGCGCCCACCGACACCCGGATCGCCTTGCGATAGAGCGGGTCGCAGCAGTCGGCGTCGAGGATCACCGCGTCCGCGCCGAAGGCCGCGGCGTTGCGGAACAGCCCGCCCATATTGTCGTGGTTGCCGATCCCGCACAGCACCAGCACCAGGGCGCCGTCGCCCAGGCCGCCCAGCAGGTCCGCCGGCGCGGGCGTCGCGATCCGCCGGCCCAGGCCCAGTATGCCCCTATGGATCGGGAAGCCGACGATCTCGTCCATCACGGCCTGGGGCGCCACGAACACCTCGGTCTCCGTGGGCAGCCTCCCCAAAATGTCCTGCAGGGCGGCGACGCGCTTCTCCGCCAGCAGCAGCGACACCGGCCGGCATAGCGGGCTTTGCGCCAGCATCCGCACCACCACCTGGCCCTCGGCCACGAACAGCCCGTCGCGCCCCACCAGGTCGCGCTCGCGCACCTGGGCGTAGGCCGCGATGCGCGGATCAAGGGGATGGTCGATGGGGATCAGGGCGGCCAAGGCGGTCTCCGGGCGGGAGGCGCTTCTACACCCTTGCGGCGGCCCGCGTCAGCGCCGGACGTCCAGGCTCTCGGCCGTGCGCAGGTCCTCGACCTCGGCGACGGTCGCCAGGTTGAAGTCACCCGGCGTCGCGTGCTTCAGGGCGGCCGCGGCGACAGCGAAGTCGAGGGTCGTGGTCTCGTCCAGGCCGCTCAACAGCCCGTGCAGCACCCCGGCCGCGAAGGCGTCGCCACCGCCGATGCGGTCAACGATCGGGTTCAGGCTGCGGGGCGCCGAGCGCCAGGTGTTGGTCCGGTCGAGCAGGAAGCCGGTCAGGTCGTGGTGATTGACGTTGTGCTGCACCCGGTCGGTGCAGGCCAGGCGGCGCAGCTTGGGAAAGGCCTGGAAGGCCTGGTCGGCCGCCTGGCGGCGCAGGGTCTCGGCGTTGGCCCCGGCCTCATAGGGCCGGCCCAGGATCAGGCCGATGTCGCGGTGGTCGCCGAACAAGAGCTCGGCATGGGACAGCATCTCGCCCAATATGGCCGGGGCGTCGCCGTTCCAGGCGGCCCACAGGCTGGCGCGGTAGTTGCCGTCCATGGAGACCTTGACCCCCATCCGGCTGGCGGCGCGCACGGCGGTCAGGGCCGCCTCGGCGGTCGCGGGGCCGATGGCCGGGGTGACGCCGGAAACATGCAGCCACTCGGCGCCGGTCAGGGCGTGGTCCCAGTCGATGGCCCCGGCGGCGCGGGCGAAGGCGGAATCGGCGCGGTCATACAGCACCTGGGAGGGCCGCTGCCCCGCGCCAGGGGTCAGGAAATAGAGCCCCATCCGGCCGGCCATGAAGGCCAGGCGGCTGACATCCACCCCATGTTTGCGAAGCTCGTCGCGCCCGGCCCGGCCGAGCGCGTTGTCGGGCAGGATCCCCGCCATCCCCGCCGCATGGCCGAAGCGGGCCAGGGAGACG
This sequence comes from Phenylobacterium aquaticum, assembly GCF_022695515.1. Lineage (GTDB taxonomy): Bacteria > Pseudomonadota > Alphaproteobacteria > Caulobacterales > Caulobacteraceae > Phenylobacterium > Phenylobacterium aquaticum. Next base: position 66,062 of record NZ_JALDPT010000022.1, read on the forward strand.
GCGACATTGGCCTCCGCCCCGCCGAAGCAGACGTCGAGCTTGTGGCTCTGCAGCAGCATCTGGGTGTCGGGCGCCGACAGGCGGATCAGGACTTCCCCGAAGCAGATGATGCGCGCGGTCACGGGACCTCCGTCGAAATGTCCGGGCGAGACTAGCCCGTAGCCTCAAAGAAATCGACGCGCCGGACGAACCGGCGCGTCGGTCAGTGCTCTCCGGGACGGCGATGAAGCTCCGCCGCCCCACGCTTGGTCTGGAGGTCCGACGCCGCCGGGCCCCCAGGGGGAAGATCAGTAGGTGTAGCGGACCCCGAAGATGAACTCGCGGCCGGTGTGGTGATAGAACGACACCAGGTTCTGGGCGCCGTTGTACTGGTCCTGGAACTCGTCGGTCAGGTTGACGCCCTCGGCCGTGAACTTCAGGTGGTCGTTCAGGGTGTAGGAGAGCGAGGCGTCGACGTTCAGCGTCTCGTTCGTGCCGTCATAGGCCGTGCCGGTCTCCTGGCCGGGCACCTTGGTCAGGTAGCCGGCGCGATAGGCGGCCGAGACGCGGGCGCTGAACTTGGTGTCCTCATAATAGAGCGTCGCATTGTAGGACTTCCGCGACAGGCCGGTCAGGTCATTGGTCGCGACCACCGCCCCGGCCGAGTTGAGGTACTGGATCGACGAGTCGACGTGGGTGTAGTTCAGCAGCACCCCGGTGTTGGCCAGCAGGCCCGGCAGGAACTTGAAGGGCTGCTGGAAGCTGATCTCGTAGCCGGTCAGCTTGCCGCCGGGCGTGTTGACCGGGGTCGAGAAGGTCCAGTTCGCCGACGGGCTGCAGCCCGAGGTCGATCCGCAGGCCGCCACCGCGACGCTGTCGGGAATGCCGAACGGGTTGCCGGTGAAGGTGGTGTTGGTCGAGAGCGTCTGGACGAAGCTCTCCACGTCCTTCTTGAAGAAGGCGACGCTGAGCAGGGCTTCCGGCTGGTAGTACCACTCGAAGGACAGGTCGTAGGCCTTGGCCCGGAACGGATCCAGGTTGGGGTTGCCGGCCGTCACCGAACGGGTCGCGCCGGAGACGCTGACCGTCGCGCCGGGCGTCAGGCTGCCCAGGTCGGGACGGGACATAGTCTTGGCCGCCGCGAAGCGGACCAGGAAGTTGTCCTTGGGCTCCAGCACCAGGTTCAACGACGGCAGGGTGTCGTCATAGGTGCGCTCGACGCTCACCGCCACCGGCGAGCCGGACAGGAAGGTGTAGCCGTTGGAGGTCTGCTGGGTCTTCACATAGCGGACGCCGACATTGCCGCGCAGCGGCATGCCGAGCACCTCGGTCTTGAAGTCGCCTTCGACGTACCAGCCCTTGTCCTCTTCGCCCACGCCGCGGTTGTTGCCGAGCGCCGGCTCCTTGCCGAGCTTCCAGGCGCCGCCATAGGCGGTCTGGTCATAGAGCGACAGCAGGCTCGTGGCCGTCGCCAGGCTCGGCACCAGCCACGCGCTGGCGTTGCCCGAGGGCATGCTGAGGCCGTCGGAGTTGAACTGCAGGATCTGCGAGTAGCTGGAGATCGGAATGGCCGCCACCGCCGCCGGGATCACGGTTTCCTGGTTGGTGGTGGTCCCGTTCGACCGCCGCATCTCGGTGGTGACGAAGTCGTACTTCTTCCAGTTCAGACCGCCCTTCAGGGTGATGGCGTCCGTCAGGTTGTACTCAATGTCGCCCTGCACCGTGTCATAGGTGTTGTCGGCGGTCTGCGGCCGCAGGCGGACCTGGGTCAGGACCCAGGCCGAGGGGTCGGTCAGCTTGGCGGTGCCATAGGTGATCAGCGGCACCCGGCCCTTGGTGTAGTCGTAGCTGTAGCCGTCGACATTGTACTGGTCGAAGGTCAGGGTCGTCTGGATCGGGTTGTCGTGTTCCGACTTCGAATGGCCGGCGATGGCGTGAACCCGCAGCTTGTCGCTGAATTCGTGAGTGAAGTTCAGCGAGTACTGGGTGAACTTGGTCTCCAGCTGGTCGAAGCGGTCCTCGACCCGCAGGTCCACGTCGTTGAACGTGCCGGCGACCATCACGTTCTGCGAATTGATGGTCGAGCTCAGCACATTGGTGTCGGCGATGCCGCAGCCGGCGTTGACGTTCGCGGCGGTGCAGGCGCCCCCGACCGAGAAGGACGGCGCCTCGAGATACTGCTCCTCGCGGGTGCCCTTCAGGTCGGCATAGAGGACGTCGAAGCTGACCTCGGTCTGGTCGGTCGGCTTCCACTGCAGGTCCAGGGTGGCGCCCAGGCGCTCCTGCTCCTCGGTGTACTTGTCGAAGCGCGGGAAGCGCGGGTGCAGGGCGGCGTTATTGGCCGCCGCCGCCGGATTGACCGTCGCGGGCAGGCCGGCGCCGTTCGGCAGGGCGTCGAAGCCCGGCGAGAACGAGGTGCCCGGCGCCCAGCGCACGGTCGAGGTGCCGACGTCCAGCAGGCTGCGCTTGGTGTAGGCCACCGACAGCAGGGCGCCGAACTTGCCGTCGTCCCAGGTGTTGGCGATCATCGCCGCCGCGCGGGGCTTGGTCTCGCCCGACAGGTCGTTGTGGCTGCCCTGGGCCGAGGCGACGAAGGTGAACTTGCCGTAGTCCAGCGGGCGGGCCGTCCTCAGGTCGACAGTCGCGCCCAGCGAGCCCTCCTCGGTCTCGGCCGAGGCGGTCTTCTGCACGGTGATCGAGTTGAACAGGTCCGAGGCGAAGATGTTGAAGTCGAAGCTGCGGCCCCGGTTGGTGCCGCCCGACGAGTCGGTGCCCCCCGTGGTGGTCAGGGCTTCCATGCCGTTGATGCGCACGCGGGTGAACTGCGGACCCAGGCCGCGCACCGAGATCTGACGCCCCTCCCCGCCGTCACGGGCGATGGCCACGCCGGAGATGCGCTGGATGGATTCCGACAGGTTCAGGTCGGGGAACTTGCCGATGTCCTCGGCCAGGATGGTGTCGGCGGCGACGGCGGAGTCGCGCTTCAGCACCAGGGCCTGCTGCAGGCTGCCACGGAAGCCGGTGACGACGATCTCCTCGACTTCAGCCGGAGCCTTGTCCTCCGCGAAGGCGGGGGCGGCGACGGCGAGACCGAGGACCGCCAGAGACGCGCCGGCGAACAGCGCGCGAGTTTTCGTAGACCGAATACGGACCATCTGTCCCTCCCTTGCGAGCCCGCCTGCGGAGTGAAGCCGTCAGACTGTACGCGACCGTTTCGGCGCGCACTCGCGTTTCCCCTATGACACCGGTGTCATTGCTCAACGGAGATCGTTGACACCGGTATCAACAACTAAGTGACACGGTTCCGACACGATCGCAAGATCGGTCGCCGCAACTCTGGGCGCCGATCGCTCGGTTTGATGTCAACTGTTGCGAATTTACGGCCCCAGAGGGGTCGTCCCCTCCTCGGGGGTTGCGGCGTCCATCCGGACCGGCCGGCTGAGCTGTCCGAGCCCCAGGGCCAGGGACAGCTTGGCGTCCCAGCCATAGGCGTCGTCGAGGAACACGGGCTGCCCGGCCTCGTCGATGGTCACGCTGTGATAGAGCAGCCGCACCGGGATCGGCGCCGCCAGGGCCACCCGCCGGGTGGCGCCCGACGCCAGGTCGGCCTCGAACTCGGGCTGCACGCCGGAGCGCTGCGACAGGTGTCGGGCGAAGTCGACGGCGTTCTCGACCCGCACGCAGCCATGGCTCTTGTGCCGCTGGAAGGTCGCGAACAACGACTTCTCCGGCGTGTCGTGCAGATAGATGGCGTAGGGGTTCTGCATGTTGAACTTGACCTGGCCGAGGGCGGACCGCGGCCCGGGCCGTTGCACCACCCGACCGCCGGACAGGAACATGTTGGCCCGGCGCAGATAGGCCAGGCCGCGCGGCAGGATCTCGCGCGCCGCGATCGAGGGCGGCACGTTCCACGGCGGATTGACCACCATGTCTCCGAACGCCCCGCCAAGGTTCGGCGTGGGCCGGCCCGGACTGCCGCAGACCGCCCGTCCGGCCCAGTCCACCGCGCCCTGGTCGTAATAGGAGAACACCGCCGCGCAGGTGTTGACGTCGATCCGGGTGTCCGGGACCTCCCGCTTCAACCAACGCCGACGCTCGAGATTGAGCACCAGCTTGCGGGCGCGATCGCCGGGATCGATGTTGAGCGCATTGACCGTCAGGGCGTCCAGCACGCCGGTCGCGGGCAGGCCGCTGGCCGTCTGCACCCGCTTCAGCCCGTCCACGATGGCCGGGGTCATGGTGACCTCCTGGCCGGCCGGACCTTGCAGGAACCCGCGGTCGATCAGCTTCTGGGCGATGCGGGGCACGCGGGCGTCATAGGCCCCCAGCCCGATCTCGGGGCCTGGCCCCACGGGCGGCCGCAGCGGCAGAGCGGCCTCGTCGCGCGCCCGGACATAGGCGGCGGACAGGGCCATATATTCCGGATCACGCGGGGCCAGCGCCTCCAGCCAGCTCGCCACCTCGCCGCGGCTCAGGGCCCGGTCGAGGCCGCCCACCACGTCGATGGTGTTGCGCTCCAGGGTGTAGATGCCGTGCAGGCTGGCCGGATCGACAATGCCCCGCGACAGGGCCTCGCCATAGGCGAGCGCCGTCAGGGTCAGGGCCGCCTCGCGGCTGGCGGGGTCGCCATAGCCGCCCTTGGGCGCGCGGAAGGCCTCGGCGTCCAGGCCGTGCCGCATCGCCCCGTCCAGGGCCATGTTGAGGGCGAAGGCCTGGTCCTCGGTCCAGGCGGCGCTCCAGCCGCGGCGGGAATAGAACCGCCGCACCCGGGCGTCGGTCGCCGCCTGCTTCAGGACGAAGGGATCGACTGGCGGCGGCGGGCGCAGCGGGCCCTGGGCCGCCATGGCCACAGGGGTCGCGACGGCGAGGCCCAGGGCCCAGCCGTTGAACTGCCGACGGGTCGCGCGGCCCTTGCGCCCAGACGGCGGGGCCGCCTGTCCGCGCCGCTTGTCCCTGCCCCCCGAAGCCATGCGTCCCCCACTCTGAGAGACCACCTTGGAGGATGGTTAAGACGGCGGCTAGCCCACTCGCGTGACAGGGGCGCCTGTTGTGGGTTCAGCCGGTCGAGCGAAGCGCCGCGGCGATCCCGCTGACCGTGAGGTGCAGGCCCAGTCTCACCCGCGGGTCGTCGTCTCCGCGGCGGCGGCGGGACAGGAGTTCGATCTGCAGCCGGTTCAGCGGATCCACCCGTCCGCGGCCCAGGTCCACGGCGTCGGCCACCTCCGGCTGAGTCTCCAGCAGGGCGGTGGAATTGCGCGCCGCCATGACCAGTTCGCAGGCCAGGTCCCATTCGCGGCGGATCGCGTCGAAGATCCGCCCGCGCGCCTCGGCCTCGGGGAACAGGGCGGCGTATTGCGCGGCCAGGCCCATGTCGCTCTGGGCCAGAGCCAGCTCCATGTTGGACAGCACCGTGGCGAAGAAGTCCGAGCCTTGCGCCATCTCGCGCAGGGTCTGGGCCGACAGCCCCGCGGCCCGCACCCCGGAGGCGAAGCCGTACCAGGCCGGCAGCATGAACCGGGCCTGGGACCAGGAGAACACCCACGGAATGGCGCGCAGGTCGGCGATCCGCCGGCTCGATCCCCGCGAGGGCGGCCGCGAGCCGATCTTCAGGTCGGCGATCTCGGCGATCGGCGTGGCGGTCCAGAAGAAGGCCTCGAAGGCGTCGTCGTCATAGACCAGCGCCCGATAGGCGGCGAAGGCCCCTGCCCCCAGCCGGTCCATCTCGGCCCCGAAGCGGCTGTCGTCGGCTTCGGCGGCGCCGCGGTCCTTGCCGCTGGCCAGCAGGGCGGCGGCCACCAGCCCCTCCAGATTGCGCCGCGCCGTGGGCTCGTCGCCATAGCGCCGCGTGATCATCTCGCCCTGTTCGGTCAGCCTCAGCCTGGACCGCACCGTGCCCCGCGGCTGGGCCAGCACCGCCTGACCGGTGGGACCGCCGCCGCGCCCGACGCTGCCGCCCCGGCCGTGGAAAAGGCGCAGCTCGACGCCCGCCGCCTCGCAGACCTGGGCCAGGATCTGGGCCGCGTCGGTCACCGCCCGGCGCGAGGTGAAATAGCCGCCGTCCTTGTTGGAGTCGGAATACCCCAGCATGACCTCCTGCCGGGCGGGCTCCCCCAGCAGGGACCGCGCCTGGGGCATGGCCAGCCAGGCGGTGATCACCGCCGGCGCGCGCTCCAGGTCGCCGATGGTCTCGAACAGCGGCGTCACCGCCAGGTTCGAGGTCGGCTTCATGCCCCCGAACGCGATGCCCGCCTGCTTGAACAGCACATAGGGCTCCAGGATGTCGGACACCGAGTCCGACTTCGAGATGATGTAGGAGGCCAGAGCCCGCGGTCCGTAGACCTTCAGGGCCTCGGCGGCGGCGTCAAAGATCGCCAGCTCCTTCTGGGTCTCCGCCGAATATTCGACGAAGGGCGAGCGCAGCGGCCGGTCATTGGCCAGCTCCCCCAGCAGCACCTCGATCTTGGTGTCCTCGTCGAGGTCGCGATAGTCCGGCCCCGGCGCCGCGCGGCCATAGAGCTCGGCCAGCACCCGCTCATGCACGTCGGCGTTCTGGCGCAGGTCGATGGACAAGAGGTGAAATCCGCAGCCCCGCGCCACCGCGGTCAGCGAACTCAGCCGCGAGCCCACCAGCCGCCGCCCGCCATGGGCCTCCAGCGAGGCGGCGATCACCTCCAGGTCGGCCACGAAGGCGTCCGGCCCCGGATAGGGCTCGGCGACCACGCCGCGGTTGGTGGCGCCCAGCTTGTCCATGGTCGCCGACAGCCGCTGCTCCATGCCGACCAGGGCGCGGCGATAGGGCTCGTCCATCCGGTGCGGACTGTCGTCCCCGGACGCGTCGCTCAGGGCCTGCAGCTCGGGCGAGACCTCGGCCAGCTCCGAGGCGATGGACAGGTCCTCGCGCAGCCGCCGGACCTCGCCCAGATAGAAGCCGAAGATCAGCCGCGACTGAAGGGTCAGGGCCTCCTTCAGGGTCGCCGCATTGACCCCCGGATGGCCGTCCCGATCCCCGCCCAGCCACGAGCCCAGCTGCAGCACCTGCCCGAAATCCGCCGCCCCCGGGAACTGCCGCTCCCAGGTCTCATAGAGCTCGGCGAGCGCCGGCAGCATGGCCCGCGAGACGATGGCGAGCGTATTGCGGATCTCGTCGGACACCGCGATCCGTTCGGGCCGGGTCAGGCGGGTGCGCCAGAGCAGGGCCAGCTCGCGGAACAGGTCCTCCCTCAGGCGGGCGTCCACATCGGCCGGCAGGGCGTGGCGACGGAAGCCGAGTAGCCGGGCGATCTCGAACTCCCGCTCCACCACGCTGCGGCGGCGCACCTCGGTCGGGTGGGCCGTGAGCACCGGCGAGACCCGCAGGTCCTTGAGCAGATGGTCGATCTCGCCGCGGTCCAGCCCCTTATAGGTCAGGGCGTCGACGGCGGCGGCGAGCGTCGCGATCCGCGCCTCGTCGGCCGCGGCGCCGATCTCCACGGGCGCGCGCAGGCCCGCCACGTCCTCGGCGATATTGGCGATCTGGGCCTGGCAGGCGAAACCGCGGGCCAGGAACACCGCCTGGTCCGGCGTCAGCGCGCCGAACAGCTTCGACAGGGTCTCCCCGTCCCCGGCGCGACGCGCCGCCTCCAGCAGGCCGGCGGCCTCTTCGCCGTCGAGATAGTCGATGACCTCGGCCAGCAGGCCTTCGAGCAGCCGCAGGTTCTTGCGAACCTGGCTGGAGCGCTCCCGCGTGGCGTCGGTGTTCAAGGCTCGCCTCCCTGCGAATTCCTAAGCCGCCGCGTCCCGCAGGGCGCGCAGCCGCGCCCAGGCCGGCGCGAGCGAAAGGGCCTGATCGTACTTGCCCCGCGCCGCCTGCCGATGACCCTGGCGGGCCAGGGCCTCGCCCCAGCCTTCAAGCGGGTCGGCCCAGTTGGGCGCGGCCTTGTGCGCGGCGCGGTAGGCGACGATCGCGCCCGTCAAGTCGCCCCGCGCGGCGAGCATGCGTCCACGCTCCTCATAGGCGAAGGGCAGGTCCGGCGCCTGGCGGATCGCCAGGTCGAACCACCGCTCCGCCTCCGGCCAATTTTGGGTCAGGGCGGCGATCTGACCCCGCACCCGGACGCAGAGATAGCAGTCGAGGGGTGTCGTCGCGATCAAGGCCTGAGCGGCGGCGAGGTTCCCGGCCCGCGCCTCGGCCAACGCCAGTTGGGGCCGGTAGTAGGAGCCGAGCTTCACCTCGGCCACGCCCCTCCAGCTCGGCGGGGTCTGAGCCATGCGAAGTTCCACCGCCGTGATCGCCTCGCGGGCGGCTTGCGCCGCTGCGGCCCTATCTTCCCGGCAGACCGCCCCCCGCCAGCGGCTCGTCGCCAACTCCTCGGCGCTCAGCTGATCACCGATCTGGCCCAGGGCGGCCGCCCGGTCGAGCCCCGCGCAGTCATGCTCGCCCGCAAGGGCTTCGATCCGATCGAGCGTCGTCGCGGAATAGGGATCGGGATTGTTCGGGACCTGAAGATCGATGTCGCGCAGCAAACCCGGATAGTCCCCTGTCAGCTTGTCGATCCGAATGCGCGCCATCCTTTGGATGTAGGGGATGGATTGCCTGTGGTAGCGAAGCTGGTCGCCGACCTTCACGCGCAGCACGTGGCGCCCATAGGCCACCGCATCGGCGTCATGGCCCAGTTGCTGACTTGCGCTGGCGAACTCGTGCCAGCCCGACCAGAGTTGAGGTGCGATGCGCGTCACCTCGCGCGCCTTCGCTAGGGCGCGGCGACGATCGCCGTCGGAATTGGCTGACAAGGACAGCGCCGAGGCGAGGTTGATGGGGTCCATGGCCTGGGCGACATTGACGTCGGCGGCCGCCAGGGCCTCGTCGTTGCGGTCCTCGGCGCGAAGATAGATCACCCAGTTCACCGGGTCGAAATGGGCGAAGGTCTGTTCCGCCGCCCGCTGAAGGAGCGCGTCGAGGTCCTTCCGATCGCCTTCGACCGAGATCGGCGGTGAACCGCTCAAATGGGTCTCGATCCGGATTCGCCCCCCCTCTTCCTCGGTGACCTCGCCCTCGAGCCGGCGCGCGTGGCCGAGGTGGCGGTGCAGATAGCGGTCGATCTCGTCCAGGGAGACGCCCGTCTCGGGCACCTCGACCTTCAGGGCCTCGCCTTCGCCAGACCTCACATCGTCGGAGACGGTGACGGAATGCGCGTTCGCCGTCTGGCGGATCGCCCCGATGCGGGCACGCATCTGTTCGGCCAAGGATGGGCCGGTCACCCCGGATTCGGCGAACCCTGGCGGCGCGGAGAAGCTCTCGACCACCAGACCGTAGTCGCCCATGCGTCGCGCACCGCCAATCCGACCATCACCACAACCGCAAGAACGGCGGCCAGGCTGATCCCCTGCAGCGCCAGGCGGGCGGCCTCGCCGATCGTGCGCAGTCTCAGCTGCTGGAGCTGCGAGTGGAGATGATGCTTCTGGGCTTCGATCAATTCCCGCTGAGCGCGGAAGAAATCCGCGACCGGTTGGCTGAGCGATGGATCGGCCCGCGCCGCGTCCAATCCCGCCGCGATGGCGGTCGCAGCGGTGTCGACCGCGGGCTCGCCCTCTTCGGGCCTCTCAGCCTCCCCGTTTTCCGCCATGGTCATCCCCGCTCGGTCCGGCTGGTCCAGGCGGCCAGCATCGCATCCCGAAGCCGCCAAGCCTCAGCGGGCGAGCCAGCCACCGTCAACCGGTAAAAGGGTCCCGTGGACATAGTCCGACGCCGCCGAGGCCAGGAACACCGCCGCCCCGCCGAGATCGGTCGGCGAGCCCCAGCGCCCGGCGGGAATGCGCGCCAGGATGTCCCGGCTACGCCCCTCGTCGGCCCGCAGGGCCTCGGTGTTGTTGGTCTCGAAATAGCCCGGCGCGATCGCGTTCACATTGATCCCCTTCGCCGCCCACTCATTGGCCAGCAGCTTGGTGACCCCGGCAAGCCCGCTCTTGCTCGCCGTATAGGACGCCACCCGGATGCCGCCCTGATAGGACAGCATCGAGGCGACATTGATGATCTTTCCGCCACGCCCCTGGGCGACCATCTGACGGCCGACGGCCTGGGTCAGGAAGAAGGTCGTCTTCAGATTGACGTCCATCACCGCGTCCCAGTCGTCCTCGGTGAAGTCCAACGCGTCATTGCGGCGGATGATCCCGGCGTTGTTGACCAGGATGTCGATCCCGCCGAACGCGGCCAGCGTCTCGGCGACCACCCGACCGATCGGCTCCATCGACGACAGGTCCGCCGAGATCGACAGGAACCGCCGCCCCAGGGCCTCGACCGCCTTCTGGGTGTCGGCCGGCGGGGTGCGCCCCACCGCGGCGATGTCCGCGCCCGCCGCGGCCAGGGCCTCGGCTATGCCCTGCCCCAGGCCCGTATTGGCCCCGGTGACGATGGCGGTCTTGCCTGAAAGATCGAACAGTTTCATCGGCCTACTTCAGCTGGCAGATGTCGAGGACGGCCATGTCGGTGTAGTCGAGGTTCTCCCCGCCCATGGCCCAGATGAAGCCGTAGTTCGAGGTGCCCGCGCCCATGTGGATCGACCAGGGCGGCGAGATCACCGCCTCATTGTTCGACATCACGATATGCCGCATGGCGTCCGGCTCGCCCATGAAGTGGAAGACCTTATTGTCGCCGGCCAGATCGAAGTAGAAATAGATCTCCGAGCGCCGGTCGTGCAGGTGCGGCGGCATGGTGTTCCACACGCTGCCGGGCTTCAGGAAGGTCACGCCGAGCAGCAGCTGGGCCGACTCGCACACGCCCGGGATGATGTACTGATAGATGGTCCGCTCGTTGGAGGTCGCCGCCTCGCCGCGCTCCAGCGGATTGGCCTCGCTGATGGCGATCTTCTTGATCGGGCAGACCTTATGGGCGGGCGTCGAGGCCAGGTAGAACTTGGCCGGGTTGGCGGCGTCGGCGCTCTCGAACACCACGTCCTTGGAGCCCATCGGCACATAGAGGCCGTCGCGCGGCGCCATGTCGAAGGCCTGGCCGTCGACGGTGATCTTGCCCGGCCCGCCGACGTTCACCACGCCCAGTTCGCGGCGCTCCAAGAGCGGACGGCCCTTGGCGCTTTCCGGCTCGGTCTGGACCGGCAGCGGCAGGGGCGCGCCGGCCGGCTGGGCGCCGCCGATGATGAAGCGCTCATTGTGGCTGTAGTTCAGGGCCACCTCGCCGGCGACGAACAGGTCCGGGACCAGATAGCGGTCGCGCAGGTCGTCATTGTCGGCGCCCCACATCATGTCCGGGTGGGTGGCGTGATAGGTTTTCTTGAACATGATCGGTCCCTTGGTCGGAGGTCTTCAGGCGCTCAGCGCCAGGTTCGGGCGGGCGCGGTCCAGCTTGTAGGCGCGCTTGGGGATGCCATAGGTGAGGTCGACGGCCAGCTCGGCGGCCTCGTCCTCGCCCAGGCGGTGCTCGGCCACCAGCCGGGCCAGGAAGGCGCAATCGACCCGGCGGGCCACGTCATGGCGGGCCGGGATCGACAGGAAGGCGCGGGTGTCGTCGTTGAATCCGACCGTGTTGTAGAAGCCCGCCGTCTCGGTGGTCTGCTCGCGGAACCGGCGCATGCCCTCGGGGCTGTCGTGGAACCACCAGGCCGGGCCCAGCTTCAGGATCGGATAGTGCCCGGCCAGGGGCGCGAGCTCGCGGGAATAGCTGGTCTCGTCCAGGGTGAAGATGATCAGCGACAGGCCCGGCTCATTGCCGAACCGGTCCAGCAGCGGCTTCAGCGCCCGCACATATTCGGTCCCGGTCGGGATGTCCGCGCCCTTGTCGCGGCCATGGCTGGCGAACAGGCGGGCGTTGTGGTTGCGGAACGAACCCGGGTGGATCTGCATCACCAGCCCGTCGTCCAGGCTCATCCGCGCCATCTCGGTCAGCATCTGGGCCCGGAACAGCTCGGCCTGGGCCGCCGTCGCCGTCCCGCTCAGGATCACCTTGAACAGGGCCTCGGCGTCGACCGACGACAGGTCGGCGGTGGCCGCCGTCGGGTGGCCGTGGTCGGTGGAGGTCGCCCCCAGCGCCGCGAAGGCGGCGCGGCGCACCCGATGGGCGGCCAGATAGCCCTTCCAGTCATAGACGTCCTGGCCCGACAGCTCGGCGAACCGCGCCATGGCGTCGGGGAACTGCTCGTGCTCGACATCGATGACCGGGTCGGGCCGATAGGCGGTGATCACCTGCCCGCCCCAGCCGCTGGCCGCGATGGCCCGGTGATGGACGAGATCGTCCGAGGGGCTCTCGGTGGTGGCCAGGGCCTCGATGTTGAAGCGTCCGAACAGGGCCCGCGGCCGGAAGGCCTCGGTCGCCAGCTTGTCATTGATGGCGTCGAAATAGAGATCCGCCGTCGAGGCCTCCAGCGCCACCTCGAACCCGAACACCTCGGCGAACACGTGGCCCAGCCACATGGCCGACGGCGTGCCGCGAAACAGGTGCTGATGGCCGGCGAACAGCCGCCAGGCCTCGCGCGGATCGGCCTTCGACGGCCCGGCCTTGGACGGCACGCCCAGCGCCTCGAGCCCGATCCCTTGCGAATAGAGCATCCGATAGAGGTAGTGGTCGGGCGCGAGCAGCAGCTCGGTCGCATTGCCGAACGCATCATTGGTCGCGAACCACTCCGGATCGGTATGGCCGTGCGGGCTGATGATCGGCAGGGCCTTCACCTGCCCATACAGCGCACGCGCAATGGCGCGGACCGAGGGCTCGGCGGGAAACAGGCGGTCGTCGTGGAGGGTCAGCGGTCTGGGCATGGCTTCGAGGGCGTTTCCGGGCGCGAGACGAGAGCTCGACTTGGGACAATGGTAACCGGTGTCATGACCGGGAGCAACGGCGTTTGGGAGCAACCTACCCGGCCACCCCTCCCCCGTCATCCCAGGGCGTGTCCCTGGGACCCCTCCGTCGGCTTTGCTGAGGCCGGTAGGTGCCCGCGAGGGCGCCGCATCACCCTGCCGCGCAGGGGCGCGTCGACAGGGGGCCCAGGGACAAGCCCTGGGATGACGGGCGTGGGCGTGGCGCCTACCCCGCCTTCGCCGTCGATTCCCGCCGATCAGTTCGGGGGCAAACTCGCGGCGTTTGCCCGCCGCTTGAGACGGCGTTCATTGCACCAACCACCGAGTAGTCCGACCGCAACCCAGGCTAGGGCCAAATTGGTCCAGAATGGGTCCATCCGCCAAGCCAGGCCAGACAACAACAAGCCGGCTGCGAAAAGCAGCGACAGCCTAAGGACGCGCTGGAGATGTCTCAAGCCTAGCCTCCGCAGGCTCACCGTGTACCAGGACGCACAACTATAGCGTGACCGGCTCCAACCGTCACCTACCCCGCCTTCGCCGTCGACTCCCGCACGATCAGCTCCGGCTGCACCTCGTGGGCGTCGGCCTGGACCTCGCGTAGGGGGTCGGGGACCAGCATCTCGCCGGCCATGCGGCCCATGTCGCGCAGGGGCAGCCGCACCGAGGTCAGGGCCGGCCACAGCCGGGCGGCGATCGGCGCATCGTCGAAGCCGACGATGGAGACGTCCTTCGGGATGCTCAGCCCATGCTCGCGGGCGGCCAGATAGGCGCCGCTGGCCATCTCGTCGTTCAGGCAGAAGATCGCCGTGGGGCGGTTCTCAAGCGCGAACAGCTCGCCTGCCGCAGTGATCCCGGATTCGTAGGTATAGGCCCCCTGCTTCACCAGGGCGGGATCGAGCGCCAGGCCGCGCTCGGCCAAGCCCGCCTCGAACCCGCGACGCCGCTCGACCGAGGAGCGGAAGGTGGGCGGGCCGGAAATCAGGGCGATGCGGGTATGGCCCAGATCGGCCAGGTGGCGGGCGGCGTCGGCCGCGCCCTTGCCGTCATGGCTGACCACCATGCAGGCCGCGTCGTCCATCGGCACCGAGGCGATCCGCACATAGCGGCAGCCCAGCTCCTTCATCAGGGCGACCAGGTCCTCGTTCTCCGAGACCGGCGACGGCAGCACCACGCCATAGAGCTTCTGGCGCTCCACGAAGCCGCGCATGTCCTCGAGCAGCTTGGGGCTGGTCCGGTCCACCGGCCGCACCAAGAGTTCGAAGCCCGTGCCCTTCAGGGCGTCGAGAATGCCCAGCTGGTGGCTGACCGTGTGCTGGGGATTGGGATTGTCATAGATCAGCCCGACCAGGAACGAGCGCCGGAAAGCCAGGCCGCGGGCCTGGGGGTCGGGCGTGTAGCCGGTCTCGCGGATGATCTCGAGGACGGCCTTGCGGGTCTCTTCCTTGACGAAGGGCGAGGCGTTGATGACCCGGCTGACGGTCTTCTTCGAGACGCCGGCCATGCGGGCGACGTCATTGATCGTGTGCTTGCGCCGGCTGTCGCCCTCTTGGGCGCGCGCCCTGCGCTTCCTCTCCGGACCTTGTTCGTGCGACGCCACTGGCCGACCGTCCTTATATTTTGAGGGGCCGTACATAGCCTGCACGGCGCCCTTGCGCCAAGCTGACCCTTGCGGACCGCATGACACCGGTATCATAACCACGCCATGAGCTCAGACGCCCTGATTTTACACATCGACCCGCGCGATGATGTCGCGACCGCCCTCGTCGCCCTGGCCCCGGGCGATTCGGCGGGCGGCGTCGCAGTGCGCCAGGAGGTGCCCGCGGGCCACAAGCTGGCGGTGCGCGCGGTAGCGCGGGGCGAGCCGGTGCTGAAATACGGCTGGCCGATCGGGCGGGCGACCGCCGACATCGCACCCGGCGACCACGTCCACAGCCACAATCTGGCGACGGCCCTCTCCGGCCTGGAGGACTACGCCTATGCCCCCGCCGCGCCGGAGCCCCTGGCCGGATCGGACGCGACCTTCGACGGCTATCGCCGCGCCGACGGCCGGGTGGGCACCCGCAACGAGATCTGGATCCTCTGCACTGTGGGCTGCGTCGCCCGCACCGCCCAGCGCATCGCCGCCGAGGCGAACCAGCGCTTCGCCGGCCGGGTCGATGGCGTGATCGCGCTCACTCACCCCTTCGGCTGCTCCCAGCTGGGCGACGACCTGTCGGCCACCCGCGGCATGCTGGCCCGCCTCGCCGGCCATCCCAACGCCGGCGGGGTGCTGATCGTCGGCCTGGGCTGCGAGAGCAACCAGCTCGGCCCCCTGCTGGAAAGCCTGGAGGGCGTGCCGCCCGAGCGCCTGCGCGCCTTCTCCGCCCAGCTGTCCGAGGACGAGATCGAGGAGGGCCTGGCCGCCGTCGAGGCCCTGGTCGAGATCGCCGAGCGTGACCGCCGTGAGCCCTGCCCCGTTTCCGACCTGGTCATCGGCCTGAAGTGCGGCGGCTCCGACGGCTTCTCCGGCCTGACCGCCAACCCCCTGGTCGGCCGCATCGCCGACACCGTCACCGGCGCCGGAGGAACCGCGATCCTGACCGAGATCCCCGAGATCTTCGGGGCCGAGCGCCTGCTGATGGCCCGCGCCGCCGACCGCGCGGTGTTCGACGGCGTCGTGAATGTGGTCGACGGCTTCAAGGGCTATTTCCTCAGCCACGGCGAACCGATCAGCGAGAACCCCTCCCCCGGCAATATCGCCGGCGGCGTCACCACCCTGGAGGAGAAGTCCCTGGGCGCGGTGCAGAAGGCCGGCCGCGGCCCGGTGACCGAGGTGCTGCGCTATGGCGAGCGCGCCCACCGGCCGGGCGTCGTCCTGCTGGAGGCGCCCGGCAATGACGCGGTGTCCTCCACGGCGCTCACGGCGGCCGGGGCGACGGTGATCCTGTTCACCACCGGCCGCGGCACCCCGCTCGGCTTCCCCGCCCCCACCCTCAAGATCGCCACCAATTCCAGCCTCGCCCAGCGCAAGCCCCGCTGGATAGACTTCGACGCCGGAACCATCGCCACGGGACAATCCATGGATCTTGCCGCCGAGGCCCTGATGCGCACGGTCATCGCCACCGCCTCCGGCCGCCCGACCCGGGCCGAGGAGAACGGCGAGCGCGAGATCGCCATCTGGAAGCGAGGCGTGACCCTATGAGCCATCCCCGTCTGTCCGACCGGACCCTGGCCCAGGCGGCCCCCGCCGTCCTGCGCCCGGCCTATGACCGCGCCGCGGTCCGCGTCGGCGTCGTCCACTTCGGCCCCGGCGCCTTCCACCGCGCCCACCAGGCCTTCTATTTCGACCGCATGCTGGCCCATTCGCCCGCCTGGGGCGTCGCCGCCGTCTCCCTGCGCAGCCCCGATCTCGCTGAGGCCCTGGGGCCGCAGGACGGGCTCTATGTCCTGGCCGAACGCGAGGCCGATCCCACCTATCGGATCATCGGCTCACTGATCGAAGTGCTGACCGCGCCGCGCACGCCGGAGGCGGTGTTCGCTCATCTCGCCTCCCCCGATGTCCGCGTCGTCACCTCGACCGTCACCGAAAAGGGCTATTGCCTGACCCCGGCCGGCGACCTCGACCTCGCCCATCCCGACATCGTCCACGACCTCAGCCGCCCGGCGGTCCCGAAGAGTTTCCCCGGCTGGCTGGTCGAAGGATTGCGGCGCCGCTGGTCGGCGGGCGTCCCGGCCTTCGTCTCCATCCCGTGCGACAATCTCTCAGACAATGGCGGCCGGCTCGCCCGCGCCGTGGTGCAACTCGCCCGGGCCCAGGACGCCCCGGAGTTCGCCGCCTGGATCGAGCATCACGCGGTCTTCGCCTCGACCATGGTGGATTCCATCACGCCCGCCACCGACGACGCCCTGCGCGCCCAGGTCGAGGCGGCCGTCGGGCTCACCGACGCCTGGCCGGTGCAGCGGGAAGGCTTCGTCCAGTGGGTGATCGAGGACAAGCTCGGCGGCCTCGCCCTGGACTTCGCCGCCGCCGGCGCGATCCTGACCTCGGATGTCGCGGCCTTCGAGCGCGCCAAGCTGCGCCTGCTCAACGGCGCCCATTCGACGCTGGCCTATGTCGGCCTGCTGAAGGGCCATGAGACGGTCGCCCAGGCCATGGCCGATCCCGAGCTGTCGGACTTCGTCGAGCGGATGATGGCCGAGGACATCGCCCCCCTGCTCCCTCCCGCGCCGGGCCTGGATACGAGCGCCTATATCGCCGCGATCCTGACCCGCTTCCGCAATCCGGCCATCGCCCACAAGCTCAGCCAGATCGCCTGGGACGGCTCGCAGAAGCTGCCCTTCCGCATCCTGGAGACCACCGCCGAGGCGCTCTCCGCCGGCCGATCCGTCCAGCGCCTGGCTGCGCCGGTCGCCGCCTGGATGCGCTTCCTCGAACGCCGCGCCGCCGAAGGCGTCGAGATCGTAGACCCCCTCGCCGCGACGCTGAAGGACCTCAGGGGCGTCGAGGCGTTCCTGGCCCTGGAGCAGGTGTTCCCGGCCGAGCTCGCGGCCAACGCCACCTGGCGCGCGGCGGTCGAGGCGGCGTACAGCCAGTTCGCCTGACCCCCTCCCTCCCCTTCATGGGGAGGGCCATCGCATATGAGATTCGCCAAGTTGCTCCCCCGCTGGGGGAGCTGGCGCGAAGCGCCTGAGGGGGACTTTGACTCTCTCAGCCGAGCTTCAACCGCTCAAGGAAGACCATCAAAGTCCCCCTCAGCCACCCATTCGGGTGGCAGCTCCCCCAGCGGGGGAGCAACTGAGCGGAGCCGACCTTGGGCGTTGTTCATAGGCGATAGCCCGCCCCACAAAGGGGAGGGAGTTCGCCCCTCACGTCCCCTTCGAATGCGCCCCGTTGTCCAGCAGCTCGGGCCGCTTGGGCGTCATGTCGAACAGGTTCCAGTCGTCCGGATTAAACGCCCGGAAAGTCTCCTTCTGGTGCGGATAGCCGTGGAGGTCGTCCTGGGAGTTGATGATGGTCCCGCGGCCCTCGGCGACATCGGCCAGCAGCCGGACATCGTCATAGTCGCGATCCCACGGCCGGGCGCCGGCGTTGTGCAGCACCCACTTCTGGACATCGACCGCCGGCATGGGGGTGAAGCCCTGCGGCCAGATCGGCGCGGTCTTGGGCTCGATGATCCTGGCGGCCGAGGTCGTGTAGCGGCCGATCTGCGGCAGGGGGCGGCCGATGCGGTCCACGGCGATGTTGTCGCGGCCGTAATATTCCACGTCGCCATAGCCGCCGAGCTCAAAGAAGGCGAGCTGGTCCGGCGTCGAGATCCCGGCCCGCAGCACATTGCCGACCACCGACAGCTGGCCCGTCTGATAGGGGTGATCGCCCCATTCCTCGGCTTGCAGGTTGTAGTGCACCGCCCGCTGGCCCGGATCGAAGATCAGGTTGTTGGCCATGACCGCCCGGTCGCCGCCCTTGAACAGGGCGCTGCGCTCATAGTTGTGGGCGTAGAGATTGCCGACGATCAGCAGGTCGGTGACGTTGTCGTGGATCAGCGAGCCCTTGGAATGCTCGATCTTGGCGTGGGTCGCATAGCTCAGCCCCTCGGCCACGATATTGTTCGAATAGGTGATGCGGTGCGAGGTGCCGGCGCGCCACTCGTCCGGCGTCTTGCCGGTGAAGCGCGGGCCTGACACCGACATGTTCTCGTCTGTGCCCCAGGTCAGGGTGCAGTGATCGACGATGACGTTATAGGCCGCGCCCTGGGTCGAGAGGCTGTCCTCTTCCCAGCCGCTCTTCTTGGGCTGGCCGGCGTCGCCCGGCCGGACCCGGATATGCTGGATCACCACGTCGTGGCCCGGAATGTCGATGCCGCCGCGGATCAGGGTGATTCCCGGCGAGGGCGCGGTCTGGCCGGCGATGGTGACGAAGGGCTCGGCGATGTTGATCGTCTTGCGGTCGAGATCGATCACGCCCCCCACCTCGAAGACGATGATCCGCGGGCCCTTGGCCTCGACCGCCTCACGGAAGGATCCCGGGCCCTCGGAGGCCAGCGTCGTCACCTTGATGATCCGCCCGCCCCGGCCGCCCGGCGTCGTCGCCGCCCAGCCCTGAGCCCCCGGAAAGGCCAGGGGCGCCGGCGCCGCGGCCGAAACAGGGGCCTTGCCCGCGGCCCATGCGCCGCCCGCGCCGGCGACCAGAACCATCGCCGCCGCAGCGGCCATCAAACCCGACTTAGACATGAGCCTGCCCTTCAACTCCCTGCAGCGTCCCTATGCGCCCGCCGGCCCGGTCTGGGCAAACACGGTGGCGATTGGGACTTGATTTGAAAATGACACCGGTTTCCTTTAGACACAACACAGCGCTCGCCAGAGCGTGATTTTTGGGAGGTTGTTGCGCGTGAGGGTTCCGGCTGCGGATCTGGCCGAAGAGTTTCCAGCGAACGCGCTCGCCGCGCGGTTCGTCCGTGCGCGCCTTGACGCGACCCACCTGCCCGAATTCCCGGGCGACCTGCCGCCGGACCTGGCGACCGCCTATCGGGTGCAGGACGCCGCCATCGCGCTCTGGCCCGACGAGGTCATCGGCTGGAAGGTTGGCCGCGTGCCGCCCGAGCATGAAGGCCCCCTGGGCGCCGGCCGCCTGTGCGGCCCGGTGTTCAAGCGCGCCCTGTGGTTCGTGAAGCCGGGCGACCTCACCCCCTTCCCGGTCTTCGTCGGCGGCTTCGCCGCGGTCGAGGCGGAATATGTGGTCCGGATCGGCGTCGACGCCCCGGCCGACAAGCTGAGCTGGACGGCCGACGAGGCCCGCGGCCTGATCGGCGCCCTGCATCTGGGGATGGAGCCGGCCTCCAGCCCCTTCCCGGACATCAATGTGGTCGGGCCGCTCGCCGTGGTCTCGGACTTCGGCAACAACAACGGCCTGATGGTCGGCGCGGAGATCGAGGGCTGGGACCGCCTCGCCAACGAGGACCTGCGCTGCGAGACGGTGATCGAGGGCAAGGTCATGGGCCAGGGCGGCGCCTTCGTCCTGCCGGGCGGCCCGATCGAGTCCCTGCGCTTCCTGGCCGAGAACACCGCCCGCCGCGGCAAGCCGCTCAAGGCCGGGCAATATGTCTGCACGGGCGCGGCGGCGGGAATCCATGACATCCTCGCCGGCCAGACGGGCGCGGTGCGCTTCGACGGCCTGGGCGAGATCCGCTGCGCGGCGGTTCCGGCCATGCCGGCCTAGAGACGAGACCAAATCCCGCCGCGCGGCGACGGCGGCGGGAAACAACGAGATGTCGCTGGAAGAAACCGCAAGGGGGCCAAAGGCCATGACCACCACACCTGCGCCCGCCGCTCCGGCGTTCGAAGAGACCCGCGTCGGTCGCTATCGCTGGGTGATCTGCGGCCTGCTCTTCACCGCTGTGGTCATCAACTATGTCGACCGCCAGATGCTGGGCGTGCTCAAGCCCTTCATGTCCAAGGAGCTGGGCTGGCAGGAGACCGACTACGCCGACATCGTCTTCTGGTTCCAGGCCGCCTATGCGGTCGCCTATCTCGTCTTCGGCGCCTTCGTCGACAAGGTGGGCGCCAAGGTCGGCTACGGCGTCGCCTTCGTGATCTGGCAGATCGCCCACATCGCCCATGCCGGGGCCCGCGACCTGTCGCAGTTCTTCCTGGTCCGCATGGCGCTGGGCGTCGGCGAGGCCGGCAACTTCCCGGCCGGCGTCAAGGCGGTCACCGAGTGGTTCCCCAAGAAAGAGCGCGCGCTCGCCACCGGCATCTTCAACGCCGGCTCCAATATCGGCGCGATCATCACTCCGATCATCGCCCCCATGATCATGGTAGCCTTCGGCTGGCGCGCGGCCTTCATCATCACCGGGGTGATCGGCCTGTTCTGGATCATCGCCTGGATCGCGATCTACCGCTCACCGGCCGAGCACAAGAAGGTCACCCCCGGTGAGCTCGCCTATATCCAGCAGGACCCCGCCGACCCGGCCGCCAAGATCGGCTGGCTGAGCGTCCTGCCCAAGCGCGAGACCTGGGCCTATGCGCTGGGCAAGTTCCTGATCGATCCGGTCTGGTGGATGTTGCTGTTCTGGCTGCCGGACTATTTCAAGAAGACCTTCAGCCTCGACATCGCGACCTTCGGTCTGGTCCTGGCCATCGTCTATTTCATCTCCGACCTGGGCAGCGTGTTCGGCGGCTGGATGTCCTCGGCCCTGATGCGCGCCGGCCGCAGCCTGAACTTCGCCCGCAAGGCCACCATGCTGCTCTGCGCCGTGGCCGCCCTGCCCTATCTGGTGCTGAACCAGGTGCATGACCTGTGGCTGGCCACCGCCCTGGTCGGCCTGGTCGCCGCGGCCCACCAGGCCTTCTCGGCCAATCTCTACACCCTGCCCGGCGACGTCTTCCCCCGCGCGGCGGTGGGCTCGGTGATCGGCATCGGCGGCATGCTGGGCGGGGTCGGCGGCATGATCATGGCCAAGTCCGTGGGCCAGGTGCTGCAGCACCTCGGCGGCTATGGCCCCATCTTCCTGGCCTGCGCCGGCGTCTATCTCCTGGCCCTGCTGGTGGTCCATCTCCTGACACCGCGCATGGCCCTGGCGGCGTTCAAGGAGAGCTAAAACACCGCTCATCCCGGCGAATGCCGGGACCCAGATCCTAAGGCTCGGCATCTCCGGAAAGGACGCTCCTCGGTCAAACCTGCAAGCTCCTCGCCCTGCGATCTGGGTCCCGGCCTTCGCCGGGAGGAGCGGGATGAATATGTCCGCTAAGCCGCAACGGCCCGCGCCAGCGCCCGGCCGATCTCGGCGGCGACCTCGGCGGCCTGCATCCGGATATCGGGCACGGCGGTGTTCTCCCACACCCCGCCCCGGGTGAGCGGCCCCACGGCATAGAATCCCGCCCGGGTCGCCCCGTCGCGCCCCACCGGCCGGGATCCAACATCGACCTCCAGCCCCAGGCGCAGGGCGTCGGCGCGGATCAGCCCCTGGGTCACGAGCCGCTTCAGCAGCGGGTCCTCCGTCCGCTCCAGGTCGCCCAGGAAGCCGGTGCAGTTCACCACCGCCCCCACGCTCAGCCGCCGCGTGGCCAGACCGCCGCGCGGACGCCAGACCACCTCGATGCGATCGCCCTCCGGCGTCAGGCTGACGATCTCGCCGGCCCGCACCGTCAGGTCGCGGCCGCGGATCAGGGCGGCCAGCTGGCGCGCCACGCTGGGCGCCAGGCGATGGCGGTGCACCTCCCACCAGGGTCGGACATGGCGCAGGAAGGCGGCGCGGTCGCGGGCGCTCCAGCGGGCCCACAGGCTGCGCACATGCGGGCGCAGATCATCCACCGCCTCGCGCCAGCCCTCGGCGTCCGCCTGGGCCCGGACCTGGCGCAGCACCGCCAGGGGTGAGCCGGTGGGCGCCGGCGCCGGCCGGCCGCGCCGGCACGGGGG
>NZ_JALDPT010000023.1 GCF_022695515.1 Phenylobacterium aquaticum
CTGCGCCCGCCGCTGACGCCGCCGCGGCCCCGGCCGCTCCGGCCGCCGCCGCCATGGCCCCGGCGCCCGAGAAGAAGTAAGACCAGATCCTTCTGGCGCGCGGCCGGTCCCCAGGGATCGGCCGCGTATCGCCAAGTCCGCCGCGCCCCAAACGGGGCGCGTTTTTGTATCTGCGGCAACCATGTCTTGTGTTGATTGCGCGCTACTCTGTTTCGTAGCAACTTAGTCGCTCCGGCGCGCGCCGAATCCCCGTACCGTGCGTATGGCTGCACTTGCACCGCAGTGTCAGGGACCGGCGTTCAAGACGATGGATGATGTCGAGTACGGCGCACACCGGCCGCAAAGCCGGCAAGTGATGGCCCTCTCCATCGATTTTCTCTTGAAGACTATCGATATCGTCACCCGATCCATGGACGGGGAGCCGGTGACCGCCGTGGTCTATCTGGCGATCTCCCAGGCCAATCTGCGCGCCGTCTTCGAGGCCGCGGGCGAAGACCTGCGCTATGCGGCCTTCATCAACAATCCAGAAGACGCCATGCGCACGCCGGTCAGCGTGCTGGCCGTCGCCCGCGATCTGGACCTGCCCTATGAGACGACGCGCCGGCATGTGGGCAAGCTTCAGGCCCGCGGGCTCTGCCGGCGGGCGGCCGACGGCGGGGTGGTGATCCCCCAGGGCGTCTCGACCAGCCCCGCCGCGGAGGCGGCGATGGAGACGCTGTGCCAGCTGACCTATCGCTATGTCGTCGACCTGGCGGCGATCGGGGTCCAGGCGCCGGCCCGGCGCAAGCCGGTCGCGCCCGATCTCAGACGCATCGCCAGCCGGGAAGCGGCCTATTACGTGCTGAATCAGGTGAAGCTGGCGCGCACCACGGTGGGCTTGAGCCTGAGCACGGGGCTCCTGCTGCTGGCCATCATCCGCGCCAACGCCCTGCACCTCTTGAGCGACGCGGAGCGCCGGCAGGCCCATGCGGACGGCGCCTTCGGCCTGGACGTCATCGTGCCCGACGACATGCGCCGGCCGATCACCACCTATGCGCTCGCCACCGAAATCGAGATGCCCTACGAGACCGCCCGCCGGCAGGTGGGCTGGCTGGTGGAGGCGGGGCTCTGTGAGCGGCGGGGCAAGGGGCTGATCGTCCCGGCCCGGTCGCTGATGCGGCCGGAAATGCTGGAGGCGGTGAGCGTGAACTGGGCGGAGACCCAGCGCTTCCTGGCCGCGCTGGGCCGGCTGGGGATCGGCCCGGCCCAAGCCCGAAAGAGCCTCGGCCGGGGCTGAGGGTCAGCGCTCGGTGTCGACCGAGGCCTGCATCATGTCGTTGTAGCGCGGGCCCACGACCGTCTTGTCGTTCACGATCGCATCGACCTTGGCCATGACCTCGGGCGACAGGGTGACGTCCGCGGCCTTGGCGTTCTCGATCATGTGGGCCGGGCTGGTGGTGCCGGGGATCGGGACGATGATCGGGTCCTTCTGGAGCAGCCAGGCCATGCAGAGCTGGGCCGGGGTGCAGCCCGCCTCGCGGGCCAGGGCCTCGAACGCGGCGAACATCTTCAGATTGGCCTCGAAGGCCTCGCCCATGAAGCGCGGCATGGCGCGGCGGAAGTCGCCCTCGGTCAGGGCCGCCGCATCGCGCACCCCGCCGGCCAGGAAGCCCCGGCCCACCGGGCTGAAGGCCACGAAGGCCACGCCCAGCTCGCGACAGGCGTCGAGCACGGCGATCTCAGGGTTGCGGGTCCACGGGGAGTATTCGGTCTGCAGGGCGGCGATAGGATGGGTGGCGTGGGCCTTGCGCAGGGTGGGCGCGGAGACCTCCGACAGGCCGATGCTGCGGATCTTGCCTTCCTTCACCAGGTCGGCGAGGGCGCCGACGCTGTCCTCGATCGGCACGCGCTTGTCCCAGCGGTGCAGATAGTAGAGGTCGATGACGTCGGTCTTGAGCAGCTTGAGGCTGAGCTCGCAGGTTTCCTTGAGCACCTCCGGCGCGCCGTTCAGCTCGCGCTGGGTTCCGCGGCTCAAGCCCGCCTTGGAGCAGAGCACGATCTTGTCGCGGTGCGGGCCGAGCACCTCGCCGACCAGGGTCTCGTTGTGGCCCAGGCCATAGACGGCGGCGGTGTCGAAGAAGGTGTAGCCGGCGTCGAGCGCGCCCAGCAGCACCTGTTCGGCCTGTTCGCGCGGGGGCGGCGGGCCGTAGGCGTGAGACAGGCTCATGCATCCCAGGCCGATCGCCGACACCTCAAACTCACCCACGCGACGCTTTTGCATGTTCCGCCTTCCCCAAACGATTGTTGGGTCTGAGAAGGGGGTTCAGGCCCGCCCGGTCAAGGGGCGACGGCTATTTCTTCGGGGTCTCGAGGGTCTTCAGATAGGCGATGAGGTCGTTGCTGGCCGCCTCGTCGAACTTGAACACCGGCATGCCGTGGTGGCCGGTGGAAATCCCCTCGACCAGGGCCTCCTGGATGTCCTCGACCGGATAGCGTTCGTGCAGGGTGCGGAACGGCGGGGAATGGGGATTGGGGCTCGCGCCATAGGGGCCGATCGCGTGGCAGGCCGAGCAATAGTCCTGGGCCAGCTGATGGCCGTGCGCCACCTGCGGAGTCTCGTCGGCGTGGGCCGCGACGGCGAAGCCGAGGGCCAGAACCGAGGTCAGGAGCAGGCGCGATCGCATCGGAGACCCTATTCTTCCTCGCCCAGCCCCTTCACGAAGTCGGGCAGCCAGGGATTGCGGCCGGGTTTCATGCGTTCGGCCCGGTAGATGTGGCCGAGATCCGCATAGGCGCGGTCGAAGTTCTTATTGACGATGACATAGTCGTATTCGGCCCAATGGGTGATCTCCTCGCGGCCCAGGATCAGGCGCTTGGTGATCACCTCCTCGGAATCCTGGGCGCGGGCGTGCAGCCGGCGCGCGAGATCCGACCAGGAGGGCGGCAGGATGAAGACCTTGACGCTGTCGTCCGGCGCCTTGGCCTGGACCTGGGCGGCGCCCTGCCAGTCGATGTCGAACAGGACATCGTGGCCGCCTTCCAGCGCGGCCATGACCGGCGCCTTGGGGGTGCCGTAGAGATTGCCGTTGACCTCCGCCCATTCCAGGAACTCGCCGGCGTCGATGCGGGCCTTGAACGTGTCGCGGTCGATGAAGAAGTACTCGCGCCCCTCCTCCTCGCCCGGCCGCGGGGCGCGGGTGGTGCAGGAGATCGAGAGCATCAGGTCGCCATGGTCAGCCACCAGGCGGCGCGACAGCGAGGTCTTGCCCGCCCCGGCGGGGCTGGAGACCAGCAGCATCATGCCGCGGCGCTGGGTCTCCCAGGGTCTCGGATGATCACCGTCACTCGACATTCTGAACCTGCTCCCGGAATTGCTCGATCACCGCCTTGAGCTCGAGCCCCGTCGTCGTCAGGTCGGGCAGGGCCGACTTGGCGCACATGGTGTTGGTCTCGCGCATGAACTCCTGGGTCAGGAAGTCCAGGCGCCGGCCCGCGCCGCCATCGGCGGCCATCAGGGTGCGGGCGGCCGCGATATGGCCCGTCAGCCGGTCCAGCTCCTCGCGGACGTCGGCCTTCACCGCCATAGCGGCGGCCTCGACGACGATGCGGTCGACAACCTGGGCGCTGTCGCCGGCCAGCTCGGTCATGCGCCGGGCGAAGCGCTCCTTGATCACCGCCGGCTGTCCGCCGGCGACGGATTCCGCGGAGGCCACCAGGGCCTCGACCTTGTCGATCAGTCCGGAGAGGACGCCGGTCAGGCTGGCGCCCTCCTCCCGACGGGCCGCCAAGAGGCCGTCGAAGGCCTGGGCGACGGAAGCGCTCATCGCCGCCTCGAGGGCCGACAGCACCTCGGGATCGTCCGCGCCGGCCTCGGCCTCCACGACGCCGCGCAGGGCCAGGAGGCCGTCGAGCCGGGGCGGCGCGGCCAGGCCTTCGGCCACATAGGGCGCGCCGGCGGCGAGATAGCGTTCCAGCTGGTCGAGATTGATACGCACGGCGCCCGCGCCCTCGGCCCGCTTGGCGGTCAGGGTGACATTGACCTGGCCGCGCTGGAAGCGGGCCTGGGCCGCTTCGCGGGCGGCGCGTTCAAGGCCGTCGAAGCCGTTGGGCCCGCGGAAGCGGACCTCGAGATTGCGGCCATTGACCGATCGGGCCTCGACCGCCCAGCTCCAATCGCCGAGCGCCCCTTCCGCCCGGCCGAACCCGGTCATGCCGCTGAGGGCCATCAGGGCTGAGCCTTGACCTTGGCGCCGTCCGCCTCGGGCGCGCCGCCCGCCAGGGGCTCAGGCGCCGACTGGGCCTGGGCGTGCTGGCGCTCGACATCGCGCCACTTGGCGACGTTGCGGTTGTGCTCGTCCAGGGTCGACGCGAAGACGTGACCGCCCGTGCCGTCGGCCACGAAATAGAGTTCCGTGGTCTTGGGCGGATCGAGCACGGCGGCCAGGGCCGCGCGGCCCGGATTGGCGATCGGCGTCGGCGGCAGGCCGTTGATCAGATAGGTGTTGTAGGGCGTGGCTTGGGCCAGCTCCGAGGCGCGGATGCCGCGGCCGAGCGGCTTGCCGCCCGAGATGCCGTAGATGATCGTCGGGTCGCTCTGCAGCCGCATGCCGATGCGCAGGCGGTTCAGGAACACGGCGGCGACCCGGGGCCGTTCGCTGGCCTTGCCGGTCTCCTTCTCGACGATGGAGGCGAGGGTCACGGCTTCCATGGGCGTGGTGAAGGGCAGGCCCGGCTGACGCTTGGCCCAGAGCGCGGCGAGCAGCTCGTCGCGGGCGTCCATCATCTTCTTCAGCACCTTGGCGCGGTCGTCGCCGCGCTCGTACTGATAGGTCTCGGGCAGGATCGTGCCCTCGGCCGGGGCCGGGGCGTCGCCGGTGAGGTCGGTCTTCTTGGCGAGGATCTCGACGACCATCTCGCTGGTCAGACCCTCGGGAATGGTGACCTGGTGGCGGACGATCCGGCCGTTGCGGATGTCGTCCAGGATGCGGGCCATGGAGGCGTGGCTGGGGAATTCGTACTCGCCGGCCTTCATGCGCCGCGCGGCGCCGGTGATCTGGGCGGCGGTAACGAAGATGGCGCTGGAGCGCACCACCCCGGCCCTCTGCAGGGTCGAGGCGATCTCCGGCAGGCTGGCGCCGTGGCGCAGTTCGACCGTGGTCGAGTCCCCGGATTTCGCCGCAGGGCCCGCGCCCTGATAGGTCCAGACGGCCCACAGAAGGACGGCCATGACGACCAGGGCGAAGGTGAGGGCCGCACTCAGGACGGTGGTCAGCAGTCGACGCACGGGCGAGACGCCTCCCCTCGATTTTCCGGCCCTGCGCTTGGTGCTCACGTGACCTTCTTGAAAATCACGGAGGCGTTGGTGCCGCCAAAGCCGAAGCTGTTGGACAGCGCCACATTGATGGCCATCGGTTTCGCCTTGTTGGGGACGAGATCGATCTCCGTCTCCACCGAGGGATTGTCGAGATTGATGGTCGGCGGGGCGATCTGATCGCGGATGGAGAGCGCCGTGAAGGCGGCCTCGATGGCGCCGGCGGCGCCCAGCAGGTGGCCGGTGGCCGACTTGGTGGACGACATGGTCAGGCCCTGGGCCGCATTGCCCATCAGACGGGTGACGGCGCCCAGCTCGATCTCATCGCCGAGCGGCGTCGAGGTGCCATGGGCGTTGACGTAGTCGATGTCGGAGGCCTGGATCCCGGCGTCCTTGATCGCCGCGCGCATGGCGCGGAAGCCGCCGTCGCCGTCATCGGCCGGGGCGGTGATGTGATAGGCGTCGCCGGCCAGGCCGTAGCCCACGACCTCGCAATAGATCTTAGCGCCGCGGGCCTTGGCGTGTTCGTACTCTTCCAGCACCAGGACGCCGGCGCCCTCGCCCATCACGAAGCCGTCGCGGTCCTTGTCATAGGGCCGGCTGGCCTTTTCCGGGGCGTCGTTGAAGCCGGTGGACATGGCGCGGCAGGCGATGAAGCCCGCGACGCCGACCGGGCAGATCGCGGCTTCCGCGCCGCCGGCGATCATCACGTCGGCGTCGCCGTACTTGATCAGCCGGGTCGCATCGCCGACCGCGTGGGCGCCGGTGGCGCAGGCGGTGACGACGGAGTGGTTGGGCCCCTTGAAGCCGTAGCGGATCGAGACCTGGCCGGAGGCGAGGTTGATCAGGGCCGAGGGGATGAAGAAGGGGCTGATCCGGCGCGGGCCCTTGAGGTGCAGCTCGACGCTGGTGCGCTCGATGGTGCCCAGGCCGCCGATGCCGGAGCCGATGATGACCCCGGTGCGTTCCTTGTCCTCGTCGGTTTCCGGAACCCAGCCGGAGTCGGCCACGGCCTCGTCAGCCGCCGCCATGGCGTAGAGGATGAAATCGTCGACCCGGCGCTGATCCTTCGGCGCCATGGTCTTGTCGGGATCGAAGGCGCCCTCGACATCGGCGCCGCCGCCGCCGCGGCCATCAATGCGCGGCACCTCGCAGGCGACCTGGCAGGCGTATTCGGCGGGATCAAAGCCGCTGATGCGGCCCGCGCCCGACTTGCCGGCCAGGATGGCCTTCCAGCTCAGTTCCCGCCCCTGTCCCAGAGGCGTCAGAAGACCGATGCCGGTGACGACGACACGACGCATGCGGAGGCTCCAAAACGCAGACCGCCGCGCCTTACAAGAAGGGCGCGGCGGTCAAATCTTCGACGAAAACCCGGGCTGATTAGGCGCCCAGACGCTCTCCGATGAACTTCACCGCGTCGCCGACGGTCTGGATGTGTTCGGCCGCGTCGTCGGGGATTTCGATGTCGAATTCCTCTTCGAAGGCCATGACCAGTTCGACGTTGTCGAGGCTGTCAGCGCCCAGATCGTCGATGAAGCTAGCCTTCTCGGTGACCTTTTCCGGGTCGGCGTCCAGGTGTTCGATGACGATCTTGCGCACGCGCTCAAGGATGTCGGACATTCGTATAAGTCCCTGTTGTTCAACTGATCCATCTGCGACAGCCGACAGGATGTCAACCGCTCGCGGAATTCGGGTTTGAGACCTGCGCCTCGCCGGTTCGGGGTCGCCGTAGCATGTTCGCTTCGGCGAGGCCAGCCGGTCAGATCATGGCCATGCCGCCGTTCACGTGCAGCGTCTGGCCAGTCATATAGGCCGCTTCGTCGCTGGCGAGATAGGCGCAGGCCGCCGCGACCTCATTGCCGCGGCCCAGGCGGCCGGCCGGAATAGTGGTCATGATCTGGGTCTTCTGGCCTTCGGTGAGGGCGTCGGTCATAGGGCTCTCGATGAAGCCGGGGGCCACGCAGTTCACGGTGATGCCGCGGGACGCCACTTCCTGGGCCAAGGCCTTGGAAAAGCCGATCATCCCGGCCTTGGACGCCGCGTAATTGGTCTGGCCGGGATTGCCCATGACACCCACCACGGAGGTGATGCCGATGATGCGGCCGAAGCGGCGCTTCATCATTCCGCGCATGGCCGAGCGGGCCAGGCGGAAATAGCTTTCCAGGTTCACCTTGATGACCTGCTCCCAGTCCTCGTCCTTCATCCGCATCAAAAGTCCATCACGGGTGATGCCGGCGTTGGCGACCAGGATGTCGAGCTGGCCGGCGGCGGCCTCGGCCCGTCCGACCAGGCCGTCGACCGATTCGGCGTCGGCGAGATTCGCCGCCTCGACGGAGACGCGGCTTCCCAGCTCGGCGGCGAGTTCGGCCAGGACGGATTCGCGGGTGCCCGACAGCACCACATGGGCGCCCTGGGCGTGCAGGGTGCGGGCGATCTCGGCGCCGATTCCGCCGGTGGCCCCGGTGACGAGGGCGGTCTTGCCGGTGAGGTCGAACATATCAGGTCTCTCGAGTTCCCTTCGCCCCCTTGAGGGAGAAGGTGTCAGCGAAGCTGACGGATGAGGGGTCTTGCTCCCCCGTCACGGGCGCGGCGAGGGCGGTCCCCCTCACCCTACCCTCTCCCCCGATGGGGGCGAGGGATTTTGGTTCAGACCGTCTTGGCGAAAGCTTCGAGGTCGGCGGGGGTGTTGAGGGGGACGGCCTCGGCGTCGGGGGCGATGCGCTTGGCCATGCCGGACAGGACCTTGCCGGCCCCGGCCTCGGCGAAACGGGTCACGCCGCCTTCGCCGGCCAGCCACAGCATGCTTTCGCGCCAGCGGACGCGGCCGGTGACCTGTTCGACCAGCAGACGGCGGATCTCTTCCGGATCGAGGGTCGGGCGGGCGGTGACATTGGCGACCAGGGGCGCGCGCGGAGCCAGGATGGTCGCCTGGACCAGGGCGCGGGCCATCTCATCGGCGGCCGGCTGCATCAGGGGGCAGTGGAAGGGGGCCGAGACGTTCAGCGGAATGGCGCGCGCGCCCAGCGCCTTGGCGGCCTCGATGGCGGCGTCAACGGCGGCCTTGGCGCCGGAGATCACCACATTGCCGGCGTTGTTGTCATTGGCGACGACGCAGACGCCGACCTTGGAGCCAGCCTCGGCGGCGGCTTCGGCCAGCGCCACGTCGGTCTTGGGCCCGATCAGGGAGGCCATGGCCCCTCGCCCACCGGCACGGCCCGCTGCATGGCCTGGCCGCGGAGCTTGAGCAGCCGGGCGGTGTCGGCCAGGCTGATGGCGCCGGCGGCGGCGAGCGCGGAGTATTCGCCCAGGCTGTGGCCGGCGACGAAGCCCGCCTTCTCGATCGAGACGCCGAATTCCTTGTCCAGGGTGCGGATGACCGCCAGGGACACGGCCATCAGGGCCGGCTGGGCGTTTTCCGTCAGCGTCAGGTCGGCCTCGGGGCCGTCCTTCATGAGGGCCGAGAGCTTTTGGCCGAGCGCATCGTCGACCTCCTGGAAGACCTCGCGGGCCGAGGCGAAGGCCTCGGCCAGATCGACGCCCATGCCGATGGCCTGGCTGCCCTGTCCGGGAAAGAGGAAGGCGAGGGTCATGGCGGAAACTCCCGATGTGGCGCAGGCGCGCCGTGCCGATTCCGAGGCCGCGAGGGTTAGGGGATTAGGGGCCGGCGGGCAAGTTTGCGGCGGTGACGTCGGGTCAGACTGGAAATCCGCACGGCCAGCCCGCAAGCTGGTGAAAACACAACGGGAGGTCTCCATGCGCGCCGTCATCCGCCGCAACAAGCAACTCATCTGCGACGAGATCCCCGAGCTGACGCCAGGCGCGGGCCAAGTGCTGGTCAAGACGCTGGCCTGCGGGATCTGCGGGTCGGACCTGCACGCCCTGCATCACATGGAGCACATGATCGAGACCACGCGCCGGGCGTCCGGCGGCGGGGATCCGGGCGGGTTCGACCCGACCGCCGACACGGTGTTCGGCCACGAGTTCTGCGCCGAGATCCTCGACCACGGGCCGGGCACCACCAAGGCGCTGAAGGTCGGGACCCGGGTGGTCAGCGTGCCGGTGACCCTGACCCAGACCGGCATGGAGGCGCTCGGCTATTCCAACGCCCTGCCCGGCGGCTTCGCCGAGCGCATGCTGCTGACCGAGGGCATGATCCTGGAGGTGCCCAATGGCCTGCCGACCGACCAGGCGGCGTTGACCGAACCCTTCGCCGTGGGCGCGCACGCCGTGGCCAAGGCCAAGCTCGACAAGGACTCTGTGTCACTGGTGATCGGCTGCGGCCCGGTCGGCCTGGCGGTGATCGCGGGGCTGAAGGCCAAGGGCCATGGGCCGGTGATCGCGGCGGACTATTCGCCCCGCCGCCGGACGGCGGCCGAAATGCTGGGCGCCGACGTGGTGATCGACCCGGCGGTGGAAAGCCCGCATGCGCGCTGGGAAAGCTTCGGCGTGCCGACCGCCCGCGCCGCCCAGGCCATGGCGCGGATGATGGGCAAGACCTTCGGCCAGCCGGTGGTGTTCGAGTGCGTGGGTGCGCCGGGCATCCTGCAGGCCCTGATCGAGGCGGCGCCGGCCGGCAGCCAGATCGTGGTCGCGGGCGTGTGCATGGAGACCGACAAGATCGAGCCGGCGATCGCCATCACAAAGGAGATCGAGCTGACCTTCGTGTTCGGCTATTCGCCCGAGGAATTCGCCTACACCCTGCGCCAGCTGTCCGACGGCGTGATCGATGTCAGCCGCGTGGTCACCGGCAAGGTGGGATTGAGCGAAGTCGCGCAGGCCTTTGTCACCCTGGGCGATCCCGAGGCTCACGTGAAGATTCTCGTCGAGCCGGGCCGCTAAGCGAACGGTGTTCGAATTGCTGAAATCGCGCGCAGGTGGAGTTTCTACCTGCGCGGATTTTCGCCATGCTGATCGCGCACGCCAAAGTACTAAATACATCAAGCAATACAGGCGGTCGTCGAAGGCAGTATATCGACGAATATTGAACTCGAATATATGTGCTTTTCTGGCGACGGTTCCGCGAGAACCGGCGGGAGTCACAGACTTGTTGTCGCCTATGAGTTGACTCCAAACTGTCACACGCCGGACAACCCCGACAGATTCCGCACGCCCCCAATCTGGGGCGCGCGCGAAAGATGAAAAACATCGGGGGACTGCACATGCGAAACTTCACTCTTCGGCGGCGTTCGGCCCTGGGCGTCAGCCTGATGGCGCTCACCCTGGCGGCGCCGGCCCTGGCCCGCGCGGCCGATAATCAGGTCGAGGAACTGGTGGTCACGGCGCGGAAGCGCGACGAGGCCCTGATCGACGTGCCCTTCTCGGTCAACGCCATGAGCGAGACCAAGATGCGCGAGCGCGGCGCGACCAATATCGAGGACATCTCGCGCAGCGTCGCCGGCTTCACCGTCCAGAATCTCGCCCGGGCCAGAGCCAGGTCGCCATCCGCGGCATCTCCGCCGGCCAGCTGGTCCGCGACCAGCCCGGCGTGAAGGAGCAGGTGGGCGTCTATCTCGACGAAAGCACCATCTCGCTGTCCCTGTTCACCCCGGACCTGGACCTGTTCGACCTGAACCGCGTGGAAGTGCTGCGCGGGCCGCAGGGCACGCTGTTCGGCTCGGGCTCGCTGTCGGGCACGGTGCGCTACATCACCAACCAGCCCAAGCTCGGCAAGTTCGAGGGCGCGGTCGAGGCCACGGCCAGCCAGGTGCAGGACGGCGGCGACGGCGGCGACATCAAGGGCATGATCAACATGCCGCTCGGCGACAAGGCGGCCCTGCGGGTCACGGCCTTCGGCTCCAAGTTCCCGGGCTTCATCGACGCCGTCCAGCCGAACGGCTCGGTGCATCATGACGTGAACGACGGCGATCGCGCCGGCTTCCGCGCCGCCCTGCTGCTGCAGCCGACCGAGAACCTGACCATCACCCCGCGCATCCTCTATCAGGACATCGCGGTCCACGGGTTCAACCGGGTCGATGTGTTCAACATCCTGGCCAACCCCTACACGACCAC
The DNA here is from genome assembly GCF_022695515.1 of Phenylobacterium aquaticum. Classification (GTDB taxonomy): domain Bacteria; phylum Pseudomonadota; class Alphaproteobacteria; order Caulobacterales; family Caulobacteraceae; genus Phenylobacterium; species Phenylobacterium aquaticum. The sequence continues at coordinate 11,300 of NZ_JALDPT010000023.1, forward strand.
CCGGCCGAAGGTGACCCTGGGCGACGAGAACCAGTTCACCCAGATCGGCGAGAAGTTCAGCGACAAGTTCAAGCTGGCCGACATCACCGCCAATCTCGACCTCGGGGCCATGACCCTGACCTCGATCTCGTCCTACACCGACCGCAATGTGCTGGTGGTGCGCGACGCGACGGCTCTGACCGGCTCGATCACCGGCGGCTCGATCGGCCTGCCGGCCAATGTCTACACCCTGAACGCGCCGCTCTATGACACCACCAAGGTGAAGCTGTTCACCCAGGAAGTGCGGCTGGCCTCGAAGAACGCCGAGAAGCTCGATTGGCTGGCCGGCGCCTATTACAGCCACATGGACCGCGACTACGCCCAGTACCTGGACGTCCGCGGCTTCCAGGCCCTGACCGGCATCCCGACCAAGGGCGTCCGCGCGCCGGTCGACGCGCTCTATTACTCGACCGTGCCCTACACCCTCGTCCAGTACGCGGTGTTCGGCGAGGCGACCTATCGGGTCAACGAGAAGCTGGACGTCACCGCCGGCCTGCGCCTGTCGCGCTATGACGAGAAGCGCAAGCTGACCTTCGACGGCATCTTCGCCGACACCACCATCGACTATCCCGGCCATGTGAAGGCCGACGAGTTCGCCCCGCGCGTGATCGTCGCCTACAAGGCCAACGAGGCCCTGACCTTCAACGGCCAGATCTCCAAGGGCTTCCGCCTGGGCGGGGTCAATGACCCGCTGAACAAGCCGCTCTGCAGCGCCGCCGACCTCGCCACCTTCGGCAAGCTGGCCAAGCCGGGCTTCGACAATGAGAGCGTCTGGAACTACGAGGCCGGCCTGAAGGCCAAGCTGCCCGAGGGCCGCGGCTCCTTCACCATGGCGACCTTCTATTCCGACATCGAGAACCTGCAGGCGACGGTGGACGCCGGCAGCTGCTCGTCGCGGATCATCGTCAATGTGCCGAAGGCGCGCTCGACGGGCATCGAGGCGGAACTGAACACGCGCCTGAACGAGAACTTCGACCTGTCGCTGTCGGCCTCGGCCAACAATTCGGAACTGCGCTCGAGCGTCCGGGACTCCACCGGCGCCGTGCTGCAGGCCCTGCGCAGCGGCAACCGCCTGCCGACCGTGCCGAAGTTCCAGGCCTCGGCCGCCATCGACTATATCCGGCCGATGTCGAACGGCCTGACCGCCTTCTCGACCCTGACCTGGCAGTATGTGGGCGACCGCTACACCCAGATCTCGGACCAGGAAGGCGATCCGCGCACGGTCTCGCTGTTCGGGATCGGCTCGCCCAGCGTCTCCACCCTCGCCTTCCAGCTGAAGCTGCCGTCCTACGCGCTCGGCAATCTGCGGATCGGCGTGCGTGGCGACAGCTGGGAAGTGGCCGGCTTCGTCAACAACCTGACCGACGAGCACGCCAAGCTGGCGATCGACCGCGAACGCGGCCTGCGCGCCCGCTACGGCTACCTGACCAACCCGCCCCGCACCTACGGGATCACGGTCCGCAAGACCTTCTAGTCGCCAATGGGCGCGGCCGTCCGGACCTGCGGGTTCGGGCGGTCCGTCCGTCGGGACGTTTGGTCGCACACCATTGATTTGCGCCCGATCAAGGCGCGCCGCGCGCCTCCGGTCCATGGTCCTGGGACTGGGAGGACATCACCGATGATGAACCGCGCACAGACGATCTGGGCCATGGCCGGCCTCTATGCCGCCCTCACCTTCGCCGCCGGCGTCCTGATGGGCGCGGTGCGGGTGATGCTGATCGCGCCTCTGGCCGGCGCCGTCGCCGCCGTCATGCTGGAATTGCCGATCATGCTGGCGGTGTCCTGGCTGATCTGCGGCTGGATCCTCGACCGCCCCTGGGCCTTCCGTCGGTTCCTCGATCGCGCCGCCATGGGCGTCGCGGCCTTCGCCCTGATGATGGCGCTGGAAATGACCATGGCGCTGACGATCTTCGGGCAGTCCCCGGCCGCGGTCCTGAAGGGCCTCGCCGCGCCGGCCGGGGTGCTGGGCCTGGCCGGACAGGCCGCCTTCGCCATGCTGCCCCTGGCCTGGCGCCTGCCCCAGAGCGTCCGCGCGCCCGACGCGGAGCGCCGCACCACCTATCCCGCCGCCTGGCCGCACCTGGACAGCTAGCCGGAGCCCAAACCGCTTCTTCGAACATTTGCTTTGCGGGGCGGAAGCGCAGCCCGATAGACTGGTCCTCAAGAGGGCGGCGACCGCCCCGGGAGGAGACCGGAATGCGACTGACTAGCCCGCGCATCGCGCCCCTGGCGGACCACGAGTTCGACGCCGACCAGAAGGAGATCGTGGCGCCGATGATGGCCACAGGCCGGGTGCTGAACATCTTCCGCACCTTTGTTCGGGCGCCCAAGGCGGCCAAGGGCTTCCTGGCCTGGGGCAACTACATCCTGTCCAAGCGCAACGACCTGCCGGCCCGCGAGCGGGAGATCGTGATCCTGCGCATCGGCTACCTCTGCAAGTCCGGCTACGAATGGACCCAGCACACCGAGATCGGGCTGCGAAGCGGGCTGACGGCTGAGGAGGTCGCGGCGATCAAGGTCGGGGCCGAGGCCCCCAACTGGAGCCCGGCCGACGCGGCCCTGCTGAAGGCCAGCGACGAACTGCACCACGACCAGTTCATCACCACGCCCACCTGGACCGCGCTGAAGGCCCATTTCAGCGACAAGCAGTGCATGGACGTGGTGTTCACCGCCGGCCAGTACACCCAGGTCTCGATGATCCTGAACAGCTTCGGGGTGCAGCTCGATCCGGGCCAGACCCTGGATCCCGACCTGAAGGGCTTCTGACGTGGCGGGCCGTCTCTCCGGCAAGGTCGCCGTGGTCGTAGGCGCGGGCCAGACGCCGGGGGAGACCCTGGGCAACGGCCGGGCCATCGCTCTGATGTTCGCCCGCGAAGGCGCCGAGGTGCTGTGCGTTGATCGCGCCCCTGAGCGGGCCGAAGAGACCGCGGCGATGATCGGCGCCGAGGGCGGCAAGGCCTGGAGCTTCCAGGCCGACATCACCCGCCCAGACCAGGCGGCCGCCATCGTCGACGCCGCCAGGACGCGATGGGGCCGGATCGACATCCTGGTCAATAATGTGGGGATCGGCGGCGGCGGCGACGGGCCGGCGCATCGGCTGGAGGAAGCCGCCTTCGACCGGATCATGCTGGTCAACCTGAAAGGCATGTGGCTGACCACCAAGGCCGCCCTACCCCTGATGCGCGAGGCCGGCGCCGGGTCGATCGTCAATGTGTCGTCCCTGGCCGGGATCGCCGGCGGCAACCAGATGGCCTACGAGGTCTCCAAGGCCGGGGTGAACCGCATGACCACCAGCGTCGCCCAGGCCAACGCCGGCAAGGGCGTGCGCTGCAACGCCATCGCCATGGGGCTGATGGACACCCCCATGGCGGTCGAGGGCATCGCCCAGGCCACGGGCCAGACCGTCGAGGCGGTCCGCGCCGCCCGCGCCGGCCGCGTGCCCCTGGGCGGCCAGATGGGCACGGCCGACGACACCGCCTATGCCGCCCTGTTCCTTGCCTCGGACGAGGCGCGGTTCATCACCGGCGTGGTGCTGCACGTCGACGGCGGCATGTCGAGCCGGATCGGCTGACTAGGGCTTCGGCGGCGGACGTCTCTGGCCCAGGGCGGCGCAGGCGGCGAGGCCGATGGGGCCTTCGCGGTCGTAGAGGCGGCATTCGCCGACCGCCACGCCCAGGGTCGCCTGGTGGTCGGTCTTCTCGAAGCCGATCCATTCCCCCACCGGCAGGCGCTGGAGATAGAGGGTGACGTCGGAATTGATGTAGCTGAGGCCTTCCGACGAGGCGTGGGCGAAGGGGCTGACGAAGTCGCAGGCGATGGCGACGCGCTGGAATGGGGTCAGAGGGGCGCCGCCGACGATCTCGCGCACCTCGCTCATCCAGACCTGGCGCACCTTGCCTGGCTGGCCGAAGCCGCCCTGGATGGGACGGGTGGCCCACATGCGACCCATGGGTCCCGTTCCCGGATCGGGGGCGGGAATGTCTTCCGGCAGGGGGACGTCCCAGTTGCCAGGGCCGTAGACCTCGCCGGCCGGCGCCTCGGTGATGCGCAGGAACTGGCAGGAGGCGCGGGCCATGGAGACGCCGCCGGAAATGAATTCGGCCTCGGCCACCTTGATGCGGCCGCCCTCGCGGACGAGCGCGGTCTTGATCTCGATCGGGTCGAAACCGGGCAGCTTGTACATGTCGACGGTCAGGCGGGCCGGGACGAAGCCGGGATCGCCAAAGGCGTCTTCAAGGGCGTGGCCGAGCAGGCCGGCGATAACGCGTCCGTGCAGGGATTGGGGGTTCCAGGGGCCGCGCGAGGATGATTGCGGGACGTAATAAATACCGTCCCTTTGAAAAAATGGTTCGTTCTGCATGGGCCCAGAATGGCGGATTCCATTCGGGCGCGCGAGCCGAAGCTTGACCTGGATCATGGCCGGGCCTGCGCGGGGGGCGGTCAATCGGGCGACCCACAGATCAGGAGCCCGCCATGTCCGAAGCCGCAGAAGACCTGGGCGTTCTGGATTTCTTCGGAGACCAGGCCCAGGCGACGCTGACGCGGGTGTTCGACCACCCCGCCCCGGTCGTCTGGGCGGCGCTGACCGAGCCCGCCAAGTTCGTCGACTGGCTGGCGCCCGGTGAGATCGAGCTGAAGACCGGCGGCCGGGCCCGGCTGAACTTCGTCGATTCCGGGATCGTCATCGACAGCGTGGTCAGCGCCTATGAGCCCGGCCGGTGCTGGAATATTCCTGGAGCGGGCCGGACGAACCGCTGCGGCCGGTCACCTGGCGGGTCGAGCCCCAGGGCCAGGGCTCACGCCTGACCCTGACCCTGGAGCTTCCGGCCAGCGAGGACGTCGCCCGATCCTGCGCCGGATGGGAGGCGCACCTGGAGATGCTGGCCGCCGCCCTGGAGGGGGTGCCGATCAAGTTCCCCTTCGCCCGGTTCCAGGCGACCCGGGCGGCGTACAAGGCCCGCCTGCCCTAGGTCATGTGCACCGGGATCCGCAGATAGACATGGCCGGCCGCGGTCGGCGGCGGCAGGGCGCCGGCGCGGATATTGACCTGCAGGGCCGGCATGACCAGGGCGGGCGGCGACAGGGTCTTATCCCGCGCCTGGCGCTGGGCGACGAAGGCCTGTTCGTCCACTCCGACATGGATGTGGACATTACCGGCCGCCTGTTCCGCGACGCTGCTTTCCCAGGCCGGCTGGGCGCGACCTGCGGGCGGATAGTCATGGCCGGTGAAGACCCGGGTCTGGGGCGGCAGGTCGAGAATCCGGCGGATCGACCGGTAGAGGGTCGCCGCGTCGCCGCCGGGGAAATCTGTCCGCGCCGTGCCGTAGTCCGGCATGAACAGGGTGTCGCCGACGAAGACGGCGTCGCCGATCCGCAAGGTGACGCAGGCGGCGGTATGGCCGGGGGTGTGCAGGGTCTCAATGGTCAGTTCGCCGAGCTCCAGGGTGTCGCCGTCGGCCAGCAGGCGATCGAAGGCGGCGCCCGTCAGGTCGACATCATCGGCTTCGAACATGCGGGCGAAACGTTTCTGGACCCCCGTGACCAGGGCGCCGGTGGCCACCGGAACCCCGGTGCGCTGGCGCAGATAGTCGGCGGCGGTGAGGTGGTCGGCATGGGCGTGGGTCTCGAGGATCCACTTCAGGCTGAGGCCCCGCGCCTCGATCTCGGCAAGCAACCGATCGGCGGAGGCATGGGACAGGCTGCCTGAGGCGGCGACAAAGTCGAGGACCGGGTCAATCAGGGCCGCGGCGCCGGTCGCGGGATCGGACACCAGATAGGTCACCGTGTTGGTCGCGGTGTCGAAGAAGGCTTGCACGTCGGCGGACATCGGAAGAGCCTCAGTTGGGTTGATCCCTTCATATTAGCCATTGCTAAATTAGCGTCAACTTATATATATCGCTCATGTTCGATCTCGCGTCCTTCGACATCGCCCGTTTCGAGGCCAGCGCCACGGAAGCCGCCAAGCTTCTTCGCGCGCTCGCCAATGAGCGGCGCCTGATGATCCTGTGCCAGTTGGCCGGCGGCGAAAAATCGGTCGGGGAACTCCAGCCCCTGGTCGGCCTATCGCAATCGGCCCTGTCGCAGCATCTGGCGGTGTTGCGGCAGGAGGAGGTCCTGGCCACCCGCAGGGAGGGTCAGACCATCTGGTACCGCATCGCCGATCCGGCCGCCGTGAAGGTGGTGTCGACGCTGGCCGAGATCTTCTGTCCCCCAGACATGAGGATATCCCATGACGTCCCGCCTGATCCCCCTGCCCGCCCCTGAGGTCGCCCGGCGCCTGAAGGACGGCCGCGCCGTCCTGATCGACATCCGCGAGCCTGACGAATTCGCCCGCGCTCATGCGCCCGGCGCCCTGTCGCGCCCGCTGTCGAGCTTCGAGACCGCTCACCTGAAGATCGAAGCCGGCCAGGACGCGGTGTTCACCTGCAAGACCGGCATGCGCACCGGCTCCAATTGCGAGCGACTGGCCGCCCGTATCGATGGCGACGCCTATGTGCTGGAAGGCGGTCTGGACGCCTGGACCAAGGCCGGGCTTCCCGTCGCCGAGAACGCCAAGGCGCCGATCGAGATGAACCGCCAAGTGATGATCACGGCGGGGCTGCTGGTCCTGACCGGGGTCATCCTGGGGGTGACGGTGAACCCGGGCTTCTACGGCCTGTCGGCCTTTGTCGGCGCCGGACTGACCTTCGCCGGCGTCACCGGCTTCTGCGGCATGGCGAAGATCCTGGCGCTCGCGCCCTGGAACCGGGTCCAGGCCTGATCCCATGCCCGCGCATTTTTGGCCCGACCTCATCGCCGTCGCCGGCGGCGGAGTGATCGGCTTTCTGCTGACCGTGTTCGGCGGCGGCGGCTCCGTCCTGGCGACCCCGCTCCTCCTCTATGGAGTGGGGGTGGCGGACGCCCATGTCGCGATCGGGACCTCGGCGGCGGCCGTGGCGGTCAACGCCGCCGCGGGACTGGCCGCCCAGGCGCGGGCCGGACGGGTCAAGTGGCCTTGCGCCCTGGTGTTCGGGGGCTCGGGCCTCATCGGCGCCCTGGTCGGGGCCCAGTTCGCCAAGGCGACCCCGGCGGGCCCCTTGCTGGTGTGGTTCGCGCTCGCCATGGGGCTGGTCGCCCTGTCGATGCTGCTGCCCCGCAGGAGCGTCGGCGATCCCGACGTGCATCTGACCCCGGCCCTGACCCGCAGGCTTGCGCCGGTCGGCCTCGTCACCGGCCTTGCCGCCGGCTTCTTCGGGATCGGCGGCGGATTCCTGATTGCGCCGGGCCTGATGGCGGCGACCGGTATGACGCTGGCCAACGCCGCGGCGTCCTCCCTGGTGTCGGTGGCGCTGTTCGGCGCGGCGACCAGCGCCAGCTACGCCGCGTCCGGCCTGGTGGACTGGCCGCTGTTCGGCCTGCTGGTGCTCGGCGGCGCGGCGGGCACCGCGATCGGCCTGCCGGCGGCCAAGGCGCTCGCTGGGCGAGCGGACCTGGCACGACGGCTGTTCGCCCTGATGATCCTGGCGACCGCGGCCTATGTGGCCAAGCGGGCCCTGGCCTAGGGCTGGGCGGTAGGCTTGCCGCCCTCGCGATAGACCACCCCGCCCTTCATGACGAAGGCCACCTTCTCATACTGGGTGACATCCTTGAGCGGATCGCCGGGCACAGCCACCAGATCGGCATAGCGGCCGGGCGCGACCGCGCCGATCTTGTCGGAGCCGATCAGCTCAGCGCCGTTGCGGGTGGCGGCGAAGACCGCGTCCATCGGGGCCATGCCGCCCTCGATGAACAGCCGGAACTCCATGGCGTGGTCGCCCTCGCCCAGGTCGGTGCCATAGGCGATCTTGACGCCGGACTTGAGCGCGCGCGGCAGGTTCTGCTTGGGCAGCAGATCATTGGCCAGTTCCTTGGCGGCGGTGCCAGGGGTCAGCAGCTCCGGATGGTCGCGGGCGGCGGCGTAGAAGGTGTCGAACACCGTCAGCGTCGGCACCAGATAGGTCCCGTGCGCCTTCATCAGGGCGAAGGTCTGATCGGTGGCGAAGGAGCCGTGCTCGACGGAATCCACGCCGGCGCGGACGGCGGCCTCGATGGCGCCGGCCGGATAGATGTGGGCGGCGACCTTCATGCCCAGGCTGTGGGCGGTGTCGACGGCGACCTTCATCTCCTCGTCGGTCATCAGCTGCTGACGTGGATCGTCGCCGGTCGACGCGATGCCGCCGGACGGCATGATCTTGATGAGATTGGCGCCGCGGCGCTTGTGCTCCCGCACCCGGATGCGGGCCATCTCGGGCGTATCGACGATGCCGTTCTCCCAGCCCGGATGTGACAGGGCCGGATCGAGGCCCGAGCGCGGATCGCCGTGGCCGGCGGTGGGGCCGAGCGCCTCGAGCGACACCCACAGGCGCGGGCCGGGAATCTTGCCGGCGTCGATGGCGGCGCGCACCGAGACGCTGTCGTCGCCGCCGCCCACGTCGCGGGCGCTGGTGAAGCCCTGCTGCAGCATGGCGCGGGCATAGACGGCGTCGTCGAAGGCCTGGTCGATGGCCGAGTGGGTGACCCAGTATTCGGTGGCGTTGGTGGTGCTGGGCAGCTTGGCGCCGATGTGGACATGGACGTCGATGAAGCCCGGCAGGACGGTCGCCTTGGACAGGTCGATCACCTGGGCGCCGGCGGGACTGACGAAGCCGTCCTTGATGGCGGTGATCTTGTCGTCGTGGATCAGCACCGACACCTTTTGCCGGGGCTGGGCCGAGATCCCGTCGATCAGGGTTCCGGCATGAACCACCACGTCGCCGGCCTGGGCGGCGTGGGCCGCGAGCGCCAGAGTGAGGGCCAGGAGGCTGGTCTGGATCGCGCGCATCGGCGGATACTCCACTAGAAGAACTGGGCGAGGTTGCGCCGCAGACGGGCGTGCACGGGCTCGCTCGGGTCCGGCGCAAAGAAAGTCTGGCCGGTGATGGTCTCGAAGGCTTTCACATAGACCGCGGACGTCTCCCAAAGCATCGCCTCGGGGATCTGCGGGATCTCATCCTTGTAAGGATCGCAGCGTTCCGCCACCCAGGCGCGCACGAAGTCCTTGTCGAAGCTCTCCGGACGGGCGCCCTTGGCGAAGCTGTCGGCATAGGAGCTGGCGAACCAGTAGCGGCTGGAATCGGGGGTGTGGATCTCGTCGGCCAGGATGATCTTGCCGTCGCGGTCGAGGCCGAACTCGTACTTGGTGTCGACCAGGATCAGGCCGCGCTCAGCGGCGATCTTCTGGCCGCGGGCGAACAGGGCGAGCGCATAGGCCGACACCGTCTCCCACTGCTCGGCGGTCAGGAGCTTCTGGTCCAGGATCTCTGCGGCGCTGAGCGGCTCGTCATGGCCGCCGTCGAAGGCCTTGCTGGTCGGGGTGATGATGGGGGTCGGCAGCTGCTGATTGTCGCGCAGGCCGTCCGGCAGGGTCGTACCGTACATGGTGCGCTGGCCCTGCTTGTAGAGGGTCAGGATCGAGGTGCCGGTCGTGCCGGCCAGATAGTCGCGCACCACGATCTCGACGGGCAGGATGTCGAGCCTCTGGCCCACGACGACGTTCGGATCCGGATAGGACAGGACGTGATTGGGGCAGATGTCGGCGGTCTCCTCGAACCAGAACCGCGCGGTCTGGGTGAGCACCTGGCCCTTGTAGGGAATCGCCGCCAGGATCCGGTCGAAGGCCGAGATGCGGTCCGAGGCGATGATGATGCGCCGCCCGTCCGGCAGGTCGTAATTGTCGCGGACCTTGCCCCGGTAATGGTTGGGCAGTTCCGGGATATCGATATCGCGCAAGGCCACGTCCGCCGCCGCCGTCATGTCCGGAACTCCGCCAGGAAACCTAAGCTACCGCCTTTGCCGCGAAGACAGGGCTGCGTCCAGACGGCTAAAGTGTGCGTATCATCGGCCAAGCAGGAGGATCCCCCATGACTCGCACCGCCATTCTCGCCGCCGTCGCCCTCGCCACGGCCGCCGTCACCCCCGCCCTGGCCGATCTGGCGCCGGGCGCCAAGGCCCCCGACTTCACCGCCCCGGCCTATCTGGCCGGCAAGCCCTTCACCTTCGACATGGCCGCCGCCCGCAAGAAGGGCCCGGTGGTGCTGTATTTCTTCCCGTCGGCCCACACCAAGGGCTGCAACCTGGAAGCCCACCTGTTCTCTGAGGCCGCCGCCGACTTCAAGGCCCAGGGCGCGACCCTGATCGGGGTCACCGCCGGCAAGGTCGACGAGCTGGCCGCCTTCTCCAGCGAGACCGAGCATTGCGGCGGCAAGTTCCCGGTGGCCGCCGATGTCGGCGCCAAGATCGCCAAGTCCTATGACTCCCCGCTCAAGATGGCCGGCATGACCATGCCGATGGACCTGTCGGCGCGCAGCTCCTACGTCATCGCCCCCGACGGCACGGTGATCTCGGCCTATACGAACATGGCCGCCGACGACCACGTCAACCAGACCATGACCTCGCTCAAGGCCTGGCGCGCGAAGCACCCGAAGTAGGGTTCATAATTCCTCCCCCGTCCTGACGGGGGAGGGGGACCGGCGAAGCCGGTGGAGGGGGCGGCCCCAGATGCCGCGCCCAGCCTCGCCCCCTCCACCACGCCTTCGGCGCGGTCCCCCTCCCCCGCTCCGCGAGGGAGGAAAAGGTTGCCCGGCAACGCTTTTTCCCCTATGAGCCCCGCTCTTCACGGACTGCGGTCCCAGGCACGGAATTCAAAAGGTACGGGAAAGCCCCGTACGCCTCGCCCGGGATCCATCGCTTTCGACGGTCACCCGCCGCCGGACGCGCCGCAGCCCACAAGGGAAAAGGACCTATGGCGCTCTACGAGCACGTTGTCATTTCGCGGCAGGATATTTCGCCGCAACAAGCCGAAGCCCTCAACGACACGATCAAGGCCCTCATCGAAGAGGGTGGCGGCGCCGTCGCCAAGATCGAGTACTGGGGTCTGCGCAACCTCACCTATCGCATCAAGAAGAACCGCAAGGGTCACTACTCCCTGCTCGCCATCGACGCCCCTCCGGCGGCGGTGAAGGAGATGGAGCGCCAGCTGTCGATCAATGAAGACGTGCTGCGTTACATGACCGTCCGCGTCGAAGAGCTCGACCTCGAACTCTCGCCGGTTCTGGCCCGTCGCGACCGTGACCGCGAGCGCGAACCGCGCCGCGAAGACAGCTTCTAAAGAAAGGGAGGATCCTCATGACCGACGAAACCTCCGCGGCTCCGGCCGCTGCGGGCGCCGCCCGCCGCCCCTTCTTCCGTCGCCGGAAGGTCTGCCCGTTCTCGGGCGCCAACGCGCCGAAGATCGACTACAAGGACGTGAAGCTGCTGCAGCGTTACGTATCCGAGCGCGGCAAGATCGTGCCGTCCCGTATCACCGCCGTCTCGGCCAAGAAGCAACGCGAACTGGCCAAGGCCATCAAGCGCGCCCGTTTCCTGGCCCTGCTGCCCTACGTCGTGAAGTAAGGGAGCCGGACCTATGAAAGTCATTCTGCTCGAACGCGTCGAGGGCCGTGGCGCCCTGGGCGATGTGGTCACGGTGAAGGACGGGTACGCCCGTAACTACCTGCTGCCGCGTCACAAGGCGCTCCGCGCCAACAGCGCCAACATGAAGGTCTTCGACGCCCAGCGCGCCGAGATCGAAGCGCGCAACCTGAAGGCCAAGGAACAGGCGGGTAAGGCCGGCGAAAAGCTGGACGGCACCGCTTACGTCCTGATCCGTCAGGCCGGCGAAAGCGGCCAGCTGTACGGGTCGGTCTCGGGCCGCGACGTGTCGGACATCATCAATGCCGAAGGCGGCAAGGTTGAGCGTTCGATGGTCGTCCTCGACAAGCCGATCAAGACGCTCGGCCTGCACGAAGTGAAGGTGCGCCTGCACGCCGAAGTGACGGTGACGGTGACCCTGAACATCGCCCGCAGCGCCGACGAAGCCGAGCGCCAGGCGCGCGGCGAGAACGTGATCACCTCGCAGTTCGAAGAGGACCGTATGGCCTCCGAGGAAGCCGCCCAGGACATGCTGGCCGGCGGCGCGGGTTCTCAGGAAGGCGACTACGGCGACGCCTAAACGGCGCCGAGGTTCAACCTCCGACCTACAAGGCGGCGCGGAACACCTGTTCCGCGCCGCTTTTTTGTGCGCTTTCGGCCGCAAGCGTTGCAAAAATGTCATTTGATGCGGCGCCAACACCCCCTAGCTAAGCGTCACTGGGCCGGATCAAAACCAGGGCGACCCCATCGCCCGGGCCTTAGGGGATAAGAAAATGACCTATCGCACTCTTCTGTTCGCGGCGGCCTCCGTCGCCACCCTCTGGACCAGCGGCGCCGTCGCCGCCCCTGCCGCCAAGCCGGCGGTCGAGGTTGACGAGCTGGTCGTCACCGGCACCCGCACGGTCGGCCGCTCGCGGCTTGAGACCCTGGCCCCGGTCGACGTCGTCTCGGCCCAGGCCCTGCAGCAACGCGGCACCACGGAACTGGCCACGGCGCTCGCCACCTCCATCCCGTCCATCAACTTCCCGCGCCCGTCCAACACTGACGGCACCGACGCGGTCCGTCCGGCCACCCTGCGCGGCCAGGGCCCCGACCAGACCCTGGTGCTGGTGAACGGCACGCGCCGCCACGCCACGGCCCTGGTCAACACCAACGGCTCGGTGGGCCGCGGTTCGGCCGCCGTCGACCTGAACGCCATCCCGTCCACCGCCATCGACCGCATCGAAGTGCTGCGTGACGGCGCCTCGGCCCAGTACGGTTCCGACGCCATCGCCGGCGTGATCAACCTGCGCCTGCGCGAAGCCGATCACGGCGGCGGCCTGTCGGTCACCAGCGGCGAGTACATGACCCGCCTGCACGGCTTCTACGGCCGCAAGGAGAACGTCACCGACGGCCAGACCACGACGGTCTCCGGCTGGCAGGGCCTGAGCCTGCTGGGCGACGGCTTCCTGACGCTGTCGGCGGAATACCGCACCCGCGACCACACCAACCGCTCGGACATCGACCCGCGCTTCGGCAAGGTCACCTCGCGGTTCGGCGACGCCGACGTGGACGACCTGTCCTTCTACGCCAACGCCGGCAAGCCGCTGAACGACACCTGGGACGCCTATGGCTGGTACGGCTATCAGAAGCGCGACGCGTCTTCGGCCGCCACCTACCGGACCCCGACCGACGCCACCCAGAACATCATCTCGGTCTATCCCGACGGCTATCTGCCGCTGATCAAGACCAAGACCGAGGACAACAGCGCCGGCATCGGCCTGAAGGGCGAGCTCGGCGGCTTCAAGACCGACGTCAACCTCGTCTATGGCAAGAACCAGATCGACTTCAACGTCGACCACACCCTGAACCCCTCGCTGGGTCCGACCTCGCCGCATTCGTTCTACGCCGGCGAGCTGACCTATGATCAGCTGGTGTTCGGCTCGGACTTCAGCCGCGAATTCGACGTCGGCCTGGTCAAGCCGCTGAACGTCGCCTTCGGCCTCGAAGCCCGCAAGGAGACCTACAAGATCGGCGCCGGCGAGCCCGGCTCCTATATCCGCGGCCCCTTCACCACCCTGGCCCTGGGCTCGCGCGGCTTCACCGGCTTCACGCCGTCCAACGTGATCGATAAGGATCGCAGCGCGGTCGGCGTCTATCTGGATGTCGAAGGCAATCTGACCGAGAAGCTCTCGGCCTCGGCGGCCGTCCGCTACGAGGACTATTCGGACTTCGGGAACAACACGACCGGCAAGATCTCCGGCCGTTACGACTTCACCCCGGCCTTTGCGGTCCGCGGTTCGGTCTCGACCGGCTTCCGCGCCCCGGCCCTGCAGCAGCAGTATTACACCTCCACCTCGATCCTCTATATCAACGGCGTCCCGTTCGAGACCGGCACCTATCCGTCGGTCAGCCCGGTGGGCAAGGCGCTGGGCGGCAAGGCCCTGCAGCCGGAAACCTCCGACAACTACGCCCTGGGCTTCGTGTTCCGGAAGGGCGCGTTCGAGCTGACGGTCGACGGCTATGAGATCAAGGTGAAGGACCGGATCGTCCTGTCCGAAACCCTGACCGGCAGCGCCACGGCGGCCGTGGGCACCAACGCCCGCACCATCTATGACCTGCTGTCGCCCTATGGCGCGTCGGCGGCCCGCTTCTTCATCAACGGCGTCGATACCGACACCGTCGGCGTGGACATCGTGGCCCACTACCGCATCCAGGACGAACAGGCCGGCACCTTCGACCTGACCGCCGCCGGCAACATCAACAACCTGGATGTGACCAAGACCCCGACGACGGCCGCCACCATCCTGCCCACCCCGGTCTCGCTGTTCGCGCGTCAGGCCGTGCTGCGGTTCGAGAAGGGCGCCCCGCGCCAGAAGCTGACCCTGCAGGGCGACTGGAGCCGTGAGGCCTGGGGCGCCACGGTGCGGTCGACCTTCTATGGCGACGTCCTGGCCCCCGGCACCCTGGCCGACGGCAGCGCCGACTACCACACCGGCGTGCGCGGTCTGGTGGACGTGGAAGCCCGCTACACCTTCCCGATCGGGGTGACCGCCTCGATCGGCGCCGACAACCTGTTCGACACCTATGCGAACCAGGTGATCCCGGCGCTGGATACGACGGGCGCCGCGCCCTACTCGTCCTTCACGCCCTTCGGCTTCGGCGGCCGCTATGTCTACGGCCGCCTGAGCTACAAGTGGTAAGACCCACCAGGTCCTGAGCGGTCCCACCCGCTCTAGACACGGGACGCGCGGAGCTTCGGCTCCGCGCCGTTTTCGTTTCCGGCGTCCGGTTTTGACGTAAGCACAGGCCAGACTCACGGCATCGGAGGTCCCGGCCGCGCCGCCCGGCCGACGTTCTCCACAGGGAGGCTCAATAACTGTGTGCGGACGTCTCGTCGCAGTGCCGACGGGGCGAGCGTTAAGATATCGGTAACCCATGGCTCTGGTCCCCGCTCTCGATCTTCGACCCGCTCACAACGACACGGGCATCCCCCACGCCCCCGCCAATATCGAGGCCGAACAGGCCCTCTTGGGCGCGGTGCTGTACGACAACGCCGCCTTCGAACGCCTGGGCGACTTCCTGCAGGCGCGGCACTTCTACGAACCCTTCCACCAGCGCCTGTTCCAGGCGATCGAGACCCATGTCCGCAAGGGTCAGCTGGCTGAGCCGATCCTGCTGGCCGACCAGTTCAGCCGCGATCCGGCCTTCGAGGAACTGGGCGGTGTCCGCTATCTGGCCGACCTGGTCGACCGCGCCCCGCCGGCCTCGAACGCCGCGGACTATTCGCGGGTCATCTATGACCTGGCGCTCAAGCGCGACCTGATCCGCATTGGCGGCGACATTGCCGCCACCGCCCAGGCGCCCGACGAGGAACGCTCGGCCCGCGACCAGATCGAGGCGGCCGAGCAGCAGCTCTACACCCTCGCCGAGACCGGCGGCACGTCCCAGGGCTTCGTGTCCTTCGCCGAGGCCCTGCACGGCGCCGTGACCATGGCCGCCGAGGCCCACAGCCGCGAGGGCGGCCTGGCGGGCATCTCGACCGGCCTGATCGACCTCGACCAGAAGATCGGCGGCCTGCACAAATCCGACCTTTTGATCCTCGCCGCCCGCCCCTCGATGGGGAAGACGTCGCTGGCCTGTAACATCGCCTTCGACATCGCCCGGCACTATGCCTGGGAGCCGCAGCCCGACGGGACCAAGAAGACCGTGTCCGGCGGGGTGGTGGCCTTCTTCTCGCTGGAAATGTCGGCCGAGCAGCTGGCCATGCGTCTCTTGGCCGAAGTCTCCGGCGTGTCGGGCGACCGCCTGCGCAAGGGCGAGATCGACGCCGTCGAGTTCGGCAAGCTGCGCGACGCCGCCCTCGAGATCCAGGAGGCGCCGATCTATATCGACGCCACCGGCGGCATCACCCTGGCCAAGCTCACCGCCCGGGCCCGGCGGCTGAAGCGCCTGCACGGCCTGGACGCGATCTTCGTCGACTATCTCCAGCTGGTCACCGGCGGCGACGGCAAGAGCGACAATCGGGTTCAGGAAGTCAGCATGATCACCCAGGGACTCAAAGCCCTGGCCAAGGAACTTGCGGTGCCGGTGATCGCGCTGTCCCAGCTCTCCCGCCAGGTGGAGAACCGCGAAGACAAGCGGCCGCAGCTGTCCGACCTTCGCGAGTCCGGCTCGATCGAACAGGACGCCGACATGGTCATGTTCATCTACCGCGAGGAATACTATCTCAGCCGGGCTGAGCCGCGCGAGGGCACGCCGGAGCACCTGACCTGGCAGGAGCAGATGGACCAGGTGGCGGGCGTCGCCGACGTGATCATCGGCAAGCAGCGTCACGGTCCGATCGGCACCGTGCGGCTGTCCTTCAACTCCGACCTGACCAAGTTCGGCAACCTGGCCCGCGATAGCCGCTACGAACAGCGGTAGCGGACTTACGCCAAGCTCCACGACGCGCTAACAGAGCCGGCGATGGCCCTCCCCTCTTCCGCGCGTCTGACGATCGACCTCGACGCGCTCGCGCACAATTACGCCGTGCTGGGCGCCCAGGCCGCCGGCGCCGAGGTCGCTCCGGTGTTGAAGGGCGACGCCTATGGCCTGGGCGCGCCCCAGGTCGGGTGCCGGCTGTGGGCCGAGGGCGCGCGGCGGTTCTTCGTGGCCCGGCTGAGCGAGGGCGAGGCCCTGCGCGCCGCCCTGGGGCCGCAGCGGCCCTGCGTGATCCATGTGCTGGACGGCATGCCGGCCGGCACCGGCGAGCGGATCGCCGCCGCCGACCTGACCCCGGTGCTGACCAGCCTGCCGCAGATCGAGTCCGCCGCCGTCTTCGCCGCCCAATCCGGGCGGGACCTGAATGTCGGCCTGCATATCGACACCGGCATGAACCGCCAGGGCCTGACCCCGACCGACGCCCGTGCGCTGGCCCAGTCGCCGGACCGACTACGCGGCCTGGAGGTCGAGCTGGTGATGAGCCACCTGGGCTCGGCGACCGAACCGCAATCGCCCCGCAACCGCGCCCAGCTTGAGACCTTCGCCCCGCTGCGGGCCCTATTCCCCGGCGCGCGGGCCAGCCTGGCGGCCTCCGGCGGGGTGTTCCTGGGCCCTGACTACCGGTTCGACATCGTGAGGCCGGGGGTCAGCCTCTATGGCGGCGGGCCGTTCGAACGGCCGCATCCCGACCTGAAGCCGGTGGCGATCTTCGAAGCGCCGATCCTGGACATCCGCACCATCGCGCCGGGCGAGATGCTGGGCTATGGCGGCAGCGTGGTGATCCAGCGCCCGACACGGGTGGCGATGGTGGCGGCGGGCTATGCCGACGGCCTGATCCGGGCCGGGAAATCCGGCGGGGCCGGCTGGTTCGCCGGCGCGGCGCGGCCGTTCCTGATCATCAATATGGACCTGATCGCCATGGAGATCGGCGACGCCCCGGCGGCGCCCGGCCAGATGGTCGAGCTGATGGGGGCCAACGCCCTGATCGACGACCTGGCCGAGGCGGCGGGCACGGTGGCCCACGAATGCTTGGTGCGGCTGAGCGAGCGGGCCGAACGGATCTATTTGGGCGAGGCGGTCTGAGCCGCCGCGGCCTCCAGCTTGGCCAGGCCGACGGCGTCGGCGGCGGACTTGATGTCTGTGAGCTCCATCCCCTCGCCCTCGACGTGGATCATGAACCGCTCGGCGACTAGGACGGAATATTCGCCCTTGCCCGTGGCGGGATCCCAGCTCTCGGCGGTCATACGGCCGTCGACCTTGCCGACCTTTTCGATGCGCCCGTCGGTGCGCGGGGCGCTCTCGACATTGAAGGCGCCGGCGAGCGCAGCAAGCGCGCCGGCCGCGCCGAGGTCGGACACCGACAGATCCAGCGCCCCGGTCTTGCCCGCGTAGTGCGCACGGACGGTGGGGCCGGAAATGTCATTGTCCTCCTCGGACTCCACCGTGATCCGGCCGCGGGCCAGGCCCACCGCGGAGGCCGGCAGATAGGCCTTCAGCGCATCGGCCGACAGGGTCTTCACCTGGCCCTGCTTGGACTTCATGGCCTTGGCGGCGGCGTCGAGGCTGGCGGTCGCGGCCTGGAGCTTCTCAAGATCGACCGACTGCCCCCCGCGCAGCTTGGGTCCGCTGCTTTCGGCGGGCGGCGCCGCGGCGTGCCGTCCGGCCAGCACCATGGCCCCCAGGAGGCCGATCACCACCAGGCCGCCGCCGAGGGTCCACATCCGGCGCGGTCCGGTCAGCAGGCCGCGCCATACCGTCGCGGGCGGCGTGCGATCATCCTCACTCATGGCGTCCCCAACTTGAAAGCGCAGCCCGGCGGCCCCAATTGGCGCAAGCCTAAACAAACGCGTGGAGTCGGGAAACCGGCGCGCAATAGAGGGTAAGCTCGCCGCTTATCCGAATCAGGAGACTCCATGGCCCGCGACGGCGCCGTCTATGTCTGTCAGACCTGCGGGGCCACCCAGTCGAAGTGGGCGGGCCAGTGCCCGGCCTGCAGCGCCTGGAACAGCCTGGTGGAAGAGGTGCAGAGCCGGCCGCCGGGGGCGTTGGCCCCCTCGAAAAGCGCGCGGGGCCGCGGGCTGGATTTCCGGGGTCTGGCCGAGGCGACGCCGGCCCCGCCCCGCATCATCACCGGCGTGGACGAGTTCGACCGGGTCTGTGGCGGCGGCGTGGTGCCGGGCTCGGCGATCCTGCTGGGCGGCGACCCCGGCGTGGGCAAGTCGACCCTGCTTTTGCAGGTGATGGCCTTCGCGGCCCGCCGCGGCGTGCGCTGCGCCTATATCTCCGGCGAGGAGGCGGTGGACCAGGTCCGCAGCCGGGCGCAACGCATGGGCCTGGCCGACGCGCCGGTCGCGCTCGCCGCCGAGACCTCGCTGCGCGAGATCCTCGACGGGCTGAAGCGCGACAAGTTCGACCTGGTGGTGATCGATTCCATCCAGACCATGTGGAGCGACGTCCACGAGGCAGGCCCTGGCACGGTGACCCAGGTCCGGGCGGCCGCGACCGAACTGACGCGGCTCGCCAAGAAGCAGGGCGTGGCGGTCATCCTGGTCGGCCACGTCACCAAGGAAGGCACGATCGCCGGGCCGCGGGTGATCGAGCATATCGTCGACGCGGTGCTCGCCTTCGAGGGCGAGCGCGGCTACCCGTTCCGCATCCTGCGCGGAGCCAAGAACCGGTTCGGGGCCACCGACGAGATCGGGGTCTTCGAGATGGGCGACGCCGGCCTGGCGGAGGTGAAGAACCCCTCGGCCCTGTTCCTCGACACCTCGGGCGAGCGGGCGGCGGGCGCGGCGGTGTTCGCCGGCATCGAGGGCTCGCGGCCCGTGCTGGTGGAGTTCCAGGCGCTGGTGGCGCCGTCCGCCTATGGCACGCCGCGGCGCGCGGTCGTGGGCTGGGATTCCGGGCGCCTGGCCATGGTGCTGGCGGTGCTGGAGACGCGCTGCGGCCTGGGGCTCGGCAATCGCGACGTCTATCTGAACGTGGCCGGGGGCCTGCGGATCAGTGAGCCGGCGGCGGACCTGGCGGCGGCGGCGGCGCTCGCCTCGTCGGCCCTGGACGTCGCCCTGCCCCAGGATTGCGTGGTGTTCGGCGAACTCAGCCTGGCGGGCGACGTGCGTCCGGTCAGCCGGATGGAGTCGCGACTCAAAGAGGCCGCGAAGCTGGGGTTCAACCGGGCCCTGGCCCCGGCCGGCACGGACGGCGGACCGCTGAAGGCGATCGGCGTGGCGCGGCTGGCCGACGCCATCCGGCGGATCGGCGAAAGCGATTGGACGTAAGGACGATGCCCTATTTCGACATCATCGTGCTGTCGATCCTGTTGGCCTCGGCCGGGATCGGCTTCTACCAGGGCGCCGCCCACGAGATGGTGGCCGTGGTCTCGTTCCTGGCCGCCGCGATCGTCGCGGTCTATGGCCTGAGGTTCACCGGCCCGATCGGACGCAATCTGATCGATCCGGACTGGGCCGGCGCCGTGGCCGGCATGGTGGTGACCTTCGCGCTGGTCTATGGCGGCCTGCGGATCATCGGCGGCAGCCTGGCGCGCAAGATCCAGGACGCCCAGATCCTGGGCCTGATGGACCGCACCATCGGCCTGGGCTTCGGCCTGATCCGCGCCTTCGTGCTGCTAGGGGCGTTCAACCTGGCCTTCACCGCCGCGACCCCGGCGGCCCTGATGCCCAAGTGGCTGACCAATGCGACCTTTTACCCCATGACCACGGCCGCCGGCGCGGCGCTCAGGGCCTTCGCGCCCAAGGGCTGGGACATGGCCGGCAAGCTCAAACCCGCCCTCACGAAAGCCGTCCGTGAAGGTTCTGCGAACAGCAAACGTGACTCCGGACACGGCGGGGGCTATGACGCCCGCGACCGCGGTGGAATCGACGATCTGGTGGAGAAATCCCGATGAAATCCGTCCAGGATCGATGGCCGCAGCGTGATCCCCTCGATGACACGCCGCGCCTGGAATGCGGGGTCTTCGGCGTCTTCGACGTCGCGGAGGCCTCCCCGATCACGGCGCTCGGGCTGCACGCCCTGCAGCATCGCGGCCAGGAAGCTTGCGGCATCGCCAGCTTCGACGGGCAGGGTTTCCACACCGAACGGCACATGGGCTATGTCGGCGACGCCTTCGCCGGCGGCGACCTCATGGACCGCCTGCCCGGCTACGCCGCCATCGGCCACACCCGCTATTCCACGGCCGGCGGCAGCTTCATCCGCAACGTCCAGCCGATGTTCGCCGACCTCGACTCCGGCGGCGTCGCCATCGCCCACAACGGCAATCTCACCAACTTCCTGACCCTGCGCCAGCAGCTGGTCGCCGAGGGCGCGATCTTCCAGTCGACCTCGGACTCCGAGGTTATCCTGCATCTGATCGCCCGTTCGCGCCGGGCCCGCATGGTCGAGAAGTTCATCGACGCCCTGTCGCGCATTGAGGGCGGCTACGCCCTGGTGGCGCTCTCCAACAAGAAGCTGATCGGCGTGCGCGACCCGCTGGGCATCCGCCCGCTGGTGCTTGGCGAGCTCGACGGCAAGTACGTGCTGGCCTCGGAGACCTGCGCGCTCGACATGATCGGCGCCAAATTCGTCCGCGATATCGAGCATGGCGAGATGGTGGTCATCGACCACGACGGCATCGAATCCTTAAGGCCCTTCCCGGCCGCCCGGGCCCGGCCCTGCATCTTTGAATATGTCTATTTCGCCCGTCCCGACTCCGTGGTGAACGGCCGCTCGGTCTATGAAGTGCGCAAGCGCATGGGCCGCCGCCTGGCCCAGGAGAGCCATGTCGACGTCGACGTGATCGTGCCGGTGCCGGACTCCGGCGTGCCGGCGGCGCTGGGCTACGCCCAGGAGACCGGGGTGCCCTTCGAGATGGGCATCATCCGCAATCACTATGTCGGCCGGACCTTCATCCAGCCGACCCAGGGCGCCCGGGAACTGGGCGTGCGCATGAAGCTGTCGCCGAACCACGCGGTCCTAGCCGGCAAGCGGGTGATGCTGATCGACGACTCCATCGTCCGCGGCACCAATTCGATCCGGGTGGTCCGTATGGTGCGTGAGGCCGGCGCCGCCGAGGTGCACCTGCGCTCGGCCTCGCCACCGATCAAGTGGCCAGACTTCTACGGCATCGACATGCCCGACCGCGACAAGCTGCTGGCCGCCAACCACTCGGTCGAGGAGATCGCCAAGATCCTGGACGTCGACTCCATGGGCTATCTGTCGGTCGACGGCCTCTATTCGGCGATGAATTCCGAACCGCGCGATCCCAAGGACCCGCAGTTCACCGACCACTATTTCACCGGCGACTATCCCACCCGCCTGCTGGACCGGGAGATCGCCGAGGGTCGAAACGACACCGCCGACCGTCAGCTTTCCTTCCTGGTCGACGCGTGAGTTCAGAGCGTTCCGGGCTGTTCGCCCGTATCAAGCCGGACTGGTACATCATCCTGATCGTCAGCATGGTCGTGCTGGCCTCGATCCTGCCGGCCCACGGGGCGGCGACTCCGGTGTTCGGCCTGGCGACCAAGATCGCCATCGGCCTCGTCTTCTTCCTGCATGGGGCCAAGCTGTCGCGCGAGGCGGTGATCCGCGGGATCACGCACTGGCGGCTGCACCTGCTGGTGCTGGCGGCGACCTTCGTCCTGTTCCCGATGCTGACCCTGTTGATGGCCGCCCTGCCCGCCTGGATCACGCCAGTCGCGCTCGCGCCCGGGATCGTGTTCCTGGGCTGCCTGCCCTCGACCATCCAGTCCTCGATCGGCTTCACCGCCATCGCCCGGGGCAATGTGGCGGCCACGGTCGCCTCGGCCACAGCCTCCAATTTGCTGGGCATCGCCATCACACCCTTGCTGGGCGCCCTGCTGATGCACGCCCAGGGCAACGGGCTGTCGTTCCATTCGGTGCAGTCGATCGTCGTCCAGCTCCTGGTTCCCTTCGTGGCCGGACAGCTGCTTCGCCCGGTGATCGGGCCCTGGATCGCGGCGCGGGCCAAGCTTCTGTCCTATGTGGATCGCGGGTCGATCCTGCTGGTGGTCTATTCGGCCTTCTCGGAAGCCGTGACCGGCGGCATCTGGCGCCAGGTCAGCGCCCTGGATCTCGTGCGGCTGGCGTTCATCTGCCTGGTGCTGCTGGGCCTGGTTCTGCTGGCGACATTGATGGCGGCGCGCGCCTTCGGCTTCCCGACCGAGGACGAGATCACCATCCTGTTCTGCGGCTCCAAGAAAAGTCTGGCCAGCGGCGTGCCCATGGCCGGCGTGCTGTTCCCCGGCGCGGGGCTCGGCCTGATGCTCTTGCCAATTATGATCTTCCACCAGCTGCAGCTGATGGCCTGCGCGGTCATCGCCCAGCGCTATGCAAGGCGGGCGGACACGACGCCCGAGACGGTTTAGACAGCCCGCCATGACTGACAAGACGCTTCCCCTCGACGGCCAGATCGCCCTGGTCACCGGCGCCACGCGCGGCATCGGCCGCGCCAGCGCGCTGGCGCTCGCCGCCGCCGGCGCGCACATCATCGCCACCGCCCGGACCCAGGGCGGGCTCGAGGCCCTGGACGACGAGATCAAGGCTCTGACCGGCAAGTCCGCCACCCTGGTCCCGCTGGACCTGACCAACGGGTCCGGGATCGACCAGCTGGGCTATGCCATCCATCAGCGCCACGGCCATCTGGACCTGCTGGTCCATGCCGGCGCCATCCTGGGCGGCCTGACCCCCATCGCTCATATTGACACCGGAGCGTGGGACAAGATCGTCGCCACCAACCTGACCTCGGTCTATCGGCTGATCCGCTCCATCGAGCCGCTGCTGAAGGCCGCGCCGAAGGGTCGGGCGATCTTCCTGACCACGGGCCGCGTCGCGCGTCCCAAGGCCTTCTGGGGGGCCTACGGGGCCACCAAGGCGGGCATGGAGCACCTGGTCCGCACCTGGGCCGACGAGATCGAGAACACCGACGTGCGGGCCGCCCTGGTCGATCCAGGCGCCATGCGCACCAAGATGCGCGCCGAGGCCATGCCGGGCGAGGATCCGGAGACCCTGCCCGATCCCTCGGAGATCGGGCCGCTGATCGTGGAGCTCGCCCAGGCGGAGCTGGGCGTGCCGGCCGCTAGCGTCTTGTTCCCCGAGTGGAAGCAATCGCGCGGCTAGCGTTCTTGGGCTTCACGCCCGGTCTCGCCACCTTGGCGGCGCGGCCCTTGGGCGACGCGCCCTGCCCCTTGAACTTGCCGGTCGGCTTGGGGGCCTTGGACACATAGGCCTTCTTCGGCTTGGCCTTGGCGCCGGCCTTGGCCTTGTCCGAGGCTTCCGCCAGGGTCTTGGCCGCGAGACCGGTCTTGGCCTTGGTGCGGGTCTTCTTGACCCGCTCCTGGGTCGGACGGCTGAGCGCCTCGCCCTCGGCGAAGGGGTTCTTGTTCGACTTCACGGTCAGCCGCATGGGCACGCCCGGCAGGTCGAAGCTCTCGCGCAGCGAATTGATCAGGTAGCGGCGGTACTGGTCCGGCAGCTGGTTCGCCCGGCTGGCGAACAGCACGAAGGTCGGCGGCCGGGCCTTGGTCTGGGCCATGTATTTCGGCTTCACCCGGTGGCCGCCGACGGCCGGCGGCGGGTGGCGCTGGATCGCCTGGGCCAGCCAGTCGTTGAGGTCGCGGGTCTTGACCTTGGTCGACCAGTCCTTGTGGACCTTGAAGACGGCGGGCATCAGCTTGTCGAGGTTGCGCCCGGTCTCGGCAGAGAGCGCGATGACCGGCGAGCCCTTGAGCTGCGGCAGCAGGCGCGCCGCCTCCTCGACGATCTCGGTCATCTTGGCGTTCTGGTCGTCCACCAGGTCCCACTTGGCCAGGCAGAAGACCAGGGCCCGGCCCTCCCGCTCGACCAGGTCGGCGATCTGCAGGTCCTGGACCTCGAAGGGGTGGGTGGCGTCCATCACCAGGATCACCACTTCGGCGAAGGTGATGGCGCGGATGGAGTCGGCGGTGGAGAGCTTTTCCAGCTTCTCCTGGACCCGGGCCTTGCGGCGCAGGCCCGCGGTGTCGACCAGCCGGACCTGACGGTCCTCCCAGGTCCAGTCCACTGGAATGGCGTCGCGGGTGATGCCGGCCTCAGGGCCGGTCAGCATGCGGTCCTCGCCGATCAGCTTGTTGACCAGGGTCGACTTGCCGGCGTTAGGACGCCCGACGATGGCGATCTTGACGGCCTTGTCGCCCTCGTCCTCGCCGCCGAGATCGGCCTCGTCATTGATCGCCGAGACGGCGGCGTAGAGATCGGCCATGCCTTCGCCGTGCTCGGCGGAGACGGCGATGGGCTCGCCCAAGCCCAGGCTGTAGGCCTCGTTGATGCCCACGTCGCCCTGGCGGCCCTCGGCCTTGTTGGCGAGCAGGATCACCGGCTTGTCCCGCTTGCGCAGGATCTCGGCGAAGACCTGGTCCATGGGGGTGACGCCCTCGCGGGAGTCGACCACGAACACGGCCACGTCGCACTCGTCGATGGCGAGTTCGGTCTGGGCGCGCATGCGCGCTTCCAGGCTGTCGTCGGTGACGTCCTCGAAGCCGGCGGTGTCGATCAGCTCCAGGTCGATGTCGCCGATCCGGCCCGTGCCGAAGCGACGGTCACGGGTGACGCCCGGGCGGTCGTCGACGATGGCGAGCTTCTTGCCCGCCAGCCGATTGAACAGGGTCGACTTTCCGACGTTGGGGCGCCCGACGATGGCGAGTCTGAGCGGCATGAGGTCCTAAGCTTAGCGCAGCGCGATGAGTTGAGCCTCATCCGACACGAAATAGAGGGCGCCGTTGAGGGCGATGGGGCCGATCAGCAGCGGGGCGCCGACCTGGACCGACTTTTCGACCACGCCGGTCTTGGCGTTGAGGGCGACGATCTCGCCAGTGTCGGCGCCGAGCACCAGACGGCCATTGGCCAGGATCGGGCTCGACCAGAGCGGACGCACCACGTTCTTCTTGGCGTCCGTCTTGCTCTTGCCGAGGCTGTTGTACCAGGCGGCCTTCTTCTTCACACGGTCGACGTTGAGATCGCGGATCCAATAGACCTGGCCGGTCTCGCGGGCGATGCAATAGACCTTGCCGGCCTTGTCGACGACATAGACGACGTCGCCGGCCGCCCAAGGGGTGGTGATGCCGGTGATCGGCAGGGTCCAGCGGGGCTGGCCGGTGCGCAGGTCGGTGGCCGCCAGGACGCCCGAATGGCTCACGGCGTAGACGTCGCCCTGATAGATGACGGCGGCCGGGAATGTCGCGGATTTCCGAGAGCGCATTGGTCCGGCTGGCGCGCGACAGGGCCTCGTTCCAGAGGTCGTTGCCGTTGGCGGCGCGCAGGGCGACCAGTTCGCCGGAGCCGAAGGAGGCCACGACCGTGTCGCCGGAAACCGCCGGGCTTGAGGCGCCCAGGATGCGGGCCGATTCCGACAGGGCCTGATAGGTCCAGCCCTCGGCGCCGGTGGCGGCGTCGAAGGTCATCAGGGTGTTGTCGATGGCCACCACGAACACCCGGCCGCCGACCACGGTCGGGGCGGCATGGATCGGCTCCTCGGTCATCTTCTTCCAGATCACCGCGCCGGTGTCGGCGTTGAGCTGGGCGACGAACCGGTAGCCGGAGGCGACATAGAGCTTGCCGTCGGCGATGGCGATGCCGCCGCCGAAGGCTTCGGCGTCACGCTTGTTCTTGGGACGCAGGTCGACCTTCCAGACCTCGGCGCCCGACTGGGCGTCGTGGGCCGAGACCGTGGCCTCGCCGTCCATGACATAGATCTTGCCGTTCACGGCCACCGGCGGGGCGGTGACGTGAGCGCCGCGGGTGGACTTCTGGCCGATGCCGCGCTTCCAGGCGACCGAGAGGCCGCCGCCGGCGGCGACATGCTCGATCGAGTTCTCGGCCGTGCCGCCCGGCAGGGCCCACTGAGTGACCGGCTGGGCTTCGGGCAGGAAGAAGTCGGCGCCCTTCAGGCCCTCGGACACTTCGATCTTGTCGTCGAAGGCCACCACGGCGACCCGCTGGCCGGCGGCCGCGAACTCCTTGGGGCCGTCGTCCTTCTTATGGAAGGGATTGATCTTCCCGACCGTGGAGCAGCCGGCGGCGGCCACGGCCACCGTCAGCATGAGCGCGAGGATGCCGTTACGGCGCAGAGTCATCATTGGGCGGGCTGAGCTTGCTGTTGCGGCGCGGAAGGGGAAAGGCCGGGGACCGAGGCGCCCGGAGCGAGTTGGACAGGCGGCGGCAGGGCCATGGCGGCCTTCACCGCCCCGGCCACGGCCTTGGCCGAGCCCGATTCGATCAGCTGCTTGGCGGCCTGGGCGCGGGCCCGGGCGCGTCCTGGGCGTCCGGCATCAGGGAGATGACCACGAAGTCGTCCTTGGCGCCATTGTAGTCGCCCGCCAGGATCTTAGCGAAGGCGCGGGCCTCACGGGCCTGGGCCTTGTAGGGACGACCGTCCTTCATCAGGGGCTCCAGGCGCGCTTCCATGTCCTTATAGGGCGCGGTGTCGAGCAGGGCGAAGGCGGATTTGAGGCGGGCGGCGTCGCCGATCACGAAGTCCGGGGCCGCGGCGGCCGAGGCGTCGAACAGCTTCACGGCCTCGGCGGTCTTGCCGGCGGCCAGCTTGATTCCGCCCTGCTGCTGCAGGGCCAGAGCCTTGTAGGCCTTGGAGGACGACTTCGCGACCTCGCCGAACAGGCGGTCGGCCTCGTCGGTGCGGCCGGCCTGGAAGGCGTCGAGGGCCTGGGCGTACTCGTCCGAGGCCTTGGCCGTGGCCTTGCTGGTGTAGGTGTCATAACCCCAGATTCCCAGGGCGGCGATCAGGGCCGCGCCCAGGGCGCCCGCGATCCAAGGCAGGGCCTTGAGGGCCATCTGCTTGTACCGGTCGGCGCGGAGCTGCTCCTCCACCTCGTCAAAGACATCGACCACTTAGGAAAACTCCGCACGAACCGGCGTCAGGGAATAGAGCGGCGGAACCTATAGCGGCGGACGGCCCGCCGCAACGGTGGGGGTTCCTTCCGAGCAAACGGACTTTCGGCTGGCGGCCCCCGATCCCAGGGGTTAGCCATCAAGAATGGCGGAAGAGCGGCGCTTCGACGTCGCCTGTTGCGGGGAGATGAGCGACTTGACCCAGCCGAAGGATGCGACGCGCGCGACGCTTGAGGCCCAGGCCCGCCTGGCCGCCAGCCTGCCGCCTGAGGACGGCGCCGACCTGGAGCGCGCCCGCAAAGGCTTCATCGACACCCTGCCCCACGCCCGGATCGAGAACGCCAAGGGCTGGCCCGCCTGGGACCTGACGCCCTTCGCCTTCCAGGCCGACGGCGAGGTCTGTCCGCCGACGGTCAATCCCAGCCTGTGGCGCCAGGCCCAGCTGAACCTGAACCACGGCCTGTTCCAGGTGACCGAGGGGATCTACCAGGTCCGCGGCTTCGACCTGTCCAACATCACCTTCGTGGAGGGCGACGAGGGCTTCATCGTCATCGACCCCCTCACCTCGGCCGAGCCGGCGGCCGCGGCCCTGGCGCTCATGCGCAAGCATCGCGGCGACAAGCCGGTGAGCGCGGTGATCTACACCCACAGCCATGTGGACCATTATGGCGGGGTGAAGGGCGTGCTGACCGACGCCGACATCGCCGGCGGAGCGCGGATCGTCGCGCCGGAAGGGTTCCTGGCCGAGGCGGTCAGCGAGAACGTGCTGGCCGGCAATGTCATGAACCGGCGGGCGACCTACATGTACGGGGCGCTGCTGCCGCGCGGCCCTCGGGGCCATGTGGATTCCGGGCTCGGCAAGGCGGTGTCCGGCGGGCAGGTCAGCCTGATCGCGCCGACCGAAAGCATCTCCAAGACCGGAACGCGGCTGACCCTGGACGGGGTGGAGATCGTCTTCCAGGTCACGCCTGGGACCGAGGCGCCGGCGGAGATGAACTTCTTCTTCCCGCGCCACAAGGCGCTGTGCATGGCCGAGAACTGCACCTGCCAGCTGCACAATCTCTACACCCGCGCGGGGCCCAGGTGCGCGACGCCAAGGCGTGGAGTTTCTATATCGACGAGGCGATCGACCTGTTCGCCAAGGACTCCGAGGTGCTGTTCGCCAGCCACCACTGGCCGCGCTGGGGCGCCAAGGACCAGGTCGCGTTCCTGGAGACCCAGAGCGACCTCTACAAGTTCATCCACGACCAGACCCTGAGGATGGCCAATCACGGCCTGACCCCGCTGGAGATCGCCGAGCGCATGGCCCTGCCGCCGAGCCTGGCGGCCGAGTGGCACACGCGGGGCTATTACGGGACGCTGAGCCACAACACCAAGGCGGTCTATCAGCGCTATCTCGGCTGGTTCGACGGCAATCCGGCCAATCTGCACAAGCATCCGCCGGTCGAGGCGGGCCGCCGCTATGTCGAGCTGGCCGGCGGGGCCGAGCCCCTGCTCGCCAAGGCGCGGGTGGCGTTCGAGGCCGGCGACTATCGCTGGGTGGCCGAGGTGGTGAACCACCTGGTCTTCGCCGACCCCGACAATATGGAGGCGCGCAACCTGCAGGCCGACGCTCTGGAGCAAATGGGCTACCAGGCCGAGTCCGCGCCGTGGCGGGATTTCTACCTGACCGGCGCCCAGGAGCTGCGGCACATCCGTCCGCCCGCCGCCGGGCCGCGCCAGGGGGCGACGGGGCAGCTGCGCACCCTGCCTGCCGACTCCCTGGTGGATTCGCTCAGCGTGCGGCTGAACGGCGAGGCCATCGGCCGGGCGGAACCGGCCATGACGCTCACCTTCACCGATGTGGACGAGAGTTTCCGGGTCCGGGTTCGCAACGGCGTGCTGCACCATCGCGTGGCGCGGCCCACGGCGGACGCGATCGGCCTGACCCGCGGGACCCTGGTCGATCTGGTGACCGGCGAGCAGACCCTGGAGGCGGCTCAGGCCGAGGGGTTGGTGAGCGGCGAGACCGCCCCCTTGCAGGCGCTGCTGGCGGTGCTTGACCGCTTCGACTTCTGGTTCGAGATCGTCCTGCCTTAGGACTCGCCCGCCATGAACTTCGCGAAGGCGGCCTCGAAGTCGGGATGCCAGCGCGACAGGGCCGGCCGGTTCTCGATCAGGTCGCCCATGGCCCAGGCCATGCGCTTTTCGTCCATGGCGCGGGTGACGTCGTTGTCGGGGCAGAGGATGTAGAAGTCGCCCTTGGCCAGGGCGGCCTCCATGAACGCGACCACCTGTTCCGGCGTCCAGGCGCCCGGCGGCTTCTCGGTTCGCGCGCCGCGGGTCATGCCGGTGAAGGTGAAGCCGGGGATCAGCAGGTGCGCGGTGACCTGGCAGCCCGGGACGTTGCGCAGCTGATGCGCCAGGCCCTCGGTCAGGGTCTTCACTCCGGATTTGGTGACATTGTAGGCGATGTCGCCGGGGGGATTGGTGATCCCCTGCTTGGAGCCGGTGTTGATGATGGCGCAGGGCGAGCCTTGCGCGACCATGTCCTCGGTGAAGGTCTGGACGGCGTTGATCACGCCCCACAGATTGATCGACAGCAGGCGTCGCCAGCGGTCGTTATTCTGATAGGCGCCCGCCCCGCCGCCGACGCCGGCGTTGTTCATCAGCACCGCGACCTCGCCGAAACGGCCATAGACCGCGTCGCGCAGGCGCTCGACGGCGTCGAGGTCGGAGACGTCGGTCGCCACCCCGAACACGTGGTCACTGACGGCGGCGTGCTTGGCCACGTCCTTGATCGCCGATTCCAGGGGCTCGCCCTCGAGATCGGCCAGGCAGACATTCATGCCCAGCCCGGCGAAGCGGCGGGCGGCGGCGCGGCCGATGCCGCTGGCCGCGCCCATGACCACGGCGGTGCGGCCGGCGGCGAGGGCGGGATGGCTCACGTATTGGCCGCCTTGGCGAAATAGATCTCGGCCGGGCCCGGGAACTTGCGGGCGCGGACGTCAGCGGCGTAGGCGGCGACCGCCTGGCTGATCTCGCCCCGCAGGTCGCCATAGCGGCGCACGAATTTGGGCGTCCAGTCGAACAGGCCCAGCATGTCGTCGGTGACCAGGATCTGACCGTCGCAGCCGGCGGAGGCGCCGATGCCGATCGTGGGGACGCTGACCGCCTCGGTGATCTCACGGGCGAGGCCCTCGGCCACCCCTTCGACGACCAGGGCGAAGGCGCCGGCCTCGGCGGTGGCCTTGGCCTCGGCCAGGATGCGGGCGCGCTCGTCGGCGCCCTTGCCCTTGGCCTTGAAGCCGCCGTCGGTCAGCACCGCCTGGGGGCGCAGGCCCACATGGCCCATGACCGGGATGCCGCGCTTGACCAGATAGGCGATGGTGTCGACCACCGTCTCACCGCTCTCGACCTTCACGGCCTGGGCCCCGGTCTCCTTCATGATGCGCACGGCGTTGGCGTAGGCCGTTTCCGGCGCGCCCTCGTAGGAGCCGAAGGGCATGTCGACCACCACCATGGCCTGGCGCGAGGTCCGCATGACCGCCTGGCCGTGCAGGATCATCATCTCGAGCGTGACGCCGACCGTATTGGGCAGGCCGTGGACCACCATGCCCAGGCTGTCGCCGACCAGCAGCAGGTCGCAATGGGCGTCCAGCAGCTCGGCCATGGGGGCGGTGTAGGCGGTCAGGCAGACGATAGGCACGCCACCCTTGCGCGCGGCGATGTCCGGGGCGGCGAGACGCCGCACCGTATCCTGGCGATGAGCGGACATGAACTCAGATCTCCTCGATCACCCGCGTAAGCACAAAGCCCATGGCGACAACGGCCAGGGCGGAGGCGACCCAAACCACAGCCCAGTCGGACTGCACAAGCGACAACAGGTCGAAGCTCGGTCGAACCTGGGCGATCCCGGCCTTCAGAACCCGGCTGGACCCGGCGGAAACCGTCTCCACCCGATGGACCACATTGGACATCACAAGCTGGCTGACGCCCACGACCCCGCCGACCACGCCGGCGCAGCCGATCAGCCAGCGGCGCATGTTCCAGCCCCGATCGAGCCGTCCCTCGACCTTCTGGGCGAAGGCCTCGCCGTCCGAGAAATAGGGCGCCTCGGCGAAGAGGCGCTCCAAACTGCGCTCGAAATCGAGTTCAGCCATTGCCCTGCCTCCCCTCGAGCGCGCCGTCAGGCGGCGCCAGTCGCGCTCGGAGCTTCTCCAGACCACGTTTGACATGGGATTTCACCGTTCCAAGCGGCAGATTTAAGGCTTCCGCCGCCTCGGCGTGGGACAGGCCCGCGCCATAGCACATGCTGACGCACAGCCGTTCCGGCGCGGTGAGCGCCTTGAGCGCCCCGTCCAGATCGATGCGTCCCGCCGTGTCCGGATCGGACACGTCCGGCTCGCCCTCCTCCGCCGCGACAGCGAGATCGGCCAGCCGCCGCTCCCTTTGCAGCCGACGCAGATACTGTCGCGCGGCGATGCGCTTGACCCAGCCCTGGAAGGCGCCTTCGCCGCGATATTCCGCGATGCCTTCGAAGGCGGCTAGGAACGCGTCCTGCGCCGTATCGTCGGCCTCCGCCGGGGCCGCGCCCATGCGGCGCAGCAGTCCGCGCACCGCCGACCCGTGTCGGCGGACAAGCTCACCGAAGGCGCGACGTTCCCCCGTCGCCGCCAAGGTGGCCAGCTCCACATCGTGGAGACTCGCGAACCTGTGTTGAGAGCCCGTCATTGGGCCTTGCTCCCCCTAGAGCGCCTTTAGGACTTCTGGCCGCGGCCGAAGAACGAGATCAAGATGAACGCCAGACCGATGAAGCCCGGGAAGGCGGCGATGCCCAACATGGGATAGAGCGCGTCGGCGTCCTCGAAGCTGATGGCCAGGCCCATGGCCGCCAGGCCCACCGCGACGCCCACCCAGACGATGCCGACCCGCAGGTCGCGCTGGGGCGAGGGCTTCGGACGGACCTTCACGTCGGAGGTCATGGCCTCGATCACTTCCGGCGGAAGCGGTTGGCCCTTCTCGATGGCGGCGCGCAGGGTGTCCTGCAGCTTTTGGCGCTCCTGGCTCTTCAGATAGGCGGGCACCAGGAACAGGGATGCGATCGATCCAAAGATGATCAAGACGATCATGACAGCTTGCAATGGGGTCTCCTTCTCTCCGTGGGCGGGCGTTGGCGCCCGTCTATGTATGGAAAGAGGCGCGCCGCATCCCCTATGGATGCAGCCTAAGCCGTGAATTCTTCGTCATGTTCGCGGGTTGAGGATCCGGCCGTCGCTGAAGGTGATCAGCACCGCGACCAGACCCAGGGCGAGCGCCGCCGGCGCGAGCCCCTGCCCCACCGCCGCGAGCGTCGGCGCCAGCACCGGCCACAGCACCCACAGCAGAGCCGCCCCGACCAGGCTGATGGCCGAAAGGCCGGCCATGTCCAGCAGGAAGGCCCGGCGGGCCAGGCGCTCGAACACGGCGGCTTGGAAGACCGGATCCCGCGCCGGCGGCAGGTCGGCGGCGAACAGGGCCTTCAGGCGATCATCGGGCGGAGGCATCGACAGGCTCCTCGTCTTCAATGTTCAGGGCCGCCAACAGGCGGGCCCGTCCGCGGGTCACATGGGATTTCACCGTGCCCAGCGGCAAGTCCAAGGCCTGGGCGGCCTCGGCGTGGCTGAAATCCCCCGCCAGGCAAAGGGCCACGCAGGCCCTCTGTTCCAGCGGCAACTCGGCCATGGCGCGCTCCAGCGCCATGCGATCTTCCGGCGCCGGTGCGACCGGCGTCTCGGCGGCTTCCCGCCAGGCGTCGTCGCGGCGTCTGGCCCGGCGATCGGCGCGCAGGGCCGTGAGCGCCTTGTTATAGCCGATGCCGCACAGCCAGGCCCGCACATTCGCCCCCGGCCCCAGGCGTTCGATCCGGCCCCAGGCGGTGATGAAGGTCTCCTGGGCGAGGTCGTCGGCCAGGGCCCAGTTCCCGCAGGCGCGGCGCAGGAAGGCCCGCAGCGCCTGCTGGTGACGCTCCACCAGCCGGGAGAAGGCCTCGGCCGATCCTGTGCGCGCGGCCTCGACCAGATTGTCGTCGAGGTCCGCCATCGGCGTCAGTCGACGTCCGGCCGGCGGAAGGTCATGCCCAGGATGGCGAAGGCCAGATTGCCGGCGGTGATGCAGCCCAGGATGATCGCCACGAAGCGGAACGGCCCGTCAGCGCCCGGCACATAGTGCATCTCGGCCGAGAACCAGAAGGCCGCGGCGACCGCCCCGGTGAAGATGGCCGAGCGCATGGCGCCGTAAGGTCCGAACCGATAGGCCCGGCGATAGGCGCGCCGGACGTGGCGGTTGTAGTAGCGGGCGTCGACGCCGGGCGGGATCGGGTCGGCGGCGTCCTCGTGCACCCGGCGCATCAGCTCGGGCGGGGGCTCCTTGCCCTGGGCGGTATAGGTCTTGATCAGGTCGAGGGCGTCGCGGCTGCGCTGATAGCTCAGCCAGCGGTCGAAGGCGCCGAAGATGAACCAGCCGAGCGGGAAGACCAGCCACCAGTAGCTGAACCACACATGTTCCATGGAAGGGCTCCGTAGGAAGGACAGGACGGATCATCCGCCCTTTTCACCCCCTAGTCGCCGCCGCGGGCCGGATCGGATGCAGACGGGTGCGCCAGACGCTCAAATATTTTCGGGGCCGCCGCGATCAGGCTGGAATAGTGCGAGCGACCCGCCAGGGTCTCGATCCCCGCGCCCGCGGGCAGACGGTCGCGCAGACGCTCCGCCATGGCCGGCGGCGCCCAGGTGTCGAGGCTGCCCGACCAGATGCGGACCGGCGCGCTTAGCCGCGCGAGGTCGTCGGCCCAGGGGCGGACATAGGCCTGCAGGTCGCGGACATAGCCGGCCCGGCCCGCGCCCAGCGCGTCTTTCAGGACGGGCTTCATCAGGGTCTTGAACCGGCTGTCTTGGGCGAGCGGCTTGTCGTCGCCGGCGGCGGTGGCGAACAGCATGTCGAACAGGGCGTCCGGCCGGATGCGGGCGATCAGCCCCTGCAGGGCCGTGGCCAGGCGGAACGCGAGAGGCGCGCGCCGGGCCATCCGGAACAGGGCCGCGCCCGCCACACCCTTGAGATCGTCCGGCCCGTCGATGGGACCGGCGGGTGAGACGAGGTCGAGCCCGCGCACCTGGTCGCCCAGCCGGGCGGCGACCTCCAGGGCGACGAAGGCCCCGATCGAGAAGCCGATCATGTCGATCTGACGCCCCGCCGCACGGGCGCGGAGGTCGGCGGCCACCGCGTCGAAATGGGCGGCGCCGGTCAGGCCCTTGGCGAGGATCGCGCGATGCAGGCAGACCGGGCTGAGGCCGCGCGCCTTGGCGGCGCCGACGATCAGGCCGATCTCGCGGGGCGAGCCGGGGGCGCCATGGAAATAGACCACCAGCGGCGGCTGGCCGGTGCGATCGCCCGGCGCCGGGATCGGATCATCCAAAGGCGGCCGCGAAGATCTCCGGCGTGAAGCCGACCAGCAGGCGGTCGCCCAGATCCACCACGGGGCGTTTGATCATCGACGGCTGGGCCAGCATCAGGCCGATGGCCTTGGCCCGGTCGATGTCGGCCTTGTCGGCGTCGGGCAGCTTGCGGAAGGTCGTGCCGGCGGTGTTGAGCAGAACCTTCCAGTCGACCCGGTCGGCCCAGGCCTCCAGCGTGGCGCGATCCACGCCGACCGCCTTGTAGTCATGGAAGGCGTAGGCGACCCCGCGATCCTCCAGCCAGGTGCGGGCCTTCTTCATCGTGTCGCAGGCCTTGATGCCATAGACCGTCACGCCGTCGCTCATCCGTCGTTCTCCGCGCTGAAGACCTAGCCTATTCCCACTCGATGGTGCCGGGGGGTTTTGAGGTCACGTCATAGACCACGCGGTTTACGCCCCGGACCTCGTTGATGATCCGGGTGGCGCAGCGGCCCAGGACGTCCCAGGGGAATTCGAAGAAGTCGGCGGTCATGCCGTCGGTCGAAGTGACGGCGCGCAGGGCGAGCACGTCCTCATAGGTGCGGGCGTCGCCCATGACGCCGACGGTCTTGACCGGCAGCAGCACAGCGAAGGCCTGCCAGATGCTGTCGTAGAGGCTGGCCTTGCGGATCTCATCGAGATAGATCGCGTCGGCCTGCTGCAGGACCGCGACCTTCTCCCGGGTGATCTCGCCGGGGATGCGGATGGCGAGGCCCGGTCCCGGGAACGGATGGCGGCCGACGAAGGCCGGCGGCAGGCCGAGTTCGACGCCGAGCGCGCGGACCTCGTCCTTGAAGAGCTCGCGCAGGGGTTCGACCAGCTTGAGCTTCATATAGTCCGGCAGGCCGCCGACATTGTGGTGGCTCTTGATTACGGCCGACGGGCCGCCGCGGGCCGAGACGCTCTCGATCACGTCCGGATAGAGGGTGCCCTGGGCGAGGAAGGCCGCGCCCTCGATCTTCGCGCTCTCCTTGTCGAAGACGTCGATGAACAGGCGCCCGATGGTCTTGCGCTTGGTCTCCGGGTCCGAGACGCCGGCCAGTTCGCCCAGGAACAGATCGCCGGCGTCCACGTGGATCAGGGGGATGTTGTAGTGGTCGCGGAACATGGTCACGACCTGCTCGGCCTCATTGTGCCGCAGGAGGCCGGTGTCGACGAAGACGCAGGTCAGCTGGTCGCCGATCGCCTCGTGGATCAGGACGGCGGCCACCGAGGAATCCACACCGCCGGACAGGCCGCAGATCACCTTGCCGTCGCCGACCTGGGCGCGGATCTTGGCGACCATCTCCTGGCGGAAGGAGGCCATGGTCCAGTCGCCCTTCAGCCCGGCGATCCGATGCGTGAAGTTGCGCAGCATCAAGGCCCCGCGCGGGTGTGCGCCACCTCGGGGTGGAACTGGATGCCGTAGAAGCGGCGGCCCTCGTCGGCGATCACCGCATAGGGCGAGCCTTCCGAGGCGGCGACCACGTGGAAGCCGGTCGGGATGGCGGTGATCTTGTCGCCGTGGCTCATCCAGACGGTCTCTTTCGAGCCTACCTCGCCCAAGCCGGCCAGCAGCGGACTCTCGCGCTCGATCAGGATTTCGGCGCGGCCGAATTCGCGGGTGTGACCGCCCTCGACCTTGCCGCCCAGCTCGGCGCACATGGTCATCTCGCCGTAGCAGATGCCCAGCACCGGGACGCCGAGTTCGAAGACCTTGTGGGTCACCGAGGGGCTTTCGTCCTCGTGAACGCTGGCCGGGCCGCCCGAGAGGATCACCGCCTTGGGGGCGTAGGCCTCGAGCATTTGCTCGACTTTGTCATAGGGGTGGATCTCGCAATAGACGCCGCTCTCGCGCAGCCGGCGCGCGATCAGCTGGGTCACCTGGCTGCCGAAATCGACGATCAGGACACGTTCGTGAGCGGGGGTCTGGGTCATGCGGGTCTTCAGATGCGAGGCGTGAGACAGGTCATTTGGCGCGCTCCAGCACCGCGACGAAGAAGCCGTCGGTGTCGGCGCTGGCCGGGGACAGGCGCAGATAGCCTTCCGGGGTCAGAAAGCGGGCGAGATCGGGGTCGAAGCTGGCGGGCTGCAGGGCGAACTGCGGCGCGCGGGCGAGGAAGGCGGCGACGCGGTCCTCGTCCTCCCGGGGCAGGATCGAGCAGGTCACATAGATGATCCGCCCGCCGGGTTTCACGAAGGTCGCGCCTTCGTCCAGCACCAGGTCCTGGTCGGCCATGCGCTTGGCGAGCGTCTCCGGCGTCAGCCGCCACTTGGTGTCGGGATGGCGGCGCCAGGCGCCTGCGCCGGTGCAGGGGGCGTCGATGAACACCACGTCCATCTTGGCCTTCAGGTCCGTCAGCGGATCGGCATGCACCGGCGAGCGGATCTGGATGGCGCGGACGCCGGCCCGGTCGGCGCGGCGGATGGTGTCGGCGAGGCGCCGCGCCTCGCTGTCATAGGCGTAAATCTGGCCGGAATTGCCCATCATGGCCGCGAGCGCGAGCGTCTTTCCCCCGCCCCCGGCGCAGAGGTCGAGCACCTGGCGGCCCTTGATCTCGCCGGCGCAGGCCGCGGCGATCTGGGAGCCCAGGTCCTGGACTTCGAACCAGCCCTTGGAAAAG
Source organism: Phenylobacterium aquaticum (assembly GCF_022695515.1). Classification (GTDB taxonomy): domain Bacteria; phylum Pseudomonadota; class Alphaproteobacteria; order Caulobacterales; family Caulobacteraceae; genus Phenylobacterium; species Phenylobacterium aquaticum. The sequence continues at coordinate 48,714 of NZ_JALDPT010000023.1, forward strand.
GCGGGAATGGTCTCCACCGCCCCGGCCCGCTCCATGGGCTCGGGAGCCGGAATGCGGAAGGCGGTCGGCAGGATCCCGGCGGGGATGGCGTTCAGGGGGGCCAGGGCCTTGGCGCCGCGGACGGGATCGGTCTTGAGGAGATTGACCCGCAGATCGACGGGAGCGCGGGCCGACAGGGCCTGCCCCTCCTCCGCGGCCCGGTCGCCGAAGGCGCGTTCGAAGTCCGGCTCAAGCCAGGCCGGATAGTCGCCGCGCACCGAGGCCGGGGCGTCGGCGATGTCGCGAGGATGGTCGAGGCTCGCGCGCTCGGCTTGCGTCAGGGGACCAGGTCCGTGGACCTCGTCGCCCGCGGCCTCGGCGATGCGCTCCATCGGCCAGCGCCAGTAGAATTTCAGGGCGGCCAGGGCGGCGGCGCGGGGACTCTCGTCGTCCATGGCCCAGGCCAGCGAACGCCGGCGGCGCAGGACGTCCATGGCGAGCCCTGAGATGAAGGCGCGGTCCTTGGAGCCGGCGTAGCGCGCGCCCTCCCCCCAGCCCTTCAAGGCCAGCTTGATGGGGCGGTGGCGGGTTTCGACGTCGGTCAGAACCTCGATGGCCGCGGCAAGGCGCCCGCCGTCACGCAAGGAAGATCGCCGCCACGATCATGCCGATGCCGATCATGCTGACAAACCAGACGAGCGTGCGCAGGCCGGTCGCGCCGGCCGCATAGAGGGGGACATAGACGATCCGGGCCCCGACATAGAGCAGGCCGCCCCAGAGGGTGAGCTCTCCGGTCTTGGCCACCAGATAGGCCGCAAAGGTCGCCGCCACGAAGAAGGGAAAGGTCTCCTGGAAGTTCCGGTAGGCCCGGTCCAATCGCCCCGCCACGCCGGTCAGGACGCGGTGTTCGTCCCGCGGTCCCGCCGCCCACTTCAGGTCCTGCTCGGGATGCAGGCGGGCCGCGATGGTCGCCCACAGCAGCTGCACGATCCCGACAATGACCGCCGCCCCGATGAGCAGGAGTTCCGGCGCTGCGTTCATGGTCTAAACCGGGCTCGAATAGTTGGGGGCTTCACGGGTCATCATGACGTCGTGGACGTGGCTTTCGCGCAGGCCCGCCCCGGTGATCCGGATGAACCGGGCCTTTTCCTGGAAGCGGACGATGTCGCCGGCGCCCACATAGCCCATGGCGGCGCGAAGACCGCCGACCATCTGGTGCAGGATGGCGCCGATCGGCCCCTTATAGGCGACCTGGCCCTCGATGCCCTCGGGCACCAGCTTCAGGGCCGAGACCTCTTTCTGGAAGTAGCGGTCGGCGGAACCGGAGGCCATGGCCCCCAGCGAGCCCATGCCGCGATAGGCCTTGTAGGAGCGGCCCTGGTACAGGAACACCTCGCCGGGCGCCTCGTCGGTGCCGGCGAAGGCCGAGCCCATCATGGCCGCGTGGGCGCCCATGGCGATGGCCTTGGCGAGATCACCGGAATATTTGATCCCGCCGTCAGCGATGATCGGCACGTCGGTGCCCTTGGCCGCGCGGACCGCGTCGGCGATGGCGGTCAGCTGGGGCACGCCAACGCCGGCCACGATGCGGGTGGTGCAGATGGAGCCTGGCCCGATGCCGACCTTCACGGCGTCGGCCCCGGCGTCGATCAGGGCGCGCGCGCCTCATAGGTCGCCACATTGCCGGCGACGATCTGGACGCGGTTGGTTTCGCGCTTCAGGCGTCCGACCGCCTTGGCGACGTCGGAGTTGTGACCGTGGGCGGTGTCGATCACCACCACGTCCACGCCGGCGTCGACCAGGGCCATGGAGCGCTCATAGCCCGCATCGCCCACGGTGGAGGCGGCGCCGACCAAGAGGCGGCCTTGCGCGTCCTTGGCGGCGATGGGGTGGGCCTGGGCCTTCTCCATGTCCTTGACGGTGATCAGGCCGATGGCGCGGTAGTTGTCGTCGACGACGATCAGCCGTTCGATCTTATGACGGCGCAGCAGGTCGCGGGCCTCGGCCTGGGAGCAGCCCTCCCGGACCGTGACCAGGTTCTCCGAGGTCATCAGCGCCTTGGCCGGCACGTCGTCGGAGCCCTCGAACCGCATGTCGCGGTTGGTCAGGATGCCGACCAGCTTGCCGGAGCCGGGCTCGACCACGGGGAAGCCCGAGATCTTGCGGCGCGCCTTGATCTCGCGGACTTCGCGCAGGCGGGTGTCGGGATTGATGGTCAGCGGGTTGATGACCATGCCGCTTTCGTAGCGCTTCACCTCGCGCACCTGGTCGGCCTGTTCCTCAACCGTGAGGTTGCGGTGCAGGATCCCCATGCCGCCGGCCTGGGCCATGGCGATGGCCAGGCGGCTTTCGGTGACCGTGTCCATCGCTGAGGACACGAGCGGAATATTCAGACTGATTTCGCGTGTGAACTTGGTGGTCGTGTCCACCTGGGTGGGCATCACGTCGGACGCACCCGGTTCGAGCAAAACATCGTCGAAGGTAAGCCCTTCGCGAATCTCCATGAGACTCTCCATTTTGCGGGGTGCGTATAGGGGGTCATGCCCCCCTGGGGCAAGGGTCGCGTCGCGGCTTGTCATGCGGGGAGGTCCTTATATGGGGCGGCGGCGGACGATTTCAGCCCGAAGGTCATGGCGAACATGACCAGGCAGAGGCCGGCGGACAGGCCGAGCGCCGTCCAGCGGGAGTGGTCGATGGCCAGGCCATAGATCACCGGCCCGCCGATCTGGGCGAAGCCGGCCGGCCGCGACAGCAGGGCCGAGCGATAGGCGTAGTGGCGCTGGCCATAGAGCTCGAGCGGCAGCACGCCCTTGGCGACCGTCAGCATGCCGTTGCCCGCCCCCTGCCCGAGCGCCATCAGCGGCGCGCCCGCGGCGCCCAGGATGCTGATCGCCAAGGCGCCGAGCGGGTGCATCAGGGTGGCGACGCGGGTGGCGGCGAGCGGATGGAACCGGCGCAGGACGGTGATCTCGGCGAAGCGCACGCTGACCGCGGCGACGCCGACCAGGGCCGCCGTGCCCGCCGCCTGGGCGGGCGTAAGGCCGAAGGCCGCCAGCAGCTGGGGCAGATGGGCGCTCATGCAGGTGGAAACGAACCAGGCGCCGGCGAACAGCACCGCGAGCTGGATCATCGGCCGGTCCCAGGCGATGCGGACCGCAGGCGCCTCAGGGTCATGCGGCTCCGGCGTGGTGCGCGGGACCGCCAGGGCGTTGACCGGCAGGCAGACCAGGACCTGAACCGCCGCCCAGGCGAAGCAGGCGCCCCGCCAGCCGAAATGCTGTTCAAAGGCGAGCGTCAGGGGCCAGCCGACCGTGGAGCCCAGGCCGCCGATCAGGGACACCGCGGTGATCGGCCGGCGCGCCCGGTCGCCATAGAGGCTGACCAGGATCGCGAAGGGGGTGGCGTATAGGCCCATGGCCATGCCGATCCCGATCACGGACAGACCCAGGGCGACCGCCCAGGCGCCCGGCGCGGTTCCCACGAGAACGAGGCCGGCGACAAAGACGAGATTGGAGGCGAGCAGCACGCCCTTGCCGCCCCGGCGATCGACCGCCTTGCCCACGGCCGGGGCGACAAGCGCGCTGGCCAGGAAGGCGAGCGACATCAGGCTGGCCGCGAAGGACGGGCGGACATGGAGGTCGGCCGACATGCCGTCGCCCAGCACGCCCATCAGATAGAAGCTGGAGCCGAAGGCCAGCATCTGCCCCAGACCCAGTCCGCCGGCGGCGATGACCGGGGAGCGCGTCGGATCGGGGATGGGAGCCGCCATGGCCAGCCTATGCGGCATTTGAGGTTTCGCGGAAACCGACATATTGGTCGGGCTATGTTCGAAAATCTCACACCCGGTCCCCTGCCCTCGCTGAACGCGCTGCGGGCGTTCGAGGCCATGGCCCGGACCGGGCGGGCGACGCTCGCCGCCGAGGAGCTGCATGTCACCCATTCGGCCGTCAGCCGGCAGGTGAAGGCGCTGGAGGAGACCCTGGGGGTGCGGCTGTTCTCGGGTCCCAAGCACAGGCTGGAACTGACCGAGGCAGGGCGCGAGCTGCTGCCGGCCCTGACCGCCGCCTTCGACCAGATCGCCGGCGCCGTAGGTCGCATCCGCGGCGGGGCGGAGGACCTGCATATCGCGGTCAACGCCAGCATCTCGGTGAAATGGCTGATCCCGCGGCTGGCCCGCTTCGCCGAGGCTCATCCCGAGGTGCGGCTGCATCTGGCGGAGCTCGCCAGCCATGCGACCTCGCACCGGGGCGCGGACGCCGTGGTCCGCATTGTGCCGACCGCCCGCCTGGCCGATCCGCTGGCCACGCCGTTCATCCAGAGCCATCTGGGGCTGGTCATGTCGCCCGCGCTCGCGGAGCGCTTCGCGGCTGATCCGCTGCAGGCGCCGCGGCTGGCGGCCACCACCCACCCGCAGGGCTGGGCGATCTGGGCGGCCCTGGCCGGGGTCGAGCTGCCGCCGAAGCCCGAACAGCCCTTCGCCCACCTGCACTTCGCACTCGACGCCGCCATCGCCGGCCTGGGCGCGGCCATCATGTCCTGGCCCCTGGTCGCGGACTACATCGCCTCAGGCCGGCTGGTCGCGCCCTATGGCTTCCGCAAGGCCGAAAGCGCCTTCGCCCTGCTCGCCGCGCCGGGCGTCGGCAAGCGGAGCCTGGACCGGTTCCGGGCCTGGCTGGTGGCGGAGGGCGCGAAGACTGCGCCGGCGCCTCAAGACCCTCCACACTGACCGAGGAACTCCGGCACCGACTGGCGCACGCCCGGCAGGCGCGCCCAGCTGGCGTCACCGGGCCGGGACTGAACCATATAGGCCCAGTGGGCGAAGTTCGGCGCAGCGGTCTGGTTCAGCATGGTCCAGGCGCCGTCGCTCTGGGTCATCTGGCCGTAGCCGACCTGCTGGCTGGTGGTCCCGTCCGAGGCCGTGGTGACGAAGCTCAGCAGCACACGCCCGTCCGGCGTCACCGAGCCCAGCAGGGTCGCGCAGGTGACATTGCCGTTGATGGAGGTGACGTTCGATCCCCAGAAGAAGCCGTCGTGATAGTCGGTGATGTGGTAGACGGTCTGGTCCTGGGACGGCAGCGGCGCCGGCAGCTTGGGGCTCACCGCATAGGCCAGCAGGTTCTCCTGTGGCACGGTCCAATAGCTCCCCTTCAGGAACGCCCAGGACTGAGCCGCGGCGGCGGCCGGCCCGGCGGCGAGGATCGCCAGGCACAGGGCGGCATTGGCGAAGGCGGATCCAATTCGGCGGGTCATGGCGGGCTCTGGTTGGCGACTGATCCGCCAAGCGCCCGCCTGGCTCGGTCATGGTCAAGCTGTTTCACCCGCCTGACGTCACCGAGCCGCCCCTATCAGGGCCCCATAGGTCTGGTCAAAGGCCTGCAGCCCGGGAAGATCCGGGTTGGGTCCGGTGGCGATGGCGGCGCCAAGCCTCTGCACCTGATCAGTCCGGGGATCATAGACCGGCCAGGGCGGCAGCCCCTTGCCATTGGGATCGCCTGTGCGGGCGAAGTTGACCCAATAGCCGGCCATGACGTCCGCCAGCCGCCGGTCCTGGGGCGTCCAGGCCCAGGGCTCCTGGCCCAGATGATCGAACATGTACCAGAGCTCGGCGAAGTGGCTTGCCCCCCAGCCGGCCCTGACCGATCCGGTCGGAAACGGGGGTTGCTGATCAAAGCGGTAGAGCCAGGCCGGCGCGCCGCTCGCGGCCTGCAGTCTCGCCCAGGCCCACATGTCCCAGCCGAACCTCAAGTCCCGCTCCAGGTCCGCGCGCGCCTGACGCGCACTCAGGTCATCGGCATAGGGATAGGCCGCGACAATCCCCTCCGGCAGCGGCCCCCAGGCCCGCGCCAGATCCTTCGCATAGCTGCCCGCCGTGATCGCCCTGAGGTCGATCAGGGACCGCGCCTCCTCGGCGTTGTAGCCGATCAGCACCGGGACCCGGGTCTGTTGTCCGCTGACATAGGCGTCATAGGGCGAGACCGGCAGGACCGGCGGGCCGACCACCGGGTGGGTCACCAGACCCGCGCGCCCCTCCAGCAGTCGCGCCGCGGGCAGGCGACGCAGGTCCACGACGGAGGAGGCACCGATTGAGGCCGCATAGGCCAAGCCGTCCTGCTCCGCCTGCTTCAGCTGATAGGCCGGGGCGAGCGCCAGGGGTTCGAACAGGCCGCCGCTCTGGGCGATGGCGCGCTGGAACAGGCCCTTGGCCGCGGGCGAGGCGATCAGCTGGCTCACCGACATGGCCCCGGCCGACTGGCCGGCGATGGTCACCTTGCCGGGATCTCCGCCGAAGGCGGCGATATTGTCCCGGACCCAGGTCAGGGCCGCGATCTGATCCATCAGGCCGTAGTCGCCCGAGGCGCCCCTGCCCTCCCGGCTGAGATCGGGATGGGCCAGGTAGCCGAACGGCCCCAGCCGATAGGCCAAACTCACCACCACCACGCCGCGCCTGGCCAGTCGGCCGCCCCAATAGAGCGGCAGGGCCGTGGCGCCGTTGCTGTAGCCGCCGCCATGGATCCAGACGATCACCGGCGCGCCCTTGCGCCCAACCTGCGGCGTCCAGACGTTCAGATAGAGACAGTCCTCGCTGATCCGGGGCGGCGGCTCGCCGGGCATGGACACCCCGGTCTGCATGCAGGCCGGCTGGAACGCGGTCGCCTTGCGGACGCCTGTCCACCTCGCGGCCGGCGCGGGCGGACGCCAGCGCAGCGCCCCGACCGGCGGGGCGGCATAGGGCAGCCCCAGGAACGCCGAGACGCCCTCATGGCGAGCGCCGCTCACCCAACCGGTCTCGATCCTGACCTTGGGGGATGGCGCGCGCGGATCGGCATGGGCCGCGGGGGCGAACCATAGAAGCGCGGCGGCGGCCGCGACGAACGCTCTGATGCTCATCTTGATCCTGTCGGTTGGGACGCCGCCATTGTCCCACCTCCGCGATGCGCGGGCCCAGACCCGCCCATCCCGCCGCCGCCTCGCCTCGTCACAAACGGGCGGACTGGACGCGCGAAGCCGGCCCGGATCAGATAGACGGCGCGATGACGCCGCCCTCCCCCGCCACCTCCGCCCGGAACCTCTCGGTTGTCAGACTGACCGGGGTCGGGTTCCTCTACTGGCTCGCCTTCATGTCGGTGCTGGAGCCGGGAAACCTCGCGCACGCCCTGGCCGCGGGCTTTCATCCGCACTGGTCGCACGAGGCCCTGCGCCTGCTGGTGGCGGGCTTGCTCGGCGCCTCCGTCACCCCCGTCCTGGTCCTGCTGGCCCGACGGTTCCCGATTTCCGGGGCCCGGCGCCTCGCACCGATCGCGGGACAGGCGATCGGAGCCCTGGCGCTGGCGCCGGTCCTGATCGTGGCGTCCTGTTGTCTCGCCGCCTGGATCCTGCAGCATCGGTGGCTGCCAGCCCCGGCGGACATCGGGCGAGAGATGGCGGCCAACCTGCTGCTGGTGATGTTCTGCCAGGCCCTGTTCCTGGCGGCGCTTCAGGTTCTGATCCCCGCGGGGCGCGCCCAGACCACTGACGGGTGGCCGGAGCGCCTGACCCTCCGCAACGGCGCCGAGATCGCCGTCATCGACCTGGCCGAGGTGGAGTGGATCGAGGCCCAGGGCAATTACCAGGCCCTGCACGTTCGGGGGCGCACCCACCTGACGCGCGAAACCTCGGCCCGGCTACAGGAACGCCTCGACCCCAGCCGCTTCGTCCGCATCCACCGGGGCACCATGGTCAGCGTGGCGCACGTTGCGCAGATCGAGCCCCTGACCAATGGCGACGGACTGGTGACGCTGCACAGCGGAACGGTCCTGCGGCTCAGCCGCAATCACCGTCAGGCCCTGCGCGATCGGCTGGGCGGGGATGCTAACCGATAGACGGAACGGATGGCGCTATCGGATCTTCGCCATGCGCTTTGCCCATCAGCATATCCCGGACAAGGGTAATGACCGAGATCCCGACGTCCTCGATCGCGTTAACCGCCGCATTGCGCGAATAGAAGCGGCTCGTGTCGAACCCGAGCCCAACGGCAGCGATCTCCAGCCGCGGATCGGATTCGAGGCGCGCGACGACTTCCTTCAAATGCCGCTGGAGATAGTCCAGGCCGTTCGCCAATAGGGTAGAGTCGTCGACCGGCGCGCGTCCGACAATACGATGAGCAGCTTGCGCTTTTCCTGCCGCGCAAGAAGTCTCGATGCGGCCCATTCCAGGGCCTCCCCATCCACATTCTCCTTGGGGAGATCAGGGCGAAGCATTGGCTTGAATCCAAATCCCGCGCCTGACGCCCGTGTATCGTCGGCAGACCGATAAATTACGTGCAACAGATCACATAACCGGCCTGGATTTGGGGGCTTAAGTCGAGATACCCAGCGGCGGCGTGAAAGACCGCCACGCCAGCTGGTCGTCGTAAAGCCCAGGACCTCGACCTTGCATCCCAATTGCCGGATGAAATCTTGTGCGACATCCGCTGCTGCGGCGGCCAGCAACATCTTCTGCCCGCGCATGGATCCGGACTGATCCATCAGGATTGCTACGACGGTGTCCGCCAGCTCGTCTTTGGAGACGGTCGTCCGCACGGCGACCGCCGCATCCAGCGCAGCGAGTTCGCACCCCATACGCCAGGCCAACAGGGCGCCTTGGAAATTCGCCCAGGCCTCCTCAAGCCCCGCCGCGACCCGAGCCGAGGGGCGGCCGAGCACCCTGTGGAGGTCTTCGCCGGTGACCTCCCGATCAAATCGGCGCGTATAGACCTTGTAATTCGGATCGACCGAACCGCCTCTTAGCCGACCGAGCCAATCTACCAAACGTTGCATTAGGGCAAACTAGGGGCTTGGCGCTCTTCCGTCGACAGCCCTACCGCCCCTTGAACCCCGTCGCGACGAGATAGACCTCGGACGAGTCCGCCCGGCTGGCCTTGGGCTTCAGGTTGCGGACGTCGGTGAAGTTCTGCTTCAGGATCGCCATGACCGGGGCGGTCTCGCCGCCCTGGAAGGCCTTGGCGATGAAGACGCCGCCGGGCTTCAGCACGCTGATTGCGAATTCGGCCGCGATCTCGATCAGGCCCATGATCCGCAGGTGATCTGTGCGCCGGTGGCCCACGGTGTTGGGGGCCATGTCGGACATCACCACGTCCGGCGCGCCGCCCAGCAGCTGCATCAGCAGCGGGCCGCAGGCCGGGTCGGTGAAGTCCATCTGGACGATATGGGCCGGCGGCAGGGGATCGACCGGCAGGAGGTCGACGCCCACGATGTTGGTGACGCCGCGTTCGATCGCCACCTGGGTCCAGCCGCCGGGGGCGAGACCCAGGTCGATGACCCGCGCGCCGGGCTTCAGCACCTTCAGCTTGTCGTCCAGTTCGCTGACCTTGTAGGCGGCGCGCGAGCGATATCCATGGGCGCGGGCCTTGGCCGAGAAAGGGTCGTTCACCTGCCGCGACAGCCAGGCCTGGGACGACGGCGTGCGCATCTTGGCGGTCTTGAGGCGCGCAGGCTTGCCGCGGCCTTCCTCGGTGCCGCCGGTCGGCGGCTTCACCATGCGCTTGCGGGGGGGCTCTTCGGTCATTGGGCGGCTTCTTTCGGACGCTCGGCGGGGCGGCGGCCCCGGCGGCGCTTGCGGCGACGGCCGGAGCCGCGCTCGGACATCAGGGACATCAGGATGCCTTCGCGTAGGCCGCGGTCGGCGACCCGGACGCGGGTGCAGGGCCAGAGCTCCTGGACGGCCTGGAGGATGGCGGCGCCGGCCAGGACGAGGTCGGCGCGGTCGGGCCCGATGCAGGGCTGGTCGGCGCGGGCCTTGGGACTCAGGTTCAGCAGAAGGTCGGCCGAGGCCTCGCACTCGGCCCGGGTCATCCAGATTCCGTCCACCCGGCTGCGGTCATATCGACGCAGGCCCAGGTGCATTCCGGCCAGGCTGGTGATGGCGCCGGAGGTGCCGATCAGGTGCGCGCGGTCGGCGTCGAACACCGGCCGCATGGGGTCGGCGTGCCGGAATGCGGCCAGTTCTGACTTCACCCGCTCGACCATGGCACGGAACCAGGCTTGCGTCGCCGCCTCCCCTTCCGGGAACTGTTCGGCGAGCGTCACCACCCCGATGGGGATGGAGAGCCAGGCCTTGATCGGCAGCTTGCCGGCGGCGAACCGGGCAGGGTCGGCGTCGAGCCCGCCGCCCTTCATGTCGACCCAGGACAGCTCGGTCGAACCGCCCCCGACATCGACCACCAGGGCCGCCTCGGCGGTGTGATCCAGCAGGTTCAGACAGCCCGCCACGGAGAGCTGGGCCTCCTCTTTCGGCGTGATGATCTGCAGCTTCAGGCCGGTCTCCTCGGCCACGCGGGCGATGAACTCCGGACCGTTCTCCGCCGAGCGGCAGGCCTGAGTGGCTATGGCTTTGAGCTTGACCACACGGCGGCGGCGGACCTTCTCGGCGCTGACCTTCAGGGCGGCCATGGCGCGCTCCATGGCGACGTCGGACAGCCGCCCCGTCTGGGAAAGGCCCTCGCCCAGGCGGACGATGCGCGAATAGGCCTCCACGACCCGGAAGCTCTTGCCGTTCGGGGTGGCGATCAAGAGGCGGCAATTGTTGGTGCCCAGGTCCAGCGCGCCATAGCAGACCTGGTCGGTCAGGGCGCCGTCGCGGGCGCGGGGCGCGGCCTCGGTGTCCGGACGGTCCAGTGGCGCGCTCACGGCTCCACCGCCCGTCGGGCGCACGCAATCGAGCTTCGGAGGCGGCGTTCGAACCGAACGCGCCCCTGGGGCGTCTCTGACATGGATCGCCTATCTGTCGCAGGCGCGGAAGCCGCGCCTCATTTCACGGCGACTGTAGACGAAGGGTTCGCCTCCCGGAAGGCACGGCCTTGCAGACCGAAACATGATTGTTACGTTCACCTCCTGGTTAGGTGGCGTGGTGTAGATTCCCTTTCATGGATGCTCGAACCGACAATTTTGGCGTCGGCAAGGTCGCGATGACCGTCCCCGATGTTCGCCTCGCGAAATTCGCCATCGGCGATGTCGTGAAACACCGCGTCTTCGCCTTCCGCGGCGTGATCTTCGATGTCGACCCCACCTTCGCCAATACCGAGGAGTGGTGGCTGTCGATCCCGGAGCACATCCGGCCGCGCAAGGACCAGCCGTTCTACCACCTGCTGGCGGAGAACGAGGAGAACTCCTACGTCGCCTATGTCTCGGAGCAGAACCTGCTGCCCGACGAGAGCGGCGAGCCGATCGGCCACCCGCAGGCGCCGCTGATCTTCCAATCCTTCGATCACGGCCACTACACGCTTCGCCCGCGCATCAGCCACTGAGGCGCGGGCCCCGGCCCTCCTTCGGACAGCCCGGCCCTCAGCCGGCCTTGCGCAGCGCGGCGTAGCCGGCCTGGATCTTGGCGCGCTGCTGCGGCGTGAACACCCGATAGCGCTGAGCCTTGGGGCCCGCCGCGACACTGATCTCTTCCGCCGTCACATAGATATAGCGACCCTGGAACGCCCCGGTCACGGGCTGGCCGTGCTGCAGCCTCAGCCCCTCGAGCTGGCTCGCGCAGGTCTCCAAATTCTCGACATTGGTCGACATCGGTCGGAAATCCTGGCGGCCGTTCAGGGCCTCGGCCATGCGCCAGCAGACCCCGGCGTTGCGCGGCGCCTCCAGCGCGGGCTCGCAGGCGGCGAGACCCGCGGCCAGAACCAGCCCCGTCCAGACGATCGGCCGCATGGGCCCCTCCCCGTCAGTAGTCCCTGCGCCAGCGCACCGCGAGCTTGCCGTCGCCTTGGCCGGCGATCTTAGAGATGATGGACAGACTCCGGCGAACGCGCCACTCCACCTGAGCGGACGGCCCTTCGCGACCGCCGCCGGTCAGCTCCAGATAGACATTGTCGGTGAGGTACTTGCCGCCCGACACCGTGACCCCGCTGGTCCCCCCGCCGGCCAGGGCCAGTCGATCGAGGCCCGCGAAGGTCTTGAGATTGCCGATCACGTCGAAGCCGCCGCCGCCCGCGAGCGACGACAGGGCCGAGGCCAGCTGGGCGGCTTCCAGCGGCGACAGCTGGGACGCCGAGGTGCCGAACAGAACCTGGGACAAGACCTCGTCATTGGGCAGGGTCGGCGTGGAGGTGAGCGTGATCTCGGGCTTGGCGGCCGTGCCCTTGATCTTCACGACCGCGGTCAGGGAGGTGTCCTCCCGCGTGGCCGACAGGTCGAGGCGGATGTCCTTGGCCTGTGTCGACAGATAGACGACGCCGCGGGTGTCGAACTCGAAGCGCTTGCCCGCGAAATCGTAGTCGCCGCGGATCACCCGCGCCGTGCCGGACAGGGTTGGCTGGGAGGTCGTGCCCCCGACATGGGCGTCGAGGGACAGCTCCACATCCAGCCCCCGGCCCTTCAGATAGATCTTCTGCGGCGCCTTCAGGCTGACATCCAGGGTGACGCCGGGCCCGCGCTTGAGGGGCGCCAGCTGCACGCCGGTCATGTCCGCTGGCCGGTTCACTTCGGTCACGTCCATGGCCACGACGTTGGACGGCGTGGGGGTGCGGGCGGCCACATCCGCGCGGTCGATGGTCAGGGCGCCGGCCAGCCGGACGCGGCCCTCCGGCGTGCGGTCGATCACCGCCTGGCCGGTCGCCGAGGCCGTCGCCTGTTCGTTATCAATCAGCCGGAAGCCCTTGAGGGTCAGACGGAAAGTGCTCGCCCCTTCAGGCGCGAGGCTGATGCGGCCGGCGCCGGACGCGACGCCGCCGTGGCCGTCCGAGCCGTCCGCTTGGGTGATGTCCACCTGGTTGTCGGACATGGCCGCGCGCAGGGTGACGTCCTTGAGGTTCAGGCCGGTGGCGCCGTCCGAGAACCGCCCGCCGTCCACGGCCGCCTGGCCGACGGCGCGCGGATGCTCCAGCGTCCCGGCCAGATCACCCTGAATGTGGACATGGCCGGCCAGCTCCCGCTCGCCGCCGACCAGCAGGTCCCAGAGCGGCTTCACCTCGCCGTCAGCGAAGATGCGGCCGCGGATCGGCTTGGTGCGGTCGATGGCGATGCGCAGGGGCTCGGCCGAGGTCTCGGCCGGCAGCACCACGGCGGCCGTCGCCTTCAGGCCCTGTCCGTTGGTGACCGCGCCGTCGAGATTGATGTCGTCGCCGTTGAGGGTGGCCTTAAGCGACCCGTTCAGGCCCAGGGAGGCGTCGGTGCCCAGACCGCGCACGCCATCGAGGTCGGCGCTGAGCGAGCCCGACAGGCGCTTGCCCTGGCCGTTCAGCTGCAGGACGCCGTCGAACTTGCCGGCGAAGTCCTCGTCGATGAGGCCGAGGCCCAGCTGCTGCACCTGGGCGCGGATTTCCGTCCCGTCCCCGGCCATGCGGGCGTCGAGCGCGATCCGGCCGCCGTCGGAAGCCACGACCCTGAGCTTCGCGCCCCGGTCGGGCCCACCGAAGCGGAACTGGGCGGTCTCGGTGGTCTTCAGGTTCCATTTCAGATAGCGGCCCTCGCCGTTGAACCCGAGCTGATAACCGGGCTCGACATGGGCCAGGTCGCCATTGCCGTCGAAGCTCCAGCGGTTGCCCGCGATCAGGCCGGAGGCCTGGGCAGCGTAGGGCAGATGGGCCAACGGGCCGTCGGCGGTCAGGCGGCCGGCGCTGATCACCACCTGGCTGTCGGGCACGGCGACGCCGTCCGCGGTCAGGTTCAACCGGGCGCGGGGCCCGCCCGGCGCGTCGGCGAGGCGCACATCGCCAGCGATCTTGCCCGCGGTCAGGAAGGCGCCCTTGGCCACCGCCACCTGCAGGTCGGCCTTGGAGGCGCCCTTGGCGCGCAGACTGAGCAGGCCCGACGCCTTCAGGCCGCCGGCGTCCACCGATAGGTCGGTCAGATCAACGCCTTCGGCGGGGAAGCTGAACGCCGATCGGGCCTGGGCCGGGCCATAGGCGCTGGCGGCGTTCAGGGCGATGACGCCATTGGTCCCGTCTGGCCGGCGCTGGAAGCTGAGCACCAGATGGGCGTTGGTGAGCGGCAAGCGCGGCACGTCGATCGCGTCGAGGTCGGCCAGCAGGTCCACCTTGGGCGCGTCCAGCATGCCGGTGATCGCGCCGGAGCCCTTGGCCTTGCCGGTGATCTCCACCGGACCGGCGTGGAACGGGCCCTCGGCAGACCAGTCCAGCTTGAACTTGAGCGCGCCGTCAGCGTCGCGCAGGCCGGCCGCCTGGGCCTTGAGGGCGGCGCCCGTCAGATTGGCCTCGGAAACCGCGATCCGGCCGCCCCCCACCTCGGCCTTGCCCTGCAGGCGCGGCTGGCCGCCCAGCAGCCGGTCGAGCTCGGCGTAGCCGGTCGCGAACTTGGCGCCCTTGGCGTCGAGGCTGAAGGTCCAGGGCTTGGCGTCGCGGCCCTGGGAGGCGGTCCAGCTCGCCGACACCGCTCCGCTGGCGCCGACCCGGGCGGCGGCCAGATTGGCGAAGTCAGCGTCGCCCTTGAAGGTCAGGCCGCCGAACAGCCCCACGCCGCCGCTGGCCTTGACCTTCAGGCCCTGGCCCGTGCCCTGAAGGTTGCTGAGCAGGAAGCGCCCGTCGCGCAGATGGTCGACCTTGAAGTCCGCCTGGGGACTGGCCCCGAGCGCCGCGCCGACCCAGCCCGAGCCCTTGCCGCCGGAGCCCTGCACCTTGCCGCCGACGCTCCAGCTCTTGGACTTGTGCTCGAACACCACCGGCCCGGCGAGGCGGTCGAGGGTGTAGTCGAAGAGCTTGGCGTCCCGCACCACCGCGTCGCCGGCGATCTTCCAGTCCGCCGCCTTGCCGCTCAGGCGCGCCACCGCATGGGTCGCCCCGGTCTCAGGTCCGCCGATCAGTCGGCTGAGGCTGGGGGCGTCGCCGACCAGGGCCACGCCGTCCTTGCCGATCTTGCGGTGCTCGATGTCCGCCAGTCCCTGGCCGGAGACAGTCAGGTTGTCGGAGGCGACCTTGAAGGCCACGTCGTACTGGCTCTTGGACTTGCCGGACTGGCGGCCGGTGATGTTGAAGGCCGCCGTGGGTCCGAAGCGATCCGCATAGGGCTTCAGCAGGGTCGAGGCGGTGAGCAGCACCTTGCCCTGGGCCGCGCCGCCCTGGGGCGTCCAGGCGCCGCTGACCTCCACCGGCTTCATCTTGCCGGAGACGGCGACGATATTGACCGTGCCCGACCTGGCGGCGCCGCCGGCCTGGGCCTTGAGCTCGAAGGGCGCGCCGGAGGGCAGGCCCACGGCGCCGGCGAGCGCCCCGCCCTTGGCCTCCACCACGTCGGCCTTCAGCATCAGCGGGTGGTTCTTGATGAAGTCGAAGCTGAGATTGAGGTGGTCGCCCTTGTGCAGGCGGCTCACGGCCTCGAGGTGTCCCGACTGGCCGCCGTCATTGCGCTTCACCACCAGGCCGCCGGTGACGTCATAGATGCCGCGCTCGTAGCTGAACTCCGGCGTCATCTCGACGCGGCCGGACATCTCGGCGATCTGGAAGGACACGGGCAACCCGCCGGACTGCTCCTTGGGCGTCAGCGTCGGCCGGCGCAGGATCATGATCTTCTCGGCCGTGATGCGGTCGAGGGTCAGTTGCCGGACGAACAGGTCCAGGAAACGCCAGGCCACCTCCACCCGCCGGGCGTCGAGCCACACGCCCTGCTCGTCGGAAATGGTCAGGCGGTCGACGCTGAAGTCGCGCCAGATGTCGCCCTTCAGCCCCTCGATCTTGAGCCGCCCCACCGGACCGAGCTTCAGGCCGTTGGCGCTGGCCTCGATCAGCAGGCGCCCCTGGGGCAGGAGCACGCCGAAGCGGGTGGTCAGAATGCCGCCGCCCAGCAGGAAGGTCAGGACCAGGGCGATGATGATCACGATGGGCGGGAAGGCCCGGCTCTTGGCGACCTTCACCGCCTCGTCCACCACCTCGTGGACGACCTCGGAGATCACCTCCTCGATGGGGTGCTCATGCGGCTTGTGCGGATCTTCGGGCGTCGGGGTCAAAAGCTCTGCCCGATGCTGAGATAGATCTGGAACGACGGGTCGCCGGTGCGCGGATTGAGCGGCACGGCGATATCGGCCCGGATCGGGCCGAAGCCCAGATCATAGCGCACCCCGATCCCGGCCCCGACGCTGAGATTCTTGTTGGCCGGCGTGGGGTCCGACCCCACGGCGCCGGCGTCGACGAAGGCGACGAGCCCCCAGTGGGCGCCGATCTTCTGGCGAACCTCGACGGAGGCCTCGACCAGGGACAGGCCCCCCTGGGGGGTGTTGTCCGACAGCCTGGGGCCGATCGCCTGATAGGCGTAGCCGCGCACCGAGCCGCCGCCGCCGGAATAGAACCTGCGGGAGGCCGGGACCTCGGGGATCAGGCCGCCGATGATCGAGCCGAGCTTCAGCCGGCCGGCCAGGACCGTGCGGCCCTTGTCGTCGAACGGCAGATAGGCCGTGCCCTGGGCTTGGACTTTCAGATAGGGCAGCGTACCGGAGCCGGCGACCAGGGTCGGCTCGACCCGGCTCTCGACCCGCCAGCCGCGCTTGGGGTCGAGGGGATCGTCGGACTTATCGAGCGCCATGGCGCCCAGGGCCGCGACGGTGACCAGCTTGCGCCCCAGGGGGGTGAGGGTCTTGGCCGACAGCTCATCGGTCTGGCCATAGTCCAGCGAGCCGCCGACGGTGACATAGGAGGTCTTGTGGAAGCGGCGCTCGACGTCGGCGCTGACCCCCACGCCGGTCTCGTCATAGGCGTCGGTCTGGGTCCGGTAGACGGCGGTCGAGGCCTTCAGGGTCTGCTGGGCGCGCCGCCAGTGCGGCAGGGTCAGGTCCGCGCCGACGCGGCTGTCCAGATAGGAGTTCTTGGCGAACAGGGCGACAGTGTCGGCCCGGCCCAGCAGGTTGTAGCGGGTCAGGCGAACGTCGGCGCCGACGCCCTCGCTGGTCGAATAGCTGGCGCCCAGCTCCAGCTGGCGCTTCGACCGGTCGCTCAGGCTGACGATGACCGGCCTCAGGCCGTCGGCCGTGGCCTCGCCCTTGGGGGCCAGGGAGACGGTGACCGATTCATAGACGCCGGTGTCCAGCAGGCGGCGCTCCAGCTCGCCGACATCCTCGGGGTCGTAGGCTTCCCCCGTCTTCCAGGGGGCCATGGCGCTGAGCCAGCGCGGATTGGTGCGGCCGGCGGTCACCAGCTTCACCCCGTCCAGACGCACGAGTTCGCCGGCGACGATCTTGTAGGTCGGCCGCACGGTCTGGTCGGCGTGATCGACGATGACCTCGCGCGGCTGGGCGACCACGTCGGCGAAGCCGCGCTTCTGCACGGCGGCGACGATGCGGCCCTCAGCGCCCACCACATCGGCCGCACGGCCCGCCTGGCCGTTCGCCAGGCCCATCACGGCCTCGGCCGCGGCCTGCACCTGGGCCGGCGGCACGTCTCCGATCCAGGCGATCGTCGGATCGGCGATGACGAAGCGGCGGTTGGGGGTGATGCGCACCACCGGCTGGGGGGTGTCGCCCTCCCCCACCTCGGGGCTGACCTCGGCGCCGTAATAGGCCTCCGACCGCAGGACGGCGATGGCGTCCTCGGCGGCCTCCCGGGCCCGGCGGCGGGCCTCGAAACGATTGGTCACGGGATGGTCGGTGGAGCCGATCGCCTCGGCCACCGCCGCCTTCAGCTTGGAGGACATGTCCCCTTCGAGGGCGGCCTTGGCGGTCTCGGCGCATGCAGCGTCAGGCCCTGACAGGACCCAAAAAACCGCCGAGGCGGCGACGGCATAGACCAGTCGTCCCACGTCAAGAATCCGCGCTGCGCCCCTGCCAGGGGTTTAGCCCGCATCGGCCCCGAATGTCACTCACGCCCGGCGCGTTACACTGCTTCGAGATTGGGCGCCGGCATGCTCAAATAACGGGCAGGCCACGTCAGGCCCGCCTCACGTCCCGAAAACCCCTCCGCAAGACGACGGGGTTTCCTAGGGTCGGCGAAGGTCAGGGCGCGGAAGGACATTGCAAGGTGGAGCTGGGAGTGTCGACAGCGCGCATTTCGGACGACCCTGAGGCCTTGGCCCCGGAGGCTGCGACACCGATACCCTATGATGAAATGCTGACCGCCGCAGGCGAAGTGCGCTCGCACTACGCCGCCCTGGACAGCCGGGTCGCCAGCCTGGCCGGCGAGGAGCTGGCCGAGCGGCAACGGACGCTCGAGCGATTCTTCCTGCTGCAGGGGATCACCTTCACCGTCTATGGCGGCGACAGCTCGACCGAGCGGATCATCCCCACCGACCTCCTGCCGCGCATTATTCCCGCCGACGAATGGGCGACCATCGAGGCCGGCCTGACCCAGCGCCTGCGCGCCCTGAACATGTTCCTCGCCGACATCTATGGCGAACAGCAGATCCTGATGGACGGGGTGGTGCCGCGCGAGCTGGTGCTCAGCGCGCCCTCCTACCGGCGGGAGATGCAGAACCTCTATGTGCCGCACCACGCCTATTCCAATGTCTGCGGCTCGGACCTGATCCGCCAGCCGGACGGCGCCTTCGCAGTGCTGGAGGACAATCTGCGCGTTCCCTCCGGCGTGTCCTACATGCTGGCCAATCGCGAGGCGTCAAAGCGCACCTTCCCCGGCACCTTCCGCTCGGCCGGGGTGCGCGCGGTGGACCGCTATCCCGACCTGCTGCTGGCGACGCTGAAAAGCATGGCGGCCGACTGGAGACCCAATCCCCAGGTCGTGGTGCTGACGCCCGGCGTCTACAATTCCGCCTATTACGAGCACGCCTATCTGGCCCGTTTGATGGGCGCGCCCCTGGTCGAGGGGCGCGACCTCGTGGTCCATGACAACATGGTCTATATGCGGACCACGACCGGCCTGAAGCGGATCGACGTGATCTATCGCCGCGTCGACGACGACTTCATCGACCCCCTCACCTTCCGCCGGGATTCCGGGCTCGGCGTCGCCGGGCTGTTCAACGCCTATCGCGCCGGCAATGTGGTGATCTGCAATGCGCCCGGCACCGGTGTCGCCGACGACAAGGCGGTGTACGCCTATGTGCCGGAGATCATCCGCTACTATCTGGGCGAGGACGCCATCCTGCCCAATATCGAGACCTATCTCTGCCGCGAGCCGGCCCAGCTGAGCCACGTGCTGGCCAATCTCGACAAGCTTGTGGTCAAGGCGGTCGGCGCCTCGGGCGGCTACGGCATGCTGATCGGCCCCCACGCCAGCGTCGCCGAGCGGGCCACCTTCGCCGAGGCGATCAAGGCCGATCCGGACAACTATATCGCCCAGCCGACCATCCAGCTGTCGACGGCGCCCTGCCTGATCGACGGCAAGATCGATCCGCGCCACGTCGACCTGCGCCCCTTCATCCTGTCGGGCGAGAAGATCGTGGTGACCCCTGGCGCCCTGACCCGCGTCGCCCTGAAGAAGGGGTCGCTGGTCGTGAATTCCAGTCAGGGGGGCGGATCCAAGGACACCTGGGTGCTGTCCGACGACGCCGAGGAGATCCAGCCATGATGCTCGCCCGCGTCGCCGACAGCCTCTACTGGATCGGCCGATATGTCGAACGGGCGGAGCACATGTGCCGGCTGTCGGACGTCATGCTCAACGCCACCCTTGACCGCACGGAATCGGCGGCCCAGGTCGCCCGTATCGCGCTCTCCGCGGTCGGCGACGCCGACCCGGCCAAGATCGCCGCGCCCTATGAAGCCGCCTATGCACTCACCCTCGACCGCGAGGACCATGGCTCGATCGCCAGTTCGCTCGCCTCGGCCCGAGAGAACGCCCGCCAGGTCCGCGACCAGATCACCACCGAAACCTGGGAGCGGCTGAACCTCATCTATCTGCGGATGACCGCGCCGGGCGCCGCCAAGGCCTTCACCGACGGCTCCTCGGCCTTCCTGCACGACATCATCGCCGATCTGCACCTGTTCAAGGGCGCCGCCGACGCCACCATGAGCCATGGCGAGGGCTGGGGCTTCCTGCTGCTCGGGGTGCATCTGGAGCGCGCCCAGCTGATCGGCCGCCTGCTGGAGGTCTGTTTCCGCGACGCACGCACCCGGCCGATCAACGATCACACCCTGCTGACCAATGTGCTGCGGATGAGCTGCGCGCTCGAGCCCTATCTGCGGCGCTATACGGCCGACGTGCAGCCGCGCAAGATCCTGGAATTCCTGATGTTTGACGAAGAGTTCCCGCGCTCGATCCGGTTCTCCACCGCCCGCATCGAGGAGCACCTCACCGGGGTCAGCCGCTATGTGGAGGCCGCCAGCCACGGGGGCCCGGAACGCCTGGCCGGCCGCCTCAAGGCGCGTCTGCAATATGCCGACGTCGAGAACCTGACCCTCGACGGGGCCGCGGGCTTCCTGACCACGGTGCTCGACGAATGCGCCGCGATCCATGCGGCGATCTACGAGACCTTCGTCGCCTACTCCCTCGAAATGCGCCTGCCGGCCTGAGGACGGAATTCACATGCTTCTCGAGGTCCGCCACGTCACCCAGTACCACTACGCCGAACCCGTGCGCGAAAGCGTCATGGAGGTGTGGATGCAGCCTCAGAAGGGCGCGCGCCAGCGCCTGGTCAGCTTCGACCTGGAGCTGGATCCGCCGGCTCAGCTGTTCTCCTACGCCGACGCCTTCGGCAATGCGGTCTATCACTTCGACGTGCCCCAGCCGCACGACCGGCTGAACATCGTCGCCCGCTCGGCGGTGGAGACCCAGGCGCCCCCGCCCCTGCCCGCCGCCCTCGACATGGGCGAGTGGGACCGGCTGAAGAGCGACTTCGTCCGCGGCGAGAACTTCGACTTCCTGCGCCATCACGGCTTCGCCGTGGAGACCGAGGCCCTGCAGCAGTTCGTGATGGAGCGCGGGATCGAACCCCTGCGCGCCCGCGATCCCCTGACCGCCGTCCAGGAGCTGTCGAAGATCATCTATGAGTCCTTCGCCTATGAGCCCGGAGTCACCGACGCCGACAGCCCCATCGATCTGGCCCTGAAGGCTCGCCGCGGCGTCTGCCAGGACTTCGCCCACATCATGATCGCCATCTGCCGGTCGTGGGGCATCCCGGCGCGCTATGTCTCCGGCTATCTGTTCACCGACCGCAGCGGCGGCGACCGGTCCGATCCGGACGCCACCCATGCCTGGGTCGAGGTGTTCCTGCCCTCCACCCGCTGGATCGGGTTGGATCCGACCAACAATGTCATCGCCGGGGAGCGCCATGTGGCCGCGGCGGTCGGCCGCGACTACGCCGACGTCCCGCCCTCGCGCGGGGTCTATAAAGGCGATGCGGAAAGCCAGCTGGCCGTGGGCGTCTCGGTGCGCCGGGCGCGGGCGGCCATGACCGAGCCGGAATTCATCCGCATCTCCCAGCCCTCCTTCGCCCGCGGCGCGCGGCGGCGGGGCCCGGCCGGCGGCCTGCGCTACGACCAGCAGCAGCAACAGCAGCAATAGGGGCTCAGCGGCTGGCCGCGGTCCGCACGATCACGGTGGGCGGCAGGGGCGTAAGGGCCGGTGCGGCGAAGACCGGATTGGCCGAGACATCGTAGACCAGGCGGACGGCCAGGCGTCCGGTCTCCCGCTCGACCAGCACGTCGCTGATCGGCGCATGGATCGCATGGGCCGCCGCGGCGCGGGCGAGGGCTTCGAGATCGGCGTGGGCCGGCGCGGTCCGGATCGCGGCCAGGGCCAGGTCGGCGCCGCTCTGGGCCTCCTGGCCCAACCAGTAATAGACGCTCCAGGTTCCCAGGCTCCACAGCGCCAGGGCCAGGGCCGGCAGAACCAGGATCAGCTCCAGCGGACTGAAGCGTCGATAGGTGCGAAGATCGCCGAGCAGGCCGGTCAGGACGTCCATGCGCGACTTATCGCCGCGGCCGCCTGAAAAACCCGTTAAAGTTGCTCGTCAGTGCTCACGCGCTGAAGATGTGCGCCCGCTCGACCGCGACCTGGACCTGATCGCCCGGCTGGAAGCCCAGCCCCCCAGCCCGCGCGAAGGCCGCCTCCAGGCGACGTCCGTCCGCCGTGCGCCCCTCGACGTGCAGGACCGGCCCCTGGGGCGTGATCCGCTCGACGGTCAGGGCGAAGGCTCCCGCCCCGGCCGCGGCGCGGGTGAGCTCGTGCGGCCGGATGAAAGCCGTCGCCGCGCCATCGGCGACGCCCGGCGAGGCCAGTTCGATATCCCCGGACCGGAACCGACCGCCGCGGACCTCGCCTTCCAGCCGATTGGCCTCACCTACGAAGCCGCAGACAAATGCGTTGGCCGGGGCGTCGTGCACCTCGCTTGGGGTTCCGACCTGCTGGATGACCCCCAGGTTCAGGATCGCGACCCGGTCGGCCAGCTCCAGGGCCTCTTCCTGGTCGTGGGTGACGAAAATGGTGGTGACCCCGGTGGCGTCGTGGATGCGGCGCAGCTCCTTGCGCAGCGACTTGCGCACCGTGGCGTCCAGCGCCCCGAAGGGCTCGTCGAGCAGCAGCACGCTGGGGTCGACGGCCAGGGCCCGCGCCAGGGCCACCCGCTGGCGTTGCCCGCCGGACAGCTGGGACGGATAGCGGCCGCCCAGGCCGTCAAGTTCGACCAGCTTCAGCAGTTCCTCGACCCGCGCCTGGATCGCCGCCTTGGAGGGGCGGTCGGCGCCTTTGCGCACCTCCAGGCCGAAGGCGATGTTACGGGCGACGCTCATGTGGCGGAACAGGGCGTACTGCTGGAACACGAAGCCCACCCGCCGATCGGCGGCGCTCACCTGGGTCATGTCCTGGCCGTCGAACAGGATCTGGCCGCTCTCGGGAAACTCCAGGCCGGCGATCGCCCGCAGCAGGGTGGTCTTGCCCGAGCCCGAGGGGCCCAGCAGGGCCAGGAGCTCGCCGTCGGCGATCTCCAGGCTGACGCCGTTCAGCGCGGGGAAGCGGCCGAAGCTCTTGGCCACGGACTGGATGGAAATGGTCATGGGCGGTCGCTCAGTGGCCGGGCCGCCGCGTCTGCGGCTGCAGGATTTCAAGAAGGGTCTTCAGGGCCAGGGTGACGATGGCCAGGCCGCACAGAAGGGCGGCCACCGAGAAGGCGCCGACGAAGTCGTACTCGTTGTAGAGGATCTCGACATGCAGCGGCATGGTGTTGGTCAGGCCGCGGATATGGCCGGACACCACCGACACCGCCCCGAACTCGCCCATCGCCCGCGCATTGCAGAGCAGGACGCCATAGAGCAGGCCCCAGCGGATATTGGGCGCCGTGACGCTCCAGAAGGTCCGCAGACCGGACGCGCCCAGCGAGACGGCCGCTTCCTCCTCATCCACCCCCTGCTCCTGCATCAGCGGGATCAGTTCGCGGGCCACGAAGGGGAAGGTCACGAAGATGGTGGCCAGAGCGATGCCCGGCAGGGCGAAGATGATCTTGATGTCATGGTCGATCAGCCACTCGCCGAACCAGCCCTGGGCGCCGAAGATCAGCACATAGATCAGGCCGGCCACCACGGGCGACACCGAGAACGGCAGGTCGATCAGGGTGATCAGGAAGCTCTTGCCCGGGAACTCGTGCTTGGCGACCGCCCAGGCGGCGCAGACCCCGAACACGGCGTTGAACGGCACGGTGATCGCGGCGGTGATCAGGGTGAGCTTGATGGCCGAGATCGCGTCGGGGTTCTGGATCGCCTCCAGCGCCGGCGCCCAGCCCTTGCGAAGCGCCTCGTAGAACACCGTCGCCATGGGCAGGATCAGCACCAGCCCCAGGAAGGCGGCCATGACGGCCAGGACGACGCCCTGGACCAGGGCGGAGTCGGCGTTGGCGGGTCGCTGGCTCATCCGCGCCTCCGGGCCCAGGCCTGGATCAGATTGATGACGAACAGCATCAGGAAGGACGCGCCCAGCATGGTCACGGCGATCGCCGCGGCGCCGGCGTACTTGTATTCCTCGAGCTCGATGATGATCAGCAGGGGCGCGATCTCGGACTTGTAGGGCATGTTGCCGGCGATGAAGATCACCGAGCCGTACTCCCCGATGCCGCGGGCGAAGGCGAGCGCGAAGCCGGTCAGCCAGGCGGGCATGAGGGCCGGCAGGATCACCCGGGTCAGGGTCTGCAACCGATTGGCGCCCAGGCTGGCGGCGGCCTCCTCGACGTCGGCGGAGAGGTCCCGCAGCACCGGCTCGACCGTGCGGACCACGAAGGGCAGACCGATGAAGGCGAGCGCCACCACCACCCCCAGCGGCGTATAGGCGATCTTCCAGCCCAGCGGCTTCACCAGGGCGCCGACCCAGCCGTTCTCCGCATAAAGGCTGGCCAGAGCGATGCCAGCCACGGCGGTCGGCAGGGCGAAGGGCAGATCGATGATCGCATTGACCAGGCCCTTGAACGGGAACTCGTAGCGCACCAGGGCCCAGGCGGTGATCAGGCCGAACAGGGCGTTGACGGCCGCCGCGATGAAGGCCGCGCCGAAGGACAGCCGATAGGCCGCCAAGGCGCGCTGCGAAAAGGCGTCGGCGAGGAACTCGGCGGGGCTCTGCTGACCGGCCTTCAGGGCTACCGCGAACAGGGGGATCAGCACCACGGTCGACAGGATCGCCAGGGTCACGCCCAGCGTCAGGCCGAAGCCCGGAATGGCCGACCGGCGGCGGAACAAGGGGCGCCGAACCGCGACGGGCGGATGGTCTGCGATCGAGGTCATGGGGGCGAAGGGCCTCGGGGCGTCAGGGGCAGGACCGCACGCCGCGGCCCGTCTCGTGCGCCAGACCTATTTCCTAGTTATTCTGTCGGCAATATAGCTTTTCTAACGGCGACCTCGGAAAGCCTGTCGCATCGCCTCCGACCTAGGCTCCGGCCGCCGCCTCCCGCAGGCGACGGACAACCGCCTGCAGCACCTCCGTCCAGTCGCCGGGCGTAGTCTGGCGTAGAAGCCGGATCGAACCGTACCAAGGCATGGCGTCGCCATGGGCGCCGTACCGCCACTCCGGACGGGTCGGCAGTATGGCCAGGCCGGGCTTGCCCAGGGCTCCGGTCAGATGAACCAGGGTGGTCTGCACCGAAACGATGAGATCCAGGGTCTCGACGAGGGCGGCGAGGTCCTCGAAATCCTCGATCTCGCCCGCCGCGAACATCCGCAAGGGCCGCTCACGCCCGAGATTGAACCGGTCGACCTCATCGGCGACCTCGCCATACTGCAGGCTGACGACCTCGCAGTCCGGCAGGTCCAGGATCGGCGTCAGCTGGTCTAGCGACAGGGATCGCTGGGCGACGCGGGTCGCCTCTATACCCCCCCGCCAGGAGATCCCGATCCGCAGCCGATCCGGCTTCGGCCCCATGCGCCCGCGCCAACGGGCCCGCGCCTCATCCCCTGGCCGCAGATAGGCCTGGCCCGGAAAGTCGCTCACCCGGTTGCGGAACAGCCGCCCCAGGCCGCCCATCGCCAGCACCTTGTCGAATTGCGACAGGGCGACCGCCGTGGTCCGCGGATCCACCACGGTCAGGCCCGGAAAGGACTGGCGGAAAAGGCCCAGGAGCCGCGGGTCGCAGGCCAGGGTCACCTCGGCCGCCACGCGCAGCAGGTCCGGGATCATGCTGGCGAACATGATCTGGTCGCCCACACCCTGTTCGGAGAGCAACAGCACGCGCGCGCCGTCCAGATCGGCGAGCGTGCAGTCCAGATCCAGCCGCGCCTGCAGTTCCGGCGTGGTCACCGTGACCGACGACTTCAGAAACGAGTCGGTGCGCCAGCGCGCCTCATAGTCGGCCCAGCCGCCTGCGAAGTCGCCGTCCAGCAGCCGGACAAGGGCGCGGCGAAACTGGGCCGGGCCAGGATCGGGATCCGCATCGATCGCCTGGTCCAGCTCCGCCAGGCCGGCGTCGCGCTGGCCCAGGGCCGCCAGGGCGACGCCCAGGTTCTGGTGGGCGGGACCATTGTCGGGCTCCAGGGCCAGGGCCCGTCGACTGGCCTGCACCGTCGCCTCAGGATCGCCCAGGGCCAGGTGGGCGGAACTGAGATTGACCCAGGCCCGAACATTTGCGGGATCCAGCGTCGTCGCCTGGCGCAGACTGGCCAGACCCTCGGTATTTTCCCCGCGTAGCAGCCGCACATAGCCCAGGTCCGCGTGCGCCTCGGCGTCCGCGGGCGCGATTTGAGTGAGGCCCAGATACTGCGCTTCCGCCGCCTCCAGCTGCTCGCGCTCCAGAAGCTTGGCGGCCCAGACCTGGCGCAGGCGGACGACCAGCGCCCGCGCTTCCGGCGTGTCGCCCAGCCGCTCCGCCACCAGCCGGTCGGCCGTCTCGAACTGACCGGCGGAAATCAACGCATGACCATAGGAGATCCACATCTGCTGCTCGCCAGGATTGGCGGCGGCCGCTCGGGACAACAGCGGCAGGGCCTGGTCGAACGCCTGTCGCTGCATATGGACCATGCCGAGATTGTGCAGCACGCGGCTGTGATCCGGCGCACGCGCCAGGATCTCGCGATACATCTGCTCAGCCTCGCCAACGCGCCCGGCGCGATGGTGGGCCACCGCCTGGGCGACGACCGCCTCGAGCTCGGATTCCGACATGATCGAACGCCTCCCGCCCCGGATGTACTGGAGGCGGCGTCGGACGGCCAGGGGGCTGTCCGGGGCTCAGTTCAGGCGACGCGGATCCTTTGGCGCGGCCGACAGGGCGGCGATGGCCGCCAGCACGTCATCCCACTGGGCCAGTCCGTCGAGGTCGCCGAGCGCCGCATATTCCGCCGCCCGCAGCATGGCGATGACCTCGGCGTCGTCGCCATATTGGGCAAGCAGCGCCAAGGCCGTGCGGTGGGCGCCTTCGTCCTGGCTCATGTGAACATCCCTTCGTCCAGGATACGGAGTCCCGATCCCTTCGGACGCACCGCCGCCCCAAAGGGGGCTGTCACAGCAAACGGGGAAGTTGGTAGGCCGGGAGGGTTCGAACCCTCGACCATTCGATTAAAAGTCGAATGCTCTACCACTGAGCTACCGGCCCTTGGCGCGGCGCAGAAGGCGCGCCGGGCGAAGCGGCGCGGAACATAGGGCCCGGCTTCATCGGGGGCAAGGCCGCGCTCGGCCTTTCCAGTCAGCTTCACCAGACGGTATGATCGCGCCATGCGTCCCGCCCTCGCCCTCCTCCCCGTTTTGGCCGCGCTTCCGCTGCTCGGCGGCCTCGCCGGCTGCACCACGGCGCCGGCCAGCGGCTCCCCCCGGATCCAGACCAGCTCCCAGGCCAATCGCGAGAACCTGGAGGGCGCCATGGCCGCGCCCATGCGCGATCTGAACGTCCTGCGGACCAAGATTCCCAATGTCCTGCTGGATGCGCTGGAGGATCCCTACAAGCGCCCGCAGCCCATGACCTGCGCCAAGATCACCGCCCTGCTGCTGCCGCTGAACGGCGCCCTGGGGGCCGACCTGGACGAGCCCTCCATGGATCAGGACGACCTCGTGCACATGGGCCAGGACTCCGCCCTGGGGGCCATGGCCGGGGCGGCCTCGGGCCTGATCCCGTTCCGGGGTTGGGTGCGCAAGCTGTCAGGGGCGGAGAAGCACGACAGCTTGGTCGCCCAGGCGATCACCGCCGGGGCCGTGCGGCGCGCCTATCTGAAGGGCTTGGGCGAATCGCATAACTGCGCGCCGCCCGCCCTGCCGTCCCACGTGCCGATCCCGCGCGACAACCTGCCGGAACGCGACACCAGCCAGCCCAAGGGCAAGCCGCGCTACCCGATCCGCTGACGGGCCTTGAAGTCGGCGCGGAAGGCGGCGAACCGGCCCTCGGCGATGGCCGCGCGCATGGCCGCGGTCAGGGCCTGGAAGAAGGCGATGTTGTGCCAGGACAGCAGCACCTGGCCCAGGATCTCCTCGGCCTTCACCAGGTGGTGCAGATAGGCCTTGGAATAGTGGCTCGAGGCCGGGCAGGCGATGTCAGGGCTGAGCGGTTCGTCATCCTCGGCGAACCGAGCGTTCTTCAGATTGATCGAGCCTTCCCAGGTCCAGGCCTGGCCGTGGCGGCCCGATCGCGTGGGCAGGACGCAGTCGAACATGTCGACCCCGCGGGCCACCGCCTCGACCAGGTCAATGGGCTTGCCCACCCCCATCAGATAGCGGGGTCGGTCCGCAGGCAGCAGGCCCGGCGCATAGTCCAGCACCTCGCACATGGCCTCATGGCCCTCGCCGACCGCCAGGCCGCCCAGAGCGTAGCCGTCGAAGCCGGTCTCGATCAGGCGCGCGGCGGATTCGCGGCGCAGATGCTCGAAGGTCGAGCCCTGCTGAATGCCGAACAGCACCTGGCTGTCGCGGGTTCCGAACGCCGCCTTGGACCGCGCCCCCCAGCGGGCGGAGAGCAGCATGGCCTCGCGGGCCCGGTTCTCCTCGGCGGGCCAGGCGACGCATTCGTCGAGCTGCATGACGATGTCCGACCCCAGGAGATCGGCCTGGATCTCGATGGACCGCTCGGGCGTCAGGACGTGGCGGGAGCCATCGATATGGCTCTGGAAAGCCACCGACTCCTCGGTGACCTTGGCGATCTTGGACAGGCTCATGACCTGGAAGCCGCCGGAGTCGGTGAGGATCGGCTTGTCCCAGCGCATGAAGCGGTGCAGCCCGCCCAGCCGCGCCACCCGTTCGGCGGTCGGCCGCAGCATCAGGTGATAGGTGTTGCCCAGGATGATGTCCGCCCCGGTCGAGGCCACCTGATCGACGGTCAGCGCCTTGACGGTGGCGGCCGTGCCGACCGGCATGAAGGCCGGGGTGCGGATGTCGCCGCGCGGGGTCTTCAGCACCCCGGTGCGGGCCGCGCCCTCGGTGGCGGAAATCTCGAAGGGGAAGGCGCTCATGGGTCAGGCCCTCCAGAGCAGGCTGGCGTCGCCATAGGAATAGAAGCGATAGCCGGTGGCGATGGCGTGGGCATAGGCCGCGCGCATCAGCTCGCGCCCCGCGAAGGCGCTGACCAGCATGAACAGGGTCGACTTCGGCAGGTGGAAATTGGTCATCAGCCCGTCGGCGGCGCGGAAGCGATAGCCGGGCGTGATGAAGATCGAGGTCTCGGCCGCGAAGGGGCGGACCAGCCCCTCCTCTCCCGCCGCGCTTTCGACCAGCCGAAGCGAGGTGGTGCCCACGCAGATGACCCGGCCGCCGCGGGCATGGCAGGCGTTGATCGCCTCGGCGACCTCGGCCGAAACTTCGCCGTACTCGGCATGCATGCGGTGGTCCGAGACCGTCTCGGTCTTCACCGGCAGAAAGGTCCCCGCGCCCACATGCAGCGTCACGAAGCGGGTCTCGACGCCCCGGGCGCGCAAGCGCTCCATCAGCTCCGGCGTGAAGTGCAGGCCGGCCGTCGGCGCGGCGACGGAGCCGTCAGCCTGGGCGTAGATGGTCTGGTAGTCGGCCCGGTCGCGCTCGTCTTGGGCGCGCTTGGCGGCGATATAGGGCGGCAGGGGCATCTCGCCGCGCTCGGCGATGGCGAGGTCGAGATCGGGACCGGCCAGATCGAAGGCCAGGACCAACTCTCCGCCCTCGCCCTTCTCGACAATGGTGGCGTCGAGCCCGGCCAGCAGGCAGGCGCGGTCGGTGGTCTCGCCGAAGCGAACCCTGTCCCCCACGGCCAGGCGCTTGCCCGGACGCATGAAGGCGCTCCAACGGCTGGGCGACAGCCGCTGATGCAGGGTCGCCTCGCAGACCACGCTCGTGGTCTCGCGGTGGCGCACGCCCTTCAGCCGAGCCGGAATGACCCGGGTGTCATTGAGCACCAGAAGATCGCCGTCCCGCAGCTGGTCGGGCAGGTCAGACACCCGAAGATCAGCCAGTCCCTCGCCGGGCGTGACGCGCAGCAGGCGTGCGGCGTCGCGCGGCGACGCGGGTCGCAGGGCGATGCAGTCCTCGGGCAGGTCGAAGTCGAAATCAGCAAGCTGCATGGAGGCGCGTGAAGCGCATGGGCTGGGCGTCACGTCAAGCCTTGGGCCGTGCTAGAGGCGGAACATGCGGATGATCCGACTCGTGCTCTCCGGCCTCGCCGCCGGCCTGGTGTTCATCCTGGGCCTGGACTGCGCGGCCGCGGCCCTGATCGGCCTGGGCGGCGCGGTCAATCCACGGATGGATGTCGCCACCCATTTCGCGCCCTTCTGGTTGGCCGGCGCGCTCGTCGTGACCGCCTACGCCGCCTGGCTGGCGCCGCGGGACCTGAAGGTCAGCTTCGCGACCTTGGGCGTGTTTGGCGTGCTGGCGGCGGGCGGGGTGATGGCCCCCGAATATCTGCGGCCGATGAGCCCGACCGCGCCATCGGACGCGCCCAACCGGCTGAAGTTGATCCAGTTCAACGCCTGGGAAAAGAACCCCGAGATCGAGGCCACCGCCCAGTGGCTGAGCCGCCAGGGGGCCGATGTGCTGCTGGTCGAGGAAGGGACGGATCCCTTGATCGACCGGATCGCCGCCCTCACCGGATATCACGTCACCTGCCGGACCTGCGGCGTCACCATCTTCACCCGGCTTCCGCCCGAGCCGGACCCGCCTCGCCCTAAGGGAAGCCCCTCGGATCGGGATCGCTATACGCGGTCCGAATGGCTCGCGCGGCCGCCGGCGACCGAGGCGCGGATCCGGTTCGCCGGCCGGCCGGTGACGGTGGTGGCGACCCACACGGTGTGGCCGACCCATCCGGCCTGGCAGCGCCTGCAGGGGCGGTTCCTGGCGGACAGGCTCGCCAAGCATGACAAGACCCTGACCATTCTGGCCGGCGACTTCAATTCCACGCCCTGGTCGTTCTCGCGCCGACGGGAAGACCGCGCCTTTGGCCTGGAGCGCCGGGACCGCGCCCTGTTCACCTGGCCGGCCCGGTTGATCCTCGACGGCAAGGTCACCCTGCCCTTCCCCTTCCTGCCCATCGACCACGTCTATGCGGGGTCGGACTGGCGTACCGTAAAGGTCCGGCGTGGACCGCGCCTGGGGTCCGACCACTACCCGGTGATCGTCACCCTGGCCCTCAAGCCGGACTGAGCGTGGCGAGCTCGCGGGCGATATTGGCGCGGGCCTGATCCTCGAAGCTGGCGCGGAAGTCCGCCTCCGGGAAGATCGCCGGCGCGGCCAGGAACTTCGTCAGCACCGCCGCGCGGCCGGTGCGCCAGGCGTTGTCCGGCACATGGGCGTATTCCGCCCGTACGGCCTGGGCGTAGGCGTCATAGTCGGCGGTCGGCGCGCCCAGGATCGCCAGATCGATGGAGACCAGCAGTTCACCCAGGCGGTCTCCCTCCTCCACCTCATGGCCGGCGGTCAGGCGGATGAGGCGGGCGACCTCGTCGCGGGCGTGCAGGCCGACCTCAAGGTCGCGGAGATCGCCCTTGGCCATCTCCGCGCTGAGCGCCTCATTGTCGGAGCGCCGGGGATCATAGACGGCGTCATGCCACCAGATCGCCCAGGCGAGCACCTGGCGTTCGCTGTCCAGCAGGTCGGGGACCTTGTCCAGGAACGCCAGGCATTGCTCGATATGCCGGCGCGTATGATAGCGCCGATGAGGCTCGGCATAGGCCGCCTCAAGCTTTGGCGTCACGCGTCCGCCGCCACCTTCATGGAGACGATCTTGCCGGGGCTGCGCGGCGGCTCGCCCTTGGGCAGGGCGTCGACATTCTCCATGCCCTCGGTGACCACGCCCCAGACGGTGTACTGGCCGTCGAGGAAGGTGGCGTCGTCGAAGCAGATGAAGAACTGGCTGTTGGCCGAGTTCGGATTGGCGGTGCGGGCCATGGAGCAGACGCCACGGATGTGCGGCTCCTTCGAGAACTCGGCCGGCAGGTTCGGCTTGGACGAGCCCGAGGTGCCGGTGCCGGTCGGATCGCCGCCCTGGGCCATGAAGCCCGGGATCACGCGGTGGAAGACCACGCCGTCATAGAAGCCTTCGCGGGCCAGTTCCTTGATCCGCGCCACGTGCTGGGGCGCCAGGTCGGGGCGAAGATTGATCGTCACGGGCCCGCTTTCGAGCGTCATGATGAGGGTGTTTTCCAGATCCATTACTTCACCTCCGAGGGAATTCTGATGGCGCAGGCCGTGAAATCGGCCCCCATCTTGGCGCGCACGCTGGCGACTTCGGCCTTGAACCACGCGCTGGTCGGATCGACCACCTTGATCTTCGGCCGCGTCGCCGCCGGCATGTCGACCAGCATCTGGGCCTTGAGCATCTTGTCCTGGGGCGCCTCGACCGGCTCGCCCACCTTGATGGCGCGCACCACGTCCTCGCCGGCGATCACGCGGCCGAAGGCGGTGTAGCGCTTTTCCAGGGACGGATAGGCCTGGCGCATCAGGAAGAACTGGCTGTTGGCGCTGTCGGGGCTGTCGGCGCGGGCCATGCCGGCGACGCCGGGGCAGTAGAGCCCCCAGGCGGCGATCTTGCCGTCCGCGGTCAGCGGCATCAGCATGGTGCTCTGGGTCATGACCGGCAGAGCGCCGATGAAGCCGATTTCGGCGACGGTCTGGTCGGCGACCATCTGGAACGGAGTCTGCGGCCCGCGGCGGAAGGTGAACTCGCCGGGCAGGTCGGGCTTGTCCGAGCCGCCGGTGCCGTCGTCCTTGGGGTCGCCGGTCTGGGCCATGAACTGGTCGATGACCCGGAAGAAGCTGCGGCCGTCATAGAGACCGGCCCGGGTCAGCTCCTTGATGCGGGCGACATGGTTGGGCGCGGCCAGCGGCGACAGCTCGACGAAGATGCGGCCCTTATTGGTGTCGATCACCAGGACGTTTTCGGGATCGGGAACCCGCCAGTCGGCGGCGGTGGGCGCGTCGGGGGCGGCCGGAGGCGCCGGCGGCGGCGCGGGCTTCTTGGCGGCGGACGCGGGCGCGGTCAGCACGAGCGCCGCGGCGCCGGCGAGGAGAAGGGATCGGATCATGGGCTCACTTCGTAATGGGCGAAGGCGGCGGCCGCCAGCCCCCCGGACCTCATGGCCGCCGATTGCGACCCGACAAGGGCCTAGCTGCGGCCGACCTTGGCCATCAGGGCTTCCTTGACCCGCGGGCTCACGAACTTGGTCACATCGCCCTCGAGCTGGGCGATCACCTTGACCAGGCTGGAGGCGATGGCCTGGTGCCGGGGATCGGCCATCAGGAACACCGTCTCGATCTCGCGATCGAGCTGCTGGTTCATGGCCGTCATCTGGAATTCGTATTCGAAGTCGGCCACCGCGCGCAGGGAGCGGATGATCACCGCCGCGTCGACCTGGCGGGCGAAGTGCATGAGCAGGCCCTTGAAGGGCATGACCACGATCTCGGCGCGCTCCGACACCGGAACCGGCAGGTGGGCCAGTTCCTCCTGGAGGATCGCCACGCGCTCTTCGAGGGAGAACAGGGGGTTCTTGCCGCTGTCGACCGCCACGCCGATGACCAGCTTGTCCACCAGTTTCACGGCGCGACCGATGATGTCGGTGTGGCCGTTGTGGATCGGATCGAAGGTGCCCGGATAAAGGCCGACGCGGGTGGCCATTCGACTTATCCCCCAACTGTTCTTGAGTTGGCCTTTCGCCGGGCGGGCGATCGAAAGCAAGCCCTAAGTTCACCGCCCGTCGACCTCACCCAGCGTCGCCCAGGGGCGCCAGCCCCTGGAACAGGCGCCGGGGCCTAGGCCTCGCTCTCCGGCGCGGCGTCGTCGCCCTCGCCTTCGCCCTCGTCGGTGCCCTGATCGGCCAGGCGTTCGACCGAGACGACATGCTCGTCCTTGCCGGTGCGGAAGATGGTGACGCCCGAGGTGTTGCGGCTGATCACCCGGACCTGAGCGACCGGGGTGCGGATCAGCTGACCCTGGTCGGTGACCAGCAGGATCTCGTCATATTCCTCGACCGGGAACGACGCCGCCAGACGGCCGCCCTTCCCTTTCTTGGTGAGATCCTGGGCCAGCAGGCCCTGGCCGCCGCGGCCCGTGCGCCGGAATTCATAGGCCGAGGTGCGCTTGCCGAAGCCCTCGGTCGAGACGGTCAGGATGAACTCCTCGGCCGCGCCCAGCTGGCGATACGGTCCGGCGACAGGGCCGCCTCGTCGCCGGCGTCCTCGTCGTCCTCGGGCGCAGCGGCGTCCTCGATCTCCTCGGACTCGCCGGTCACGGCGCGGCGCATGGCGTTGGCGTGCTTCACATAGGCCGCGCGCTCAGCCGGCGAGGCGTCGACGCTGCGCAGGATGGCCATGGAGATGACGCTGTCGCCCTCGGCCAGGCGGATGCCCCGCACGCCGGTGGAATCGCGGCCGGCGAACACGCGCACTTCCTCGGTGGCGAAGCGGATGCAGCGGCCCAGCGCCGTGGTCAGCAGGATGTCGTTCTGGGCGGCGTTGCACAGGCCGACGCCGATGATCGCATCGCCGTCGTCCAGCTTCATGGCGATCTTGCCGTTGCGGTTGATCTGGACGAAGTCCGACAACTTGTTACGCCGCACGCCGCCGGAGCGGGTGGAGAACATCACGTCGAACTGGTCCCAGGTCGCCTCGTCCTCCGGCAGGGGCAGGATGGAGGTGATGGTTTCGCCGGGCTCGATCGGCAACAGATTGATGAAGGCCTTGCCGCGCGAGGTCGGGGTGCCGACCGGCAGACGCCAGACCTTGAGCTTGTAGACCTTGCCGCCGGACGAGAAGAACAGCACCGGCGCGTGGGTCGAGGCGGAGAACACGCGGGTGACCGCATCCTCGTCCTTGGTCGACATGCCCGAGCGACCCTTGCCGCCGCGATGCTGGGTCCGATAGGTGCCGAGCGGCGTGCGCTTCACATAGCCGCCGTGGGTCACGGTGATGACCATGTCCTCGCGGGCGATCAGGTCCTCGTCCTCGACGTCGGCGTCGCCGTCGACGATCTCGGTGCGGCGCGGCACGGCATAGGCGGCGCGCACCTCGACCAGCTCCTGGCGCACCACGCCCATGATGTTGTCGCGCGAGGACAGCAGGGTCAGGTGGCCCTGGATCGTGCCGGCCAGTTCGCGGGCCTCGCCGAAGATCTCGTCACGGCCGAGCCCGGTGAGGCGCGACAGGGTCAGCGCCAGGATGGCGCGGGCCTGCTCCTCGGTGAGCCGGATGGTGTCGCCTTCCAGCACGGTCCGCGGGTCGGCGATCAGTTCGACCAGGGGCATCATGTCGCCGGCCGGCCAGGCCTTGGCCACGATGCGCTCGCGCGCCTCGGCCGGGTCCTTGGACGAGCGGATGATGTGGATGAACTCGTCGATATTGGCGACGGCGACGGCCAGGCCCACCAAGACGTGGCCGCGGTCGCGGGCCTTGGCCAGTTCGTACTTGATGCGGCGGGCGACGACTTCCTCGCGGAAATCGACGAAGGCCACGATCATCTCGCGCAGGCCCATCTGCTGCGGACGGCCGCGGTTGAGCGCCAGCATGTTGACGCCGAACGAGCTCTGCAGCGGGGTGAAGCGGTAGAGCTGGTTCAGCACCACGTCGGCCGAGGCGTCGCGCTTCAGCTCGACGACCACGCGCATGCCCTGGCGGTCGCTCTCGTCGCGCAGGTCGCCGATGCCCTCGATGCGCTTCTCGCGCACCAGCTCGGCGATCCGCTCCACCAGGGAGGCCTTGTTCACCTGGAACGGGATGGCGGTGATGATGATCGCTTCGCGATCCTTGCGGATGTCCTCGATCGAGGCCTTGCCGCGCATGATCACCGAGCCGCGGCCGGTCATCAGGGCGTTGCGGGCCCCGGTGCGGCCGATGATCTCGCCGCCGGTCGGGAAGTCCGGGCCGGGCACGAAGTCCAGCAGTTCGTCCAGGCCGATCTCGGGATTGTCGATATAGGCTAGGCAGGCGTCGACCACTTCGCCCAGATTGTGCGGGGGAATGTTGGTCGCCATGCCGACGGCGATGCCGCCCGCGCCATTGACCAGCAGGTTGGGGATCCGCGACGGCAGGACCACGGGCTCCTGCTCGGAGCCGTCATAGTTCTCGCGGAAGTCGACCGTGTCCTTGTCCAGGTCGGCCAGGATCGACATGGCCGCCTTGGTCAGACGGCACTCGGTGTAGCGCATGGCGGCCGGCGGATCGTTGTCCACCGAACCGAAATTGCCCTGGCCGTCGATCAGCAGCAGCCCCATCGAGAAGGGCTGGGCCATGCGGACCAGGGTGTCATAGATCGCGAGGTCGCCGTGCGGGTGATACTTACCCATCACGTCGCCGACCACCCGGGCGGACTTCACATAGCTGCGGTCCGGCGTGTGCCCCTGCTCGCTCATCGAGAACAGGATCCGCCGGTGCACCGGCTTGAGGCCGTCGCGCGCGTCAGGCAGCGCGCGGCTGACGATCACGCTCATGGCGTAGTCGAGATACGACTTCTTGAGTTCGTCCTCGATGGCGATAGGGGCGATGCCCCCGCGCCGGCCGTCGTCCGGTGGGGTGATGATATCGTCGCTCAAGGGGAGGTTTTGCCGTTAGAATCGGACAGGAATTTGGTTCGCGAGTGTTAACATCCGCAGATCGCGAGGCCAACCTTCGTGAGCCCTTTCCGTCTCTTAAACCGCACTTTCGGAGCCGCCATGAGACACCTTCTCGCCGCCGCCGCGTTCAGCCTGGTCGCCGCCTCCGCCTTCGCCGCAGATTCGCCGGCCAAACTGCGGATCGATCTGAAGAATTCCACCGGCGCCTCAGTGGGTGCGGCCACCCTCTCCGACGGCCCGGCGGGCGTGCTGATCCACCTGGAGGTCAAGGGTCTGGCCCCCGGCTGGCACGGCCTGCACTTCCATGAGACCGGCGACTGCTCCAAGGCCGATTTCACCTCGGCCGGCGCCCATGTCCACGCCATGGCGACCAAGGTCCACGGGCTGTTGAACCGCGACCTGAACGAGGCCGGCGACCTGCCCAACCTCTATGTCGCGGCCGACGGGACCGGGGCCATCGACCTCTATTCGACCTTCGTGTCGCTGAAAGGAACCGCCGGCCGCCCCGCCCTGATCGACAAGGACGGCTCGGCCCTGGTGATCCATGCGAACCCGGACGACTACATGACCCAGCCGATCGGCGGGGCCGGGGCGCGCATCGCCTGCGGGGTCATCGCCGGCGGCTGATCCTCAGATCACCCCGCCCAGGGGCGCGGTCGTGACCCGGGTCGAGAACCCGGCGATCAGCGGCCGCGCCATCTGGATGGTCGCCTGGACATGCGGCAGGCCGAGCGAGGCCTTGTGATGGGCCTCGTCCTCCCAGACCTCGGTGATCCAGATCGCGTCCGCATCCTCGGCGTCGGGGGCGATCACATAGCTGCGGCACCCCGGCATGGCCTTGATCTGGGCCACGAGGATGCTCGCCAGCTCGTCACGCCGCCCGGAGACGGCGCGTAGGCAGCCGATCAGGCCGTACATCGCCCCTCCCCGCCCTAGAACGGGATTTCGTCGTCGAGATCGGCCGAGAAGTCCTCGCGCGGGCCGGAGCCGCCGCCGCGCGGCGCCGACGAGAACCCGCCGCCACCGCCGCCGCCCGAATAGCCGCCGTCGGAATCGCCCATGCCGCCGCCACGGCCGGCGTCGTCGCCGCGACCGTCGAGCATGGTCAATTCACCACGGAACTTCTGCAGCACCACCTCGGTGGAGAATTTCTCCTGGCCCGACTGGTCCGACCATTTGCGGGTCTGGATCGAGCCCTCAATATAGACCTTGGAGCCCTTGCGCAGATACTGCTCGGCGACCTTCACGAGGTTGTCGTTGAAGATCACCACCCGGTGCCATTCGGTCTTTTCCTTGCGCTCGCCGGAGCTGCGGTCGCGCCAGGTTTCGGAGGTGGCGACGCGCAGATTGGCGACGCGGTCGCCGGAATTGAGCGTGCGAATTTCGGGGTCGGCGCCCAGATTGCCGACCAGAATGACCTTATTGACGCTTCCCGCCATGTCGATGTCCTGTGGTTTCCGTAGAATGCGGGCCGTGCGCCCGGGCGGAAGCTACGCCAACCCGACCGGCGGGATCAACCGGTTTGTTCTTCCTTCGTTCTCATATTAACGCTTCGTCCACAGAAGCTTTCCGTCGCACCCCTATTGCTGGGGCATGGCTCCGGGAATGGCGAGGCGTCCGTCGCCGGTGCGCACCAGGGCCAGATACTGGTTCCCCTCGAGCGACGAGGCGGTGAAAATCCCCTCGCGGCGCAGGAAGATGAAGTTGCCCTGATAGGCGCCCATGATCTCGAGCTGATTGCCGCCGAGATTGATGAACTTGATCCGCATGGCCTCCAGGGCCCCGGCGCAATGTTCCAGGTCCGGCTGGGCGGAGGCCAGCTTGTTGTACTTCAGCGACCCGTCCTTCTGGGGCTGGACCTGATAGCAGACCCCGATATCGCCGGGCGGACGGGTCCGCTGGACGCAGGCGGTCAGGGCGATGGCGCAGGCGCCGACGATCAGCAGGGGGCGAAGCATGGCCTCAGACTACACAGACCGAATGCGGCGCGCGAGAGGCGCCGCGCGCTATTCGACGTTCGGCACCGCGCAGCCCGCCCCCTGGTCGACCAGGGTGTGGAAGCTGCGGTTGTCGCTGGACACCTCGATCTTGCCGGGCACGAGCCTGAGGGTCTGCTGCATCCAGCGGCCATAGGTGGCGCCGCCCGCATGTTCGCAGTGGCCCGCGAACAGCACCTGGACGCAGGTGTTGAGCGTGGTCTCGCCGGGGATCTTGCGCCACTCGCCGGCGACATAGCGCATGCAGGCGCCGGCCGGCGCGCCGAGCGACGCGGTCGCGGGCCGCCGCGGGCGTCGAGGTCGCGGCGGGGG
>NZ_JALDPT010000024.1 GCF_022695515.1 Phenylobacterium aquaticum
TCGCGATCTCAGAATTGGGTCGCGCCGCCGTCGCCGCGGCAGGGCGGGCCGCGGTCGGCCGGGGCGTGTGGCGCCGGAGCGCCGTATAGGGGATCGGGCCCTTGGGGCCGGCGGCTGTCGTCGCCGGCGCATCCTGGGCCAAGGTCGCCGCGGGGATCAGCAGGAGCGCCGCGAGGGCGGCGAGGGCGGTCTTGGCGGAAAGGCGCATATCTAAGGGGACGGCTCGGAAGTCGGTGGGCGACGGGAGGTGGTTGTAGGGCGCCGAGCCATGGCCTCCAACCGCCTATGGCCGCTCACCCCCCTTTCGGTGGCGGAGTGGGGAAAGCATACAACGGCAGCATGGGCCTAAGCTGCGGACCGATGAACAGCTGGGGCTCCGAGGGCGGCGTCATGCCCTCCTTGATCTCCCGCGCGGCCACGCAGGCCCGCACGGCGCCCGCCAGGCTCGGAAAGTCGCGGGCCTGGGGCGCCGAGGACAGGAAGCAGTCGTCGAAATAGGGATAGCGGTCGGCCTCGCCGCAGCCGAACGAGGTGCGGTCGGGCCGCGCGGCGGTCAGCACCATGCGGTTCGGCTGAGCCAGTTCCGGGATGAACACGCCGGAGAAGCAGGCGGAGATCACCACCACGGTCGGCCGCGCGCCACAGGTGCGATTGAGGATTTCGCCCAGAATGCCGGGCGGCAGGATCTTCTGATCCACCACCACCCCGGTCGGGGCGCCATGGCTGGAGAAATAGACCATGCAGCCGTCGGGCGCCTTGGCGGTCAGTTCGACCAGGGCGTTGTAGATGCCTTCGGGATCGGACTTGGCCAGGCCCGCATCCTTGTAGCGCTCGGGCCGGACCGAGAACTGGCGCAGATTGGCCTTGTCGAAGCCGATCCGCTCGAGCTGGCCGACCACATCGTGTCGGGCGTTGTCGAAGGCTTCGGAGGGGCCGCCGGAATGGGCGTGCCAGTCGCCGGCCACCACCACGGCGGCCCAGTTGGCGAACGGTCCGGCGGCAAGCGCCGGTCCGGTCCAGGCCAGGGTCAGGGCTACGAGCAAGCCCGCAAAGCCCGCCCGGCCCATGGCCCTACTTCTTGTAGGACTGGAACGGGGTCGGCACCGCCGTCCCCGTGGCCTTGGCCAGCAGCCGGCCGTCGGCGTCATAGAGTTCACCCTCGGTGAAGGCGATGGTGCGGCCCCACTTCGCGACCCGGCCGATCCCCTTCAGGGTTCCCGGCATGGCGGGGCGGAAGAAGGTGGTCTTCATCTCGGCGGTCGGCGCCACATGGGTCATGCCCGACGCGACCATGCAGGCGACGCTCATGCATTCGTCCAGCATGGCGCAGAGATAGCCGCCCTGGATCTGCTTCATCGGATTGAGCAGCAGCTCGGCCTTGGCCTCGAACGCGACCTCGACGGTCTTTTCGGCCTGGTTCACGGCGACCATCCGGAAGCCCAGGGTCTGGGAGCCGGTCGGCTGGTTCTTGGAGCGCAGGAACCGGGCGAGGATCGCCTCGTCGGTCAGGGCTTCGGGTTCGCTCGCGGCGACGTCGGTCATCGGCCGCTCACTTCTTGCGGAAATGGTCGAGGGAGACGACGTTCGGCGCGTCGGGGTCGGCCGGCGCGGACTCCTCGGCCGAAGCGCCCGCCTGGGCCTGGGTCGCCGCAGCGGCGGCTGCGGCGCTGGCGGCGGCCGCGGCCGGGGTCTCGAACTGCAGCAGGAACTGCACGCTCGGATCATAGAAGCGGGTCAGGGCCGCATAGGGCACCGAGAGGCGCTTGGGCTGGCCGCCGAACTTCAGGGTCACGGTGAAGAAGGTCTCGCCCGGCGCCAGGTCCCAGTACTGGTGCTGCAGCACGATGGTCATCTCGTCCGGGTACTTGGAGAGCAGATCGGCCGGACCGGACACCCCCGGCGCCTCGGTCTTGAAGGTGATGTAGAAGTGGTGCGCGCCCGGCAGGCCTTCCGGCGCCGCGGCCTTTTTCAGCGCAGCCTTCACCACGCCGCGCAGGGCCTCCTGGGCCATGGCCTCGTAGTGCATCTGGTCTTGGGCCGGCGGGTCCTGGGCCATGTGATCTCCGAGAGCGTTGCGCCCATACAGGGTAACGCGTCGCGCCGGCCGCGCAAGGCGCGTCCAGCCACAACGCCGCCGCTTTTGCGCAGCTTGTCGAAATGAGAGGCGCGTGATCGGCGGGAGAGGTGAGTGGGGGGGTTCTGTTGCCAGGCCCCCCCCGGGCCCCGCCTAGAGGAGCTAAACCCCCTAGGGCTTGATGTCGAAATCAGTCTGACGCTTACGCGGCCAGACGGACTTCTTCAGCGAAGTTATCGTTCGCATTTAGTTTAAAGCCCGAAACGGTGGGCAAAGCCGAGAGAAAGCAACCCCTTTAGACGTCTGTCGATGCTGATCGGCCCCGCACTTTCCGGCGAATAACCCGGAGGAAGATTGGTGGAGCCGCCGGGAATCGCACCCGGGTCCAGTCCGCTTATTACGAGCGCGTTTATCTCCATAGTCCGGCGAACCGGACAGGACTGATATAGGCGCTTACGCGCCGACTTAGAAGGTCTGACGCGAAATTCGGGGCTTGAGCCGTTCGCGAAGCGTGGGCGGCGGGGGCCGTTTCGCCGATCGACGTCGAACCTTCGCGGACGGATTTCCGGTTTTGGTGCCTGCGCCGCTAGCTTCGGGTCATCGCTTTTCGAGTTCCCGAGGACGCCATGAACAACCTGATGTACGCCGCCCGCCCGCTCCTGGAAGACTTCTTCTCCACCCTGATCTTCCTGGTCCTGATCGCGCTCAAGGTCGATGTGCGCATCGCCACCGCCGCCGCCATCGGGGTGGGCGTGCTGCAGCTCGCTTGGCGCGTCATGCGCGGCCAGCCCATTCCCGGGCTGCAGTGGATGGGCCTGGGTCTGGTGGTCGTGTTCGGCACGGCCAGCCTGATCACCCACGACGTCCGCTTCGTGATGTTCAAGCCCTCCATCATCTATGTGATCGTCGGCGGCGCCATGCTGCAGCGGGGCTGGATGCTGCGCTACATGCCGCCGGTCGCCGCCGGCCACGGCCAGGAGATCATGACGCTCTTCGGCTATGTCTGGGCCGGCCTGATGTTTCTGACCGCCATCCTCAACGCCGTGGTCGCGATCCGCTTCACCAGCCAGTGGGTGGCCTTCGCGGCCATCTTCCCCCTGGCCTCCAAGATCGGCCTGTTCGTGATCCAGTACGTGACGGTGCGCGCCATCGTGAAGCGCAAGATCCTCGCCGCCCGCGCGACGGAGGGCCTGGCCCAGGCGGCGTAAGACCGCACACCCCTCTCCCCGTTCATGGGGAGAGGGCCTCGGCTCAGGCGCTGGCCTTCTTGGCTGCGGCTTCCGCCATCAGCCGGTCGACGAGATCTTCCTTGTAGCGCTTGAGCAGGCCATAGGCCCGCTCGATCCGGGCCGGATCGTCGGTCAGCAGCATCTCGAGCGACAGGCCGCGCATGGCGGCCATGTGCAGGGTGACCATGCTCTCGATCGCCTCGGCGTCGTCCACCCCGATCTCGCGGGCGAAGTCGATCATGAAGCTGCGGCGGCGCGCCTCGATGGCGTTGAACATGGCGGGCAGCTGATCGGCCAGCTGGGGGTCCGACCGCGCCGCGACCATGATCTCCAGCTTGGCCATCACCGCGGGCGTGGTCTGGGCGCGCCAGACCGTGTCGGTCTGGTCGATGAACTGGGCGCGCTTGTCGCCGTCGTCGTTCAAGGCCCTGGGCGCCTGGGGCCGCTCGTCATAGCCCGAGGCGAAGGCGACCACCGCCAGCATCAGGTCCACCTTGCTGGGGAACTGGTGCAGCATGCCGCCGCGGCTGACCCCGGCCTCCTCGGCGATGGTGGCGAGCGTTGTGGCCGAATAGCCCAGGCGATTGAGACAGACGACCGCCGCATCGATCAGGCGCGCGCGCATGGCCGCGGTGCGTTCCGCCTGGCTGCGGCGCGGGGTCTTGATCGCCTCGGTCATGGCGGGGTCTGACGCCATAGGGGCACGGTTCTCCTCGGTTACGGCCATGCTTGGCGCAAACTCACCCCGAAGCAAGCCTACCCTTAGGGAAAGCCGCCGGCGCGACGTTGGCCGCCGCGCCGACGCAGTAAGCCCACCGGCAAGGGAGGCCAATGGGGGGATCAGGAGAGATCAGGTCGTAACGCCGACCAAGCGTGGGCGCGACGCGCGATTGTCGCCAATCGCGCGCCGGCGCCTCAGGTCGTCTCGACGTCCGGCCGCGACCCCGAAATAGGGGCCGCTGAGAGGCCGGGCCGTCCTGTAGTCACTATCGTTCCTGAAAAGGTCCGGCGCGCCCCCGGCCACGGAGGGTCGTGGGCGCTGAAAGGTCTAAAAAATCGTCAGATCAAAATAACGAGCCCCGGCGGCGAACACCTCGCCCGTCGCCGGGCGGAGCGACCGCGCCGGCCCTCGACGGCGAATGGATCACGGCCGCCGAAAGCCGTCAATAAACAAACCGACCAATCGGTCGGTGTTTGGATTGGGCCCCGCCCTCCCAATTTGGGGCAGGCGTTCGCCACGACGGCCCCGCTCGCTGCTAGCCTCGAATGAAACAGGAGGGTCCGACATGTCGAAGTACATCGCCGAGTTCGTGGGCACGCTGAGTCTGGTGTTGTTCGGTTGCGGCGCGGCCGTGCTGGGCGGGGATCACGTGGGTCAGCTGGGCATAGCCCTGGCCTTCGGCCTGGCCATCGTCGCCATGGCCTATGGGATCGGGCCGATCTCAGGGTGCCACGTCAATCCGGCCGTGAGCCTGGCGGTGTTCATCGCCGGCCGGATGAGCCTGCGCGATATGGCCGGCTATTGGGTGGCGCAGTTCTCCGGCGCCCTGGCCGGGGCGGCCCTGCTGGCCGCTATCGCCGGCACGGCGCACGGCCTGGGCCAGAACGGCTGGGGGCCCGGCTATCTGGGCGAGTTCCCGCTGTCCGCCGCGGCGATCTTCGAGGTGGTGATGACCGCCCTGTTCGTGATCGTGATCCTGGGCTCC
Organism: Phenylobacterium aquaticum; assembly: GCF_022695515.1. Taxonomy (GTDB): domain Bacteria; phylum Pseudomonadota; class Alphaproteobacteria; order Caulobacterales; family Caulobacteraceae; genus Phenylobacterium; species Phenylobacterium aquaticum. Next base: position 5,010 of record NZ_JALDPT010000024.1, read on the forward strand.
ACCGGGCCCGGCGCCCCGGCCGGCTTCGCAGGCCTGGCCATAGGCCTGACCCTGGCGGTGATCCACATCGTCGGCATCCAGGTGACCGGCGTGTCGGTCAATCCGGCCCGCAGCTTCGGACCGGCCGTGCTGGTGGGCGGTCACGCCCTGTCGCAGTTGTGGCTGTTCTTCGTGGCGCCGGCGGCCGGGGCCGTCCTGGGCGCCGCCCTGTTCCGCTTCCGAGTGCTGGCGGCTTAGACGCGGTCTCTAGATCGCCTCGCCGCCGCGGGTGATCGACAAGACGCCGGTGCGCGACAGTTCGACCAGGCCGAGCGGCCGCATCAGATCGACGAACTTGTCGATCTTGTGCGAGGCGCCGGTCAGTTCGAAGACGAAACTGTCGATGCCGGTGTCCAGCACCTTGGCGCGGAAGATGTCGGCGATGCGCAGGGCCTCGACCCGGTCGGCGCCGGAGCCCTTGACCTTCACCAGCGCCAGCTCGCGCTCCAGGCCGTTGGGGTCGCGGCTGACGTCCTGCACGTGGCGGGTGGCGACCATCTTGGTCAGCTGGGCCTCGATCTGGGCCAGGACGTGCGGGGCGCCGCGGGTGACGATGGTCACCCGGCTGGTATGCGCCCGCCGGTCGGTCTCGGCCACGGTCAGGCTTTCGATGTTGTAGCCACGGGCGGCGAACAGTCCGACCAGCCGGTGCAGCACGCCCGGCTCGTTGTCGACCAGGATCGCGTAGGTGGCCAGGCTCTCGGCCTCTTCCTGGTGGGCGAGGTCGTAGACGGAGGCGGGCTGGGCGTCGGACATGGCGGCGGTCCTAGGAGGCGAAGACAAGGCCACGACCTGTCACATGCTGGGCCCGCCTGCAACCGACCGCATCAAACCGGGGCGGGTTCCGGGGCTTGCGCGGCGCGCGGGGCTGGTCCACTCCATCGGCCGATGGCGGATCAGCACGACAGCAAGACGGTCGCGAACCCAGGGCGCGCCTGCCCGGCCTGCGCCCGGACCCTCGCCCCGTGGCGCCATGACTGGCTGTTCCGCTGCCAAGGCTGCGGACTGCTGCACGCCGACTTCGCCGTGGAGATTCCGGACGTCGCGGGCGGCGACCTGGTCGACGAAACCCGCCGCGAGGCCGGCCTGGAGGCGGTGCGCGACCGCAACAACGCCCGCCTGCTGGACACCCTCAAGACCCTGGCGCGGCCTGGCGCCCGGCTGCTGGACGTGGGCGCAGGTCCTGGGTTCCTGTTGCAGCACGCCGCCGGCCTGGGATTCTCGGTCGAGGGAATCGAGCCCGACGCCAATGTGATCGCCGCCGCCCGCGCCCGCGGCGTTCCGGTCCGGCATGGCTATTTCCCCGACGCCCTGGACGACGCCGACCGGTTCGACGTGATCGTCTTCAACGACGTCTTCGAGCATATCCCGGACATCACGACCGCCTTCGCCGCCTGCGCCCGGCACCTGAATCCCGGCGGCGTGCTCTGCCTCAACTGCCCCAACCGCGACGGCTTCTTCTTCAAGGTGGCCGAGGTGCTCGACCGGCTGGGTCTGGGCGGCGCCTATGACCGGCTGTGGCAGAGGGGCCTGCCCTCGCCGCACCTGTGGTACTTCGCGCCGCGCGATCTCGCCCGCGCCGCCGCGACCGTCGGGCTCACGGCCGAGCGCCGCCTCGACCTCGACACCGTCCAGATCAAGGGCCTGTGGAGCCGCATCCGCTGCGTCCGCGACGAGCCCCTGCTGCGCTCCATGGCCGCCTATGGATTCGCCGTAGCCACCTATCCGGTGGCGCGCCTGGCGCCGGCCGACGCGGTCGCCTCGTTCTTCCGCAAGCCGGGCTGACCCCGATGATGAGTCCGGGCGACCTGATCCTCTGCTCGGTCTTCGCCCTGACCCTGCCGGCCGGCCAGCTGATGTTCAAATGGGCCGCGCTCGGCCGCGACGCGGACCGCCCGGCGGTGGGGCTCGCCATGCTGACCAATCCGCGGCTGATGCTGGCCGGGGTCTGGTACGGCTTCACAGCGCTCTTCTGGTTCTATGTCCTGACCCGGGTGGCCTTCACCCGCGCCTATCCCTTCGCCATAGCCGGCTCCGCCCTGGTTCCCGTCCTGGCCCGGCTAGTGTTCAAGGAGCCGCTGACCCGGACCATGCTCGGCGGCTATGTCCTGGTCTTCTCCGGCCTGGCCCTGGTCGTCTGGGGCAAGATCTAGGCCCGGCGCAAAAAGCGCTGGCGCCGACCCGCCCGCCTCGTCGATAGGGGAGGGATAACAAAACCCCTGGGGAGGCCCGCATGGCCATTTCGCTCTACGACGTCAGCGTCACTTCGTTCCTGCAGGTGCTGGGGGGCGTCTCCGGCTTCCTCGACCGCGGCCTGTCCCATTGCCAGGACAACAACATCGATCCCGAAGAGATCGTCGCGGCCCAGCTGTTCCCCAACATGCTGCCCTTCCGCTTCCAGGTGCTGTCCGTCGCCCACCATTCGATCGGGGCCATCGAGGGCGCCAAGAAGGGCCTCTATTCGCCCTCCGCCACGATGGAGCCGCTCGATTATGCCGGCCTGCAGAAATACGTCGCCGACGCCGCGACCGCGCTGAAGGCCCTGACCCCCGACGAGGTCAATGCGCTTGAGGGCAAGGACGTCACCTTCCAGTTCGGCGAGCACAAGATCCCCTTCGTCGCCGAGGGCTTCCTGATGAGCTTCTCCCTGCCGAACCTGCATTTCCACGCCACCACCGCCTACGACATCCTGCGGACCAAGGGCGTGCCGCTCGGCAAGCGCGACTATATGGGCCAGATGCGCATCAAGGCCTGATCGGCCTTGCGGAGGTGGGGGCCTTAGTCCCCCATCTCCGCCATCCGGTCGGCGACCCGGCGGGGATCGAGGCGGCTGGCCGCCAGGGCCACGTCGACGCTTTCGCCGACCTTGCCGGTGGCGGGCGAGGCGGTGCGGCTGCGGCCCACCTCGTGCTGCATGCGGGTGACGAAATCCTTCAGCGCGTCCTCGGCGATCAGGCTCAGCTGGGCCCGTGTCCGGGCGTCCGCGCCCTCCAGCCTCAGGGCCGCCTGGTGGGCGGCGATCAGGTCGTCGAGCAGGGCGGGACGGCGGCCGCGATAGGCCAGCGGCTTCTTCGCCCCATAGTCGCCCCAGGGCTTGTTGCGGAAGAACAGCCGCCCGCGCTCGACCAGGATGGAGGTGTCGAAGATCACCTCGGCCAGCCGACGGCCCGCCTCGTCCGCGGGGATCCGGCCCGGTGGCAGGGCGGTCAGCAGCACCAGGCTCTGCAAGGCGGTGATCGCCTCATTGGCCCAGTCCTGGACGTCCTCGCGCCGCAGGGATTGCTCGCGCCAACGGAACACCGCGCCGCCGACCGTCAACAGGCCGATCACCGCCGAGACGATGGCGGCGATCCCCTCCCAGGAGGTGAAGTCGGTCAGGTTCACGCGAGCGCCCCATCGTTCGAGGCGGCCAGACTAGACCATTCAGTAGACGATGGGCGCCGGCTTGGCCGGATAGTGCTCGCAATTGTCCTCGGTCCAGCGCATGCCGCGCCGGGCCAGGTCGGCCTTCTCCCGCTCGATGTCGGGATTGTCCAGGCAGGGCAGGATCTTGGTCATTGGGATCTGCTGCTGGGCTGAGAGCGCCAGGACGAACTTGGCCAGGCTCTGCTTCATCATCTGAAAGTCGGCCTGCTTGGCCCGGGTCAGGCCGTCGCGGGCGCCGAAGCCTCGCGTGGCCAGGTCGCCCTCGCGGGCGTGGGCGCGCACCTCGGCGTTGCGGCCGAAGGTGTTGGGCGAGGCGATATAGTTGGACGGCGAGGCGAGGTTGGCGGCGACGAGCGGCGCGCCGATCACGCTGTAGGCCAGGATCGCGTCATCCTCGTTCAGCCCGACGAAGCGGGCGCTGAAGCCCGCGTCGACCGTGCTGGTGAAGGCGACGCGGCCCGTGCGGCGCTCGACGATGCGATAGACCGCCCGGCTGCGGCTGTCGAAATCGGTCCCGAACACCGAGCCCTTGAGGTCGACGAACTCGATCTGCAGGCCATAGCGGGCGGCGACCGGCGTCGGCGCCATCATGCCGGACTCGACCAGCAGCTTCTCCACCTGCGGGCGGAAGGCCTTCTGGTTGGCCTCGGCGAACCAGAAGGAGTGCTGCGACATGCCGGAGATGTAGTCGAGCACCACGGTGTGGGCGAGCGGGTGGGTCGGCGGCACCGAGAAGGTCAGGGCGTTGGCCACCGGCGGCGACTGCAGGGCGAGCGCCGTCTGGTGGGAGGCGCAGGAGGCCAGTCCCAGGCTCGATACGGCCACAAGGCCCAGCAACCAGCGCATGCGCATTCCCCCTGCTCATCCGCCTCTAACGCGCTCATGGATAACGGAAGATTACGCGCGCGCCCTGTCGGGGCGGGCCGTATCGCCGCGTCTTCCAGTTGACCGCCCACCCCGATAAGGTTCGCTCATGTCCATCCTGCGCCCCATCGCCGCCCTGTGCGGCCTGCTCGCCGCCCTGACCTTCGCCGGTCTCGCCCAGGCCGCCTGTCCCACGGGCCTGCCGCCCGGGGTCTATTGCGGCGACAAGGATCCCGCCGCCGCCGTGGCCGGGACCTACAAGCTCGATCCGGGCCATGCCGGCGTCATCGCCCGGGTCTCGCACATCGGCTATTCGATGAGCATCTTCCGGTTCGACACCGCCCAGGCGACCCTGGTCTGGGATCCGGACCACCTGGACAAATCCAGCTTCAACGCCGCGGTCGACACCGGCTCGGTGGCGACCAATGTGCCGGGCTTCGCCAAGGAGATCGCCGGCACCTATCTGAAGTCGGCCGACTTCCCGAAGGCGACCTTTGTCTCGACAGCCTTCCGCCGCACCGACCCCCTGCATGGCGAGATCGACGGCCAGTTCACCCTGCTGGGCAAGACCAAGCCGGTGACCTTCAAGGTCGAGCTGATCGGCGCCGGCAAGGGTTTCGGCCATCCGCGCCTGGGCGCCCAGGCGATCGCCTGGATCAACCCCCAGGACTACGGCATGTCGCCCTTCTTCCTCGACCCGATCCAGCTGGTGATCGACGCCGAGTTCGAACGCACGACCTGATCCTCCAACCGCGGAGCCCCCCGCCATGATGCTGATCGGTCAGTACGATTCGCCCTTCGTGCGGCGGGTGGCGATCGCGCTTCGGCTCTACGCCATCCCCTATGACCACAAGCCCTGGTCCACCTTCGGGGACGCGGAGACCATCGCCGCCTACAACCCCTTGATCCGGGTGCCGACCGTGGTGTTCGACGACGGCGTCGCCCTGATGGACTCTTTCGCCATCCTGGAGACCCTGGACGAGATGGTGGGCCCGGACCGCGCCATGATCGCCGCGGCGGGCCCCGACCGCCGCCAGGCCTTCCGCCTCATCGCGCTCGCCGCCGGCGCCGCCGACAAGGCCGTCTCGCTGCTCTATGAGCGCGCCCTGCGCGGCGAGGCCCTGCAGATGTGGGTCGACCGCTGCCGCACCCAGGTGTCCGGCGCCCTCGACGCCCTTGAGGCCGCCCGCGCGTCGCGCACCACCCCCTGGCTGTTCGGCGACCGGATCGGCCATGCCGATATCATCCTGGCGACCATGCTGCGCTTCGTCCGCGAGGCCCTTCCCGGCGTCTTCGATCTCGCCGCCTGGCCGGCCATCTCCGCCCACGCAACGACCTGCGAGGCCCTGCCGGTCTTCCAGGAGATCAGCCAGCCCTACCACCTGGTGAAGCCGGGGGAGGGATGATCCTGCCCCGGGTTCGCTCATGGCGTGTCATTTGGGCCACAACCATGGGCTGTTCGGTCGGCGAGGTTAACCTTGGTCTTGCCGGCTGCGGGTCGTCATGACACACGCCGCGCTCCCGAAAGGACCCACGACCATGGCCTGCAAGCCAGCCAAAGAGATGAACGTCCGCAGCTTCGACTATCAGGTCGAGGGTCTGCGCGCGCGCGTCCGGAGGAAGGCTTCGAGCTAGGTCGGCGATCCGATCTGGACTGTACGAAGGAACCCCTCCCGGCCCGGCCTGGAGGGGTTCCTCGTTTCTGGGGCTCCGTTCAGCCGCGACGCCGGGAGGGGCAGAGCAAAGAAGGGGGAACCCCATGAGCGGGTTCGATCTGATTGAAAGCGACGGCCGGCCGATCAAGGCCTGGACCAAGGGGGTGCCGATCGAGGAATCGGCGCTCGCCCAGCTGCGCAATGTGGCCAGCCTGCCGTTCATCCACAGCCACGTCGCGGTGATGCCCGACGTGCACTGGGGCAAGGGCGCGACCGTGGGCTCGGTGATCGTCACCTCCGGCGCCATCATCCCGGCGGCGGTGGGGGTCGACATCGGCTGCGGCATGATGGCGGTGCGGACCTCGATCCGCGCCGAGCAGCTGCCCGACAACCTGTCGGGGATCCGCTCGGCCATCGAAGCCGCCGTGCCCCATGGCCGGACCGACAATGGCGGTCGCAATGACGTGGGCGCCCATGCCGGCGACCCGCCCGACCTGGCCAAGGCCAAGTGGGCGGAGCTGGCGGACGGCTATGCGGCGGTGATCGACAAGCATCCCAAGGCGGCGCACCCGCGGGGTCTCGGCCACCTGGGCACGCTGGGCACGGGCAACCACTTCATCGAGCTGTGCCTCGACGAAGCCGGTGACGTGTGGGTGATGCTGCACTCCGGCTCTCGGGGCGTCGGCAACCGGTTTGGCAGCTACTTCATCGAGCACGCCAAGCACGATATGCGCCGGTGGTTCATCAACCTGCCCGACGCCGACCTGGCCTATTTCCCGGAAGGCTCGGACGGCTTCGTCGACTACATCCGCGCGGTGAGTTGGGCGCAGAAATACGCCGCGGCCAACCGCGAGGTGATGATGGACCAGGTGCTGGGCGTTCTGCGCGCGGCCTTCCCGGATCTGTGGACGACGGAGAGCGCGGTGAACTGCCACCACAACTACGTCACCACCGAAACCCACTTCGGCAAGAAGGTGTTCGTGACCCGCAAGGGCGCGGTGCGGGCGGGCGAAGGCGACCTGGGCATCATCCCGGGCTCCATGGGCGCACGAAGCTTCATCGTGCGCGGCAAGGGGAACGCCCAGTCCTTCTGCACCTGCTCGCACGGCGCCGGCCGGGCCATGAGCCGGGCCGAAGCCAAGCGGCGGTTCAGCCTCGACGACCACATCGCCGCTACGGCGGGGGTGGAGTGCCGCAAGGACGCCGAGGTGATCGACGAAACGCCGATGGCCTACAAGGACATCGACGCGGTGATGGCCGCCCAGGCCGACCTGGTCGAGGTGGTCCACACCCTGCGCCAGGTCGTGTGCGTGAAGGGGTGAGACGCGACGGCCCGCCGTTCAGGCGGGCCGTATGCGATCGTGAACGCTTTCACGATCGCCGCGTCGAACGCCCGAAGCGCCAGCGGAGGGCCGGAAGAGACGCGACAAGAAAAGTCAGATTTCGTGTTGCATTATGCAACATATGCGGATATCAGACCGGCCTCGTCGCTTCGGCGGCGAGAGATGTTGGCGGCGTAGGGCACGAATACTTCGTGTCGCGGGTTCGAATCCCGTCACGGGATGCAAATTCCGTGTAGCTCAGCCCGGTAGAGCAGAAACCGCGCGCCCGCCTGTACCCCAGCATCTCGACGACAGTGGCGTAGAGATCGGCTTCATCGTTGGACCCTGGTGTCGCGGGTTCGAATCCCGCCGGAGGGCGCAAGCTCGCCGTAGCTTAGTTGGAAAAGCTCCGGGCTGCCGGTCTCGCCTGTTCCCTGTCGTCGACCCCAGCGCCAGGCTGGCCTGTGGGATCCGGAAGCGGCGGGCTTGGAACCGCGCGCACGGATCAACAAACAGGCTTGGCCGACGTGCTGGCGGTGACGTCGTCCGCGGTGGCGATGATCCCGGATTCATCGCTCCAAACCCGTGGGCGGCCAGAGTCCAAGCTGAGGTCTGACGTGGCGAGCGTCGGCGGAAGCGCCCCCCGGGATCGCATATTCCCCGCGGACGACGTCATCATTTTTGTTGCATTATGCAACAAGACGGACTATCAAGATCGTGTCCTGGCGATCGCGATTGATCGGTGCGGTTTGAGCCGCGTCGCTCCGGCGCGTTCGGCAGGACCCAATCTGGGGGCGAAGAGAACGAATACTTCGATGGTTAAGGCTGCAAAGCTGAGCGGGTTCGAAACCCGCGTCCCGACGTAAGGCCGAAGGGTCGATCGTCGGGAGAGGCGTTCTCGCCCTTTCCCCGGATTGGCCCTTTCAACGACGTCAGGAGGTTGGCGCCATGCGTTTCAACATCTTTTCCCCGCGCCCGGGCGTCACGCACGAAGGCGCTCCGGCCGCGATCCTCTCGGCCGAACAGAAGCTGCGCCGGTCGGTGCTGTCCTGCCTCCTGTGGGAGAGCGAGTTCTATGAGGACGGCGAGACCATCGCCGACCGCATGTCCGCTCTGGCCGCCGAACTCGATCCCGCGATCGTCGCGGCGCTCGCCGTCGAGGCGCGCGAGCGCTTCAATCTGCGCCACGCGCCGCTGATGCTGCTGTCCGTCCTGGTTCGCACCGGGTCTGGGACCTCGCTGGTCTCGGAGACCATCGAGCGCGTCATCCAGCGCGCCGACGAGATGTCGGAGTTCCTGGCGCTCTATTGGCGCAACGGTCGTCGGCCGCTGACCAAGCAGATGAAGCGCGGCCTCGCCCGCGCCTTCGCCAAGTTCGACGGCTATCAGCTCGCCAAGTACGATCGCGACGGCCCCGTGAAGCTGCGCGACGTGTTGTTCCTGGTTCACGCCAAGCCGAAGGACGAGGCTCAGGCCGCGCTCTGGAAGCAGGTGGCGAACCGTGACCTGCCGTCGCCGGACACCTGGGAAGTCGCCCTGTCGGGCGGCGCGGACAAGCGCGAGACCTTTGAGCGCCTGCTCGCCGAGCGCAAGCTTGGCTACCTGGCCCTGCTGCGGAACCTCCGCAACATGGATCAGGCGCAGGTCGACGAGGGTCTGGTGCGCGACGCGATCATCGCCCGGCGCGGCGCCGAGCGGGTGCTGCCGTTCCGCTATGTGGCGGCGGCGCGCGCCGCGCCGCGGTACGAGCCCTTCCTCGATCAGGCTCTGATGGAGGCGGTGCTTGCGGAGCCGGTGTTCGAAGGCCGCACGATTGTCCTGGTGGACGTGTCCCCCTCGATGAACGTGCGTCTGTCGGCGCGATCTGACCTCACCCGGATGGACGCCGCGGCCACCCTGGCCTCGATCGTTCCGGGCGATGTGCGGGTCTTCTCGTTCTCGAACGAAGTGGTTGAGGTGCCGGCTCGCCGCGGCATGGCCGGGGTCGATGCTGTCATCCGTTCGCAACCGAGCAACGGAACCCTGTTGGGTAAGGCGGTGGCGCATGTGAACCGGCTGCCGCACGACCGCCTGATCGTGATCACCGACGAACAGTCGCAAGATCCGGTTCCGGCGCCTAAGGCGGCCAAGGCCTACATGGTCAATGTGGCCAGCGCCCGCAACGGCGTTGGCTACGGCGACTGGACCCGCATCGACGGCTTCTCGGAGTCGGTGCTGCGGTACATGCGCGAACACGAGGCCCCGCTGGCGGAGATCTCTCAGGCATGACCCCTGAGGAGCTCCGTCTGGCGGCGATCCTTCTCTTCGGCGACCGGGGCTGGATGTCCCGGCTCGCCGAAGGGTTGGATGTCGACCGCTCGACGGTCTCGCGCTGGTTCGCCGGCCTGCCGATCCCGGGCCCGGTGGCCGCGGCCCTGCGCAGCTGGGTCAAGCTCTACGAACTGACCGGTGAGAAGCCGGAGGCGCTCAAGGTCACTGGGCGACGCTAGATACTCAGCGCCGCCCTTACCCCAGATGGGTGTGCTTGAACCCAGTCGCGTATTTCAGGCCGTAGCCCATCAGTCGGTCGAAGCCGATGTGGGCGACCCAGATCAGGGCGATTGAGACGCAGAGCGGCGCGGCGCTCCACAGGCCGTAGGCGGCCAGGGCCGCGGGGCCCAGATAGCTGTGGCCGAGATTATAGCCGAAGGCCCCGATCCGGCGGCCGGCCAGATAGCCCAGCATCGAGAGATCGGGGACCAGGAACAGGATCGCGAACAGCAACCAGCCGCCGTCCGTCTGGGCGTAGGCGGCCGCGGCGGCGAGCACGACGCCGCCCTCGAGACGCAGGAGGGCCTTGGGCCCGCCCACGGCCTGGCCGCGGGTCTGAGGGGCTTCGACCGTCTTGGCGCGGCGGGCGGGGCGGGGATCGGCGGTGGGGGACAGGGTCGACATGGCGGGGATCCGTTCGGGTGGCTGTGGAGCCCCCCGATCATGTCGGATCTCAGCCTATTCGGAATTGCGCAAATTCGTGGCGCAGAAGTTCACAAGCGCATGGGGCTCCTAGCCCCGCCATCTCAGATACAGGCGGTCGCCCTTCACCTGGAACGACTCCAGCTTGGTGAGGAAGCTCATGCCGAGCAGGGAGCTATCCATCGCCGTCTGGTTCACCACCATCGGCATGTCGGTCATGCGGATCGGGCCTATGGCTAGGCTGTCGGCCTTGAAGTCGGCGCCGAAGCCCAGGCCGTTGGCGGTCTGGGCCGGGCGACCATAGACGAGCTTGGCGGTGTCCAGGCCCAGGCGCCGGGCGTCGGCGGGGCTCAGCACCGTATCGGTGGCGCCGGTGTCGACCATGAAGCGCACGGTCTGGCCGTTGACCTGGCCGATGACGAAGAAGCCGCCCTGTTCGCGGCTGACCACCAGCTCGTGGTCGCCGGCCGCGACCGGATGCGCCCCGGTCAGTTCGCCCTGCAGACGCTGGCCCAGCCCGGCCAGCTCGCCGCGATAGCTGTAGCCCAGGATCAGCACCATCCCGACCGCGACCCACATCGCCGCGTGCCGCGCCTTTTCCCCCCAGCGGATCGGTCCTCCGCGCAGCAGGGCGGAGGAGAGCAGGGCCACGATCGCGACACTGCGCGCCGTCCACATCCAGTCCTCCTCGGAGCTCACCGCCCCGGGATTGGCCCGCGCCAGCCCCCAGACCGCCGCGCCCGTGGCGACCATCACCCCGACCCAGATCAGCAGCCGCTGGCGCGGAATGGGCGGGCGCGACGGCGCGGGCTTGGGCGCCTCCGGGCGCGGTCGCCCCCACGGTCCGCCGTCATCGGTCATCTGAGGTCGTCTCCCTGGTGCGGCGGTCAGGCTAAACCAGGACGGGTGGGGTGGCTATCGGCGGCAGTTCCGCGCCTGGGTTGAATTTATTCGCGACACTCGCAAGATTGCAGTGGCGCCCTGGGGCGAGGATTGTGGTGTGAGGTAAGGGCGAATGACTACAGAAATCGTGATCCTAAATCGTCAGGGCATTGCGCTTGCAGCTGACAGCGCAGTAACGACCGGTAGGCAGCGGGTGTGGAAAACAGCCAACAAGCTCTTCTCTCTTGGTCCGGCGCACGACATCGGGATCATGATTCATGGATCCGCTGACGTGTCTGGCGTTCTGTGGGAGAACATCATCAAGATGTTTCGGAGAGAATGTCAGTCAAAATGTTATAATACGGTCGAGGAATGTTCTGAAGATTTCATAGAATTTTCTAATAGACCTATATTCGATGATTTGACATTGCAGCAAGTTGGCTTGGCGGCAAGATTTATAGATATTCTAAATTCTGCGAAATCCCATATTAAGTATGAATCGAAGAAAGAGTTCCGTGAAAATGCAATTTCATACATGAAATCAGCGAGGGCAAGCTTGGATGATGAGTTCCAGATAGTTGATATCCAGCTTTCTTTAGAAAAATTCTCCGAAGAGTGGTCGAAAGACATAAAAGCGCTGGCTGGCGAGGTCTTTGAAGAAGTAATCACGGCGGCTGTGTTGAATGCGATTCTAGGATACCTGCACGCATTTGTAATTAGAAACATCCAATCGGAATACTCCACGGGAATAGTAATGGCGGGGTTCGGTGATAGTGAAATACTTCCCGTGGCCAACGTGACGATTTTCGACGGAAAATTTAAAAGCATAAATAGATGCTGGAGGGACAGTCGGTCTCAAAATCTAAACACAGATGAGGATCCGGGGGGCGTGGTGCTGCCATTCGGTCAGATGGATATTATATCGCTTATAATTGAGGGCATTAGTGCCGAAACGAGAAGTTATATAAGTAGCCTATTTGGTAGAATATTAAAGAACAAAAGCGACTCTCTTGTAAGGAGATACATATCTGATGCAGATGAGAGGGTCGTGGAGGGCGGTATTCAATCCGGTGAAAATCGGAAAATAATGGAGATGTTTAAGGAGGAGCTGGGAAAATTTCATCAGATTAATTCAATTAATCCCATTCTGAGTGTCGTAAATGCGCTTCCAAAGGAAGAGATGGCAAGTATGGCGGAGGCTTTGGTTGATATTACGGCCCTTAGGCGCCGGGTCGACTCCTCTCTGGAATCTGTGGGTGGCCCGGTGGATGTTGCTGTTATATCTAAAGGGGATGGATTTATTTGGATTAAGAGGAAGCATTATTTTAATATTGAAATGAATCGGGATTTCCTTTATAGAAAACATCCGCGTGGAGGTTCGTGAAGTGAACGCTGAAGTTCGGGCGACTTTGGCCCCTGCATCTCTCGTTGCCGCCGTTGAGCAGATGCTTGACGGTAAGCGGGCAGCAATCAGTGCGCTTGATCCCGTTGATGCGGCACGAAGATCGGCCGATCGGATCATAGCGGAGTTGGAGCGCGGTAGGCGTGCGTCCCGTCGAGAGAAATCGCTCTAGCGGCTGTTAAGGTGTGGCTTTGAGCTAAAGCTTCCGCCGCACCGCCACCACCAGCCCCGACGCCCAGGCCATCTCCACCACGGCCCAGCCCTCTCGGCCCTGCAAGGCTTGCAGCAACCCCGCTACCCGCGCCTCATGCCCATCAGGCCAGTTGCCTTGGAGCAGCATGTCGTCGCCGATCCAGATCCCGCCGGGTCTCACCCGAGCCAGGGCGTCCTCCAGCCCCTCATACTTGCCCGGCATGGCGTCGGCGAAGATCAGGTCATAGCTGGCGGGAGTCTGGCGCTGCAGGAAGGCCAGGCCGTCCTCGATCACGAACTCCACGCGGGGATCGTCGCCCAGCTCGGCGCGGGCCACGGCCTGCAGGTCGGGCGCGACGTCCACGCTGGTCAGCCGCGCATCCGCATCCATCCCGGCCAGCAGCCAGGCGGTGGCCAGGCCCGTACCGGTGCCCAGCTCCAGCATCCGGCCGCCGGGCTTGGCGGCGGCGAGCATCTTCAGGAAGGCGCCCGTCCTGGGCTCCGACGGCATGTCGAAGCCCAGCCGGGCGGTCGTTTCGGCGATCCGGCGCCAGGTCTCTGGAGCGCCGGTCTCGGGGGTCCGATCCAGCGCTGGCATGGGATCAGACCAGACGCTTGCCCGCGTCGTCGATGATGCCGCCAAGATCGCGGCCGTCGTCGGCGAGGATCATCTCGTTGTGGGCCTTGCCGGACGGGATCATCGGGAAGCAGTTCTCGTCCTTGGTCACCCGGCAGTCGAACAGCACCGGGCCGTCATAGTCGATCATCTGCTTCAGCTTCTCGTCCAGCTCGCTGGGATGCTGGGCGCGCAGGCCCAGAGCCCCGAAGGCCTCGGCCATCTTCACGAAGTCCGGCAGGCTCTCGGAATAGGAGTGCGAATAGCGCTCGCCGTGCAGCAGCTGCTGCCATTGGCGCACCATGCCCATCCACTCGTTGTTGAGGATGAAGATCTTGATCGGCAGGCCGTACTGCATGGCCGTCGACATTTCCTGCATGGTCATCTGCACCGAGGCGTCGCCGGCGATGTCGACCACCAGAGCGCCCGGATGGGCCATCTGCACGCCCAGCGCGGCCGGCAGGCCATAGCCCATGGTGCCCAGGCCGCCGGAGGTCATCCAGCGGTTCGGCTCGTCGAAGTGGAAGAACTGGGCGGCCCACATCTGGTGCTGACCGACCTCTGTGGTGATGTAGACGTCCTTGTCGCGGGTGAGCGCGTACAGGCGCTCGATGGCGTACTGCGGCTTGATGTACTCCGCGTCCGGCGCATAGCGGAACGACTGGCGGGCGCGCCAGGCCTCGATCTGCCGCCACCAGTCGCCCATGGCCGCCTTGTCGATCGACAGGTTGCGGGACTTCCAGGCGGCGATCATGTCCTCCAGCACGCTGCCGGCGTCGCCGACGATGCCGATATCGACCCGGACGTTCTTGGAGATCGACGAGGCGTCGATGTCGATATGGATCTTCTTGGAATGCGGGGCGAAGGCGTCCAGGCGGCCGGTGACCCGGTCGTCGAAGCGCGCGCCGATCGCCACCATGACGTCGCAGTCGTGCATGGCGTTGTTGGCCTCGAAGCTGCCGTGCATGCCCAGCATGCCCAGCCACTTCGGATCCGAGGCCGGGAAGGCGCCCAGGCCCATCAGGGTCGAGGTGACCGCGCGCCGGTCAGGGTGGCGAACTCGCGCAGCAGCTCGGCCGCCTTGGGGCCGGCGTTGATCACGCCGCCGCCGGTGTAGAGGATCGGCCGCCGGGCGCCGGCGATCAGGGCCACGGCCTCGGCGATCCGGCCCGCGTCGCCCTTGGTGCGCGGATGATAGTTGTGCGCCCAGGTGACCTCGTTCGGCCCCTGATAGCCGGCCTTGGAGAACTGGACGTCCTTGGGGATGTCGATGACCACCGGGCCCGGACGGCCCGAGGTGGCGATGTGGAAGGCCTCGTGCATGATCCGCGGCAGCTCGGCCACGTCCTTGACCAGGTAGTTGTGCTTGGTGATCGACCGCGTGATGCCGATCGTGTCGCATTCCTGGAAGGCGTCGGTGCCGATCAGGTGGGTGGCGACCTGGCCGGTGATGACGATCAGCGGGATGGAGTCCATCAGGGCGTCGACGATGCCGGTGATGGCGTTGGTCGCGCCGGGGCCGGAGGTGACCAGGACCACGCCGGGCTTGCCGGTCGAGCGCGCATAGCCCTCGGCGGCGTGGGTCGCCCCCTGCTCGTGACGGACCAGAACGTGCTGCAGCCGGGGCTCGTTGAAGAGCGCGTCATAGATCGGCAGCACCGCCCCGCCCGGATAGCCGAACAGCACCTCGACCCCCTGGTCGATCAGCGAGCGGACGACGATCTCCGCGCCGGTGAGGATCTCCTGATCCTGCTTGGCGGTGTCGGCTTGGATGGTTTGGTGGGCGGTCATGACGTTCGGCCTTGATGGGGCAATAAAAAAGGCCCTCTAGGGGCCCGGGTGCAAGCGACCTTTCACGGCTGACGACATCGTCAGTCCGCGGCGGGTCGCCTTACGAGTACAAGGATGCGGCGCAACGGTTTGCTCCAAACGCTATCGTGGGGGTCATCGCATGCCCCGATCAGAGCGTCAAGCCGGGGTCGAGGGCAATAAACTGCCTCCACTGTTCCTCGGGCGCGACGGCGGTGATCCGCGACCAGTCGGCCATCTGGCCGCGCATCCAGGTGGTCTGGCGCTTGGCGTAGCGGCGGGTCTCCATCTGCGCCGCCGCGATGGCGGACTTCAGGCTGGTCTCGCCCGCCAGATGAGCGGCGAACTCGCGATAGCCGACCGCCTTCAGGGCGGGCAGGGCGGGGGCCAGCCGGCGCGCCGCCAGGGCCTCGACCTCGGCCAGGACGCCCGCCTCGACCATGGCCTCCAGCCTCTGGTCGCAACGGTCATAGAGGGCGTCGCGAGGCGGCTCGAGGGCCACCGCCGTCCAGCTTCCGGCAGGCAGGGCGCCGGTGCTGTCGGCCTGCCAGTCGCTCAGGCTGCGGCCCGTCGCCTCCAGCACCTCCCAGGCGCGCGCCAGCCGCTGCTTGTCCCCGGGCGAGATCCGCGCGGCGGCAAGTGGGTCTCGTTGTGCAAGTTCCTCACGGAAGTCCTGTTCAAGAACTGTATGAACTTTCCGCCGCGCAGCCTCCCGCAACGTCTCGGGGATCGGCGGCACCTCGGCCAGGCCGTGGGTCAGGGCCCGGAAATAGAGCCCGGTCCCGCCCACGATCACCACGGATCCGGGGATCTCGGCCAGCCGCGCCAGGGCCGCCCTCTGCCAGTGACCGACCGACCAGCCCTCGGCGGCGTCGACCTCGCCCACCAGGTGGTGGCGGACCCGGGCGCGCTCGGCCGCACTGGGGGCGGCGCTCAGGATCGGGATGTCGCGATAGAGCTGCAGGGCGTCGGCGCCGATGATCTCGGCCCCCGTCGCCTCGGCCAGACGCAGCGCCAGGGCCGACTTGCCGCTTGCCGTAGGCCCGGCGATCAGCCAGATGCGGCGCGTCATGCAGATCGCTCTCACCCTCGTCAGTCCGCAACCGGACCAGGTCCAGGCCGCCCTCGGCCGTCTCGCCCCAGCGCTCGCAGCCGCGGGGGCCCGCGTCAAGGAGCCAAGGCCGCTCGGCCCCGGCGCCCTCGACCTCGCGCTTGAGGGCGAGCACATCGACGCCATCCGCGCCGCCGCCGCGACCGTGCTGGAGGGCGCGCCCATCGACCTCTGCGTCCAGCCCTGGAACGGCCGGCGCAAGAAGCTGCTGGTCGCCGACATGGACTCCACCATCATCGGCTGCGAATGCCTGGACGAGCTGGCTGACTTCGCCGGGGTGAAGGCCCAGGTCTCGGCGATCACCGAGCGCGCCATGCGCGGTGAGCTGGAATTCGAGGGCGCTCTGCGCGAACGGGTGGCCATGCTGAAGGGGCTGCCGGTCGCCGATCTGCAACTGGCCTATGACCAGCGCGTCCGCCTGAACCCCGGCGCCCGGACCTTCGTGCGCACCATGGCCGCCTCGGGCGCCCGCTGCCTGCTGGTCTCCGGCGGCTTCACCTTCTTCACCTCCCGGGTGGCTGTCGCCGCAGGCTTCCACGAGGATCGCGCCAATACGCTGGGCGAGGCGGACGGCGCGCTCACCGGCACGGTCGGCGAACCGATCCTGGGCCGCGAGGCCAAGCTGGCCGCCCTGGCGGGCGAGGCGAAGGCGCTGGGCCTGGACCTGTCAGAGACCCTCGCCATCGGCGACGGCGCCAATGATCTCGCCATGATCGAAGCCGCGGGGCTCGGCGTCGCCTATCGGGCCAAGCCGATCGTCGCCGCCCAGGCCGACGCCAAGGTCGACCACGCCGACCTGACGGCGCTGCTCTATTTCCAGGGCTACGCCCAGGCCGACTTCGTCACGGACTGAAGCGCGGTGTGATTTCCGCCGGGTCGCAACCTGCGCTAGTCAGCGGCCCATGAGCCTTCCCCGCGTTCCCCAAGCCGTCGTGTTCGACATGGACGGCCTCCTGGTCGACACCGAGACCGTCTATCACGCCGCCGTCGTCGCCACGGCGGCCGGGATGGGGCTCGAGTTCCCCAAGGCCCTGTTTCTGAACATGGTCGGCCTGACCTGGGCCCACAACGAACACCAGTTGCTGGACCACTTCGGCGCCGACTTCGACGCCACGGCCTTCCGCGCCGCGGCCAGCCTGAAGTTCCATGAATTGGCGGCCGTGGAGCTGGCCCTCAAGACCGGAGTGGTGGAGATCCTCGACCGGCTGGACGAACTGGGCCTGCCGCGGGCCATCGCCACCTCCTCGCATCACCGCGAGGTCGAGCACCATATGGGCCATCACGGCCTGCGCGACCGCTTCCACGCGGTGGTGGCGCACGGCGACTACGCCCGGCCTAAGCCCAATCCGGATCCCTACCTGCTCGCCGCCGAGCGGCTGGGGGTCGCGCCGCATCTGTGCCTGGCCCTTGAGGACAGCCACAACGGCGTCCGCGCCGCGGCGGCGGCCGGCATGATGACGGTGATGGTGCCCGACATGCTGCATCCCACCGACGAGATGCGCGAGCTCTGCGTCCGCATCGCCACCGACCTGCACGAGGTGCGGGGCTGGCTCGGCTAGAGCTCGATCCAGAAGTGCATGGCCTCTTCGCCTGGCCGCCAGATGTGCGGGACGGTCTGGGTGTGAACCCCGCCGTTCTTCTGGATGACACGGATCGAATGCGAGTTGCTGGGATTCACGGTCAGCAGCACGCGCTTCAAGGGAAGGTTCGCGCGGATCCAGTCGAGGCCGGCCGCCAGGGCGGCGCTCGCGTGACCCTGGCCGCGGGCTGACGGGCGCATAGCGTAGCCCACGTGGCCGCCGACCCTCGACAGGCTCTCGTTGAGCTCATGGCGCACATGCACTGTGCCCAAGAACCGGTAGTTCTCCACCCACCACAGAGCCGTCCACGGCATGGCTTGGCCAAGGGAGCCGTCCGGCTGGACGAAGGTGTCCGGCGGATTGAGCTGGCTGTCCAGGAAGGCGAGGGGATCAGCCTCAACCTCGGCGATGCTCTTAGGCGTCTCGGGGCGCAGGTTGTCGCGGCTGTAGCCCTCATGCAGGGCCTCAAGGAACGAGGCCATGTAGCGGACATGCGGGACGACCAGCTCAGCCAAGGCTATTTCGCGCCCGGCCCGCGCTCGAAGTACTTGAAGAAGGCGCTGTCCGGCGAGAGCACCATGGTCGTGTCGCCCTGTCCGAGCGACGCCTCATAAGCCTGCATGGACCGATAGAAAGCCGCGAAGCTCGGGTCCTTGCCGAAGCTCTGGGCGAAGATCCGCGTGCGCAGGCCGTCGCCCTGGCCGCGGACGTTCTCGGCCTCCTCGGTGGCGGTGGCGAGCGTGATGGCGACCTCCTTGTTGGCCTCGGCGATGATCTCGCGCTTCTGCTGTTCGCCGCCGGCGCGGATGCCCGCCGCTTCCTGCTCGCGGCTGGTGCGCATGCGCCGGAACACCGCCTCCTGATTGCCCTGGGGCAGGTCGGCGCGCTTGATCCGGACGTCGATGATTTCGATGCCCAGGCCCGAGGCCTTGGCCCGGGTCTCGACGTCGCGCTTGGTGGCGGCCATCAGGTCGCCGCGCTTGGTCGAGACGATCTGCTCGGTGGTGGCCGAGCCCAGGATCTGGCGCAGGGAGGAATTCACCAGCCGCTCGACGCGGTCCTGGGCGATCGTCTCGGTGCGCAGGGTCCGGTAGTACTGGAGCGGATTGGAGATCCGGTAGCGAACGAAGGCGTCGACCACCAGGCGCTTCTGGTTGACGTCGACGATCTCTTCCTTGTCGGCGACCAGGGGCAGGTTGCGCTTGTCGACCTTGATGACGTTCTCGATGAACGGCGCCTTGAGGTGCAGGCCGGGATCATCGGCGCCCATGGCGTTGATGACGCGCACGGGCTCTCCGAAGTTCAGCACGATGGCCTGCTCGCGCTGCTCGACCACGAACAGGGTGTTGCTGAGCAGCACGAAGGCGAAAACGGCCGTGACGAGGGCGGCGATCTGGGCGCGGGTCATCGGGCGGCTCCGGGAATGACGGAGCCCGAGGCCGCGGGGCCGTCGGAGGCCGAGGGCGGCGGGGCGGCCACGGGCGTATTGCGCGGCTTGAAGACGTCCGGCGGCAGGATGATCGGGGCGCTGGTCCCCTTGCCGTCCACCACCACCTTGTTCGACTTGGCCAGCACCCGCTGCATGGTCTCGATATAGAGCCTCTGGCGGGTCACGGCCGGCGCGCGGCGATATTCCGCATAGATCTGGTTGAAGCGCGCGGCCTCGCCCTTGGCCTCGCGCACCGCCTGCTCGCGATAGCCCTCGGCCGACTGGGTGATGGCCGAGGCGTCGCCCTTGGCCTCATTGACCACGCGGTTCTTGTAGGTGTTGGCCTCGTTGACCTTGCTCTCGGCGTCCTGCTGGGCGTTGGCCACCTGACGGAAGGCGTCGATCACCTCGGCCGGTGGATTGGCGGAGCGGATCTGGACCTCGACCACGGTGACGCCGGCGCCCCAGCGGTCCAGGGTCTTCTGCATCAATTCGGCCGTCTCGATCTGCACCTGGCCTCGGCCGCTGGTCATGATCGAGCCCAGGGTGGTCTTGCCGATCACCTCGCGCATGGCGCTCTCGGCGGCGGCCTGAACGCCGTCGTTCGGGTCGCGCACGGTGAAGAGATAGGCGGCCGCGTCGCTGACCCGCCAGGTCACGCTGAAGTCCAGGTCGACGATGTTCTCGTCGCCGGTCAGCATCAGGCTCTGCTCGGGCGCGTCCGTGCTGCCTGATCCGCCGATGTCGGTTCGGTTCAGGCTGGTCACCGCGACCTTCTCGACCGCCTCGATGGGGGAGGGCAGGTGATAGCGCAGGCCGGGCGATTCCGAGCGGGTGTAGCGGCCGAAGGTGGTCACCACCGCCTGCTCGTTAGACTGGACCACATAGAGGCCGGACAGCGCCCAGATCCCGAAGGCCACGGCGGCGACAATCACCGCCACGCCGGAGCGCGGCGCGCCCGGACCGCCCAGCAGGCCGCGGAAGCGGCGCATGGCGTCGTCGAAGGAGGGCGGGATGTCGGGCCCGCCGGGCCGGCGCGGACCTCCGGGCCCGCCAGGGCCACGGCCGCCGCGGGGCGGATCGCGTCGTTCCCCGTCGCCGCCGTTGGACGGCGATCCCCAGGGGCCGGGGTTTGCATTGTCATTCCAGGGCATGGTCGCGTCGTCTGACTTCTGATCTCGGCGCGGCCGCGTCGCACAGGTCCCCGAGCGGACTTGTAAACCGGCGCTGTCAGCCGGATATGAGGCGGCCCCACCGGCAAAGCAAGACAAAGCCCGACAAAGACCTCATGACCCCTGACGCCCCTCTCGACCGCGCCGGCCTGATGGCCGTGCTGAACCAGGTGATCGATCCGCGGAGCGGGCAGGGATTGTCCGACGCCGGACTGGTCCGTGGCCTGATCCTCGCGCCCGGCCGGCGGGCTTCATGCTCGAGGTTCCCGCCGATCAGGTCGAGCAGTACGCCCCGGTGCGCGACGCCGCCGAGACGCTGCTGGCCGGCCTGCCCGGCGTCACCCGCGCCCAGGTGGTGCTGACCGCCGAGGCGCCGCCCGCCCCGCCGCCCGGACCGGGCGTCACCCGGGTCCGTAAGGGCGCCCGCCTCGCCCACGACCCCCAGGCCCAGCCCGCGCCGCCGGCCGAGGCCGAGCGTCCCGCCCATGTGAAAAAGGTCATCGCCGTGGCCAGCGGCAAGGGCGGGGTCGGCAAGTCGACCATTTCGGTGAATCTCGCCGTGGCCCTGGCCCGCCAGGGCCTGCGGGTCGGCCTGCTGGACGCCGACGTCTATGGCCCCTCGGCTCCGCGCATGCTGGGGGTCGATGGCGAGCCCGGATTCGGGCCGGAGAAGAAGCTGATCCCGCTGGAGGCCTGGGGCATCAAGGTGATGTCCATCGGCTTCCTGGTCGATGAGGCGGCGCCGATGATCTGGCGGGGACCCATGGCCTCCTCCGCCGCGCGCCAGATGGTGCATGACGTGGCCTGGGGCTCGGCCGCGGAGCCCCTCGACGTGCTGGTCGTCGACCTGCCGCCCGGCACCGGCGACATCCAGCTGACCCTGGTCCAGAAGCTGAAGCTGGACGGGGTGATCATTGTCTCCACGCCCCAGGAGATCGCCCTCATCGACGCCCGCCGGGCCGCGGCCATGTACGTCAAGACCGCTACCCCGATCCTGGGCGTGGTCGAGAACATGGCCTGGTTCGTCGATGCATCAGGCGCCCGCATCCCGATCTTCGGCGAGGGCGGGGCCAGGGCCGAGGCCGCCAAGCTGGGCGTGCCCCTGCTGGCCGAGATCCCGCTCGACATGGCGCTGCGCCAGGCCTGCGACGACGGCAAGCCCGTGGTCGCCACCGCCCCCGACAGTGCCTCGGCCCAGGTCTTCGCGGCGATGGCCAAGCTGCTGAGCTGAACCCTCGCCCCCAGGGGGCGAGGGCAGAGCGTTCCTATCGCACCGGCGCGGTTCCGCCGGGACCCGTCGACAGGCCCGACAGCGGTTCGGCCTCCAGGGCTTCGGTGAGCGCGGCGTCGCGGTCATCGAGCTGGCGGCGGATGTCGGCGTGGCGGTCCTTGTCCAGCTTGTAGCCGAAGAACAGCGCGCCCCCGACCAGCACCAGGATGATCGGCGCGAAGAGGTAGCACATCTCCAGGCCGTGGATGGCGGCCTCGGTGTTCACCGCCTCGTCCTTCGCGTTGTAGCCGACCGCCGCCAGGATCGGGAAGACGATGGCCACGGTGATCGAGGAGCCGAACTTCTGGGTCACCGTGACCAGGGCGTAGAGCAGGCCGGCCTGGTTCTGGCCGGTCTCCAGGCGGATCTGGTCGGAGATGTCGGCGACCATGGCGCGGATCAGCAGCACGAAGGCCGAGGCGCAGAAGCCGACAGCGAACATGCCGACCGCCGTCATGGCGAACTCGGCCTTGGGCAGGGCCATCAGGGCGGTCTGGCAGATGGCGTAGCAGACGCAGGCGATCTGCAGAGTGCGGTGCTTGCCGAGCTTCTGGGCGATGCGCGCCCAGACCGGCGCCCCCACGAGGCCGGCGCCGATATAGGGGATCAGCAGCAGGCTGACCTCCTTGATCGGGAAGCCTTTCGCGTCGTGGAAGAAGAAGATGTAGATCGGCGAGGTGGTGCCGGGACCCAGCACCAGGAACAGGTCGGCCAGCACCAGGCGGAACATGCCGGGCGTGGTGAACACCGCCAGATAGTCCTTCAGACCCGCGGCCTTGTGGTCCGTCGCCGCCGGCTTCTCCGGTGCGAAGAACACGCTGGCGGCGGTGGTGAAGGGCAACAGGCCGATGATGATCCAGGCGATGGCCGACATGCTCTCGCCCTTGCCGGGCTGGATCGCGCCGTGGGTCAGGATCGGGGTCATCAGGAGGCTGACCGAGCCCATGACGCCGACCGCCTGCATCCAGCCATAGATGCGGCTGCGCTCGTTGTAGCCGGTGGCGAGCGCCGCGGCCCAGGCGGCGTGCGACAGGGTGACGATCGAGGTGCCGGTATAGATGATCAGCAGCCAGGTGATCAGATAGCTGACCCCGGCGTCCACCGGCGGATTGAGGATCTTGTAGGTGGCGTAGGCGAGCAGCGGGACGCCCAGCGCGAACCAGACCCGATAGCGGCCGAACCGCGTGCGGGTGCGGTCCATGCCGAAGCCGATGATCAGGTCGAAGCCGATGTCGATCAGCCGCACCAGGGCCACGGCCCCGGCGACGGCGGTGAGCGCGATGCCGAGGTGGCCGGCATAGAAGCGCGGCAGATAGGTTCCCAGGATCAGCTGCAGCATGACGGCGGGAATGCCGGCGCTGGCGAAGGCGAATATGGTGGGCGTCGACAGCCGACCAGCCGCCGGGGAGGCGGAGGGATTGGACACGGGGCGTCTCCTCAAAATCAATGGTCGCCCTCTGACGGGGCGCTAATGATCGGAAACAGACCGTGCGGTCGGCGTTTGCGCAAGCCCCTTTCGGCGGTTCCGGCGCCGTACCCGGCGCCAGAACCGATCCGGGATCAGCGCTGATTGGCGGCCGGAGGCTCCCCGCCCAGGCTGATGCCCGAGGCGGTGGTCAGCTGGGCGGCCTCGGCGGCGAGCGCATCGCGGATATCCAGCTGGCGGCGCACCTCGCCGTGGCGGTTGGCGTCGAGCTTCCAGCCGATGAAGGCCGCGCCGCCCAGGAACACCAGCAGGATGGGGGCGAAGACGTAGCAGAGCTCCAGGCCGTGGATGGCGTCGGGCGTGTTCACCGCGCCTTCCTTGGGGTTGTAGCCCACCAGCTGCAGCACGGTGTAGCTGACCGTCACGGTGATCGCCGCGCCGATCTTCTGGGTGGTGGTGACCAGGGCGTAGAGCAGGCCGGCCCGCTCCTTGCCGGTCTCCAGCCTGACCTCGTCGGCCACGTCGGCGACCATGGCGCGCACGATCGGCACGAAGCCCGAGGCGACGAAGCCCACGCCGAACATGCCGGGAATGGCGAGCGACATGGTGGCCGGCGGAATGATCATCAGCATCGACTGGGCGACCGCGTAGGCGACGGCCGAGACCATCAGCGCCCGGTGCTTGCCGGTCTTCTGGGCGAGCCAGCCCCAGAACATCGAGCCGACCAGGCCGGCGGCGATGTAGAACAGCAGCAGGATCGAGGTCTGGGGCCCGGTGTAGTGGCGGGCGTCGTGGAAGAAGAACAGGTACAGGGCCGCAGTGGTGCCCGGGCCGAGCGCGATGACGAAGTCGGCGAACACCAGGCGCAGCATTTCCGGGCGGGTGATCAGGGCCCAGTAGTCGGCCAGCCGCACCCGCTCCTCGCTGTCGCTGGGCGGCGCGATCCGCTCCGGCGTGACCAGCACGCACAGCAGCACGGTCAGGGGCGTCGTGATGATCAGGAACCAGCCCATGGCCCCGACCCCGCCATGCGCCCCGGCGGGCTTGCCGGCCAGCAGCAGGGGCAGCAGCAGGATCATCACCGAGCCCAGCACGCCGACGGCCTGGATCACCCCATAGACCCGGCTGCGGTCGTGATAGCCCGTGGCGATCGAGGCGCCCCAGGCGGCCTGGGCCAGGGTCAGGATCGACACCCCCACATAGAGGATCAGGAGCCAGGTGATCAGGTAGCCGAGGCTGATCCCGGGGCTCGCCAGGAACAGCATGTAGGTCGCCGCCATCACGATCGGGGCGCCCAGCACCAGCCAGGGCCGGTAGCGGCCAAAGCCGATCTTGGTGCGGTCCATGGCCAGGCCCAGCAGCGGGTCGACCGCCATGTCGATCAGGCGGACGATGCCGAAGGCCGCGCCCACGGCGCCCAGGGTCAGGCCGATATGGCTGGTGAAGAACCGGGGCAGATAGACCCCCATGACGAGCGCGATGGCCGCGATCGGCGCCGCCGTGGCGCTGAAGGCTGAAACCACGGGCAGGGATAGGCGCGGACTGCCGGCCATGGACGTCTCCGAAATCTAGTGGCGCGAATGAAATGCGCCGTCGTTGAAAATGGTCCGGACGACCGAGCCTGAATCAGGCCCCGACGAACCGGCGAATAAGGCGGCAACAGACCCCGCGCGGCGACCGCGCGCAAGGGGCGGCGGCGCGGATCAGCGGCTCTCCACGAGGGTCTGGGCGGGCTCAGAGGTCAGGCCCTCCAGCACGGGCGCCTCGTCATAGAGGGCGTCGCGGGCGTCCAGCTCGGCGCGGATCTCCGCGTGCCGCTCGGCGCTCAGCTTGTAGCCGACGAAGCAGGCGCCTCCGAGCGCCACGAACAGGATCGGTCCCGACAGGAAGGCGATCTCCAGGCCGCGGATGGCGTCGGCCGTGTTGACCGCATGCTCCTTGGGGTCGAAGCCGATCCGCGCCAGCACGCTGTAGGTCAGGAAGATCGAGAAGGCGCCGGCCACCTTGGAGGTCATGGAGGTGAGCGCATAGAGCAGGCCGATCTGCTCCTTGCCGCCGTGCAGCCGCACCTCGTCGCCCACATCGGCGGTGATGGCGCGGGTGGTGACCGTGAAGCCGGCGGCCAGGAAGCCGGTCAGGAACATGACCGGCGCGGCCGCCAGGGCCTGGCCCCTGGGCAGGGCGAGCAGCGAGAGCAGGGTGAGCGAATAGAGGCCGGTGATGGCCATCATCGCCCGGTGCTTGCTGATCCGCGTGGCCAGCCAGCCAAGTGCGGCGCGACCACCCCGGCCAGGATGTAGACCACCAGCAGCAGATTGGCCTGATTGACCGTGTAGCCGCGGCTGTCCTTGGAGAAATAGATGTAGAGCGCGCTCATCCAGCCCGGGCCCAGGGCCAGGCACAGATCGGCGGCCATGATCCGCCAGACATTGCCGTGCCGGAACAGGCCCGCATAGTCGGCCAGGCGATAGCGCGCCTCGGACTGCTGGCGGGTGATCTTCTCCGGCGTGCGCCAGACCACCACGCCCACCGCCAGCGGGGTCATGGCGATCAGGAACCAGCCCATGGCGCGGACGCCCTCGCCCTCTTCGAACCCCTGGCGGTGCATGACGATCGGAATGATCAGCACCATCACCGAGCCGAGCACGCCGACCGCGGCCATGATCCCGAAGATCCGGGCCCGCTCGTTGTAGCTGGTGGCGAGGGACGCGGCCCAGGCGGAGTGCGACAGGATCAGGATCGAGGTCCCGAGGTACATGACCAGCAGCCAGACCATCAGATAGGACCGGCCGACGCCTGGTGGGGCCATGAACAACATGTAGAGGGCGGCCATCAGGATCGGGGCGCCGATCAGGGTCCAGAGCCGATAGCGGCCGAACCGCGTGCGGGTGCGGTCCATGATCACGCCGAGCGCCGGGTCGAGGGGAATGTCGATCAGCCGCACCAGGGCGAAGGCGCCGCCGACCACGGTCAGGCTGACCCCCAGGTGGCTGGCGAAATAGCGGGGCAGGTGGACGGCGACCGCGAGCACTAGGGCCGCGAGCGGCAGGCTGGTGCCGGAAAAGGCGAGAATGGTCGGCAGCGAGAGCCTCGCCGCCGTCGGGGCCTGGGACAAATGCGCTTCCTCCCGCCTCCGGCCCCTGTTTCGGCGCCTGGATGCGTGGAACGAGTTACGCCCGGCCAACCCCGCCCGTGCAAGAGGTTTTATGTTACCGAAACGCAAGACGGGCGACCTTTCGGCCGCCCGTCGAACAGTGTTCGGATTGTATAGAGGGCGATCAGCCGCCGGCGAGCTTGCGGAAGAACTTGCCGCCTTGTTCGCCGCCATTGACGTAAGCCGCCTGGCCGGTCGGGTCGCTGATCTTGGCCCAGTTGTCGCGGACTTCCTCGACCGACAGACCGTCTTCGCCCAGATAGACGCCCTCGGTCTCATAGATGCGCGACAGGGCGAAGGCGCCCGCGCCGGCGGTCAGGATGGCGCCCGTCGGGGCTTCGTCTGAGGCCAGATAGACCACGCCGGGGGTGACGTATTCCGGCTTCAGCTTTTCCAGCATCGCGGGCGGCATCAGGCCTTCGGTCATGCGGGTCGCGGCGACCGGGCTGATGGCGTTGATGTGGATGTTGTTCTTCTGGCCTTCGAGCTTGATGGTGTTCATGAAGCCGATGATGCCGAGCTTGGCCGCGCCGTAGTTCGACTGGCCGAAGTTGCCGTACAGGCCCGACGACGAGGTCGTCACGACGATACGGCCGTAGTTCTGGGCGCGCATGATCTCCCACACGGCCTTGGTCGGCTTCACGGTGCCCATCAGGTGGACGTTGAGCACCAGCTCGAAGTCGGCGATCTCCATCTTGGAGAACGACTTGTCGCGCAGGATGCCGGCGTTGGCGATCAGCACGTCGATGCGGCCCCACTTGTCCATGGTCTGCTGGACCATGTGGGCGACGCCGGCGTCGTCGGTGACCGACGAGCCGTTGGCGATGGCTTCGCCGCCCATGGCCTTGATCTCTTCGACCACGGCGTCAGCCGCGGCGGAGGACCCGCCCGAACCGTCCATCGAACCGCCCAGGTCGTTGATCACGACCTTCGCGCCGCGGCGCGCCAATTCCAGGGCGTGCTGCTTGCCCAGGCCGCCGCCCGCGCCGGTCACGATCGCTACTTTGCCGTCGAAGCGGATGTCCGCCATGGAAGTCTCTCCCGGTCCCAAACAAGGGTTTGAATTGCGGCGGCGTTGTGCGGTGCGGAACGGCGGGCGTCAAGCGTCCCCAGCGGCAGCGGGGTCTAGGGCAGGGCGGCGACGCTCGCCCCGCGCATGAACTTCACCAGGACGCGCTGACCGATCAGGAAAGGGGCGCCCTCGGCGCTGACCACCACCTCGACCACGCGGTCGTCGGCGCGTTCGGTAGGATCGTCCGACTGCAGCTTGCGGGCGCCGAACACGGCCGCCTCGCGCATGACCTTGCCGTTATAGATCTTGGTCGGGTCGGACTCGGTGGCCACCTGCACGGTCTGGCCGATGGCGACGAAGGGCAGGGCGCTTTCCGACACCTCGGCGCGGATGATGTGCGGGGCGGCGGGCTCCAGGTCGAACATGGTGGAGACGTTCAGGGTCGAGGCGCCGGCGCCGGGATTGGCGTAGCGCCGCGCGATGCGACCGTCGGCCGGGGCGCGGATCACCGTCAGGTCCTGGTTGTAGCGCGCCTCGGCCAGGGCGGCCTCGGCCGTGGCGACGGCGGCGCGCTGATAGGCGAGGTTGGCCTCGGCCTGGCGGATGGTGTCGCCCGCCTGGTCGAGCTTCTGGGCGGCCACGAAATTGGAGGCCGCCAAGGTGGCCAGCCGGCTGTGCTCGCGCCGCGCCGCGGCCAGCTGCACCTGCAGGGCGGCGATCTGGGCGCGGGCCTGGTTGGCGGCGGCGGCGGCCTGGGCGGCGGCCAGGCGCGCGTCGTCGTCCTCCTGGCGGGCCAGGACCTGGCCCTTGGTCACGTGGTCGCCCTCATTGACCAGCACCTCGCGGACGATCCCGGCCCGGCGGGCGGCCACCTGGATCATGCCGCCCTCGACGTCGGCCTTGCCGTTGGCGATGGCGACATAGGGGCTCTTGGGCGCGGCCGCGGCGGCGAGCTTGGCGGCGGCCGCCTGCTTGGCCTTGGCCTGGTTCTGCATCACGACGAAGCCCGCGCCCAGGGCGAGGACGACGACCAGAACGATCCAGGTCGCGGGGCGGCGGAAAAGGGCGAACATGTCTTCAGGCTCCGATGAGCTCGGCCGCGACGTCCCGTTCCGGCGTCGTGCGCCGGTCGTCCAGGATGCGGCCGTCTTCGATGTGGATGATGCGGTCGGCATAGGCTTCCAGCCGCGGGTCGTGGGTCACGCAGATCACCGCCGCGTCATGGCTCTTGGCCGCGCGCTGCAGGAGCTGGATGACGATCTGGCCGTTCTCGCCGTCGAGCGCCGAGGTGGGTTCGTCGGCGAACAGGAGGCGCGGCTGCTTGGCGAGCGCCCGGGCGATGGCCACCCGCTGCTTCTCGCCGCCCGATAGCTCCGAGGGGCGCTGGTTGAGGCGCGAGCCCAGCCCCACCTCATTCAGCGCGATCGCCGCCCGCTCCTTGCATTCGGCCGGGGTGAGGCCGGTGTATTTCAGCACCGTCGTCACCTGCTCCAGGGCGGTCAGGGCCGA
This sequence comes from Phenylobacterium aquaticum, assembly GCF_022695515.1. Taxonomy (GTDB): domain Bacteria; phylum Pseudomonadota; class Alphaproteobacteria; order Caulobacterales; family Caulobacteraceae; genus Phenylobacterium; species Phenylobacterium aquaticum. Next base: position 33,832 of record NZ_JALDPT010000024.1, read on the forward strand.
GAACAGGTTAAAGCCCTGGAAGATGAAGCCGCAGTGGTCGAGGCGGAACTTGTCGATCCGGCCCTGGCGCAGACCCCAGAGGTCCTCGCCGAGCGCGCAGACGTCGCCGCTGTCCGGCTTCAGGAGCCCCGACAGGGTGGCGACCAGAGTCGACTTGCCCGAGCCCGAGGGGCCCATGACCATGGTCACGTCGCCATGGCGGGCGTCGAAATCCACCGACTTCAGCACTTCGATATAGGTGCGGCCGGTCTTGAAGCGCTTGCTCAGGCCCTTGGCCTGGATGGCGTGGCGGGGGGTCATCGCAGGAGGTCCGCGGGTTGGCTGCGCTTCAGGACGCCCAGCGACATCAGGCCGGAGACGATCGAGATGGACAGCAGCAGGATGGTGACCGTCGTCACCCAGCCGAGAGGAAAGGCCATTGGCAGCCCGATCGACTTGCCCACCAGCGACACCAGGTAGGTGAAGATCGCCGTCGCGCCCAGGCCGACGACGCCGACCCAGAATGAGAGTTCGATGACGATCAGGTTCAGGGAGAACATTGAGACGCCCAGGGCTCGAAGGCTGGCGAATTCCTTGATGTTGGCGAGGATCGCCCCACGCAGGGTCTGGGAAGTGATCCCCACCCCAATCAGCACGCCCACGAACAAAGTGAAGCCCAACAGGATGCCGATGATTTGCTCCTTCATCAGGGCGCCCTCGTTGGCCTTGGAGAGCTCCTGGCGGGTCCAGGCCCGGTAGGCGCCGGCGGAGGTCGCGTTGAGCTGGTCGCGCACGGCCTCGGCCCGGGACGGGTCCTTGATCCGCACCATCAGCGGGCCGGACCGGTCGCCGCGGCTGCCCATGCCCAGCAGGCGCATGGTGTCGCGGGACATGACCACCGAGGGCTGGTTGATGTCGGGATAGTTGTCGAGAATGGCGCGGACCTTGACGGTCTTGTTGTTCAGGGCTGCGCTGTCGCCCAGCTTGACGCCGAGCCGGGCGAGCGCCGTGCGGTCGAGCGCTACGGCGTAGGGCTCCTGCAGGGCCAGGCGGACGCTTTCCGGATAGTCGGTGGGCAGGGTGACGGCGCCCTCGCGGGTGTCGACCATATTGACCTGGACATAGGTCGTGATCGCCTTCTTGCCCTCGCCGGGGCGGTTGTTCCACCGCGCGCCGTCGCCGTTGAAGCTGGCCACCTCGACCACCTCGGGGTTCAGATAGATCTGCGGCTGGACGCGGCGCGGCAGGCCCGAGGGGCCGGAATTGATCAGGCTCTCGTTCTTGGGCGCCAGGATCATGATGTCGGCCCGCGACCGGTCGATGGTCGCGGTGGCGCCCTTCACGATGCCGGTGAACATGCCGACCTGGGCGAGGATCAGCAGGCCCGAAAAGGCCAGCGCGATCACCGCCGCCAGATAGCGACGCCATTCATAAATCAGGGTGGCCAAGGCCAACGACATGGGAGCCCTCTCAACCCCTCAAGCATGGGAGCGGGGCTCGCCCGGAACCTAGTTAAATCGATGTAAGGCGCGATTGCGGCGGACTGTTCAACGGATCGTCACAAGGTTACACCGCAAGGCGAGGCGCGCCGCGGGGGTCCGTCTAGTCTTGGCTAAGTGAATGTTTCGATTGAAGTTCGGGGCGGCTCTTGGGCTCTCCGCCGCCCTGTCTCTGGTGTCCTCCGCGGCCCTCGCGGACGAAGGCATGTGGACCTTCGACAATTTTCCGCAGACCAAGGTCCAGGCCGCGTACGGGGTGAATATCGACCAGAAATGGCTGGACCGGGTGCGTTCCGCCTCGGTCCGCCTGACCAGCGGCTGCTCCGCCTCCCTGGTGTCGCGGGACGGCCTGGTGTTCTCCAACCACCACTGCGTGGTCAGCTGCGTCCAGAGCCTGTCCACGGGCGACACCGACTATGTGAAGGACGGCTTCGCGGCGGCGACGCGCGAGGAGGAGCGCCGGTGTCCGGGGATGCAGGCCGAGGTCCTGACCTCCATCACCGACCTGACCGGCCAGATCAACGCCGCGGCCGCCGGCGCGACCGGCGAAGCCTTCGTCCGCGCCCGCAACGCCGCCATGGCCGCCGCCGAATCGGCCGCCTGCGCCCAGGACGAGACCGCCCGCTGCCAGGTGGTCAGCCTCTACCGGGGCGGCCAGTTCAAGCTCTACAAATATCACAAGTATTCGGACGTCCGGCTGGTCTTCGCCCCGGAGTTCGCGACCGCGTTTTTCGGCGGCGATCCCGACAACTTCAACTTCCCGCGCTACAATCTCGATATCAGCTTCGTGCGCCTCTATGAGCGCGGCAAGCCGGTCAAGAGCCCGCAGCATCTGATCTGGCGCGCGGCCCCGCCCAGGGTCGGCGAACCGACCTTCGTGGCCGGCAATCCCGGCGGCACCGAGCGGATGCTCACCGTCGCCCAGCTGGAGACCCAGCGCGATGTGGCCCTGCCGATCGGCCAGCTGCAGCGCTCGGAGCTGCGCGGCCGTCTGATCCGCTTCAGCGAGGAGAGCGCCGAGCATCGCCGGGTCGCGACCGATCCGCTGTTCGGGCTGGAGAACGCCTACAAGGTCTATTTCGGCCGGCAGTTCGCCCTGAGCGACAAGGGTTTCATGGACGCCAAGCGCGCGGCTGAAGCCGAGCTCCGCGCCAAGGTCGCGGCCGATCCGCGGATTGCGGCCGAGGTGGGCGATCCCTGGTCCGCCATCGCCCAGGCCCAGGCCGCCTATGCCGAGACCTATGTCCGCTACCGCCAGCTCGAGACCGGCGCAGGCTCCATGTCGGACCTGTTCATGTACGCCCGCGAACTGGTCCGCGCGGCGGAGGAGCGCGCCGTCCCCCCGGCCGAGCGCCTGCCCGAATACGCCGACAGCCGCCTGTCTCTGATGCGCAAGCAGCTCCTCGATCCCAGCCCGATCGATCCGGACCTGGAGCAGCTCTATCTGGCCTTCTGGCTCTCCAAGACCCGCGAGTACCTCACGGCCGATGACCCGGCGACCCAGATGCTGCTGGGCAAGGAAAGCCCTGAGGATCTGGCCGACCGCCTGGTCGCCGGAACGACCCTGGCCGATCCCGCTGTGCGCGAGGCCCTGTGGGACGGCGGTCTCGCCGCGGTCCAGGCCTCCCAGGATCCCATGATCCAGCTGGTCCTCAAGCTCGACCCGGCGGCCCGCGAGGTTCGCAAGGCCTGGGACCAGCGGGTGGCCGGGCCCACGGACTCCGCCGCGGCCCAGATCGCCCGCGCGCGGTTCGCGGTCTTCGGCGACATGGCCTATCCGGACGCGACCTTCACCCTGCGCCTGTCCTACGGCAAGGTCGCCGGCTGGACCTGGCGGGGCGTGACCGTGCCGCCCACCACGACGTTCGCCGGGCTCTACGCCCGCGCCACCGGCGCCGAGCCCTATCGGCTGGCGCCCCGCTGGATTGCGGCGAAGGACCGGCTGAACCCCGACACGGTGTTCAACTTCGTCACCACCAACGACATCATCGGCGGCAATTCCGGCTCGCCGGTGATCAACGCCAAGGCCGAGATCCTGGGCGCGGCCTTCGACGGCAACATCCATTCCCTGGGCGGGAACTACGGCTATGACGGGTCGATCAACCGCACGGTGGTGGTCGCGACCTCGGCCGCCACCGAGGCCCTGCAGAAGGTCTATGGCCAGACCGCGCTGGTGAAGGAGCTGATGGCGAAGTGAGGGCCGGCGCCCCCGCGGGGACGCGCCGTCAGTCCATCGACCGCACGATCACCGACTGGCTGGCCACGGCCATCAGCTCGCCGTCCTGGGCGAACAGCCGCATGTCCCCGTGGGCGAAGCCCGAATGCATGCCGTGGATGTGGATGTCGCACAGCACCCATTCGGTGGGCACGATCCGGCGGATGCGCAGGGTGTTGTCCAGGCTGTTGCCGCCGCCCTGGCGGCCCAGCGCCGCGCCGACGCCCGAGGGCACATAGTCGGCGATTATCGCTAGCATGGAATTGTCGATGGCGTGGTCGCCGCGGGGGCGCACCCACATGACGCTGCGCCCGTCCTCGCTGAGCTGGCCGGTGCGGGGCACGGCGCCATAGCGGCCGGGCGCGACCCGCACCTCCAGCCGGCTGTTCAGGTTCCAGCCCTGGCCGGTCCACAGGGTCGAGAGTTCGCACTCTTCCGGCGGGGGCATGTCGGGCGCCTCGACCCACTGGTGAGAGACCGCGCTCTCGCGGCTGCCCAGGGCGGCGTTGACCGTGAAGATCTCCTTGTCGCCGACATGGCCGATCACCCGGGCCTGGCTGTTGTACTTGCCGTGCACCGGCACCCAGACGTCGAGGTCGACGATCGAGGGCGGCCGCGCATAGGACAGGTACTGGGCCGTCGCCCAGATCACCGGCCGGCCCGTGGTCCGCTCCATGGCCGCGATGGCCGAGGCCAGGCCGATGCCGCCGTACATGAACAGATTGTCCGGCGGCCCGACGCAGACCCCGTCGGTCAGGGGCAGGAACCAGCGGTGCGGGTTGTGGGTCGACTGCAGGTCGAAGAACAGCTCGGTCATGGGCGGGTTTTGCGGGACGGCCGGGCGGCGCGCAAGCCTTGCCGCGCCGGGCCTAGCCCGCCGTCCGCATCTTCCGGGCGAAGTCCTGCAGGGTGGCGCGCAGCTCCACCAGCTCGGTCGGCGCCAGCGGCAGGGCGCAGGCCAGTGTCGCGGGGATGGCGGCGGCCTGGGCGCGCAGGTCGGCGCCCTTGTCGGTCAGGCCGATCTGCACGCGGCGTTCGTCGGCGGGATCGCGGGTGCGGGTGACGAAGCCGGCCGCCTCCAGCCGCTTCAAGAGCGGGGTGAGGGTGCCGGAATCCAGGCTGAGCGCCTCGCCCAGTTCGCTCACCGTGCGCGGCGACCGCTCCCACAGCACCAGCATGGCCAGGTACTGCGGATAGGTCAGGCCGAGCGGCTCCAGCAGGGGGCGATAGGCGCGGGTGACCAGCCCGCTCGCCGCGTAGAGGGCGAAGCAGAGCTGGTTGTCCAGGCGCAGGAACTCGGCCGCCAGGTCGGCGGCCGGTCCGGGGCCGGGAGTTTGAGGCTTGAGACTCATTGCGCCCTTACGGTTATCCCAACATCGATATTGCCGCGAACCGCATTCGAATAGGGGCAGACCTGGTGGGCGGCGGCGATCAGGGTCTCGGCGGTGGTCTGATCGAGCCCTTGCGTCTCGGCGTCCAGCGACACGCCCAGCTTGAAGCCGCCCTCGGCGCGGGGGTGAAGCTCCACATGGGCGGTGACGGCGGCGCCCTTCAGCGGCAGCTTCTGTTGCCCAGCAATGAAGCGCACGGCGTTCTCAAAACAGGCGGCGTAGCCGGCGGCGAACAGCTGCTCGGGATTGGTCGCGCCGCCGCGGCCGCCCATTTCGGCGGGCAGGGCGAGGTCGACGGACAGCAGGCCGTCCGGGGTTTCGACATGGCCGGCGCGGCCGCCGACGGCGCGGGCCTGGGTGGAATAGAGGGCGGACATGGGGGAGGTCTCCTTGCGTGTGAGCAATTAGATAGTGTACAATCTAATTGATGTCAATTGCTCCTCGGCTTGCGAAATTCGGCCGCATGTTCTTCTAGTGTGACAGTTCCGGTGCGAATCCCGCCGGCAGGGGCCCAAGACATATGTTCCGACCTGAAAACGCCCAGAGTCTCGTAGGCTTGGCGCTGATCCTCCTGGTCTGCTGGGCCCTGTCCGAGGACCGCTCCAAGTTCCCGTGGAAGCTGGCGGTCGGCGCGATCGTGCTGCAGGCGGCCCTGGTGCTGGCCCTGTTCGGGGTGCCGGCCCTGCGCGCCGGTCTCGGCGGGGTCGGCGCGGCGGTCGATGGCCTCGCCTCCAGCACCCAGGCCGGGGTGTCCTTCGTCTTCGGCTTCCTGTCGGGAACCCCGGACCAGCCCTATGCGGTGCAGAACCCGGCCGGTCTGTTCGTCTTCGCCTTCCGCGTCCTGCCCGTGATCCTGGTGGTCTGCGCGCTGGCCGCCCTGCTCTGGCACTGGAAGATCCTGAAGTGGATCACCCAGGGCTTCGGCTTCATCTTCGAAAAGACCATGGGGCTGCGCGGCGCGCCGGCGCTGGCCACCGCCGCCACGGTGTTCATGGGCCAGATCGAGGGCCCGATCTTCATCCGCTCCTATCTCTCCAGCCTGTCGCGCTCCGAGCTGTTCCTGCTGATCGCGGTCGGCATGAGCTGCGTGTCCGGCTCGACCATGGTGGCCTATGCGACCATCCTGAAGGGCGTCCTGCCCAACGCCGCCGCCCACGTGCTCACCGCCTCGATCATCTCGGCGCCGGCGGGCGTGCTGCTGGCCCGCATCCTGGTGCCGCGCAATCCGCGGATGGAGGACGGCAAGGATCTCGATCCCACCGCCAACAAGGTCTACGAGAGCTCGATCGACGCCCTGATCAAAGGCACCACCGACGGCCTGCAGATCGCGCTCAATGTCGGCGCCACCCTGATCGTGTTCGTGGCCATGGTCGCCATGGTCAACGGCATCCTCGGCATGTTCCCGCAGGTCCAGGGCGCGCCCCTGTCGGTCGAGCGGATCCTCGGCGTGATCTTCGCCCCGCTCGCCTGGTCGATCGGCGTGCCCTGGCGCGACGCCCCGACGGCGGGCTCGCTGCTGGGCGTGAAGCTGGTGCTCACCGAATTCACCGCCTTCATCAAGCTGGGCGCGATCCCGGTGGGCGAACTCGGCGACCGCACCCGGGTGATCATGACCTATGCGCTCTGCGGCTTCGCCAATATCGCCTCGGTCGGCATGAACGTCGCCGGCTACACCGTGCTTGTGCCAGAGCGCCGGGGCGAGGTGATCGGCATGGTCTGGAAGGCGATGTTCGCCGGCTTCCTGGCCACCTGCGTGACCGCCGCCGTGGTCGGGGCCATGCCCGCGGCCCTGTTCGGACAATAACGACAAGGCCTCAGGGAGGGCCGCGCGATGAAGCTCTATGACACCCCGCTGGCGCCCAATCCGCGCCGCGTCCGCTGGTTCATGGCTGAGAAGGGCATTGAGGACGTCGAGATCGTCCGGCTGAACCTGATGGAGGGCACCCACAAGCAGCCCGACTATCTGGCCAAAGCCGGCCTGCCCAATGTCCCGGCGCTCGAGATGGACGACGGGACCACCATCACCGAGAGCCTGGCGATCTGCCGCTATCTCGAGGCGCTTTATCCGGAGCCCAACCTGTTCGGCCGAGATCCCAAGGAGACCGCCCTCATCGAGATGTGGACCCGTCGCGCCGAGATGCTGGTCGCCACGCCCCTGATGATCGCCGTTCGCCATCTGCACCCGGCCATGGCCGCCCTGGAGCAGCAGGCGCCGGAGGTGGGCGAGCATAACAAGACCGGCGCGCTCAAGGCGCTGAAGGTCCTGGACCGGCGTCTGGGCGAAAGCGAATGGCTGGCCGGCGACCGCCTGACCATCGCCGACATCGTGGCCTTCATCGGCATCGACTTCACCCGGATGATCAAGCTGGTGATCCCGGAGGAGCTGAAGAACGTCCACCGCTGGGCCGAGGCCATGCGGGCGCGGCCTGCGGCCAAGGCGGGGATGAAGTAGGGGGCTAGTCCCGCGCGACGCTCGCCTCGACCCGCCGGTCCGGGATCAGCCACATCAGGGCGACGGCCAGGTAGAGCAGGCCGGCGACGGCGGTGTTGACGAACGAGAGCCCCACGCCCGCCAGATAGAGGAAGGGCGACAGGGCGCCCTTGAGGTCACGGCCGAGCGCCCGGCGCAGGGCCGAGTCCGGGCCCTGGGCGTTGATGATGGTCCGCTGCATGATCACCCAGGCCACGGCCGGCGCCAGCAGCGACAGGCCGTAGACCGCGGTCGGCACGGGGGCGAAGTGGTTCTCGCCCATCCAGGCCGTGGTGAAGGGCACGAGGGACAGCCAGAACAGCAGGTGCATGTTGGCCCACAGCACCGCCCCGTTCACCACCGGCACCAGGTGGAAGAAATGGTGGTGGTTGTTCCAGTAGATGGCCACGTACAGGAAGCTCAGCACATAGCTCATGAACACCGGCAGGAGCTCGGCCAGGTTGCTCAGCTCGACCCCGTGCGGCGGCCGCAGCTCCAGCACCATGATCGTCACGATGATGGCCAGCACCCCGTCCGTGAACGCCGTCAACCGCTCGCGACCCACTGATCTCTCCTGTTCAGTTCACCCAGCGTGCCGGGGCCACGGTGCGGGCGCAACCGGAACTATGGCGTGTCGAGCTTGTCGTTCTCGGCCGAGATGTCCGCCGGCGATCGGGGAAGCTGTCCCAGGGCAGCTCCTTGTGCAGGGTGACCGCCCAGCGGCTCAGCCACTCGTCGCCGTCGGGATTTCCGCGCGTGTCGACGATCTTGTAGGCCGGGTCGGCCATGGCCTCGGCCAGGGGCTCGGGACGCAGGTGATTGCGCTTCAGGATCCTGGCCAGGTCGCCGACCGTGTCGGCGTTCAGCCGAGTCGCGTGCAGCAGGAACACATAGTCCGGCCTGCGGCCCAGCAGCTCCAGCCCCGCCTGGCGGTACCACTGCACGCACTTCTCGGTATAGGTTAGATAGGTCTGCTTGACCTTCGCGGCCTTGGCCCTGTCGTGGCGCAGGATGGCGTCGTCATAGACGAGCGCGAACATCCAGTCGGAGTTCTCCATGGTCACCGGCGCGACCTTGTAGCCGTGGGCGGCCAGCCAGTCCTCGAAGGTCTTGCGGGCCTCCGCCGTGGTCCCCGTCTCGAGATAGGGATGGCGGAACCAGACCGGGGTCTCGCCCTTGGCCGCCAGGATCGGGCGCAGCACCGCATCGGCCGCGGCCACGTCGGCGATGTAGTCGGCGACCGGGGTCTTGTTCAGGCTCTCATGGGAATTGGTGTGGTTGCCCAGCACCACGCCGGCGTCGCGCCACTTGACCACCATGGCGGTGCGGGCGGCGTGCTGGTCGCCCTCCAGCCGATCGCCGATGACAAAGCCCGTGGCGTGGAAATGATGACGCCGGATGCCGCGCAGCAGCCGGTTGGTGGTCAGATCCGCATAGGCGACGGAGTCGGTGAGGGCGAAGCCCGGCAGGTCGTCATAGGTCAGGGCCACGCCCTCGGCATGGGCGGCCTGGCTGAGGCCGGCCGCGGCCATCACGCCGGCCAGGAGAAGGGTCCAGAATCTGCGGCGCATGGGGGACTCAGATGCGGGGAGGGCGCGTGGATTTCGAGAAGTCTTCGCAGAGCCGGCGGCGTCACGCCACCCCTGGATGAGCTCAGCCGGGCTTGATCAGCTCCAGCGACCGGATGCGGCTCGGAAGGTCCGGTCCGACCGCCATGACGAACAGTTCGTCGACCCCTTCGCGCTCGGCCTTGGCCGCCAGTTCGGCGCGGACATAGCTGGCCTCTCCGACGACGCCGCGGGCCATGACCATGGGCATCAAGGGGCTGTCGGCGTGCTCGGCCAGGAAGGCCTGGGCTTCGGGGATCGAGCGGAACCGGCGGCGCTGGTTCATCAGCATGGAGAGATTGCCGGCCCGCAGCGGCGCGGCCAGGCGCTGGGCCTCCGCATCGGTCTCGGCGGCGAGCGCGATGGTCGCGACGGCCGCGTAGGCCTTGTCGCGGAAGGCTGAGGGCTCGAACGCCTTGCGATAGGCGGCCACGGCCGGCGCGCCATTGGTCTGGGCGATGAACTCGGCGAACACCATGCCCACCCCGGTCTTGCCCGCGAACACCCCGCTGTCGGGCGAGGAGCAGAGCAGGAACAGGTCCGGGTGACTGGGCCCGGCCGGATTGGCGTGAATCTCGCGGGCCGGGTGGGCGTCGGTGATCGGCTCGACGCCCGCGGCGTCCAGCAGCCAGGCGTTCAACAGGGCGAAATAGTGCGGGAAGGCCTCCGAGCCCGAGGTGCGCAGCGCCGCCCCCGTGCGCCCGTCGGTGCCGAGCGCCCGGCCGACGCCCAGGTCGATGCGGCCGGGGGCCAGCGCCTCCAGCTCCATGAACACCTCGGCCACCTTCAGCGGCGAGTAGTTCACCAGCATGACCCCGCCCGAACCCAGCCGGATGGTCGAGGTCTGCTGCGTCAGGGCCGCGATCAGGATCTCCGGGGCGGGCGAGCCGAGCGTGCCGATATTGTGGTGCTCGGCCACCCAGAACCGGTGATAGCCCAGCCGCTCGGCCGCCTTAGCCACCTGGATGGTGTCGCGCACCGCCTGCGCCTGACTGTCGTCGCCGCTCACCGGCGACAGGTCGAGGACGGAGAGGGTGGCGGTCATGGGCGTCAGGTCCTGGGCCGGGTCTTCTTGATGACGGCCGAGAAGCTCATCACCGGGGCGCCTGATGTGGTGATCAGGCCGCGCAGGAACACCATGGAGCGCGCGTTTTTCACGACCTCGCCCTTGCACTCGACCAGGGCGCCCAGGGGCGCGGAGCCCACGAACTCGCCGTTGAAGGTCGCCGTGACGCTATGGACGCCCTCCAGGCAATCGCGGGCGATCACGAACAGGCAGTAGTCGGCGAAGGTCATGATGCAGCCGCCGTGCATGAAGCCGCCGCCGTTCATGTGCTTCTTCTCGGCCCGGAAGGCGCAGCGCGGCGTCCCGTCGGGATCCATCTTGAAATAGAACGGCCCGGCGTGATCCTCGAAGGGATCGCCGCCGACATATTGCAGCCAGTCGGCCCACTCGCCCTCGCCCGGGATCGGCGGGCCCCAGCCCGTGCTCTCTTCTTCGCCGCCGTCCATGCCATCCCCCGAAAAAGAACCGCGCCCAGGGTTTGCCCGGCGCGCGTCCAGTCACTAGTTTGCACGCGACCTAAGTGGCGGGGCGGGATCGTGCAAGCTCCCAGGTCTCCGCCGCCTCCGACATCCGCGACCTTGAGAACCCCAAAATGGCCCTAGACCTCGAAACCCGCGACCAGCTGATCGACACCGTGCGCCGGTTCGTGACCGAACGCCTGCGCCCGCTGGAGGCCCAGGTCTCGGAAACCGACACCATGCCGCCCGAGGTCATCGAGGAAATGAAGGCGCTCGGCCTGTTCGGCCTGTCCATCCCCGAGGAATTCGGGGGCATGGACCTGACCATGGAGGAGGAATGCCTGGTCGCGGTGGAGCTCGGCCGCACCAGCCCGGCCTTCCGCTCGGCCTTCGGCACCAATGTCGGCATCGGCGCGCAAGGGCTCGTGATGTTCGGGACCGACGAGCAGAAGGCCAAGTACCTGCCCGGCATCGCGTCGGGCGAGATCATCACCTCCTTCGCGCTCACCGAGCCGGAGGCCGGGTCGGACTCGGCAAATGTCCAGGTCCGCGCCGTGCTGGACGGCGATCACTATGTGCTCAACGGCTCCAAGCGCTACATCACCAACGCCAACAAGGCCCACCTGTTCACGGTGATGGTCCGCACCGACGCGTCCAAGCCCGGCGCCGGCGGCGTCTCGGCCCTGCTGGTCGAGCGGAACCTGCCCGGCCTGTCGGTCGGCAAGCCCGAGAAGAAGATGGGCCAGCAGGGCGCCCACATCTGCGACGTCAATTTCGACAACGTGCGGGTGCCGGTGGGAAACCGTCTGGGCCGGGAGGGCGAGGGCTTCAAGGTCGCCATGCAGGTCCTCGACCGCGGCCGCCTGCACATCTCCGCCGTCTGCATCGGGGTGGCCGAGCGGCTGATCGCCGACAGCGTCGCCTACGCCTCCGAGCGCAAGCAGTTCGGCCAGGCGATCAGCCAGTTCCAGCTGGTCCAGGGCATGATCGCCGACTGCAAGACCGAGGCGCTGGCCGCCAAGGCGCTCACCTTCGAGACCGCCCGCAAGCGCGACGCCGGCCAGAGCGTGACCATGGAGGCCGCGGCCTCCAAGTACTTCGCCTCGGAAATGGTCGGCCGGGTGGCCGACAAGGCCGTGCAGATCTTCGGCGGCGCCGGCTACATCGCCGACTACGGGATCGAGCGCTTCTATCGCGACGTCCGCATCTTCCGGATCTATGAGGGCACCAGCCAGATCCAGCAGGTGGTGATCGCCCGCGAAACCCTGAAGCGGGGCGGCTGAGCATGTCCGTCGACATGGAGGCCGTCATCCTCGAGGTGCTCGGCAAACTGGCCCCCGGCAAGTCCGCCTCCTCGGAGGAGGTGGCGCGCGCCGCCGATCCCGAGCGCTGGCGCAAGCTGACCGGCCACGTCCGCAACACGGCCCGGGGCCTCGCCCGCCGCGGCGCGATCGTGGTCACCCGGCACGGCAAGCCCGCCGATCCCGAGACGTTCAAGGGCGTCTATCGCCTGCGCCTGCCCACCGACGCCGAGCGCGCCGCGGGCCCCATCCTGTCCGCCCCGGAAGGAGACTCCGAATGATTGTCTATGGCTCGTCGATGTCGCCCTATGTCCGCAAGACCCTCGCCTTCGCGGCCGAGAAGGGGCTTGAGGTCGAGCTGCAGCAGGCCGGCTTCGGCGGCGGCCCGCCGGAGTTCAAGCTGGCCAGCCCGTTCGGCAAGATGCCCGGCTTCAAGGATGGCGATTTCCTGATCTCCGACTCCACCGCCATCATCACCTATCTCGAGGCGCTGAAGCCGGATCCGAACCTGATCCCGACCGAGCCCAGGGCCCGGGCCCGGACCATCTGGTACGAGGAGTTCGCCGACACCATCATCGGCGCCTGCGTCGGCAAGGTGTTCTTCAACCGCGTGGTCGCGCCCAAGTTCATGAAGCGCGAGGGCGACCAGAAGGCCATCGAGGAAGGGGTCAGCGTCGATTTCCCCAAGCTGGTCGACTATCTGGAGACCGTGGCCCCGGCCTCCGGCTTCCTGATCGAGGACCGCATCACCCTTGCCGACATCGCCGTCGCCAGCCCGTTCGCCAACCTCGCCCATGCCGGCTGCCCGATCGACGCGGCGACCCATCCCAAGGCGGCGGCCTATGTCGCCGGCATCCTGGCGCGCCCGTCCTACGCCGGCTGGGTCGCCAAGGAAAAGGCGATGCTGGGCGCAGCCTAGATTTCGGACGGCGATGTCTCTCGACGCGATCCTGAGCGACATCGCCGCCTGCCGCGCCTGCGCGGGCGAACTGGCCCACACGCCCAGGCCGGTGGTGATGGTGGCCCCTGAGACCCGCCTCCTGATCTGCGGCCAGGCGCCGGGCCAGCGGGTGCATGAAAGCGGTCTGCCCTTCACCGATCCGTCCGGCGACCGGCTGCGGTCCTGGATGGGCGTGGACGCCGAGACCTTCTATGGCCGGCCCGAGATCGGGGTCGCGGCCATGGCCTTCTGTTATCCAGGGACCAATCCCAAGGGCGGGGACTATCCGCCGCCGCCCCGTTGCGCGGCCCTGTGGCGCCAGCCCCTGCTGGCCGCCCTGCCCGGGGTCGAGCTCACCCTGCTGGTCGGCGGCTACGCCCAGGCCTGGGCGCTCGGCGATCGGGCCAAGGCCAATATGACCGAGACGGTGCGGGCCTGGCGGGATTACCTGCCGCGCTACCTGCCCATGCCGCATCCGTCCTGGCGAAACACCGGCTGGCTGAAGCGGAACCCCTGGTTCGAGGCCGAGGTTACGCCCTATCTTCGCCAGACCGTGAAGACCATCCTGAGCTCGTGAAGCGCCTCCTTGTCATCCTGTCCGCCCTGCTGCTCACCGCCTGCACCCCGCTTGTGGTCCAGCAGGCGGGGCGACCCGACGTGACCTTCCAGGGACCCCGGCTGGGATCGGACGCCTTTGTCAGTTTCGACGGGACGCGGCTGGGCCTCACCACCTGGGCGGCGAAGGCCGGCGAGCCCTGGGCCGTGGTGATCGGGGTGCACGGCATGAACGACTACGCCAACGCCTTCCACCTCGCCGCGCCCTGGTGGGCCGAGCAGGGGGTGACGACCTACGCCTATGACCAGCGCGGCTTCGGCCGCTCGCCCGACCGCGGCGTCTGGGGCGGCGACGACCTGATGACCGAGGACCTGCGCACCATCGTGGCGCTGGCCAAGGCCCGGCACCCGAACGCGGTGATCGTGGTGGCCGGCGAGTCCATGGGCGGAGCGGTGACCATCGAGGCCTTCGCCTCGGACCGGCCGCCCGCCGCCGACCGGGTGGTGCTGCTGTCGCCGGCCGTCTGGGGCTGGTCGAACCAGCCTCTGCCCTACAAGACCACCCTGTGGTTCGCCGCCCGCCTGACGGGGCCGCATGTCTATGAGCCGCCGGAATGGCTGACCAAGCGGGTGTTCCCCACCAACAATCGCGACGAGCTGATCGCCATGGGCAAGGACCCCCTGATGATCTGGGGCGCGCGGTCCGACACCCTCTACGGCCTTGTGGCGATGATGGAGCGGGCCTGGCGCGAGGCCGGCGCGGTCAAGGTCCCGGTCCTCTATCTCTATGGCGCCCACGACCAGATCATTCCCAAGCGCCCGGCCTTCCAGGCGGCGCACAGGCTCAAGCCCGGCGACCGCACGGCCTATTACGCCGAGGGCTGGCACCTGATGACCCGCGACCGCCAGGGCCCCAAGGTCTGGGCCGACATCCTCAGCTATGTCAGGGATCCCGCCGCGCCCTTGCCCTCGAACCCGCCGCCGATTCCGCCGCCGGAGACCCTGGATCACCTGATCCATCACGACGGAAGCCGCGACGCGGGCTTGTGAAGCCGCCCGCTCGGGCGTAGAGGCGGGCAAACCGTTCCCTCATCCGAGCGTTTCATGAGCATGACCTTGTTCGATCATCCCGATTTCGCGGGACACGAAACCGTCCAGGCGGTCTTTGACGAAACGACCGGCCTGAAGGCGATCATCGCCGTCCATTCGACGGCCCGCGGCCCCGCCGCCGGCGGCTGCCGCATGTGGCCCTACGCCAGCGCCGACCTGGCGCTCACCGATGCGCTGCGGCTCTCGCGGGCGATGTCCTTCAAGAACGCCATGGCCGACATTCCGCTCGGCGGCGGCAAGGCCGTGATCCTCGGCGACGCCCGCAGCCAGAAGACGCCGGCCCTGTTCGAGGCCTTCGGCCGCGCGGTCGACGGCCTGGGCGGCCGTTATTGGACCGCCGAGGATGTCGGGGTTTCGCCCGCCGATCTCGCCCATGCCCGCCGCGCGACCTGCTTCGTCGCCGGCCTGGACGGCCACGCCGCCGCCTCCGGCGATCCCAGCCCGGTCACGGCCGAGGGCGTCTTCCGGGGCGTCCGTCTGGCGGTGCGCAAGGCGCTGGGCCGCGATCTCGACGGCGTGACCGTGGCCCTGCAGGGCGTCGGCCATGTGGGCGCCTATCTGGCCGACAAGCTCGCCGCCGCCGGCGCCAAGCTGATCATCACCGACGTCAACGCCGAAACCCTGAACCTGGTCGCCGACCGCACCGGCGCGCGCATCGTCGCCCCGGCCGAGATTTTCGACGTCGAGGCCGATGTCTTCGCCCCCTGCGCGCTCGGCGGGGCGATCAACGCCCAGACCCTGCCGCGGCTGAAGGCCAAGGTCATCGCCGGCGGCGCCAACAACCAGCTGGCGTCGGCAGACGTCGGCCGCGCGGTGTTCGAGGCCGGCCTGCTCTATGCGCCGGACTATGTGATCAACGGCGGCGGCATCATCAATGTGGCCGGCGAGATCCGCGCGCTGGACGCCGGCGAGGCCTTCGATCCGGCCTGGGTGGCCGCCAAGCTCGACCGCCTGACCGAAACCCTGGAAGAGGTGCTCGACCGCGCCGCCGCCGACCGCCGCCCCACCCACGAGGTCGCCGACGAAATGGCCCAGGCCCGCATCGCGGCGGCGAAGGCGCAGAAGCTGGCGGCGTAACTCGCTCAACGCCCTCCCCTGTAGGGGAGGGCCAATCCACTACATCGCCGCCAGGCGCGCGGTGCGCGGTTCCTTGACCATGGTGATCAGCACGGCCAGGCCGGCGACCAGGAATCCGATCGAGATCCCGAACACCGTGCCATAGCCCAGCTTGTCGGCGACGAAGCCGCCGATCAGCGGGCCGATCGAGGCGGTGATGCCCTCGGCGGTGGACGAAATGGCGATGCGCATCGGCATCTCGGCCCGGTTGCCGAACTCCAGGATCATGGTCTGGGCGGCCATCATGTAGCCGGACTGGGCCGCGCCCAGGCCGAAGAAGGCCAGGAACACCATGGCTGGCGCGTGCAGGGTCATCAGCAGGACCGTGGCGCCGATCCAGATGCCCAGCGAGACCAGCAGCACCAGGCGGAACCCGGTCTTGTCGCCCAGATAGCCCCAGACGATGTTCGACGCCGTGTCGGCGCCCAGGAAGGCGAGGCTGAGCGCGCCCAGGCCCAGGACCTGGGCCGCGAGCGGCAGGGAGGAGGTCACATAGATGGCGTAGAACGGCGCGGCGATCCGCGAGGCCGTGGCCAGCATCTGCACGATCAGGAAGGCCGCATAACCCGGGTCGGCCATGATCAGCTTGGGGAAGTCCTTCAGCCGGTCCTTGAAGGCCGTGCGCTCGGGCAGGTGCGGCGGCTCGGGTTCGCGCAGCAGGAACTGTAGCGCCCACAGGCCGGTGGTGGTCAGGAAGGCCGCCAGCATGAAGGTGGTCGAGTAGCCGTTCCCGAACAGGTTGGCCTTGATGATGTACTTGCCCGCCGCATAGGCCAGGACGGCTGCGATCGCACCCCCGGTGGCGTTGCGCCAGGCCTGTAGCCGGCCCCGTCGGCTCAAGGGGATCACCTTGGCCATCAGGAGGCCGAACACCACCCGCTGGGTGCCCATGAACAGGCCGAACAGGAACATCAGCACCAGCATGGCGATGACCAGGGGCTGGCCTTTCAGGAACCAGCCGGCGAGCGCCATGCCGACGATCTGCACGCGGGCGAGCCCGCCCATCCAGATGGCCGCCGGCATCACCTTCTTGCGATGTTCGATCTGGGTCGCGCCGAAGATCGGCGAGATCACGCTGCCCACCTGCTGCAGGGCCATGCCGAGGCCCACAATGGTGTTGGAGCCGGAAATCAGGTGCAGGTAGGCCGGCAGGAAGGTGGGCGCGTTCACCAGCCGGAAGCCGGTCATGCCCAGCATGCCGTGCAGATAGTTGCCGATATAGTTGCGTTTCAGATTGTCCCAGACGAAGCGCTCATAGGCCGCTTCCTTCTCGGCCATGGTCTCGGGACCGGCGGGACCCTTGACGAACTGCACGTCCTCGGTGGGCGCGCCCTGGGCGGTCTCAGGCTCTGGAATCTTGTCCATGTTTTTTATGCGCCCGCACGCTGAGGCGGAAAATGTCCGCGCGGGCCCTCCCTCAAGGTAACCACTAAATTCAATGCGTCCGGTCTAGCAGAGTCCGGACAGGGGGGAACCCCCTACCCCGGGGGCGGGAGGTCGCGGATCAGGCCGCGGGCCGGCGCATCACCATCAGGGCGGCGAAGGCGATCAGGGCTGCGCCGGCCAGCACCTCGAGCGCCAGGTTCGCCGAGCGGGCCATCAGCAGGGAGAGCAGGAAGGGCGAGGCGGCCTGGGTCAGGCGGTTGGGAATGTTCAGCAGCCCGAGCCTGCGGCCATAGCCGGCCTCGCCGAACAGGGCGAGCGGCAGAGTCCCGCGGACGATGGTGAACAGGCCGTTGCCCGCCCCGTAGAGGATCGTGAACGGCGCGGCGGCCGCGCCGCCGACCAGGATCAGCAGGGTTGCGCCGATCGGGAACAGCGACACCGCCACCCGCCCGGAGATCAGCGGATGGACGCGCCGGACCAGCACGAACTCCGCGATCCGCGCGGCGACCTGGGAGGGCCCCACCAGGGCCGCGGCGGCGACTGCGGCGGCGGCGCTCGCCCCCGTCGCCATGAGCAGCGGCGGCAGGTGGGCGGAGATCGCCGAGCCGATGCCGCCGAGGATGGCGAAGGCGACGCCCATCAGCACCATGCGCCAGACGTCGTCAGGACTGTCCTGAATGGGCGTTGCCGCCGGCGCCTCGCCGGCCGGCCTGGGCTTGGCCCCGCCGCGCGGCAGGCTGAGATGCAGGGGCAGGGCGACCAGGGCGTTGGCGGCCGCCCAGAACAGGCAGGCGCCCCGCCAGCCGACCTGATGCTCCAGCCACGCGGTCAGGGGCCAGCCGATGGTGCTGGCGAAGCCTGCGATCAGGGTGACGCCGGTGATCCCCCGGCGCGCATCGGCGCCGAACCATCCGACCAGGCCGGCGAAGGCGATGTCATAGAGGCCAGCGCCCATGGCCAGGCCCATCACCGCCCAGCCGGCGACCATCTGCCAGGGGTGCTGGGCGACGGCTAGCAGGGTCAGGCCGAGCGCAAACAGGGCGCTGCCCGCGACGAGGGGCCCGCGTCCGCCGCGCGCGTCGACCAGCCGTCCCAGGCGCGGTCCGAACACCGCCTGAAGCAGCAGCGCGCCGGAGAAGGTCAGGAACACGGTGGACTCCGAGACCCCTACCGCCTGGGCCATCGGGCGCGCCAGACTGGCCGGCAGATAGGTGCTGCCCGCATAGCCGATGGTCTGGCTGATCCCCACCGTGGCCACGGCGCGGCGCAGGCTGAAGGTCATGGCGCGCCGCTCCCTGTCTCGCTGCGGCAAGTTTAGGGAGAGTCGCGGGGCTGTCCGCGCCTGCGGACGTCAGTGCGCCGGGCGGGGCTGGAATGATCGCGGTTCGGGCGGTGATTTCAGCTTCAGGTCGGCTTTCTGGCCGTGCTGCGGCGCGGGCGCGGTCTTGGGGACGACGAAGCCGCGCATCGGGTCTTGCTGCTGGAGGCCACGGGTCATGGTCATATCCTCCTCGTGCGCAGTATCGCTCAGGCGGCCTGGGAGATTGTGGCGTCGGCGCGCACATCTACGTGAATCGTCAGCTGGGCCGCGCCGGGGAAGCCCTTAATGGTTCCACTGATCGGCGAGGCCTCCGCGGGCGTGCGGCTGATCGCCACCGGGATCAGTTCAGAGGACTCCGCCAGGCCGTTGGTCGGGTCGAACTCCATCCAACCCAGTTCCGGCAGGAACACCTCGCACCAGGCGTGGGTGGCGCCGGCGCCGCGACGTTCGGCGGCCTGGGGCGAGTAGAGATAGCCGGTCACGAAGCGTGCGGCGTAGCCCAGCCGGCGCAGCAGCTCGACCATCATCCAGGCCAGGTCGCGGCAGGCGCCGGAGCGAACCGACATGGTGTAGGCGGGGTCCTGGACCCCTTCCTCATAGCGCTCGCGATAGCTGAAGCCGAAGTGGATGGCGTTGTTCAGGCGCAGCAGGAAATCCAGCACCGGCTCATAGGCGCCGCCGGCCTGGCGTCTCAGCCAGTCGAGCAGCAGGCCGTCGGGGTCCTCGGTCGCGGGCGAGATGAACGGGTCGAGCACCGCCCGGTCGGCGCGGTCATAGACGATCGGCGTCGAGGTGTGCGGATTGCTCACCGCCAGGGGGGCGAGCGGGGCGGGATATCGCTCGATCTTCAGCTCGCTGATGATGGTCAGCTCGTCCGACGATCCGGCCGGATGGAACAGGCAGACGCAATTGCCCAGCGCGTCATAGACCCACCGCGTCGCCCCGGCGGGCGAGAAGGTGAGCGCCGCGTCCAGGATGCGGATGGCGTGGCTGTCGCGCGGCCGCACCAGCAGGCGGTGCGGGCCGAAGCTCACCGGTCGCTCATAGCGATAGCGGGTCTCGTGTCGGATGATCAGCCGGGTCATGCGCGGTCAGAACGGCGCCCGACGCGGTTCGTTCCGGCGCGAGGGCGGTGTTGGGCGTCAGGACCTGCTGGGCCGAGGCCTTGGCGATCAGCTCACCGTCGGGCCGGCGGAAGTCGGCCTCGACCGAGATCAGCTGCTTGGTCTGGGCCAGCACCCGGGCCTCGATCTCCAGGGGATGGGCGCGGCCGACCCGGAAGAACTGGATCTGCAACTGGGTGGTGCGGAAGTAGGCGGTGTCGGGAACCACGGTCATGGTGGCGAAGGCGAGGACCTGATCGGCCAGGGCGGCGAGATAGCCGCCGAACAGAGAGCCGTCTCCGTTCAGCACCTCCGGGCGCGGCGTCCAGCCCTTGCGGACCCAGCCAGGCCCCCAGGCCTCGACCACGCCCAGGCCCAGGGTGGTCACCACCGGCGGCAGCTCCACGCCGCCCGCGATCAGTCCGTCCAGTCGATCCGTGGCCCAGGTCATCACCATTCCTCCATTTGACCGGGCAAGCCTGGCCCGGCCTGATGGGGATCGTTACTCGCGTTGGAGACGCCGCATGGCTGTTCGCCCCAAGACCCGAAGGACCCCGGTGCAATCGCGCGCCAAGGCCGCCTGCGCGGCGATCTTCGAGGCGACAACTCGCATTCTGGAGACGGAGGGCGAGGCGGCGCTCAACACCAACCGCATCGCCGAGCTGGCCGGGGTGAGCATCGGCACCCTCTACCAGTACTTCCCCGACAAGCGCGCCATCCTGCTGGCCATGGCCCGCGAGGAGCGGGAGGCCTGGCAGGCCCGGGCGCGGGCGGCGATCAAGGAGGAGGGCGCCTCGCCCCTGCGCGCCCACATCCGCGCCCTGATCCACGGTTTCGCCGGTCGACCGGTCACCCGGCGCGTGACGCTCAAGGTCATTCTGGAAGACGAGTCCCCGCGCCAGGTGGCCCCCGCCATCGACCGCTCGATCGAGGACTTCGTGCGCACGCGAGCCATGTTCGGGGTCGTGCGCGCCGCGGTGCTGGAGGACTACCCCCTGCTGCACCACCCGGCTTTCGAGAACGCCCTGGTCCGGATGGTCGAGGGCGCCTAGTCGGCGGCGCCCCGGAGCTCCGCCAGCAGGGCGGCCAGCCTCTGGCGCGCGGCGGTCTCGCTGAGCCCCATGTCCAGAAACTCCCCCTCGGCCAGGGCGTCGGACAGCCGTTCCAGCTCCAGCAGGGTGGTGGCCACCGTCTCGGCGGACAGGGCGCCGTTGCGCCAGGCCCGGATCGCCTCGACCTGACGCAGGCGGCTCTGCGCTCGGGCGGCGCGGACCTGCGGGTCCTCCAGCGACAGCCGCCTCAGGCTGCGGCGGAACATCAGCGACTTGCGATGGTGGGCGACGGCGGCCTCGGCCACGTCGGCTTCGCCCGCGCCCTGGCGGCGCAGGCTGCGCATCAGCTCGGCCTCCTCGTCCTCCCACGCCCGATAGACGGCGATGAAGATCTCGGTCTTGTCCTTGAACCAGCGATAGAAGGTCTGGGGCGCGAAGCCCGCGCGCCGCGCGATGCGGTTCGTGTCGGTGCCCCCGAACCCCTGCTCGCCAAACTCCGCCGCCGCCGCCGCGATCAGCTTCTCGCGCGTGTCGCCTCTGGCCGTCATGCCGCCTCCTTGACACGGAAGTGATATCGATATCACTAGTGATATGCAAATCACTTGAAGGCTGAGCCATGTCCAGGCGCGAGGCGACGGGAGTTCCGGCGGGATCGGCGGAGATCGAGGTGGACGGCGTGCGGCTCGCCGTCGCGCGGGAGGGGCGGGGGCGGCCGGTGATCTGCCTGCACGCCATCGCCCACGGCGGGGGCGACTTCGCGCCCCTGGCCGCGCGGATCAAAGACCGCTTCGAGGTGATCCGGCTGGACTGGCCGGGCCATGGCCGGTCGGGCGAAGATCGCGAGGGCCCGTCGCCCGAGCGCTACGCCCAGCTGCTGGCCGGCCTGGTCGCGCGGCTCGGGCTGGATCGGCCGATCCTGATCGGCTGCTCAATCGGCGGGGCGGCGGCGATCCTCTACGCCCGCGACCACCCGGTCGCCGGTCTGGTCCTGTGCGATCCCGGCGGCCTGGTCGAGGTCGACGCGACGGTGACGCGGTTCTGCAGGTTGTTCGCCAGTGTCTTTGCGGCTGGGGAGCGGGGCGCCTGGTGGTTCGGAGCGGTCTATGCCGCCTACTACCGCTGGCTCGTGCTCCCGGTCCGAGCGGCGCGCGACCAAAGGCGCCGCATCGTCGCGGCGGGCCGGGAGATGGCGGGCCAGTTGCGCCAGGCCTGGGAAGGGTTCGGACGTCCGGCCGCCGACATCCGCGCGGTCGCCCAGGGTCTCGATGTCCCGGTCTGGTTCGCCTGGGCGCGCGATGACCGGGTGATCCCGCTCAGCCGGTGTCGGCCGGCCATTGACGGCATGAAGCAGGCGAACGTGACGGTGTTCCCCGGCGGGCACGCCGCCTTCCTAGAACAGCCGGACGATTTCGCCGCGGGCTTCGCGGCGTTCGCAGCGGACCTCTAGGCCAGGAACCCGGCCTCGGCGAAGTCGAGCATGCGCTTCAGGAGGCCCTCGGTGTCGCTCTCTCGCGTCAGGCCGGCCGACAGCACGTGCAGGCGGTCGAACTCGGCGAAGCGGTTGTTGTGCACCATGCCCAGGCAGAAATGCAGCCGCCAATAGACGGTCTCGCGCGGCAGGTCGGGGCGGGCGGCGATCAGGGCGTCGGCGAAGCGGGCCAGGTGGCTGACGTCGCTGGTCAGGGCCTCGCGCATCTCCTCCGTGCCCTCGCTGCGCGAGCGGATGATGAACTGCACCGAGATGCGGCGGTCGGAATTGACCGAGCCCCAGCGCAGGGGCGGGGCGAACAGGGCCTCGAGGATCTCGCGCACCGGCGGCTTGCCGGCGTGGCGATCATTGGCCTCGTGCAGCATCCGCGCCCGCTCGCGGTTCAGCTCCGCCGTGCGCCGGCGGAAGATCTCGAACAGCAGGGCGTCCTTGGAGCCGAAGTGATAGTTCACCGAGGCCAGATTGACCCCGGCCTCGGCCGTGATGTCGCGCACCGAGACGTTCTGGAACCCGTGCAGGGCGAACAGGCGTTCGGCGGCGCAGAACACGGCGGCCTTGGTGGCCGCCTCGTTCGTCTCCTCGATCGGCGCGGCGGGGTCAGTCACAATCGAATCCTTCAAGCGACGGAAAAGTCTAGGTCTCCCCCGTCGCTACGCAACATTCATGCCGTCAACGGGACAGTTGACGCATGGCCTTGTCGAGTCCCTCGATGGTCAGGGGGAACATCCGGTCGCCGACCAGCTGGCGCATCACCTCGATGGAAGGGGTGTAGTCCCAGTGGCGCTCGGCGGTGGGGTTCAGCCACACCACGTTCTCGAAGATCTGAGTGACCCGGTCCATCCAGATGGCCCCGGCCTCCTCGTTCCAATGCTCCACCGAGCCGCCCGGATAGGTGATCTCATAGGGGCTCATGGTGGCGTCGCCGACGAAGATCACCTTGTATTCGTGGCTGAACTTGTGGAGCACGTCCCAGGTGTTCAGCTTCTCGGCATGGCGACGGCGGTTGTCCTTCCACACGCTCTCATAGAGGCAGTTGTGGAAGTAGTAGAACTCCATGTTCTTGAACTCGGTCCGCGCGGCCGAGAACAGCTCCTCGCAGACCTTGATGTGGCTGTCCATCGAGCCACCGATGTCGAAGAAGATCAGCACGCTGATCTTGTTTCGGCGCTCGGGGCGCATATTGATGTCGAGATAGCCCTTCTCCGCCGTGCCGCGGATCGTGGCGTTCATGTCCAGTTCGTCGGCCGACCCGTCGCGGACCCATTTGCGCAGGCGGCGTAGCGCCACCTTGATGTTGCGGGTGCCGAGCTCGACCGAGTCGTCCAGGTTCTTGTACTCGCGCTTGTCCCAGACCTTGATCGCCTTGCCGTGGCGGCCCTTGTCCTGGCCCATGCGCACGCCTTCGGGGTGATAGCCGTTGGCGCCGAAGGGCGAGTCGCCGGTCGGGCCCTTGCCGTTCTTGCCGGCGCCCTTGCCGTCGCCGTCCCCGTCGCCCTCTTCCTGCTGCTGCTTCATGCGCTCGGCGAGCGCTTCCATCAGCTTGTCGAAGCCGCCCATGGCCTCGATCTGGGCCTTTTCCTCATCGGTCAGGAACTGGTCCGACAGCTTCTTCAGCCACTCGGCCGGGATGTCGGAGACCCCCATGCCCTCAAGCTTCTCAAGGCCCTTGAACACGTGGCCGAACACCTGGTCGAACTTGTCGAGGTTCTTCTCGTCCTTGATCAGGGCGGCGCGGGACAGGAAGTAGAAGTCCTCGACGCTGCGATCGATCACCGCCTTGTCGAGCGCCTCCATGAGCATGAGGTACTCTTTCAGCGACACCGGGATCTTGGCGTCGCGGAGTTCGGTGAAGAAACGCATGAACATGGGCAGGCTTCCCCAATGGCGGGACGAACATCTGTTTGACTGGGAAGGATGGGGCCGCGAGGGCCCCATGTCCAGTGCGTCCGTTGCGTCTTGCCTGAGTGCGGGGTGTCAGCGCTCGCTGTCCAGGCTCGCCATCTGGGCCGGGGCGTAGCGCGCGCCGGCGGCGGCGCCCTTCGGCGCGGCGGCCTCGATGGCGGCCAGATCCGTCGGCGACAGGTCCAGCGCCAGCGCCCCCAGCGACTCGGCCAGGCGATCGCGTCGACGCGCGCCGATCAGCGGCACGATGTCGTCGCCCTGAGCCAGCACCCAGGCCACGGCGATCTGGGCGACGGTGACGCCGCGGGCGCTGGCCACGGCGCGCAGCGCCTCCACCAGCGCCAGGTTGGCCTCCAGGTTCTCGCCCTGGAAGCGCGGGGTGTGGCCGCGGATGTCGCCGGCCGAGAGCTGGCGATTGGTCCAGTGCCCGCTGATCAGGCCCCGGGCCAGGACGCCATAGGCGGTGACGGCGATCCCCAGCTCCCGGCAGGTCGGCAGGATGGCGTCCTCTATGCCGCGCGCGATGATCGAGTACTCGATCTGCAGGTCGGCGATGGGATGAACCGCGGCGGCGCGACGAATGGTCTGGGCGCCCACCTCGGACAGGCCGATGTGGCGGACATAGCCGGCCTGCACCAGCTCGGCGATGGCGCCGATCGTGTCCTCGATCGGCACGTTGGGATCCAGGCGGGCCGGGCGATAGACGTCGATATGGTCGACGCCCAGGCGCTTGAGACTGTAGGCGCAGGCGGTCTTCACGGCGCGGGGGCTGGCGTCATAGCCGATCCACTGGCTGTCCGGTCCGCGCTGGGCGCCGAACTTCACACTGATCAGCAGGTCGTCGCGGCGATGGCGCTTCAGGGCCTCGCCGATCAGCATCTCGTTGTGGCCCATGCCGTAGAAGTCGCCGGTGTCGAGCAGGGTGATCCCGGCCTCGACGGCGGCGTCGAGGGTGGCGATGGATTCCGCGCGGTCCGCCGGGCCGTACATGTCCGACATGCCCATGCAGCCCAAGCCGACGATGGAGGTTGCGGGGCCGGTCTTACCGAGTGTGGTCTTTTGCATGGCGTCTCTCCGAAGGGGGTGTGGCCCCCTTATGCGCCCCTGAGGTTCATGCGATAATCCGCATTGTGTTGAACGAACTGTTCGTAAAATAGAACAATGAGAGCGCCGGACCTGGACGACCTCGCCGCCTTCGCCGCCATCGCCCGGCGGCGAAGCTTCCGTGCGGCGGCGGTGGAGCGGGGCGTGTCGGTCTCCACCCTCAGCCAGACCCTGCGCGATCTTGAGGCCCGGCTCGACCTTCGGCTCATCAACCGCACCACCCGCAGCGTGGCCCTGACCGAGGCGGGCGCGCGCCTGCTGGAGCGGATCACCCCGGCGCTCGCCGATATCAGCCGGGCGGTGGAGGAGACCCTGACCGAGGCCGGGGAGGCGACGGGCCGCCTGCGCATCAATGCGCCCGAGCCGGCCATCGAGCTGACCCTGGCCCCGATGATCGCCCCGTTCCTGGCCGCCAATCCCCGCGTGGAGCTGGAGATCCGGGCCGAGACCGCCTTGGTGGACATCGTGGCCGAGGGGTTCGACGCCGGCGTCCGTTGGGGGGAGAGCCTGGCCAAGGACATGATCGCCGTGCCGATCAGCGGCCCGCAGCGCTATGTGGTGATCGCCGCGCCTGAGCTGCTGGCCCGGGTCGGGACGCCGTCCCACCCTCGCGACCTGCTGGCTGCGCCCTGCATCCGCACCCGCTTCGCCAGCGGCCTGACTCCGGCCTGGGAGTTCGAGCGGGGCGGGGAGACGGTCAGGATCGAGCCCTCCGGCCCGCTGGTGGGCGCCAGCGCCCACAGCCTGATCCGCGCCTGCTGCGACGGGGTCGGCTTCTACACCACCTTTGAGGACTTCGCCCGGCCGCACCTGCAGGCCGGCCGCCTGGTCACCGTGCTGGACGACTGGTGCGAGCCCTTCCCGGGACCCTTCCTCTACTATCCCAGCCGCCGCCACATGCCGGGACCATTGCGGGCCTTCGTCGACTTCGCCCGCTGGCGGGGTTAGGCGGCCTCGGCGACCAGGGTCCTGACCATGTCACCCGCCGGCGCCTCGCGGGCCAGGGGCGAGCCCTGGCCGGCCCAGTGGGCGGCGAAGCCGTGGTCGCCGCGGGCCTTGGCCGCCGCGTGCAGCGCTTTGCCGGCGTCATAGGCAACCGGGTAGGCCGGGACCGGACCGCCCTCGAACCGCGCCAGCCGGTTGGCGATGCCCCGCGCCGGACGGCCCGAGATGGCCGAGGTGAACCGGGTGTCGCGGGCCTGGTCGCTCTTGAGGACCGCGCGATAGGCCGCGTCCGCCGCGGATTCCGGGCACAGGACGAAGGCGGTGCCCAGCTGGGCCGCCGCCGCCCCGAGG
Source organism: Phenylobacterium aquaticum (assembly GCF_022695515.1). Classification (GTDB taxonomy): domain Bacteria; phylum Pseudomonadota; class Alphaproteobacteria; order Caulobacterales; family Caulobacteraceae; genus Phenylobacterium; species Phenylobacterium aquaticum. The sequence goes on from NZ_JALDPT010000024.1 coordinate 60,192, forward strand.
GTCAGGGCCGCCTTGATCTCGCGGCCCTGCATGATCCCGCCCGCCGCCACCACCGGCAGGCGGGTGCGCTGGACCAGCTGGCTGACCAATACCGGCATGGAGAGCGCGGGGTCGTGAGCCTCGGGATCGAACACCCCGCGATGGCCGCCGGCCTCGGTCCCCTGGGCGACGATCACCTCGACGCCCGCGGCCTCGATGGCCTGGGCCTCCTGGGGATTGGTCGCCGTGGCCATGGTCCCGATCCCGGCCGCGCGGAAGGCGGCGATCCAGTCGCGGGGCGGCAAACCGAAGTGGAAGCTGACCACCGGGGGCGCCGTCGCCAGCAGCATGCGGAACGCCGCCTCGTCCTCCACGAAGCTGCGATAGATCTCCTGCAGATCGGTCGGCGGCGCGGCGTCGAATTCGCTGAAGAACGGACGCAGCTGGTCGATCCAGCCGGCCTCGACGGCGGCGTCGCGCCGGGCCGGCGCATGGCAGAACATGTTGACCGAGAACAGGCCCGAGGTCTTGGCGCGGGTCTCCTCGATCATCTGGCGCGCCGCCTCGACCGAGGCCGCCCCGATGCCAAGCGAGCCCATCCCGCCGGCATTGGCCACCGCCGCCGCGAGCGCCGGGGTCGACACCCCGGCCATGGGCGCCTGGATGACGGGGTGGGCCAGGCCGAACAGCCGGGCGGGATCAAACAGCGACATGCGATCGGCTCCTCAGGGCGCGCTCAGGCACAAGTGAGGGGCGCCGCGCCCCGCGCAAGGCCCGCCCGCGCAAAAGCCCCGTGATCCCTCCGCCCAGGGCTGCTAGGTCGTAGATGCGGTTCGCGCCACGGAGATGACGAATGACCGAGACCCCCCAGCCCGTCCAGATCGCCGCCCTCGCCTGGGGCGTGAAGCAGAGCTTCCGCAGCTATGTGGAGGCGACCGGCGGGACCATCGAGGTCGGGGCCGAGGCGACGCGCGCCGAGGACGGAGGCTTCGTCTTCCAGGCCGCGCCGGACAGCGACCTCAGCCTCGCCGCCGACGGGACTCTGCAGGGCGTCGGCAAGTTCCTGGGCGAGGTGAAGTTCGATTCCCACGGGGGCATGCTCAAGGTGTTCCTGGCCGACCCGATCCTGGAGGTTCGCGAGAGCGGCGCCGTGCTGACCGTGGCCGACACGCCCAAGCGCAACTACCGCGTCGAGGTCGCGACCCTCGACCTCGCCGCCCTCGTCCGAGAGGACGCCGGGGCGGTGGTCGCCCCCGCGGCGCTCGCCATGTTCGGCATCCAGTGGCTGGGCGACCACTACCCGCTGAAGACCCCCCTCGATCCGGTCCGTCTCACGCCGGCCGCGGCTTAGGACGGCCATGCGCAAGACCGGCAAGACCACCGCGCTCTATGCGGGCTCGTTCGACCCCATCACCCGCGGCCACCTCGATATCATCGGCAAGGCGCTGATGACCTTCGACACGGTCCATGTCGCCATCGGCGCCAATCCGAAGAAGCAGCGCGCCTTCAGCGTGGCCGAAAGCCAGCAGCTGATCACCGGCTCGATCCTGGAGCAGTGGCCCGACGCCAAGGGCGCGGACGACCGGCTGTTCGAGGGCGCGCTCATCGTCAGCCAGTATGTCGACCAGGGCCTGATCGCCTACGCCCGCAGCATCGGGGCGACCCACATCGTCCGCGGCCTGCGCGAGGCCAGCGACTTCCACGACGAATTCAACATCCATGGCGTCGCCGCCCGCATCGACCCTTCGATCTCCATGGTCCACTTCATCTGCGAAGCGCCCTTCCTGCACGTCTCCTCCAGCACCGCCAAGGAACTGGCGGCGGTGGGAGAAGACATCGGCTGGCTGGTGATGCCCTGCGTGGAGCAGGCCTTCGCGGCGCGGCGCTAGCGAGGGGCCGGATCAGGACCGGGCTTCGGGGTGCGATAGATGGCGTTGTCGATCCGGCCCTGGTCGTCGACGTGGAACGCCCACTCCAGCACGCCCTTTTCGAACACCGTGCGATAGAGCTCCACCCCCCGCGGGTCGGTGGAGTTCAGGGTGACGGACCGCAGGGGCCCCAGGGCGGTCAGTTCCGATTGCGCCACGCCGGCCTGGGCCCGCACCGCGTCCGCCAGGCCGGGCGACAGGGTCCCATAGGCGATGTGACCCTCGGCGGCGTCCTGGATCAGCTGGCGCAGCATCTGGGCGTGATCCGCCGCCGCTGCGGCGGGCGGGGCGCCAAGGCTTAGGACCAAGGCCGACACGAGGCCCGCCAGGGCGCCCGCCTGTTTGATCCGCAGCATCTTTCGTCCTCCGAGCGTGTGGCTCAGAGAGAAGATTACATTTGTAAATTATTAGATCAAGCCCGGTCCCGGCCGCGCAGGATCGCCCGGCCCTTGCGGTTGGCGGTCTCCGCCAGGCCGCGCCGTTTCCAGGGCCGCCAGCTGTCCCCGGGCCCATAGGGATCGCCCAGGTGGTAGGCGGCGATCACCTCGGCCAAGGGGTTGGTGGGCGTCACCTCGATGGGGCGCAGCCGGACGTAGCCGGCCATGCGCAGGGCCTCGAGCCCGGCGCCGACCCCGCGGGCCTTGCGGACCGCCTCATCCACCACCGCGTCGGCGCACCCCAGCCAGTGGGCGAGCAGCCGGGTGCGCAGGCGCAGGATCTCGGCCCGGTTGCCCGTCCCCGGCCGTCCGGTCGCCTCGAAGCTCATGTCGCACTCGGTGTCGAAGCCCATGGAGCGGTTGTTGATATTGGCCGACCCGATCCGCAGCAGCCGGTCGTCGATGATGGTCAGCTTGGCGTGGACGATGATCGTCCGGCCCTGGGTCGTCACAGGGCTGTAGGCTCTGAGCCGGCCATGCTTGTCGGCCCGCTGCAGCCGCTTCAGGAACCGCAGTCGGGTGCGGTCCATGGTGATCTGGTCGAAATAGCTGGGGGAATGCTCGGTGGAGATCAGCACCACCTCCGGCCCGTCGGGCTCGGCCAGCCGCTGGGCGAGGGCCGCGGCGATCAGCGGCGAGGTGAAGTACTGGTTCTCCATATAGATGCACCGCCGGGCGTCGGCGATGCTCTCCAGGTGCAGGCGCTCGACCTCCCGCACCTCGGGATATCGCCGCCAGACCCCGTGGGTCCGCGACAGGCCGACGGTCACATCCTGGAACCCCGCCTTGACCGAGGCCGGCCAGCGCGGGCGCACGGGCGGCGTCGGCTCCAGGGTCTCGCCCGTCGCCCGCGCCCAGCGCTCGCGGAACAGCTCGCCCAGCATGCGGGCCGCGGGTCCCTCGACCACGCCCATCACCTCGTGGCGGCTGTCGAAGCACTTGTTGTCGCGCCGGGTCTTTTCGCGGCGGGGATCGTCGTCCAGGTGCAGGGCGGTGTCCCAGCGGTCGGGGCCGATGTCGCCGCCGCCGCAGAAGCCCACGGCGTCGTCGACGATGATCATCTTCTGGTGATGGCAGGCGCCGAGTGGCAGCTTGCCGTCCAGCACGAACCGGACCTTGCTGTGGGCGAAGTCGGCTCGGTCGACGAGGGGGAAGAAGTGCTGGGTCGCGGCCACCGGCATGGCCGACTTCCAGCACAGGATGCGCACGTCCAACTCGGGATTGTCGTTCGCCATCCGCTTCAGGAAATTGGCGATGCGGTCGCCGGGCGGCCCGCCGCCCCCAGGCTTGGGATGGAACAGGGTGTCGGGTTCGAAGGCCCAGTTCAGCAGGTGGATGGAGCGCCTGGCCTGGCTCATGGCCAGCATGGCGGCGTCGAAATAGTCGGCCATGTCGATCAGCAGGGCCGCGCGGGACGAGGTCTCGCGCCGCCAGCAGGTCGTTTCAGGTTCAAGCAGCATGCGCGGGCCCCGGCGAAGCCCGCCTAACGGTCAAGGTCGCCGGGCGTTCCCGCCGTCCGCCGGGCGGCCGCGCCCGGAACCCGGGCCTGACCGGCGCATTGGGAGGAGGACCACCTTAAGGCCAAGCCCACGGAGACCCCCATGTTTGCGACCATCGCCGCCGTCCTCGTCGTCCTCTGGCTCCTGGGCTTCCTCGCCTTCCACGTCACCGCCGGCTTCATCCACCTGCTGCTCGTGCTCGCCGTCGTGATGATCGTGCTGCACTTCGTCCGCGGCGGCCGAGCGGTCTAGAGCGGCCCAGGCCAGGCAGCTATCTGGCGGCGCAGACCTTTCGCACCAGGCCGCGAAGCCATTGGTGCGCGGGGTCGCCGTCCATCCGCGGATGCCAGAGCAGCGACACCGTGAACCGGGGCAGGTCCACGGGCAGCGAAAAGGTCGCCATGCCGACCCGCAGGGCGGCGGTATGCCGCTCCGGCACGGTGGCGATCAGGTCTGAGGCGCGGGCCAGGGCGAGGGCGGCCGAGAATCCGCTGACCTCGCTGACGATGGCGCGGGTCACGCCCGCCGGGGCGAGCCAGTCGTCGATCTGCGCCTTTTCCGAGCCTTGCAGCACGACATGCACATGGACGCCCGCGCCATAGGCCTCGGCGCTCACCGGCCCCGCGCTCAGCGGGTGGCATGAGCGCACCACGCCCACATAGCCGTCCTCGAACAGGCTTTGCGCCCGCACCTCCGGGCCGATGGTCCGCTCGACGACCCCTGTCTCCAGGTCAACGCTGCCGTCGCGCAGGGGGGCGCTGTCCTTGTCGGTCTTAGTGAGAAACCTCAGCCGCACGCCGGGCGCCTGCGCCCGCACCACCGCCACGAGCTTGGCGCCGAAATTCTCCACGAACCCCTCGCGGGCCCGCAGGGTGAAGGTGCGATCCAGGCGCGACAGATCCACTCCCGCTACGGGGCGCAGCATCGCCTCGGCCTCCTGCACCACCGCGCCGACCTGCTCCCGCAGGGCCAGGGCCCGCGGTGTCGGCACGAGGCCGCGGCCGGCCCGGACCAGCAGGGCGTCTCCCGTGGACTCGCGCAGTCTCGACAGGGTCCGGCTCATCGCGGACGGGCTGAGCCGGAGCCGCTTGGCCGCGCGGGCCACGCTGCCCTCGGCCAGCAGGACATCCAGGGCGACGAGCAGATTGAGGTCGGGGATCATGTCCCCTGACTAGCACGGATCCGACCATATGTGGCGTCAGACGCACGAGCGGAGTGCAAACCCTGAGTGTTCCGCCGCATCCCCGGCGGGGCTATCTCCGGCCTCTCATCCAGGAGGCAAGCCATGATGAAGATCGTCGGGGACAAGGGTCCCTCTCTGTCGCCGGGAATCGGCCCCCGAGGCGCCCCGGTGAGCACTCGCCCGATCCTGGCGGTGGCCGCCGTCCTGGCCGCCACGGTGCTGGTCGTCCTCGACGCGTCGATCGTCAATGTGGCCCTGCCGACCCTGGCCCAGGCCCTGAGCGTCAGTCCGGCCAACGCCGTCCTCGTCATGACGGCCTACCAGCTCGCCCTGGTGATGGCCCTGCTGCCGTGCGCAGCCCTGGGCGAGAGCCTCGGCTTCCGCAAGGTGTTCACGGCGGGGATCGCGCTGTTCACAGGCGCCTCGTTGCTGTGCGCCCTGGCGCCGTCGCTTCCCTGGCTGGTGGCCGCCCGTTTCGCCCAGGGTCTGGGCGGCGCGGCGGTGATGGCCCTGGGGGTGGCCTTGATGCGCCAGGTGGTGGCCCCGCAATCCCTGGGCGCGGCCATTGGCTGGAACGCTCTGGCGGTGGCCCTGGCCTCGGCGGCGGGGCCCACGCTCGGGGCGCTCATCCTGTCCGGAGCCGGGTGGCCCTGGTTGTTCGCGGTCAATCTGCCGGTCGGTCTGGGCGCCCTGGCGGCGGCCCGCGCCTTGCCGGACCGGGCGGGTTCCGGTCGCGCCGTCGACCGGGTCAGCGTCGCTCTCAACGCAGGCGCCTTCGCCGGCCTCGTGGCGGCCGCGGACCTGTCGCGCCACCAGCCGGGCGTGGCGATCGGCCTGGCGTTCGCCGCGGTCGTCCTCCTGGCCGCCCTGGTGCGCCGCGAGGCGCCCAAGGCCGAGCCGCTCATCCCCCTCGACCTCCTGCGGCGGGGGCCGTTCCGCGTCTCGGTCATCGCCTCGGTGTGCTGCTTCACGGGTCAGGGGGCTGCGCTGCTCGCCCTTCCGTTCCTGCTTCGGCGGGAATTCGGCCAAGGGTGGCCGCCACCGGGCTCTATATGACGCCCTGGCCCCTGACGGTCGCCGTCGCCGCGCAGGCGTCGGGGTGGCTGTCCGATCGGGTCTCCACCGCCTGGCTCTGCGTCGCGGGCGGCGTCTCCATGGCGGCCGGCCTGGCCGGCGCCGCCATCTGCCCCGCCGCCGAAGGTCCCATGGCGCTCTTGCCCTTGGTCATGCTGTGCGGCCTGGGGTTCGGCCTCTTCCAGACGCCCAACAACCGCAACATGTTCCTCGCCGCCCCACCGGAGCGCAGCGGCGCGGCGGGCGGGCTTCAGGGCACGGCGCGCCTGACGGGTCAGACGGCGGGCGCGGTGGTGATGACGCTGCTGTTCGGCGCAGCCTCCATGGATGTCGCGCCGAGGCTGGGGCTGGGGCTCGCCGCGGGGCTCGCCCTGGCCGCCGGGCTGGTCAGCCTGCTGAGGACCGCCGGGACCGGTTCATCGAATGCGCAGACCTTGGCGCCCAGTTCGACCCCCGCAGGCTAGCCGGACCGGACCTAGGCTTCGACGCCGCCCTTCAGCTTGCGCCAGACCGTCATGCGGCTGACGCCCAGGCGTCGCGCGATCTCCACCGGGCCGACGCCGGCGGCCTGCAGGGCGCGGATCTCGTCGGCGGCCGGGGGGCCGCGGCGCTGCTTGCGGTTGGTCCAGATCGGCTCCACGGCCATGACCGCGTTCAGCGCCGCGCGCAGGGCGCGGCCGCCCAGGCCCTGGCTGGAGATCTCCTGCTCGGCGACGAACAGGCTCGCCCCGCGGTCCTCCAGCCGGTCGATGATGTCGAGCGCCGCCCGCGTCGAGCCGCCCAGCTGCTCCAGACGCGTCACGACCAGCTGGTCGCCCGCGCCGATGAAATCCAGGATCGAGTTCAGCACCTCGGACTCGTCGTCCATCGGGCCCATGGGCTCCTCGGCCCGGACCACGTGACACCCGATCGCTTTCAACTTCGCCGTATCGTCCGCCGAGCGCTGGTCGCGCAGCCGGACATAACCGATCTTCAACATCCCACCCGTCGCCCGATAGCTGCCGCGATGATTGCGCGCAAATTCGCAAAAGCGAGCGCCCAGGTCAAAGCGTCTCGTATTAAATCCCGGCAATATTTCACCGTTATCCAGGCCAAATGCGCCCGGCGCCTGCAAAACTATCAGCCGGACTGATGGGTTTGTTAGAAAACCTGTGCGCGAGGCCGCTTGAGGATAAATTCTCGGTCCACGGTCCCGCCGACCTCGAAACCGTATTCCCCGACCTTCTCGAACCCATGACGGGCGTAGAAGCGCTGAGCCCCGAGATTTTCCGACCACACCCCGATCCACAGGTCGCGCGGGCCGGGGGCTTCCAGCCAGGCCATGATCTCGCGCCACAGCCGCCCGCCGGTCCCGCCGTTCTGGTGCGATTTCAGCAGATAGAACCGGTCGAGCTCCCCGCAGTCGGGCGTCACGTCCGGGTGGGGCAGCTTGCAGGGGCCGGCCAGGGCGTGGCCCACGACCTCGCCGTCGGCCGTCTCCACGATCCAGGCCGCCTTGGCGGGATTGGCGAGGTCGGCGCGGGTCTTCTCGATCCCGTAGGACGCGGCCAGGAACGCCGCGAGATCCTCCGGCGGATAAAGGTGGGCGAAGGTCTCGGTGAAGGTGCGGGCGCCGATTTCGGCGAGGGCCTCTGCGTCGGCGGGGACAGCGCGGCGAATGATCAGGTCTGACATCGTGTTCGGCGGGTTTCGGGTTAGGCTGGAAATCTGTCGGGGTTCAGTCTGGGATTCGGATGACGGTCGCCCTCTATACCCATGCGGACATGCTCGACCACCGTCCCGGCGCCTTCCATGTGGAGCGGCCGGAGCGGCTGAAGGCCGTGCTCGACGCCCTGGCCGACGCGTCTGACCTGAAGCTCGAGGCGCGCGACGCCCCGATGATCGCCCAGGCGGCGCTGAGCCAGGTGCACAATCCGGCCTATATCGAGGCGGTGTTCGACGCCGCCCCGGCGGAGGGCCTGCTGATGCTCGACGCCGACACCTTCATGTCGCCGGGCAGCCTGGTCGCCGCGCGCCGCGCCGCCGGCGCCGTGGTCCAGGCGGTGCGCGACGTCGCGGCGGGGCAGGGGGCGCGGGCCTTCTGCGCGGTGCGCCCGCCCGGCCACCACGCCGAGCCGAACATTCCCATGGGCTTCTGCATCTTCTCCAATGTGGCGCTCGCCGCCCGGGCGGCGCAGGACGCAGGCCTGGCCCGGGTCGCGGTGGTCGATTTCGACGTCCACCACGGCAATGGCACCCAGGCCGCGCTCGGCGGGCGCGAGGGGCTGTTCTTCGCCTCGGTCCAGCAGTGGCCGATGTGGCCGGGCACCGGCCACCCGTCAGAGACCGTTCCGGACAATATCGTCAACGCCGTCGCCCCGCCCGACGCCCCGCGCGAGGTATGGCGCCACGCCTTCGAGGGGCTGATGAGCCATGTCGACGCCTTCCGGCCTGACCTGATCCTGGTCTCGGCCGGCTTCGACGCCCACGCCCGTGATCCGGTGGGCGACGCCGCCCAGAACCTGGAGGCCGAGGATTTCGCCTGGGCCACCCGCGCCATCGCCGAGGTCGCGCGCCGCCACGCCCAGGGCCGCATCGTCTCGTCCCTTGAGGGCGGCTACGGCTTGGAGGCGCTGGGCCAGTCGGCGCTCGCCCACGTCCGGGCCCTCGCCGAGCCCTGATCCCGCCGACGTGATGACCGTGGCCCGTTGCGGCGCCGGGCGGGCCTGACTAGTTTGGCCGGCTAATTCTGGGGATCACGCATGGCCGACGCCGCCGACGACATCGAAGGACTCTCGTTCGAGCAGGCCCTGGCCGAGCTGGAGCGCATCGTCGGCCAGCTGGAGTCCGGCCAGGCCCCCCTGGAGCAGTCGATCGAGCTCTATGAGCGCGGCGCCCGGCTCAAGGCCCATTGCGAGAAGCGGCTCGAGGCCGCCCGCCTGCGCGTGGAGAAGATCGTCATGGGCGCCGGCGGCGCCGCGACCGCCGAACCCGCCGAGTTCAACTGATGACCGACCTCGCCCAGCGGGTGGCGGAGGCGGCCGATCTGGTGACGGTCGCCCTCGACGAACTCCTGCCCCGCGCCGAAGGTCCGGAATCCCGCCTGACCGAGGCCATGCGCTATGCGGCGCTGGGTCCCGGCAAGCGCCTGCGCCCGTTCTTCGCGCTGGAAACGGGGCGCATGTTCGACCTCGACGACCGGCCGGTGCTGCGCGCGGCCTGCGCGCTGGAATGCGTTCATGCCTACAGCCTGGTGCATGACGATCTCCCGGCCATGGACGACGATGACGTCCGCCGCGGCCGCCCCACGGTGCACAAGGCCTATGACGAGGCCACCGCCATCCTGGCCGGCGACGCCCTGCAGACCGCGGCCTTCGAGATCCTGGCCCATCCCGACACCCACAAGGACGCCCATGTCCGCGCCGACATGGTGCTGAAACTGGCCCAGGCCTCTGGCGCCAAGGGCATGTGCGGCGGCCAGATGATCGACCTGCTCGGCGTGCGCGACGATCTCGGCGCCGTGGCCCGCATGCAGCGCCTGAAGACCGGCGCCCTGATCGCCTGCGCCTTCGAACTGCCCCTGATCATGGCCCACGCCATTGAGGCCGAGCGTCACGCTTTGATGGCCTTCGCCCAGGATCTGGGCCTGGCCTATCAGATCGTCGACGACCTCCTGGACGTCGAGGGCGACGCCGCGGTGCTCGGCAAGAAGGCCGGCAAGGACGAAGCCAAGGGCAAGGCCAACTATGTCACCCTGCTCGGCGTCGGCGGCGCCCGCGAAAGGTTGAGCTTGCTGATTGAGCAGACCAAGGCCCATCTCGACGCCTTCGGTCCGCGCGCGGAAATTCTGCGGGCCAGCGTCGATTTCGTGCTAGATCGCCGAAGCTGATTTCAAGTGAGCAATGCGCCTGCCGACATGCCTCCCGTGACCCCTCTGCTCGACAAAGTCTCGAAGCCTGCGGACATGCGGGGGTTCAACTCTGCGGAACTTCGGCAACTCGCCGATGAACTTCGCGCGGAGACCATAGATGCGGTGTCCCAGACCGGCGGTCACCTGGGCGCGGGCCTGGGCGTGGTCGAGCTGACGGTCGCCCTGCACCATGTCTATGAGACGCCCGACGACATCCTGATCTGGGACGTCGGCCACCAGGCCTATCCGCACAAGATCCTCACCGGCCGCCGCGACCGCATCCGGACCCTGCGCCAGGGCGGGGGTCTTTCGGGCTTCACCAAGCGCTCGGAAAGCGAATACGACCCCTTCGGCGCGGCCCATGCCGCCACCTCGATCTCGGCGGCGCTGGGCTTCTGCGCCGCCCGCGACGCGGAAGGCCGCGACAACAGCGTCGTGGCGGTGATCGGCGACGGCTCGATGAGCGCAGGCATGGCCTATGAGGCCATGAACAACGCCTGCGAGACCACGGGTCAGCTGACGGTCATCCTCAACGACAACGACATGTCGATCGCCCCGCCGGTGGGCGGCATGAGCGCCTATATGGCGCGGCTGGTCTCCGGCGGCGGCTACCAGTCCCTGCGCCACCTCGGCAAGTCGATGGTCAAGGTCCTGCCCAAGCCGATGCAGGAGGCCGCGCGCAAGGCCGAGGAATTCGCCCGCGGCATGGTCACCGGCGGCACCTTCTTCGAGGAGCTGGGCTTCTACTATATCGGCCCGATCGACGGCCACAATCTGGACGCCCTGGTTCCGATTCTTCGGAACGCAAGGGAAATCAAGGACAAGCCGGTGCTTGTTCATGTGGTCACTCAAAAGGGCAAGGGCTATGCCCCGGCCGAGGCGGCCGCTGACAAGCTGCACGCGGTGGTCAAGTTCGACGTGGTCACCGGCCAGCAGGCCAAGGCCCAGGCCGCCGCGCCCACCTACACCAAGGTCTTCGCCCAGGAACTGATCAAGCAGGCCGAGCACGACCCGCGCATTGTGGCCGTGACCGCGGCCATGGACTCCGGCACCGGCCTCGACCTGTTCGCCAAGCGCTTCCCCGACCGCATGTTCGATGTCGGCATCGCCGAGCAGCACGCCGTGACCTTCGCCGCCGGCCTCGCCGCCGACGGGATGAAGCCGTTCTGCGCGATCTATTCGACCTTCCTTCAGCGCGGCTATGACCAGGTCGTCCACGACGTGGCGATCCAGAAGCTGCCCGTGCGCTTCGCCATGGACCGCGCCGGCCTGGTCGGCGCCGATGGGGCGACCCACGCCGGCTCCTTCGACATCGGCTTCATGGGCGCTCTGCCCGGCATGGTGCTGATGGCCGCCGCCGACGAGGCGGAGCTGGCCCACATGGTCGCCACGGCGGCGGCGCTCGACGACCGTCCCTCGGCCTTCCGCTATCCGCGCGGCGAGGGCACGGGTGCGGTCATTCCCGACTTCGCCGACCCCCTGGAGATCGGCAAGGGCCGCATCGTCCGCGAGGGGACGGCCGTCGCCATCCTGTCCTTCGGCACCCGGCTCACCGAAAGCCTCAAGGCCGCCGATGCGCTCGCCGCCCGCGGCCTGTCAGCCACGGTCGCCGACGCCCGCTTCGCCAAGCCGCTCGACATCGACCTCCTCCTGCGGCTGGCCCGCGAGCATGAGGCCCTGATCACGGTGGAGGAGGGCGCCATGGGCGGCTTCGGCGCCTTCGTGCTCCAGGCGCTCGCCGAACATGGCGGTCTGGATCGCGGCCTGAAGGTTCGCACCCTCACCCTGCCGGACATCTTCCAGGACCAGGACAAGCCGGACCTCATGTACGCCCAGGCCGGCCTCGACGCCGAGGGCATCGTGCGCACGGCACTGGCCGCGCTTGGCGTCGACAACGCCTCGGTGGCGGGCCGACGGGCCTAGGCCGGCCTCACACCGCGGTCGACCTGTCGGACGCCTCGTCCGCCTCGCCTTTGTGGGCGATGGAGACTCGGGTCCCCGGGTGCGCCTCAGTTAAAGTGATCTCGGCGTCCAGCTGGGCCGACAGCGCCTGGACGATATTGGTCCCCAATCCGGCCTTGGAGTCCGCCGCGTTCTTGGGCATGCCGATCCCGTTGTCCTGCACCGACAGGGTCCAATCCGGGCCATCCGCGCGGTAGCCCACGACGATCGCGCCCTTGCGGCCGTCGGGAAAGGCGTGTTTCAGGGCATTGATCACCAGCTCCGTGACGATCAGGCCCAGGCTCACCGAGGCGTCGGCCGAGGTGGTGCTGCGGTCGGCCTCGACGCTCAGGACCAGCTGATTGTGGTCCCGGATCATCGAGGCGCCGATGCTGTCGCACAGCTGGGTGAAATAGCCGCGCAGCTCCACGTCGCCCAGGCGCGAGGCGGCGAGCTGTTGCTGCAACGTGGCGACCGACATCACCCGGTTGTGGGCGTCCTGCAGATAGGTGCGCGTTTCGTCCGACTGCGCCTTGCGAGCCGACTGCAGGATGACGCTGGCGATGATCTGCAGGCTGTTGGCCACCCGGTGCTGCAGCTCCTGCAGCAGGATGGCCTTCTCCTTGACCAGTTCGTCCTTGAGCTTCTCGGCCAGGCGGGCGTCGGTCACATCGACCACGGTCAGGACAAGCCGCACGGCTTCCTCAGCGCCATAGCTCAGCTTGCGGGCGTTCAAGACCAGCTTGCGGACCTTCTGGCCCGGTGTGCGCAGGTCCATTTCGTAGGCCGTGACCTCAGCGTGGTCACTGACCGTCGCGCGCAGCAGCGACCCCAACTGGGGCACGTTCCATTCGCCGTCGCCCAGGGCCAGCACGTGCCGTCCCGCCGTCTCCGCCGGCGAGACATGGAAGGTCGAACAGAAGGAGGCGCTGGCCGCCAGAACCATCAGATCCCCGTCCAGCAGCAGCAAGGGCGCTGTCGAAGACCCCACGACGGCCAGCGCAAGGCCGAGGGCGGGATCGGTCGTGGCCGGCTTGGACGATGTCACTTGGAAGTCTCGTGGGTCCGGAGGCTCGCAGGGCGAAAGCCATCCCCAGACGGTCGATGCAGTTTAGACACCCTACAGTCGAGCTTGATGACGGGCGGAATTTAAAGTTTAGCACGCTTCCCCAGTCGCCGCTTGACCAATGTCAAATAGCTTGAAGGGTTTACCGTTCCACCGGGGCGGGCGGAACGCTACCGGCAGGGGCCCAGGAACTTGCGCAGCACATTGGCCGGGGCGGGCGGCGGGGCGAGGGTTTCGCCCTGGGCCGACAGGCTGATCTGGCCGGTCTTGGCGAAGGCGCCCATCACCGGTGCGCCCGTCGAGATCTCGGCCACAGCCACCGAGGCGCCGGTCGCCGCGTCCGCCTGGGTCAGGCCACGCAGGTTCGCGCTGAGCCCGCCGGAGGCGAACACCACGGTCCCCGGCCAGGGCGCCTTGACGCCAGCGGCGTCGATCCAGACCCCGGCGTCCTGGTGGTCGGCCTTGCGGCCGGTCAGGGCGTATTCGGCGACGACCTGACCGGTTCCCCGCGCGCAGGTCAGGCGCAGGGTCATCTTGCCCGTGCCCGGATCGATGAAGCTCAGCACCGTCGGCGCGTCCTTGGGCGCCTCAGCGCTCCAGACCGCGGGCTGGGACGGGGCGGCGGCGCAGGCCAGGGCGGGCGCGGCGATGGCGATCAGGGCGAAGGCGAACGTCCTCATGCGCAGACGCTAACATCGGCGCATGGCGGTTCCTAGGCGGTCGGCAGAAACTGCCGCGCCCTGGTCAATTTCGGCGCCCCCGCCTGTGGCGAGGGCGTGGCTGGTTCACCCGTCTGCCAGCGTCAGAACGGCTGGAACTTCTCCACCACCGACTGCAGGCCCGGGACCTTCTGCACGCGGCTGATGTCGCCACGGCCGCCATAGCTGATCCGAGCCTCTGCGATCTGGGTGTGCTTGATGGTGTTGGACGAGGAGATGTCTTCCGGCCGCACGATCCCGGCCACGGTCAGCTGACGCAGTTCGGCGTTGGTGCGCACCTCCTGGGTGCCCTGGATCACCAGGTTGCCGTTCGGCAGCACGGCCGAGACCACGGCGGCGATGGTCAGCGAGATCTTCTCCGCCCGGTTCACGCTGCCGGTGCCCGAATTGGTCGAGCCGGTCTTGGTCTCCAGCGCATTGGTCGGGTCGAAATTGTTGTGCGGCGGCAGCAGCCGGCCGACCTTGCCTTCGAGGCCCAGCAGGTGCGGCACCGCCGCGTTCATGGTTGAGGCCCGTTGACTGGTCGAGGTGTTCTGGGTCTTGGCGCTGTCGTCGATGTCGATCTGGACGGTCAGGATGTCGCCCACCTTGCGCGCCCGCTGGTCGATGAAGAAGGCGCGCGCGCCCGCCCGCCACAGGGAATTGGCCGAGGCCGGGGGCGGCGGGGCGTCCTGCGGATTGATCACCACCTGCTGCATGGGGGCCAGCGCCGCCGGATAGCCCACGGGGGCCAGGTCCGGGCCCTTCATGGCTTCCTGGACGGTGGAGCAGGCCGACAGCGGCAAGAGGCCAAGGGCGATGAGAACGGGGAGGCGCATGGGGGTGGTCCTCTAGCGAAGGGCGATCTGGGAGCGGCTCGCGCCGCGCATCTGGTTGGCGTCCGGCCCGATCAGGGCCTGACCGGGTCCCGAGGCGGTGGCCTGCAGGGTCTTTTTCGAGCTGGTGTTCAGCACCATGACGGTGTCGCCGATCGCGGCGTTGGCCAGCGCCTTGCCTTCCATGGCGAGCGTGATGCCGCCGCCGGAATAGGTCACCACGACGGTGTCGCCGGTCTTGATCACCTGGGGGGCGGAGACGTCGCGCTGCGACACCGGCGCGCCTTCGCGCAAGGGCCGGCGGGCGGCTTTGCCGATGATCTGGTCGGCGTCGCGGGGGCTGTCGGCGGGGGCCGCGGCGGCCTTGGCCCAGACCAGGTCCTCGGGCTGCAGGATGTCGCCGGTCGATAGGCTGTGGGCGTAGGTCAGGATCTCGACATTGCCGCGCGCCGCGGCGGGGGCGTCGCCGCCCGCCTGGGCCGAGGCGGCCGTGGCCTGGCCGACGGGGGCGATATCGCCGCCCTTGATCACGATGCGGCGCAGGCCCGCGCTGTTGGCCCAGTCGAGCCCGGCCCGGCGGGCCGCGGCCTGCACGGCGCCGGCGTCCAGGATCAGCAGTCCGTCGGTCCTCTGGCCAACGGCCACGCGTCCGGCGGGGCCCGCGTCGTCGAAGATGTCGCCCAGGGTGACGACCGCGTCGGCGCTCCAGGGGACGGCCTTCAGGGTGACCGGCTGGCCGGCCAGGGCGGGGAGGGCGCAGAGCGCGAGGGCCAGGCCGGTGATCAGGGCGCGCATGATCTAGGACTTCAGCTGGTTGGCGGTGGCGAGCATCTGGTCGGCCGAGGTGATCACCTTGGAGTTCATCTCGTAGGCCCGCTGGGCGGTGATCAGGGAGGTGATCTCGGTGACCGCGTCGACGTTCGAGGCTTCGGTGTAGCCCTGCAGCACCGTGCCGAACCCGGTCGATCCGGGCGCGCCGGTGGTGGCCGCGCCCGACGAGCCGCTGGTCAGGAACAGGTTGCTGCCGATGGCTTCCAGGCCGGCCTGGTTGACGAAATTGGCCAGTTCAATTGTGCCGATGACGGTCGGCGTGGTGGCGCCCGGCTGAGAGACCTGCACTTGGCCGGTCTTGGAGATCGTCACCTTGGTGGTGTCCGACGGGACCGTGATGGCGGGCTGGATCTGATAGCCCTCATTGGTCACCAGCTGGCCCTGGTCGTTCACCGACAGGTTGCCGGCCCGGGTATAGGCCGTGTCACCGTTGGGCATCAGCACCTGGAAATAGCCGCGGCCGTCGATCGCCATGTCGAGGTCGTTGCCGGTCGAGGTCAGCGAGCCCTGCTCGGTGATCCGGTAGACCGATCCGGTCTTCACCCCGGCGCCGATCTGGATGCCGGTCGGCACCACCGTGCCCTGGTCCGAGGACTGGGCGCCGGCCCGTTCCAGGGTCTGGTAGAGCAGGTCCTGGAACTCGGCCCGTTGGCGTTTGAAGCCCACGGTGTTCATGTTGGCGATGTTGTTGGAGATGACCTCAACATTCAGCTGTTGGGCCGACATGCCCGTCGCGGCGGTGCGAAGTGCTTGCATCTCTTAGGTTTCCTTACTGGACTCGACCCAACCGCGTGATGGTGCGGTTGGAGAGGTCGGCGCTGTTGTCCATCATCTTGGCCATCGACTCGTAGGCCCGGGTGACCTCGAGCATGTGGGTCATCTCGGCGATGGTGTTCACGTTGGAGCCCTCCAGCATGCCCTGGCGGACATAGGTGTCGGAGGCGACAGCGGGCTGGAGGTTGGAGGTGTTCTTGTAGAGGTTGTCCCCGGTCTTCTCGAGGACCGACAGGCTGTCGAACTTGACGACCCCGACCTTGCCGACCCGCTCCGTGCCTTGGCTGATCGTGCCGTCGCGGGCGATCAGCACGGCGCCCTTTTCCGGATCGATGGTGATCTCGCCGCCGCCCTCGTCCATCACCGGGCGGCCGTCCTGGGTGGTCAGCCGGCCCAGATCGTCCATGCGGAAGTGGCCGTCGCGGGTGTAGCGCTCGCCGTCCGGGGTCGAGACCTTGAAGAAGCCCTGGCCCTCCAGGCCGAGGTCGAGGGTCGAGTCGGTCTTGCTGAGCGCGCCCTGGCCGAAATTGCGGGCGACGCCGCGATCGAGCACGAACTTGACCGGCGCCGGCGCGCCCAGGGTGGTGGCCGGGCTCATCGGCTGCTCGCCGACCATCAGGCTCTCGACCTTGAATCCCGTCGTGTTCGCGTTGGCGATGTTGTTCGCCACGATGTCCAGCTCCCGGCGGAGGGTCATCTGGCGCGACAGGCCGACATAAAGGGTGTTGTCCATAAGACGTTTACGGCTTGGCTGATGCGACACTTTCGTCGCCTCCTGCCCTGCAAGCCTTGGGCCAGTCTGAAAAGCCCAGCATAAACAACGAATAAGAAAGTTAACGCGCCCCCCTCGGCGGATTTTGCCGAGCGCCCGTTCGGGCCCGTTAACAGGCGTTAAAAACTGATCCTTAACGAAACGCGTCGCATGAGGAGGAGATAAGATTCTAAGGAACCGCGCGCGTGGCCAAGGACAAGGTCAAGGAAGCGCCAGCCGGCGAGGCCGGTGAGGGCGAGGACGGCGAGGCGCCGGCCAAGAAGAAGCCGCCGATGATGATCATCATCATCGCCGCGGTGGTCGCCGTGCTCGTGCTCGGCGGCGGCGGAACCGCGGCCTTCCTGCTGATGAAGCCCAAGCCCGAAGCCGGCGCCGAGAAGAAGGGCGGCGAGCACGACAAGAAGAAAAAGGAAGAGAAAAAAGGCGAGAAGGGCAAGGAAGACAAGGACGCGCCCAAGGTGGCCGAGGGCCCCAACGGCGTCCTGTTCGTCACCCTGCCGGACGTGGTGGTCAACATGCAGACCGCCGATGGCCGCCCGACCTTCCTGAAGCTCAAGCTCACCCTGGAAATGCCTGACCAGGACGCCGTCGACGCCCTGGAGCCGAACATGCCCAGGCTGAAGGACGTCTTCCAGACCTTCCTGCGCGAGCTGCGCCCGGAGGACCTGCAGGGGTCGCAAGGCTCCTACCAGCTGCGCATGGAGATCCAGCGCCGGGTCAATCTGGTCATCGCGCCCGCCAAGACCAACGCCGTGCTCATCGAGGAGATGTTGATCAACTAGGGCCCCGGCCCCTGATCGCGTAACAGCATGGCGGACGAATTCGAAAACAACGGCGGCGGAGACGAGGGCGGCTGGGACCTGGACGCTTCGGCCGAAGGCGTCATCGGCTCCGAGCGGATCCTCAATCAGGACGAGATCGACAGCCTCCTGGGCTTCGACCTCTCCGACGAAGAGGCCGCCGAGCGCTCGGGCATCCGGGCCATCATCAATTCCGCGCTCGTCTCGTACGAGCGCCTTCCGATGCTGGAAATCGTCTTCGACCGCTTGGTGCGGTACATGACGACGTCCTTGCGGAACTTCACCTCCGACAACGTCGAGGTCAGCCTCGACAACATCTCCTCGATCCGGTTCGGCGACTATCTGAACTCGATCCCGCTGCCGGCCATCCTGTCGGTGTTCAAGGCCGAGGAGCTGGAGAACTACGGTCTGCTGACCGTCGATTCCAACCTGATCTACTCCATCGTCGACGTGCTGCTCGGCGGCCGCCGCGGCACCGCGGCGATGCGCATTGAAGGCCGCCCCTACACCACCATCGAACGCGTGCTCGTGCAGCGGATGGTCGAGGTGGTGCTGGCCGACGCCCGCCTGGCCTTCGAGCCCCTGACCCCGGTGACCTTCACCCTCGACCGGCTGGAGACCAATCCGCGCTTCGCCGCCATCGCCCGGCCGGCCAACGCCGCCATCCTGGTGAAGCTGCGGATCGACATGGAGGACCGCGGCGGACGCATCGAGCTCTTGCTGCCCTACGCCACCCTCGAGCCCATCCGGAAGATGCTGCTGCAGCAGTTCATGGGCGAGAAGTTCGGCCGCGACAACATCTGGGAAGGCCACTTGGCCACCGAGCTCTGGACTACCCAGATGGACGTCCGCGCGGTGCTGGACGAGCAGCAGATCAGCCTGAAGGAAGTCCTCAATCTCGAGGTCGGCCAGACGGTGATGCTCAACGCCACCCCCGACAGCCTGATCGAGTTGCGCGCCGGCTCGATTCCCCTGACCTACGGACGCATGGGGCGTCGCAATCACCACATCGCCGTGCGGGTCGAGGCGCCCTTGTCGCCCAAGGCCCGGCAAGCCGTGCAGAGGATCAAATGAGCATCGTCGCCCTCGGTCTGAATCTGCTCCTCGCCGCCTTGCTGCTCGCCGCGCTGGGCGTCGGCTTCCGCCTCAACGGCCGGCTCAAGGCCCTGCGCGACAGCCATGACGGCTTCGCCAAGGCGGTCGCCGATCTGGACGCCGCCGCCGCCCGCGCCGAACAGGGCCTGGCCGATCTGCGCGCCGCCACCGACGAGGCCGCCGATGAACTGGCCGACCGCATCGAGAAGGCCCGCGCGCTCACCGCCAAGCTGGATCGCCAGATGCAGGGCCAGCCGGCTGCGGCGCCCGCGCCCGCCGCCACGGTCCGCCCGAGCCTGCGCCAGGCCGCCGCCCGCGGCGATATCGACCTGGAAGCCGACGTGGAGCGGGTGACCCATCGCCTGGGCTCGCTGCTCGCCGGCGCCCGCGAGCCGCGCCCGGCCCGCCCCGAGCCGGAACGCTTTGTCCGCCGCGAGCCCGCGCCCACCCGCGTGCGCCCCGCCTTCGAGGACGAGCTGTTCGGCGAGGCTGAAGAGACCCCGCGTCCGTCCCTGAAGAGCGTCCTCGGAGGCCGTCGATGAAGAACATGCCCCGCATCCTGCCGCTGGTCGGCGTCGCGGTCGCCGGCGTGCTGGCCGTCAATGCGCTCTCAGGCGCCCGCAGCCTGCCCGACCTGATGAGCGGCGCGAAGGCCTTCGCCGAAGAGGCCGCCAAGCCCCTCAAGGGCGGCAAGAAGGCCGAAGCCGAGGCCGCCAAGGCTGAGGCGGACGCCGCCGCGCCCGCCGCCGGCGACGCCGCCAAGGACGCCTCCGCCGTCCTGCCCCCCGGAGGCGCGGTCGCCGCCGCGCCGCCGACGCCGGCCTGCGCCCCAACGGCCGCCGAGCTCGCGAAGGAAGCCGGCCTGTCGCCAGCCGAACTGCAGGTGCTGCAGAACCTGGGCGCGCGCCGCGGCCAGCTCGATCAGCGCGAGAACGACCTCGACACCCAGCTGGCCCTGATGGCCGCCGCCGAGGCCAAGCTCGACGCCAAGGTCCAGGCGCTCAATGGCCTGAAGTCCGACATCCAGGGCCTGATGGGCCAGGCCGACGCCAAGCAACAGGCCGAGGTCGACCGCATGGTCAAGGTGTTCGAGGGCATGAAGCCCAAGGATGCGGCCCCGCGCATGGTGGTGCTGGACGACAAGGTCCGCCTGCCGATCGCCGCCAAGATGAAGGAGAAGTCGCTCTCCGCCGTCCTGGCCCAGATGTCGCCCGCCGACGCCAAGACCCTGACCGAGGCGCTCGCCGACCGCTTCGCCAAGGCCCAGGCCATGGCTTCGGGCGCTCCGGCCGCGGCCGCCGCGGCCGCCGCCAACACCAAGGCCCCGCCGACCGCGCCCGCCGGCAAGCAGGCCGCCGCGCCGCCGGGCGGCAAGACCAAGGGCTAGGCATGAGCCTGCGTCGGGCCCTCCACTCCAGCGTCGCGGCGCTCTGCATCGCCGGCGTGGCCCTGCCCGCCGGCGCGGTCGCGCCTGCGGGCCAGGTCGCTCCGCGCGGGCCGCTCGACGTCCATGTGGGCGAGGCCGCCGACTTCACCCGCATCGAGCTGCACTGGGCCGGCGGCGCGCGGGCCACCACGTCCCGGACCGGCCAGGTCATCAGCCTCAAGTTCGACCGCGACGCCTATCCCGACATCACCCGGCTGAAGTTCGCCCCGCCGCGCTGGCTGAAGGGCGCCGAGGCCCGCCATACTGGCGGCCGCCTCGAACTCGTCCTGACCATGGCCGACGACGCCGACGTCAAGATGGGCTCGGCCGACGGCGCGACCTTCGTCAACCTTTTCAAGAAGTCCGATCCGCCGCCGGAAGCCGCCGCGGCTGATCCCGCCGCTCCACCCGCCGACGCCGTCGCGGCCGCCCCGGCGATCGAGCCCGAGCCCGAGCGCCCCAATCCGGTCCCGCCGGGCGGCGTCGTCCACATGGGCGCGGCCATGCAGAACGGCCAGGTCCTGCTGACCTTCCCCTGGGCCAATCCCAACGGCGCGGCGGTGTTCCGCCGCGGCGCGGCCGTCTGGGTGGTGTTCGACGCCTCGGCGGTGCTCGACATCTCCCACGCGCCGCGCGGGCTGAAGCAGTTCACCCAGATGCAGGCGATCCAGGGGGCGGACTATTCCGCCATCCGCATCGCCTCGCCGGTCGGCACCCCGGTCTTCGCCTCGTCCCAGGGGGGAACCTGGACCATCGCGCTGGGCAATGGTCCCCAGGGCCAGGCCTCACCGATCCGCATCGGCCGCGACGACGTCGGCGGTCCCGCAGCGCTGAAGGCCGAGGTCGCCGGCACCACCCGCGCCGTCCGCGTCGCCGACCCCGTCGTCGGCGACAGCCTGTCCGTCGTCACCGCGCTCGGCCCCTCCAAGGGCGTCCAGATGCGCCGCGAATATGTCCAGATGGCCGTGCTGCCCTCCGCCCAGGGCCTGGCCATGGAGGCCTATGTCGAGGACCTGAACGTCCAGCGGGACGGGGATTTGGTCCATATCGGCCGACCCCAGGGCCTGGCCCTGTCGCCGGTCTCCGCCCAGGTCCAGCGGGTCGAAGCCCAGCTCGGCGCGCCGCAGCCGGCCTCCATGCCCGGCCTGATCGACGACGTGAACTGGCCCAAGACCGGGGAGGGCGGCTTCCTCGCCCGCTACAACGCCCTGCTGCAGGCCGCCGCCGACGAGGAGATGAAGGGCAAGGACGCCCCGCTCGCCCAGCGCATGGCCTTCGCCCGCTTCCTGGTCGGCTCGCAGCTGTCCTTCGAGGCCATCGGCTTCCTGAACGACGTGGCCCGCACCAATCCCGAGGTGCTCGACAATCCCGAGTTCCGCGGCCTGCGCGGCATGGCCCGGGTCATGGCCCGCCGCTACAAGGAAGCCCAGACCGACTTCGCCGCGCCGGCCCTGTCGGACGACCCGTCCATCTCCCTGTGGCGCGCCTATACCGCCGCCCAGCTGGCCCAATGGCCCGAGGCCCGCAGCCAGTTCCTGGCCGGCTCCGAGGCGTTCGGTCTGTTCAACTCCACCTGGAAGACCCGCTTCGCCCGCGCTGACGCCCAGGCCGCCCTGGCGCTCGGCGACATCGACGGCGCGGACCGCTCCATCCGCCTGGCGCTGGAGGACCGGCCCGAGCCGCTGGAAGAACTCGCCACCCGCCTGGTCGAGGCCAAGGTCATCGAGGCCAAGGGCCAGCCCCAGCGGGCGCTCGGCGTCTACAAGGCGATCATGCGCGCGCCGACGGAATCGCTGACCGCGCCGGCCACCCTGGCCGCCACTCAGATCCAGCTCAAGCTCGGCCAGATCTCGCCGATCGACGCGGCCAACGTCTTCGCCGGCCTCCGCTACCGCTGGCGCGGCGACGCCACAGAGCTCGACACCATCCGCGCTCTGGGCCAGCTCTATCTCAGCCAGGGCCGCTATCGCGAGGCGCTGGAGGCCTTCCGCTCCGCGCCGCAGGGCCGCGCCGACTCGCCCGAGGCGATCCAGATCCAGGCCGATCTGAACAACGCCTTCCGCGCCCTGTTCCTCGACGGCGCCGCCGACGGTCTGGAGCCGGTCCAGGCTCTGGCCCTGTTCTACGACTTCCAGGACCTGACGCCGCTGGGCGCCGACGGTGACCTGATGGTCCGCAAGCTGGTCCGCCGGCTGGTCGACGTCGATCTGCTGGACCAGGCCGCGACCCTTCTGAAGTATCAGGTCGATAACCGCCTCGATGGCGTGCCCCAGGCCCAGGTCGCCACCGACCTGGCGACCATCTATCTGATGAACCGCAAGCCCGAGCAGGCGCTGCAGGCGATCAACGATTCCCGCACCACCGTCCTGCCCGCCGCGCTGAACACCGAGCGCCGGATGATCGAGGCCCGCGCCATGATGGGCCTGGGCCGCCTCGACGCCGCCGAGGAGCTGATCGAGCGCGACACCACCAAGGACGGCCAGGACCTGCGCACCGAGATCGCCTGGAAGCGCAAGGACTGGCCGAACGCCGGCGCCATGTTCGAGAAGTCGCTGGGCGACCGCTACAAGCAGCCCGCGGCGCTCGCCAGCGACGAGGAAGGCAAGCTGCTGCGGGCCGGCGTGGCCTACAGCCTGGCCGGCGACGACGCCTCGCTCGCCCGCCTCTATTCCCGCTATCAGGGCTTCATCGCCCAGGCGCACAATCCCGACGCCCTGAAGGTGGCCCTGTCCGGCATCTCCGACGGCCAGCTCAGCGTCGCCGACTTCGGCCGGGTCACCGCCGACAATGAGAGCTTCGCCGGCTGGGTCGGCAAGATGAAGGCCCGCTTCAAGGACAAGCCCGCGCCGCTCGGCCCCCCGACCCGCCAGGTCGCCGCCGCCCCGCCCGCGCCACCGGCCAAGACCGCCCAGGCCGCCCCGCCGCCCGCCGCCCGGAAGGCGGCGAAGGGGTAGAAACAAGTCCTCCTTCTCCCCTTGCGGGAGAAGGTGTCAGCGAAGCTGACGGATGAGGGGTCTCTCAGATCTGCGGAGCAAGCGCCCCATCAGACACGCGGATGGCGGAGTGCGACCCCTCATCCGTCGTCCATTCGGACGACACCTTCTCCCGCAAGGAGAGAAGGAAGCGGATTCCGAACTTGAACTACCCTCCGGCGCCCCGGTGGAAGCTCTCGACGAGGCTGCCGGACACCAGCCGCCAGCCGTCGACCAGCACAAAGAAGATCAGCTTGAAGGGCAGGGACACCACTACAGGGGGCAGCATCATCATCCCCATGCTCATCAGCACGCTCGCCACCACCAGGTCGATGACCAGGAAGGGGATGAACAGCAGGAAGCCGATCTCGAACGAGCGCTTCAGTTCGGAGATCATGAAGGCCGGGGTGACGACCGCAGCGGGATCTCGTCCATGGTCTTGGGCCGTTCGATCTTCGACAGGCGCACGAACAGCGACAGGTCCTCGCGATCGACCTGGGCCAGCATGAAGGTCTTCAGGGGGCCGCCGGCGGCGTCGAAGGCCTGGGGCAGCTCGATCTGCTGGTCGAGCAGCGGCTTGATCCCGTCGTCATAGGACTTCTGCAGGGTCGGGCCCATGACGATGGCGGTGAGGAACAGGGCCAGGCTGATGATCACCGAGTTGGGCGGGCTCTGCTGCAGGCCGAGCGCCGTGCGCAGCAGCGACAGCACCACCACGATCCGCACGAAGGACGTGGTCATGATCACGATCGACGGCGCCAGGGACAGAACCGTCAGCAGGCCCATCAGCTGGACCACCCGCTCGGTCAGGCCGGCGCCGGTGCCCAGATTGATGTTCACCGCCTGGGCCAGGGCATGGCCGGGGATCAGCAGGCCGGCCAAGGTCGCGACCAGGGAATAGCCGAAGGCCTTGCGCCAGTCCTCGGCCTTGAGGCCGCTGAAGGCCTGGCCCGTGATCGCGGAAAGCAGTTTGCGCATCAGGAAGCGTCCTTGGTCTTGACGGCGCGGGGTTTGGTCGCGGGCGGCAGGACCTGGCCCTCGCCCAGCAGCAACAGGCGCTCCTCGCCATCGCAGGAGACCAGCACCAGCCGCCGCGCGGGGTCCAGCACCAGGGTCTCAACCACCGCCAGGCGGCGCTCGCGGCGCGGCCCGGCCAGCTTGGCCAGGGTCTCGGGCCCCCAGCGGCGCAGGGCCACGGCGGCCAGGCCGATCAGGCCCATGGTCATGGCGAGCGCGAAGACGGCGCGGAGGAAATCGGCGAAATGCATCGCGGGGTACGAAGGGCTCCGGCCGGCGATCCCGGCGCTCTCCCATGTGCCCCAAGGGTCTTAAGGAGCGATTAACCCTATTTGTTCACCATGTTTGGTCATGGATATCACCGACATTCCGCTGTTCGCGATGCTGCGGGGCCGGCTCGGTTATCTCTCCGAGCGACAGAAGGTCATCGCCCAGAATGTCGCCAACTCCGACACCCCCGGCTACACGCCGAGCGACCTGAAGCCCTTCACCTTCGACGCCCAGCTGCGCGCCCAGTCGCAGTCGAGCACGATGACGGCGGGCGTCATGGCCATGACCCAGCCGGGCCACATGCTGCCGGCCTCCCAGCGCAATCGCTCCGCCGCAGGCGCGGGCGTGAAGCTGCACAAGGCCGCCGATTCCGAGACCCGCCTCGACGGCAATTCCGTCGTGCTGGAGGAGGAGATGATGAAGATGACCGACGCGCGCATGAACTACGACGCCGCGGTCAGCTTCTACCAGAAGTCCCTGAACCTGCTGCGCACCGCGGCCAAGGCTCCGGGCCGTTGAGAAGGGCGCTCTAGATGGCCGACCTCATCACCATGGGCGGACAGGCCCAGGCGATCGCCTCCTCCGCGCTGCGCGCCCAGCAGGCGCGGATGCGGGTCATCGCCGAGAACATCGCCAACGCCAATTCCACGTCCAATACCGCCGGCGGCGATCCCTATCGCCGCCAGGTGCCGGTGTTCGAGCCGACCAAGGTCGACGGCGGCACGGGGGTGCGCCTGGCCAAGGTCGCGCCGGACCAGTCCGCCTTCAAGGACCAGTACGAACCGGGCAATCCTTCGGCCAACGCCCAGGGCTATGTGAAGATGCCCAATGTCGATCCCTTGGTGGAGGCGCTGGACATGAAGGAGGCCCAGCGCGCCTACGAGGCCAATCTCAACGTCATCGAGACGGCGCGGGCCATGGACCTGCGCACCCTCGATCTCCTCAAGAAATAGGACCTAGGCCGTGATCACCGCGCTCGCCGCCGCCAAGGCCTACGCCGCCACCCAGAACCACGGGATCACCGCCCCGGGCGCCGCCGCCGAGACCGGCGGCCTCGACTTCGGGGCGATGCTCAAGAACGCGATGACCGACGCCATGCATGCGTCGAAGAACGCGGAAACCCAGATGGTCCGCCAGACGCAAGGCAAGGCCGAACTGATCGACGTCGCCACCGCCATCTCGGCCGCCGAGACCAGCCTGGAAACCGTCATGGCCGTCCGCGACCAGGTGATCAGCGCCTACCAGGAAATCATGCGGATGCCGATCTAGCGGCCATCCCAGGCTGGTTCATCCCCACGCCGCGCGCGACCCATTGCGCCTTGAAGTTGAACCTGCCACGCTGACGCTTCCTGTTCCAGGACGCCTCGCATGTCACCGGCCCTGACCGTCGCCCTGCTGACCATCACCTACACCTTCCTCCTGAAGGTGATCTGTTTCGTCATCGGGTTCGCCGTGGTGCGGATCGGCGCCGACCTGCTGCGCGAAGGCGTGAAGGGCGACTTCAATTTCAGCGCTAACCTGACCGGGGCCAAGGCCGATCTGGTCAGCGCCTCGCCGGGCCTGCTGTTCCTGCTGCTGGGCATTGTTCTGGTCGGCTACGCCATGTGGCTGCCCAAGCCTGTAACCGCGACCGAGGGCCAGCCGCCTCCCGCCGCGGTCGCCTCGACGGTCCCCGACGTGCCGCTGCCGGAGGCCGCGCCGGCCAGTCGGTCGACGCTCACCCTGAACGGAGCGAGATCGACATCTCCCCGCGGCGACGTGCTGTCGACCGCCGCCTCGCCGCCCGAGGTCGCCGACCAGTTCGAGGCCACCGTAGTCTGGATGGACGACGAGGCCATGCTGCCCG
>NZ_JALDPT010000025.1 GCF_022695515.1 Phenylobacterium aquaticum
CCGCCCGCCCGGCGCCGGTCCGCCGCCCCGCCCGTGCCCCGGTCGCCGCCCAGCAGGCCCTGGCCCAGGGCTTCGCCCTGGACATGTCCCAGGGCGGCGCCGACCCGGCCGACGACGACTTCACCGACTACTGACGTCCGACCCGTTCAAAGACCGAGAGACTGAGCCATGCGCTTCACGATCAAACTCAAGCTGGGTCTCGCCTTTGGCGCGATCATCGCGCTGCTGGCGATCACGACGGTGATCGGCCTCTCCAGCGCCACCCGCGCCAACCAGGAATATGACGCCACCCTGGATGGGCCGGTGGCCCGCATCCGCCTGGCGCAGAAGCTCCACATCCGCCTGACCAACGTCGCCAACGCCGAGAAGGACATCATCCTCGACGGGTCCGCCGACGCCCGCGCCAAGGCCGAGCGCACCGCCGATCAGGAGCGCGCCGCCTTCGACGCCGATTTCGACAAGGCCCGCAAGCTGGCCACCGGCGACAGCCTGGCCAAGTGGGACGATCTGCACCAAGCCTGGCAGGGCCTGGGCGCGGTGAACGAGAAGATCTCCGAGGCGGTGGACGACGGCCGCCGGGCCGAGGCCCTGAGCCTGGCCTCAGGCGAGGGCCAGCGCCACGTCGCCGCCGCCGCCGCCGCGGTCGAGGCCATCGAGACACTGGAGCAGGCGCAGCTCGACGACACCAATGCGCGCGACGACGCCGATTTCAATCTGACGCGCCTGATCATCATCCTGGTGGCGGTGGTCTCCCTGATCGCCGCCGCCGGCATGGCCGTGTGGCTGTCCCTGACTGTCAGTCGCGGCCTGCGCAAGATCGCCGCCATGGCCGAGGCCGTCGCGATCGGCGACCTGAACGCGACCGTGACCACCAAGGCCAATGACGAGATCAAGGACGTCATCGACACGGTCAATGTGATGACCGCCAACCTGCGGGCCACGGCCCAGGTGGCCGACACCATCTCGACCGGCGACCTGACGGTCCAGCCCAAGCTCCTGTCCGACAAGGACACCCTGGGCATCGCCCTGGAGCGCATGGTCACCAATCTGCGCGCCGCGGTGGAGGTGGCCGACACCATCTCCCTGGGCGACCTTTCGGTGCAGCCCAAGCCCCTATCGGACAAGGACACCCTGGGTCTGGCCCAGGAGCGGATGGTCAAGAACCTTCGCACCACGGCGGCCCTGGCCGACGCGGTGGCCGACGGCGACCTGACCGTCCAGCCCAAGCCCCTGTCGGACAAGGACACGCTGGGCCTGGCCCTGGAACGGATGATCGACCGCCTCAGCGGCGTGGTCGCCGACGCCGTCTCGGCCTCGGAGAACGTGTCCGCCGGCAGCCAGGAGCTTTCGGCCGCCTCGGAACAGGTGAGCCAGGGCGCCACCGAACAGGCCTCCGCCGCCGAGGAGGCTTCGGCCTCGATGGAGCAGATGGCCTCCAACATCAAACAGAACGCCGACAACGCCAGCCAGACCGAGAAGATCGCCCGGCAATCCTCCAAGGACGCCGAGGTCTCGGGCGAAGCGGTCAATCGCGCGGTGGAGGCGATGCGCACCATCGCCGAGAAGATCACCATCGTTCAGGAGATCGCGCGCCAGACCGACCTGCTGGCCCTGAACGCCGCCGTCGAGGCCGCCCGGGCGGGCGAACACGGCAAGGGCTTCGCGGTCGTGGCCTCGGAAGTGCGCAAGCTCGCCGAGCGCAGCCAGACCGCCGCCACCGAGATCGGCGCCGTCTCGTCGGAAACCGTGAAGGCCGCCCAGTCGGCCGGCGAGATGCTGACCGCCCTGGTGCCGAACATCCGCAAGACCGCTGAGCTGGTCTCCGAGATCTCCGCCGCCTGCCGCGAACAGGACATCGGCGCCAGCCAGATCAACGAGGCGATCCAGCAGCTCGACAAGGTCACTCAGCAGAACGCGGCCGCATCCGAACAGATGTCGGCCACTTCCGAGGAATTGGCCGCCCAGGCCGAGGAGCTGCAGACCTCCATCGCCTATTTCAGGACCGCGCCCCAGGGGCGCCGCGCCCCGGCCGCCCGGGCCAAGGCCCGCCCACAGCTGAAGACCGCCCCCGCCACCAGATCGCCCGCCCGACCCGTCGGACGCGGCGCGGTCGCCGCCCAGCAGGCCCTGGCCCAGGGCTTCGCCCTGGACCTGTCCCAGGGCGGCGCGGATCCCGCCGACGACGAATTCACCGACTACTGACTACGCCTATCGCCCCGTCCGCAGCTGAGAGGCATCACACATGCGTCTGACTATCAAACTCAAACTCATCCTGGCCTTCGGGCTTATGCTCTCCCTTATGATCGGCGTCGCGGGGTTCGGTATCCTTCAGGTCTACAAGATGGGCGTCGGGGAGGATGACATCGTGACCGGCCCCGTCGCGAGGCTGGAAAAGGCTGACGCGCTTGAAGTCTCTCTGCTGAAGATCCTGCGCAGCGAGAAGAACCTCGTGCTCTCGCGCGACCCCGAAGCCCACCGCTCGGAGATCGCGAAGCTCGACGAACAGAGGAAGGTGTTCACCGACACCCTGGCGGCGGCGATCCAGACCGCCCCCGCGGAGAGCCGCGCCAAGTGGGACACGTTGAGTGAGGACTGGGCCAAGTTCCAGCCGCTCGACGCCGAGATCCAGCGCCTGGCCACCGCCGGCAAGGCCGACGAGGCGACCGCCATCATGCTGGGCCCGCAGCGCGAGGTGAACAACGCCATCATCAAGGCCGCGGAGGATCTGGTCGAGCTCAGCAAGCAGCAGGTCGCCACCTCCGATGAGGAATATGACGCCACCGCCACCACCACCCGCATGACCTTCGTGGTGCTGACGGTCGTCGCCGTGCTGCTGGCCGCCGCCGCCGCCTTCTGGCTCTCCCTCACCATCAGCCGCGGGCTCGCCCGCGCCGGAACCGCCCTGCGGGGCGTCGCCGACGGGGATCTGACCAGCACCGTCGAGATCACCAGCCGAGACGAGATCGGCGACCTGCTCGGCCTGCTGAACGGCATGATCGAACGTCTGCGCGGCGTGGTCTCGGACGCCCGCTCGGCCTCCGACAATGTCTCCTCCGGGAGCGTGCAGCTGTCCTCGGCCGCCGAGCAGGTGAGCCAGGGCGCGACCGAGCAGGCCGCGGCGGCCGAGGAGGCTTCGGCCTCGATGGAACAGATGGCCTCCAACATCAAACAGAACGCCGACAACGCCAGCCAGACCGAGAAGATCGCGCGGCAATCCTCCAAGGACGCCGAGGTCTCGGGCGAAGCGGTCAATCGCGCGGTGGAGGCGATGCGCACCATCGCCGAGAAGATCACCATCGTTCAGGAGATCGCGCGCCAGACCGACCTGCTGGCCCTGAACGCGGCGGTGGAAGCCGCCGCGCGGGCGAACACGGCAAGGGCTTCGCGGTGGTGGCCTCCGAGGTGCGCAAGCTCGCCGAGCGCAGCCAGACCGCGGCGACGGAAATCGGCGCCGTCTCGTCGGAAACCGTCAAGGCCGCCCAGTCGGCCGGCGAGATGCTGACCGCTCTGGTACCCAACATCCGCAAGACCGCCGAGCTGGTCTCCGAGATCTCCGCCGCCTGTCGCGAGCAGGACATCGGGGCGGCCCAGATCAACGAGGCGATCCAGCAGCTCGACAAGGTCACCCAGCAGAACGCCTCGGCGTCAGAGCAGATGTCCGCCACCTCCGAGGAACTGGCCGCCCAGGCCGAGGAACTGCAGGCCTCCATCTCCTACTTCCGCACCGAGTCGGGCGGGGCCGCGGTCCGCCGCGCCGCGCCCGCCCCGGCCTCCGCCGCCGCCCGTCGTCGTCCGGCGCCCGCCGCCGTCCGAACCGCAACCGCCGCATCCAAGTCCAAACCCGCCGCCCGTACCCCCGTCGCCGCCCAGCAGGCCCGTGTCCAGGGCTTCGCCCTCGACCTCGCCCAGGGCGGTCCGGACGCGGACGACGCCGATTTCCGGGAATACGCCTGATGTCCGCCGCCACGGGAGACGCCCAGTATGTGACCCTCGGCCTCGGGGCCGAGGTATTCGCAGTGCCGGTCGAATATGTCCGCGAGATCCTCGACTACCAGCCGCCCTCGGCCCTGCCCGAGGGGCCGGCCTATCTGCTGGGCCTGACCGACGTCCGCGGGCGGGCCACGCCCACCCTGGACCTTAGGCTCAAGCTCGGCCTGGCCGCCGCCCCGCCGACGCTCAGCACCCGCATCCTGGTGCTCGACGTGCCGGTCGAGGGCCGCCAGCTGTCGCTCGGCCTGGTCGCCGACCGGGTGATCGAGGTCGCCGCCTTCTCCGCCGAACAGGTGGAGCCGGCGCCCGACATCGGCGTCCCCTGGCGCTCCGACTATATGAAAGGCGTGGTGCGCCGCGAGAGCGGCTTTGTGGTGGTCTTCGATCTGGCCCGCCTGCTCACCAGCCAGGAAGCCGCCGCCCTGCCCGTTGACCGCGCCGCCTGAGGACAGCCCATTGTCGATGGAAGCCCTCCAGGCGCCGCCCCCCGGCGCCGACCAGTTGACGCAGCGCAACTTCGCGCGCCTCGCCGAGCTGATCCACAGCTACAGCGGCATCAAGATGCCGTCCAACAAGCGCACCATGCTGGAAGGCCGGCTGCGGCGACGGATGCGTCTCGTCCAGATCGACAGCGTCAACGACTACTGCGCCTATCTGTTCGACGGCGGCGGGATGGATTCCGAGATCGTCCACCTCATCGACGCGGTGACCACCAACAAGACCGAGTTCTTCCGCGAGCCGACCCATTTCCGCTTCCTGCAGACCGAGGCCCTGCCGGCGCTCGCCGCCGCAGGCCGTCGCACCATCAAGGCCTGGAGCGCGGCCTGCTCCATGGGGGCCGAGCCCTATACGCTGGCCATGGTGCTGGAGGAGAACCGCAAGAAGAGCCGCCAGGACTACGCCATCCTCTGCACCGACCTGTGCACCCAGGTCCTGGCCCAGGCGGTCTCCGGCATCTTCACCGAAGCCATGATCGAACCGGTCGAGATGGAGCTGCGTCGCCGCTATGTGATGCGCGCCAAGCAGGCGGGCCGGGGCGAGGTGCGGATCGTGCCGGAGCTGCGCGCCAAGCTCAGCTTCGCCCGGCTCAACCTGATGGACGAGACCTATCCGGTGGAGAGCGACATGGACATGATCTTCTGCCGCAACATCCTGATCTATTTCGACAAGCCGACCCAGTCCAAGGTCCTGAGCCAGCTCTGCCGCCATCTGCGGCCGGGCGGATACCTGTTCCTCGGCCACTCGGAATCCATCGTCGGCATCGACCTGCCGGTGGACCAGATCGCCAACACCGTCTTCCAGCGGCGCTAGACCCATGCCCGCCCCCCGCAAGATCCGCGTCCTGATCGTCGATGACTCGGCCACCGTCCGCCAGACCATGGCGGCGGTGCTGGAGTCCGATCCCGAGATCGAGGTCCTGGGCGTCGCCTCCGACCCCTATGTGGCCGCCCGGCGCATCGCCGAGGAGATCCCCGACGTCATCACCCTCGACGTTGAGATGCCGCGCATGGACGGCATCACCTTCCTGCGCAAGCTGATGAGCCAGCGCCCGATCCCGGTGGTGATGTGCTCCTCCCTGATCGAGGCGGGGTCCGAAACCCTGCTCCAGGCGCTGGAGGCCGGCGCCGTCGACGTGATCCTCAAGCCGAAAATGGGGGTGGCCGAGCATCTGGCGGAATCCCGCATCCGCATCTGCGACGCGGTGAAGGCCGCCGCCAACGCCCGGCTCCGCGGCCGCCGCGAGGGGCCTGCGCCCAGCTTCGTGCGCACCCGCGAGCCGGAAAAGAAGCTGACCGCCGACGCCATGCTGGCCCCGCCCTCCGGCCGGGCCATGGCGCGGACCACCGAGAGCATCGTCTGCATCGGCGCCTCCACCGGCGGGACAGAGTCCCTGCGCGAGGTGCTCGAAGCCCTGCCCGCCGACGCGCCGGGCATCGTCATCGTCCAGCACATGCCCGAGAAGTTCACCGCCTCCTTCGCCAACCGGCTGAACACCCTGTGCGAGGTGGACGTGAAGGAGGCCGCCGACGGCGACGCTGTGCTGCGGGGCCGCGTCCTGATCGCGCCCGGCAACCTGCACACCATGATCGAGCGCTCCGGCGCCAATTACCGGGTCTCGGTCAAGGAGGGCCCGCTGGTCTCCCGCCACCGCCCCTCGGTCGATGTGCTGTTCCGCTCGGCCGCCCGTTCGGCCGGATCGAACGCCGTGGGCGTGATCATGACCGGCATGGGCGACGACGGCGCCCGCGGGCTCGAGGAGATGAAGCAGGCCGGCGCGCGGACCATCGCCCAGGACGAGGCCACCTCGGTGGTGTTCGGCATGCCCAAGGAAGCCATCGCCCGCGGCTGCGTCGACCGCATCGTGCCCCTGTCCCAGATCACCCAGGAACTGCTCCGCGCCGCCGCGCGGTAGAGGCGCCAGGCGCGCTCAGTGGGTTGCTCCCCCAAAGGGATGCTTCAGAACAGCAGGTCGTCGTCCGCCGCCGCGGCGGTCGGGGCTTCGACCACGGCGTTGAGGTCCAGGTGCTGAGTGGCCTGGCGCTGGGTCTCGCGCTCCTGGGCCATGGTGTAGGTCTTGGCGATGCGGTCCAGCAGCGGGCCCAGCACCTCGATCAGGTCGTCGGTCCAGGGCGTCTCGTCCCCGGCCATCTCGTCCAGCGCGTCCGCGGCCTCGTCGAGGGTCGCGCCGATCTCGCGTTGGAAGTCCAGTCGCGACGCGGCCCGACGCAGGGCCTCGACCACGCCCTCGCCCTGCCGGGCCAGGCTGACCAGATCGGCCTCGACGGCGGCGCCGACCTGTTTCAGGCGAACCGCCGCGTCTGACAGCACCTGGCCGGCGCCGGTCTGCGCCTCGCCGCCGGCGTGATCCAGGCCCGAGGCGTCCTCAGCCAGGCCCTGCAGGGCGGTCAGGGCCTGATGGGCGGTGATTTCCAGATGGCCGGCCTGGGTGCGCAGCTCGACGGCGATGACCGCCAGGGGCTTGCCCGTCTCGCCGATCCGGCTGCATTTCAGGGTGGTGTTCAGCGCCATCTGCTGGACATCGGTCTTGATGGCCTGCAGCCCGGCGATCTGGGCCGACAGCTCGCCCACGGCCGCGGCCGCGGCGGCGCCGGTCCGGGCGGCGGTGGCGTCGGCCTGCTCGACCTCGCCGACCAGCTCGAGGGCCTGGGCGACATGGGTCTCCATCTGGCCCAGAAATCCGCCGCCGGCCGCGTCGGACCGGCCGAAGGCCAGGTCGCGCAGGCGCAGGATCTCGCTGGCGTCGGCCGCCATGCCGGCCATGCTGGTTCCGATGCGGGCGACATCGCGGTGGAAATCGGCGCCGGCGGCCCGCAGCTGGTCGGCCATCAGGCCGTGGATGAAGGCTTCCAGCCGGCCGCGGGGCTCGGCCGCCAGGCCGTCAACCTCGGCCAGCATGTCCAGGCCCTGCTGCACATGCTCGATGCGCTGGCGGGTGATGTCGCCGATCTGCAGGGCGGCGAGCGCCTGGCCGACCTTCTTGGAGACGGCGCGGGCCAGCGCCCCCACCTCGGCGGCGGCGCGCGAGACCTGGGCGTGGTGGGCGGTGAGCGCCTCGGCGCTGGCGGCCAGGCCGTCCGGCACCGCCGGCAGCAGGCTGTCGCAATGCTGGGCCAGGCCCTCTTCGTGGGCGAAGGCGGTCTTCAGCTCGCCGCTGAGCGCCCGCAGGTCCTTGTCGAAGGTGGTCAGCTGGGTGCGGCCCAGCTCGATGCAGTCGCAGATCTCCTGGGCGAACAGCCCGAACTCGGTCCCGGCCGCGGCGACGCCGCCGGCGGTGATCTTGATGTTGATCGCGAAGACCCGGAGATAGGCCAGGTTCCGCTTCATGTCGTCGATGCAGCCGGCCAGGTCGTCGCCGCGGCGGGCCAAGCGCGCGACCACGTCGCGGCGGCCGGCATGACGGCCGGGCAGGGTGAGCAGGCTGGCGGCCGCAGACTTCAGCTCCGCCGCCGTGGCCTCGACGGTCACCGGGTCAAGGGTCTTGGTGAGGGTGTCCAGCGAGCTGATGAGCTTGCCGACCCCGTCGACCGCCTGGGCCAGCACCTCGCCGGCCTCCAGGAATCGGCCCTCCACGACCCGACGGGCCGCCTCGAGGCGGCCGGCGACGGGCGAGGTCGCGCTTGCGCGCGCCAGGGCCTGGGATGTTCCAAAACGCATTGAGACGCCAAGGTTTCTGTTGAAAACCACTATGGCGCGGGATGTCCGAAATTCCCGTAAAGATAGTCGCGATCCGCGGCCGGATCGGACAGGGCGGTCTCGATGGCGCCGAACAGGGCCTGGGTCGTGACCGGCTTGCCCAGATGCAGATCGGCGCCGGCGTGGGCGCTCGCCGCCCGGTGTTCCGGCAGGGCGTTGGCGGTCAGCATGATGATCGGGGTGCGGGCCGCGCCCTCGCGGGTTTCCATCCGCCTCAGCTCGCGCACGGCGGTCAGGCCGTCCATCACCGGCATCTGCATGTCCATCAGCACCAGGTCGAAATGGCTGCGGCGAAAGGCCTCGACCGCCTGGGCGCCGTCCTCGACCGCGGTGATCTCGGCGATCCCGCCCAGCATCAGCCCCACCACCTGGCGATTGGTCGGATGGTCGTCGGCCAGCAGGATTCTCAGGCCCGGCTCCACCGGCGCGGCCGGGGCGGGCTCGGTCCTGGCCGGGGCGAGCGCGGTCGCGGGCAGGGGAATCTCGAACCAGAAGCGGGCGCCGGCGCCCGGCTCGCCCTCGCCGTCCAGCACGCCGCCCATCAGGGCGACCAACTCCTGGCAGATGGCCAGGCCCAGGCCCGCGCCGCCGAAGCGGCGGGTGAAGCTGTCGTCGGCCTGCTGGAAGCGCCCGAACAGCCTGGCCTTGGCGGCCGTGTCGAAGCCCACGCCGGTGTCGCTCACCTCGAAGCGGGCGAAGCCCAGGGGCGTGCGGCTGGCCTTCAGGACGATGCGGCCGGTCTCGGTGAACTTCACCGCGTTGCTCAGGAGATTGCTCAGCACCTGGCGCAGGCGGGCGACGTCGCCGGTCACCGGGCCGTCCAGCTCCGGCGCCAGTTCGACCTCCAGGCTCAGGGCCTTCTCGTCGGCGGCCAGTCGGAACAGGTCGGCGGTGGAGCGCAGGGCCTCGCCGGCGTGGAAGGGCTTGGCCTCCACCTCGATCTGGCCGGCCTCCGCCCGGGCGAGGTCCAGGATGTCGGACAACAGCCGCTCCAGGGTCTCGCTGGAGGCGCGGATCATCGAGACGAGCGCCTGGGAACGGGCGGAAAGTTCGCCGCGGGCCAGCATGTCGGCGCCCGCGATGATGCCGTTCAGCGGCGTGCGGATCTCGTGGCTCATATTGGCCAGGAAGGCGCTCTTGGCCTCGCTGGCCTGCTCGGCCGCCTTCAGGGCCGCGCCCAGGGTGCGGGCCGTCGCCCGCTGCTGGGTGACGTCGTCGGCCAGCGAGATCAGGTGGCGGGCGCCCTGGTCGTCATGGGTGGCGAGCAGGCGGATGGCGAACTGGCGGGCGTCGGCGCTGTCCTCCGGCGCGGTGTGATAGTCCATCTGGCCGATGCCGCCGGACTTCAGCACCTGGCCCTCCAGCTCGGCGAAGGGGCGGTTGGCCTCGCCGAACACCTCCTCGGCGCGGCGGCCCAGCACGGCCTCGGCGGGCAGGCCGAACAGGTCCTCGGCGGCGCGGTTGATCAGCACGAAGCGGCGGTCGGCGACGTTCTTGACCGTGAGCGGCGAGGGCAGGAGCTGGATCACCGTGTCGAGGAAGGCGTGGGTCTCGACCTCGGCGGTGACGTCGCGGCCCACGGCCAGCATGTCGCCGGGGCCGCCGTCGGCCGACTGGATCGGCGAGATCACCGTCTCCCAATAGGCGCCGGCCTGGTCGCGGCCGCGGAAGAAGGCGCGGAACTTGAACACCTGGCCCGCGCGGCGGCGGCCACGGCGCGGTCGAGACTGAAGCGGCTCTCCTCGGGCCACAGGGCCCGCAGGGTGGGGCGGGTCTTGGGCGCGGGGTTCAGCAGGGCCCGGGCGCGGGGATTCATGTAGCGGACCTCGCCCTCGGGGCTCAGCACCCACAGGCAGTCCTGGCTCGCTTCGGCCAGGGCCCGGAGCATGGCGCCGTCCCAGGCGGTCTCGTCGCGATCCGGCGCGGAAGGGGTGGGCAAGTTCTGGTCCTCGGGCCCGCGGTTCTGCGAGCGAGGGCCACTATCCCCAATTAGGGTTGAAAGCAGGGTTAAGGCGCCGCGAGATGTGTCAGCCGCCCCGGCATCTGGGCCCTGAAAAGCAAAACGCCGTCCCGAAAGGCGGCAAGACAATGGCGCTCGCGCGAGCACGGAACGGTTGCAATCCGCTCATATCGCTCTCAATCATGGTCCGCCGCTTAATCGCTGGCAGGGGGGCGAGACGATGGCAAGCGTAGTGACCGTGATGAATATGAAGGGCGGTGTTGGAAAGACAACTGTAGCGCTCCACCTGGCGGGCTTGGCGGCTAGAATCAAAGTTGGTGCCGCATCGCCGCTAAAGGTGCTCGCAATCGACTATGATCCCCAGTTTAATCTATCTCAAGCGCTCCTACCCTCCAAAGAATACTTCAAGCGTGAGAGTGAGAGAAAGACGACGTTAGCCATTCTATTGGATGACGACAAAGATTTGGATCCATTTGACATCCAAGTTGCAGGAAACCATAAGCCGCCGAAGGTGCAGGATCTTGCCGTCAATATAACCCATAATAAGGCGTCCGGCGGACGCTTGGATTTGATACCTTCTACATTGGACCTCATGTACGTGGCGCTGGGGCAGACCAATGCGCACATTGGACCAATGGAGGAGCGCTTCGCAAAATTTATAAATGAAGTGCGCACGATCTATGATTTGGTTGTTATCGACTGCCACCCGGCGGGTTCGGTATTCACGCAGACATCACTCAGAAACTCGGATCACGTGATAATCCCTGTTGCACCGCAGCCATATGCGGTGCGAGGCATCGGTCTCATGCTTGAGTTCATTCAGGCGAAAAAGGCAGGTGCTAACGGTCCCACTCCGCACATTCTCTTCAATTTGGCCCCTCGCTGGGGATCGACGCCAGAGGAGCAGGCGATTCGAGGGAACGCGAAGTTTTCACAATACTGCTTGAAAAATAACTTGAAGAAATTCAAGGCGTTTCGCGACCCTGAGGGCGGGAAGGGCTTTGTTTGGACAAGTGATAAACCATACAGTGACGAGGCGTACGACAACTTGTGCAAGGTCACTTCTGAGGTTGTGGGAAAGGTCGGGATCAAATGATGCGGACAAAGTCGCGGCAGCGGATCTTCCGCAGTCTGCTCGCCACAATCTTGGATTCAGACCTTTCTCCCGCCGACATTCGAGATCTCTCCAAGGAGCTTCAAAGCGGCCCCCTGTCGTGGGAACTAGGCCATGCCTTGGAGATGTTGGCTGGCCAGCTCTCTGTCGGCGATACCCACTCGCTTGAGAGTTCCGACCCGACCGATGATCTCCAGGTCGCTCTGCAACTCGTCAAACGACGTCGTATCGCGAAATCTAAGCTAGGTCAGATCGTGAAAAGCCTTGATCACGGAATGCCCCTGCGACGCATCGAGGAGGTAACGATCGAGGAATTCCTGCGAGAATTCTTATCTAGTGCAACCGCGGCAGAACGGAGCCAGCTACTTTCGATCTTGGACACCCCGACAAAGGACGATCCGTATTTGGCCGGCATTATGAAGCGAATTCGGTAGCGTCACGTGCCCGAGAAGAAGCTCGCTGTAGCTCTCCAGGCTGTCGATTGGAACGCCAACATTTCGGATTTCTTGGCAGAAAAGGTAGATGTTCAAGTCGTTGCCGAAATAAACCTCCGTTTGGCGATGTGGGCTCGGCAGATTGAGGGGGCGGACTCAGGAAATCCAGCCCTTAGCTTTATCCGTGAACTGCAGGTAGCGAGTCAGCAGGTAACGGTTCTTCTGGGTCTTGCCCTTTACAAATCGGCAGCCGCGTCAATGCGGACTGTTTTCGAATCGGCGCTATATTATACATATTTTCGAACACATCCTTCGGAACTGGCGACGCTAGTTCGCGATTCTGGATATTTTCTAGGACGTAGAGACATTACTGATTATCATAAGCTGCATACTGCCAATTTCAGCAATCTACAATCGGCGCTCGGTCTTGGGGCGAGGTCCGATAAGTGGTATAGCTATATATCTGCAATCATTCACGGCCAGATACCCGGTTCATGGGTGTCCTCCACTGCTGTCAAGGATATCAGGAAGCACCCGGCAACGCTAGCGGTTGCAATTGAGGCATTCGCGGAGTGTGAAGAGGTGGTCCGTCGCCTATTCCTCTGCACATGTGCCCATCCATTTTGGCACGCCTTCTCAACGACTTCTAAAGAAACGTTCCTAAAAAACTTGACAGGCCAACAAAAGACCGCGCTTGGACTCGATCAAGCCTAGTACCGAATTCGACGAAGGAAGGACGCTCCTTCAGCGAGCCATCCCGTACCCACGCAGTGAGATTTCCACTGAGCGTTTGGGCCAAAAGCCAGAGCCCCTAACGCGCCAACCTTTGGGGCCCTTAGAGCTCCCATTCACCTTGCCATGTCGCTCCGGAGCATTGGACATGGGTAGAAACCGGATTCGCGATGTCAACTTGAGAATATCGAGACGTTTTGCTGTGCCGTGGAGCCCAGCTCGCAACCGAGCAGCAATGACAATCCAATGGCGCGCCTGAGCCCCAAAAGCAAAACGCCGCCCCGAAGGGCGGCGCTGCTGGTCCCGAACTTAATTGGAGCGGGCGAAGAGATTCGAACTCTCGACCCCAACCTTGGCAAGGTTGTGCTCTACCACTGAGCTACGCCCGCACTCCACGAAGCTGACCGTCCGGCCCGCCCCGAAATTCGAGAAGCGGGCTTATGGCAGAGGGTCGGGGTCTTTGCAAGCGGGTCCCGCGCGCAAAATCGCAGCCGCCGTCAGCGGCCCAGGCGCGGGGCCTTCAGACGCCGCTTGTTGACGTGCTCCTTGGGCGGCTCGGCGGCGTCCTCCGGGAACTCGCCCTTGAAGTAGAAGCGCTGCCAGGCGGTCTTCACCGCCTCCGGATCGGCCTGGAAAATCTTCTTGTTGAAGGCCGAGCGGTGCTTCTCCCACAGGCCGTACTGCTCGCGCAGCTCGGGGTTGGAGGCCATGGAGCGGATCACCGGCTGCACGTCGTCCAGCACCCGGTCCTGGACCAGGGTGATGAAGCAGAAGGGCTCGCCCTTCTCGAAGCGCACCTTGCCCGGTCGGGTGAAGATCCAGTTCATGGTGAAGGGGAAGGGCAGCCACTCGGTCTCGACCAGACCGGCCAGGGGCTGGATGCCGTCCTTCACATGGTTGGGGGCCCCCTGGGCCATCATCGACCAGCCCGGCGGGGTGCGAAACAGATAGCCGGCGTGGAAGGTCATCACCCCGTGGCTGAAGTGCGACTTCACCAGATTGTGGAAATCTGGATTGGGCCGGTCGGGGGTGAGCTTGATGTCCTCCTGCATCAGGCCGCCGTTCCATTCGGCGGTGAAGGCGATCGGATTGAGGATCTCCCAGCCGGTGGTGTTGGCCATGGAGAGCGGCAGGCAGCGATAGGCGTGGCGGTCGTGGAAGGCGTCCATCCAGGCGCGCTGCGGGCGGCCCGGCACGATCTCCGGCGGCCGCTCGGCGGTGGGGTAGCACTCAAGCTCCATGGGACGCTCCTTGCGCGACTGATCTCTGCGCAAAGCTGTAGCGACCGTGGCGCGGTCCCGTCCAGTTCCGCTAAGACGGAGTCATGCTGAGCCGCGCCGACCTGATCGCCTTTTTCGACGCCCACGGCGTCGACCATTCGACCACCGAGCATGAGGCCGTGTTCCGGGTGGGGGAGGGCGAGGACGTCAAGTCCGCCATCCCGGGCGCCCACACCAAGAACCTGTTCCTGAAGGACGCCAAGGGCCGGCTGTGGCTGATCTCGGCCAAGGACGACACGGTGATCGACTTGAAGCGCCTTCATACGGTGATCGGCTCGGCCCGGTTGTCCTTCGGGTCGGCGGAGCTGATGGTCGAGACGCTCGGCGTCACGCCGGGATCGGTGACGGCCTTCTCGGTGATCAATGACACCGACCGCCAGGTGACCTTCGTGCTCGACCGGGCGCTCGCCGAGGCCGCCCAGGTGAATTTCCACCCGCTCACCAACACCGCCACCACCACTGTCAGCCAGGCGGGCTTCCGCCGCTTCCTCGCCGCCGTGGGCGTCTCGCCCCTGGTGGTCGACTTTCCGGCCATGGCGGTGGTCGAAGACGGCTTCGCGCGTTGAAGACCGGACCCAAAGGGACCATTTTAGCCGCCAACGCGTTTTGATCCCCGCCGCGGCGGGAACGGGAACCACAGCATGAGCCTGATCGGCGAAACCTCGGCCAAGCCGGCCGGCGACCTCATCAAGGACGGCAGCGACGCCGGCTTCATGGCCGACGTGGTCGAGGCCTCCCAGACCACGCCGGTGATCGTCGACTTCTGGGCGCCCTGGTGCGGCCCCTGCAAGCAGCTCGGCCCCTCGATCGAGAAGGCGGTCCTGGCCGCCAAGGGCAAGGTCAAGCTGGTCAAGATCGACATCGACAAGCACCCGCAATACGCCGGCCAGCTGCGCGTCCAGTCTATCCCGGCGGTGTTCGCCTTTGTCGGCGGCCGGCCGGTGGACGGCTTCATGGGCGCCCTGCCCGACAGCCAGGTGAAGCAGTTCGTCGACCGCATCGCCGGCCAGGCGCCGGCCAATGAGACCGACGAGCTCCTGGCCATGGCCAAGGAATCCCTGGAGCTCGGCGACATCGGCGGCGCGGCCCAGGCCTATGCCCAGATCCTGCAGGGCGACCCGACCCATGTGAAGGCCCTGGGCGGCCTGGCCAAGTGCTACCTGACGGGCGGCGACGCCGAGCGGGCGGCGGAGATCGCCGCCATGGCCCCGGCCGACGCCAAGGATCCGGACCTGGAGAGCGTCCGCGCCGCCCTGGCGCTCGCCGACGAGGCGCCCTCCGAGACCACGGAGTTCGAGCGCCGCCTGGCCGCGAACCCCGACGACCACGAGGCCCGGTTCGAGATCTCCAAGGCCCTGGCCGCCGTCGGCCGCTGGCAGGAGGCCTCGGACCACCTGCTGACCATCATCGAGAAGGACCGGACCTGGAACGACGAGGCGGCCCGCAAGCAGCTGCTCACCGTGTTCGAGGCCGCCGGCGGCGCCTCCGACATCGCCCGCCAGGGCCGCCGCCGCCTCTCCGCCATCCTGTTCTCCTGAGCCCGACGCCGAGCACCGACCCATGAGCAGCTACAGGCGCGCCAGCGATCTGCCCCAGGTGATCCCGGTCTTTCCGCTGGACGGGGCCCTGCTGCTGCCGGGCGGCGACCTGCCGCTGCGCATCTTCGAGCCGCGCTATCTGAACATGGTCGACGACGTCATGGCCGGCGACCGGATGATCGGCATGGTCCAGACCCGGGCCGGCGGCGAACGCGAGCGGCCCAATCTTTGCGCGGTGGGCTGCGCGGGGCGGATCACCAGCTTCAACGAGACCTCGGACGGCGCCTATCTGATCACCCTCACGGGAGTCTGCCGGTTCGCCCTGGGCGACGAGCTGTCCTCGCGCCTGCCCTATCGCCAGGTGCGCGCCGACTTCAGCGCCTTCGCCGCGGATCTGGAGGACGCCGACGACGACATCGGGGCCTTCGACCGCAAGCGCTTCGCCCGGGCGCTGAAGACCTATCTCAACCGCCGCGAACTCGACATCGACTGGGAGACCGCCGAGAGCGCCCCCCTGGAGAGCCTGGTCACCAGCCTGTCCATGGGCCTGCCCTTCGCCACGGTGGAGAAGCAGGCCCTGCTTGAGGCGCCGTCGCTCGAGGCCCGCTGCGAGGCGCTCACCACCCTGCTTGAGATCGACGCCCTCGAGGACGGCGGTGACGAACCCCACAGCATGCAGTAGGTGAGAGCCCATGACCGCCGACCTGCCCGCCCTGACCGCCGAGATCGATCCCCGCCTGCTGGAGATCCTGGTCTGTCCCCTCACCCACGGGCCGCTGGACTATGATCGGGCGGCCGGCGAGCTGATCAGTCGCCAGGCCAAGCTCGCCTATCCCATCCGCGACGGCGTACCGATCATGCTGCCGGAAGAGGCCCGCGCCCTGGAGGGGTGACCCCGCTGCGCGTTGACAGGCCGCGGGTCCCGGCCCACCGTCGGGGTCTGATCCAGCTGGAGGAGGCCTGCATGACTGTCCAATTCCTCTCGCGGACCGCCGCCGCCTGATCTCAGGCGTCCAGGCCGTTCGCCTTCCGTGACCCCGCGGGCCTGCGCCCGGCGGGCGTCTTAGCCTGGACCCCCGCCGGGGCGACGCGATCGCGCCCGGCGTGATGCGAGATGACATGACACCTGAAGACACCCTGGCGCCGAACCGCTACGGCCGGCTCTGTGCGGAGGTCTATGACCTCGACAAGCCCACCGGTTCGCTCTTCGACATCGCCTATTACGCCGCCCGCTTGCGGGACCTTGAGGGCACGATCCTGGAGGCCGCGGTAGGGACGGGCCGCCTGATGATCCCGCTCCTGGAGGCCGGGATTGCGATCGAGGGCTTTGACCATTCCGCCGAGATGCTGGCGATCTGCGCGGCGCGGGCGCAGGGGCGCGGCCTCAGTCCTGTCCTGACCCAGGCCCGGTTCCAGGACCTGGCCTTGGGGCGGCAGTTCGCGGCGATCATCGTCCCGGCCAGCTCCTTCATGCTGCTGGACCGCTTCGACGAGGCTCTGGAGGCCCTGGGGCGACTGTACGATCACCTGGAGCCCGGCGGCCGCCTGCTGGTCGACCTGCCGCCCATGAGCGCCTTCGACGGCCAGCCGCCCGAGCGCAGCTGGACGGCGGCCAATGGCGATCTCCTGACCCTGCGCTCCAGCCGCGCGGAGACCGACGTGATCGGCCAGAGGCGGGTGCATCATGACCGCTATGAGCGCTGGCGCGACGGGCGGCTGGTTGAGACCGAGATCGAGCGCTTCGCCTACCGGCTCTGGGGGATGGAGGAGTTCCGCTTCGCCCTGGCGGCGGCGGGGTTCTCCGACATCACCGTCAGCGCCAACTACCGGCCTGGCCGCCAGCCCAAGCCCGGCGATCAGATCCTCAATTTCGAGGCGGTCCGGTCCGGCTAGAGCGCCTCGCCGCGCAGCAGGCGGGGCAGGTCGCCCAGGGCCCCGCCGGCTTCCTGCATGAACATCTTCCGCGCCGGGGCGATGCGGTTGACCACCGACATGCCGACCCCGCGGGCGAGCCGCAGCAGCGGGTTGTCGTTGGAGAACAGGTGGACGAAGGCGTCCATGCCGGCCGACAGGATCACGGTGTCGAACCTGC
Organism: Phenylobacterium aquaticum; assembly: GCF_022695515.1. GTDB lineage: Bacteria > Pseudomonadota > Alphaproteobacteria > Caulobacterales > Caulobacteraceae > Phenylobacterium > Phenylobacterium aquaticum. The sequence goes on from NZ_JALDPT010000025.1 coordinate 17,356, forward strand.
GCCACTGGGCGTAGCGCTCCAGCACCACTTCGGAGCCGATGTCCTCGCCCAGCCTGTGGGCGTCGACCAGCACCTGGGCCAGGGCCGCGGAGCCCTTCAGCCCCATGTTCAGCCCCTGGCCGGCGATCGGGTGGTTGCCATGGGCCGCGTCGCCCAGCAGGGCCGCGCGGGGCGCATAGAAGCGTTCGGCCAGCTGCAGGCCGAGCGGATAGGCGAAGACCGGCCCCTCGACGTTCACCTCGCCCAGGAACGATCCGAACCGGCGGACCAGATGGGCGTGGAAGATCTCCGGCCGGGCGGAGGCCAGCGCCTTGGCCCGGTCCGTGGTCTCCGTCCAGACCAGGCTGGCGCGGTTGTCGGTCAGGGGCAGGATGGCGAAGGGGCCTCCCGGCAGGAAATACTCGTGGGCCACGCCCTGGTGAGGGCGCTCCATCCGCACCGTGGCGACGACGCCGGTCTGGCCATAGTCCCAGCCGATGGAGCCGATGCCCGCGGCCTCGCGCACCGGCGAGGTGCGGCCCTCGGCGCCTACCACCAGGGGCGCCTTCAGGGTGCGGCCGTCGGCCAGGGCGACCTGGGCGCCGCCGGCGTCGAGGTTGACCCCGGACACACGCGCGGGCGCCAGCACCCGGATGCCGGCCCGGCCCACGGCGGCGGCCAGGCCCGCCCGCGTGCGGCGGTTCTCCAGCATGTAGCCCAGCGGCTCGCCGTCGCTGCGATCGGCGATCTCGTCGGAATCGAAGCGCAGGAAGAAGGGCAGGGGCGCGCCCGAGGCCGCGCCCGGCGCGGTGGCGTCGGTCACCAGGATCTGTTCGATCCTCTGGGCGTGGGGCTCGATCTCGGGCGCGAGGCCGAGCGCCCGCCACTGGCGGAAATTGGCGTAGGCGATGGCCGAGGCGCGACCGTCGAAACTGGGGGCCAGCTGGTCGTCGAAGATCACCGGATCGACCAGCAGGGGTTCGAGGCCGCCCTGCTTGAGGGCCAGGGCCAGGGTCGCCCCGGCCATGCCGGCCCCGGCGATGATCACGTCCGCGTCTGAGCTCATGGCCGCGATATGCCGACGATCCAGGCCCCGCGTCCAGTGCCCTGCGCGAGCCTGACCATAGGAACGCGCCGCCCCCGCGACCGTTGGAGCCCTAACCCCCAAATCGGAGCCGACCCATGACCGAGACCCCTGACGCCATCGCCCTGTTGAAAGCCGACCACCGCAAGGTCGCGGGCCTGTTCGAGGACTTCCAGGTCGCCAAGGGCGACGGCGCCAAGCGCAAGCTGGCCGACCAGATCTGCCTGGAGCTGACCGTCCACACCAAGATCGAGGAAGACGTCTTCTATCCCGCCTGCGAGGGCGCGGTGGAGGAGGACCTGCTGAAGGAAGCCTATGTCGAGCACGACGGCGCCAAGGTGCTGATCGCCGAGATCGAGGCCGGCGTCCGGACGACGACTTCTATGACGCCAAGGTCAAGGTGCTGTCGGAAATGATCGAGCACCACGTCGAGGAGGAGGAGAAGCGGGTCGAGGGCATGTTCGCCCAGGCGCGCAAGGCCGGCCTGGACATGGACAGCCTGGGCGCCCGTATGGCCGAGGAAAAGACCCGGCTGGTCGCCGAATACAAGAAGACCGGCCTGCCGAAGCCGGAGACCCCGACGCTCACGGGCACGACCCTCGCGTGAGGAACCCCTGGTTCGGCCTGGGTATGAGCGCCTGGGCCCTGGGGTTGGAGGCGACGACGGTGATCGGCCTGCGCACGGCCAAGATCGCCGCCGGCGGCCGGCCGGGCGGCGGAGTCGCGCCTCATGGTGTCGGAAAGCTCGCCGCGGCCTGGGCGCTTCAGCTCAAGGCCGCGACGGGGGCGCTGGGTCCGAGCCCGGCCAGCGCCACGGCGCGGACGCTCGCGCACTATCGGCGGGCGGTCCGCGCCAACCGGCGCCGGCTGCAGAGGGCCTAGGCCTCGTCGTCCTCGGTGAAGCCCATGATGTGGAAGCCTGCGTCGACGTGGACCAGTTCGCCGGTGGTGGACCGGCCCAGGTCGGACAGGAGCCACAGGGCGGCGCCGGCGACGCCCTCCATGGAGGTGTCCTCCTTCATGGCCGAGAGCGAGCGGCCCTTGGCGAGCATGCCGCGGCCGCCGGAGATGCCGGCCAGAGACAGGGTGCGCATGGCGCCCGGCGAGAGCGCATTGACCCTGATCCCCTTGGGGCCGAGGTCGCGCGCCGCATAGCGGGTCGCCGCCTCCAGGGCCGCCTTGGCGACGCCCATGGTGTTGTAGTTCGGGATCGCCCGCTCGGAGCCCATATAGGTCAGGGTGATGATCGAGCCGCCGTTCGGCATCATGGCCGAGGCGCGCCGCGCGCAGTCGACGAAGCTGAAGGCCGAGATGTCCAGGGCCCGCAGGAAGCCCTCGCGGGTGGTGTTGTCGACGAACGAGCCCTTGAGCTCGTCCTTGTTGGCGAAGGCGATGGAGTGGACGAAGAAGTCGAGCGTCCCGAAGGCGGCCTTCACGGTCTCGAAGGCCGCGTCCATCGAGGCGTCGTCGGTGACGTCCACGGCGGCCAGCACCTTCACGCCCAGCTGCTCGGCGAGGGGCTGAACCCGGCGCTCCATGCCCGGCAGGTGCAGGAAGGCGATCTCGGCGCCCTGGGCGGCGAGCTGGCAGGCGATGCCCCAGGCGATGGACTGGTGGTTCGCGACCCCGGTCACGATCCCCTTCTTGCCCTTCATCAGCTCGCCCTTGGGCATCTGATAGTCGTCGGCCACGCGCATCTCCTTGGGCGTTTGTCTGGTGCGGTTTTGGACGGCGCGGGGCGGGGACGCAAGCGTCCTACAGCCGCCGGCGCATCCCAACATGGCTGGGGGCGAAGCCCAGCCGGGCGTAGAAGCGCTGGGCGTCCTTGCGGCTTTCGTGGGTGAAGAGCTCGATCGCCGAGCAGCCGCGGGCCCGCGCCTCGTCCATCGCCCAGGCGATGAAGGCGGCGCCAACCCCTTGTCCGCGCAAGCCTGACGCCACCCGCACGGCCTGGAGCAGGGCGAAGCGGCCGCCGCGATTGGACAGGCCCTGGATCACGGTCATCTGCAGGGTTCCCCGCACCTCGCCCCCAACCTCGGCCACGGCCAGCAGGGTATTGGCGTCGAGCCGGGCGAAGGCGGCGGCGTAGGTTTCGAGGTCTGTCAGGTCCTCACGTCCCGCGCCCAGGGCGTCATCGGCCAGGAGGGCGATTATGGCCGGGAGATCGGCGGCGACGGCGGGGCGGAAGGTCGTTGCGTTCACGTCTTCCGCTGACGCGTCAGGTCACGGAACAGGTTGCGAAGGCTGTCAGCGAGAACATCATTGGCGGCTATCAGCAGGGCGATGCTGACAATGGCGACCCCGTGCATCGTATGCGCTGCGGACGGGCTGACGACATGGGGGATTGTGGGGGCGAACCACATCGCGGCGGCTAGGCAGAAGAAGGTTCGCCGCAGCCAGATCATCCCTACACCCGACCCATCACCAAGCTGCCATTGGTGCCGCCGAAGCCGAAGCTGTTGGACATCACCGTCTCGACCTGGCGGTCCTCGCGTTTGCGCAGGATCGGCATGTCGGCGAAGGCCGGGTCGAGGTTCTCGATGTGGGCGCTCTCGGCCAGGAAGCCATTGTTGAGCATCAGCAGCGAATAGATCGCCTCCTGCGCGCCGGCGGCGCCCAGGCTGTGGCCGGTCAGGGACTTGGTCGAGGAGATGGCCGGGGCCTTGTCCCCGAACACCGCGCGGACCGCCTCCATCTCCTTCAGGTCGCCGACCGGGGTCGAGGTGCCGTGCGGGTTGAGATAGTCGATCTTGCGCCCGCCGAGTCCGGCCATGGCCAGCTTCATGCAGCGCGCCGCGCCCTCGCCGGAGGGGGCGACCATGTCGTGGCCGTCGGAATTGGCGGCGTAGCCGATGATCTCGCCATAGATCTTGGCCCCGCGGGCCTTGGCGTGCTCGTACTCCTCCAGCACCACGATCCCGGCCCCACCGGCGATCACGAAGCCGTCGCGGTCCTGGTCATAGGCGCGGCTGGCCACGGCCGGCCGGTCGTTGAAGTTGGAGCTCATGGCGCCCATGGCGTCGAACAGGTCAGACAGGGTCCAGTCGAGCTCTTCCGTGCCGCCGGCGAAGACGATGTCCTGCTTGCCCATCTGGATCTGCTCATAGCCCACCCCGATGCAGTGGGCCGAGGTGGCGCAGGCCGAGGAGATGGAGAAGTTCAGGCCGCGGATCTTGAACCAGGTGGCGAGCGTGGCCGAGGGGCCCGAGCTCATGGCCTTGGGCACGGCGAACGGGCCGATGCGCTTGGGGCCCTTCTCCCGCGTCGTGGCGGCGGCCTCGACGATGGTGCGGGTGGACGGGCCGCCGGAGCCGACGATCAGGCCGGTGCTTTCGGTGGAGATCTCCGATTCCTCCAGGCCCGAATCGGCGATCGCCTGCTCCATGGCGATGTGGCCATAGGCCGTGCCAGGGGCCAGGAAGCGGGCCGCCCGGCGGTCGACCATGGATTCCCAGTCGATCTGCGGGGCGGCGTGGACCTGGCTGCGAAAGCCGAGCTCGGCGTATTCCGGCGCCCGGATGATCCCCGAACGGGCCTCGCGCAACGCGGCCAGGACCTCGTTGCTGTTATTGCCGATTGAGGAGACGATCCCCATTCCGGTGACGACGACGCGGCGCATCCTGGTTCCCTAACCCTGTTATCGTGGCCGTCCGGCCTAGTTCTTGGCGTAAAGGCCGACCCGAAGGTCCTTGGCCTCGTAGATCACCTTGCCGTCGGCCTCCAGCACCCCGTCGCCGATCCCCATCACGAGGCGGCGCAGAATCACCCGCTTCAGGTCGATTCGATAGACGACTTTCTTGATGTTCGGCGTGACCTCGCCGGAGAACTTCACCTCGCCGACGCCGAGCGCGCGGCCCTTGCCGGGGGCGCCCGACCAGCCGAGGAAGAAGCCGACCAGCTGCCACATGGCGTCCAGGCCCAGGCAGCCGGGCATGACGGGGTCGCCGATGAAGTGGCAGTCGAAGAACCAGAGCGCCGGGTTGATGTCGAGTTCGGCCTCGACATAGCCCTTGCCATGCGCGCCGCCGTCATCGGTGATCTTGGTGATGCGGTCGAACATCAGCATCGGCGGCACCGGAAGCTGGGCGTTGCCGTCGCCGAACATCTCGCCCCGTCCGCAGGCGAGCAGTTCATCGAGGCTGTAATGGTCCTTAGCCTTCGCGCCGGTGATCATGTTCCGCCTCTTCCTGCCTGAAATCTCTTTGGGTGCGGCCTAGCAGAGCCCGCACGCGGGCTCAACGGCCCGCGAGGGCTCCGGCTCCCGCGCAGAGGGGCGCGCTCAGCCGCATTGGGGCTTTTCGTCGGTGCCCCACACTTCCGAGGCGGGGGCCCAGCCATTGGCCCCGTCGACCCGCAATTTGCACCAGCCCTGGCTGTCGCAGCGGACCAGGGTCGCCATGGCCCTGGGATTCAGCATGGCGATGACGTGGGACTCGGCCTTGGGGCTGCGGTGCAGCGGCAGGGGGGCGGCCTGCATGCGGATCACCATGCGCCGGCCGTCGGTGGTGCGCTTGTGCACCCAGGCCATGCCGTGCTCGGGATCGCAGACGCGCCGCCATTCGGAATTCTCCGCCACCACCTGCACCGGCAGGCCGCGCACCCGATAGACCCACAAAAGCTTGTGATCGTCCCCCGGTCCGGACCGGGCGTTCACCTGGTCGAACTTCAGGGAAACATAGCGGGGAACGGGCAGGCCGGAGGGCGTCGGCCGGTCCGCGGGGGCCGCCAGGGCGGTCTGGCTCGTGAAAATGAGCGCCGCCGTCAATTTCATCAGCGCGCTCGCACGTCGCATGTGCGTGTTCGCCTGTCCTTGGCCGTTCATGCCCCCTTTGCTAGAGGGTTGGGAAAGAAGGCGCCATAGGCGCTGATCCCAGGAACGCTCTTTTCGGAAGTCGCCGAACCGCCCATGGCCGCCCGCAAGCCGAAAGTCATCGTCACCCGCAAGCTCCCGGACGCCGTGGAGACGCGGATGCGCGAGCTCTTCGACACCGAACTGAACCTCGACGACGCCCCGATGAGCCGCGCGGCGCTGATCGACGCCGTCGGCCGGTGCGATGTTCTGTCGCCCACCATCACCGACGAGATCGACGCTGAGCTGATCGCCGCGGCCCAGGCCGGCGGGCGTCTCAAGCTGATCGCCAATTTCGGAGCCGGGGTCGATCACATCGACGTGGCCGCCGCCTCCGAGGCCGGGATCGTGGTCACCAACACCCCCGGCGTGCTGACCGAGGACACCGCCGACCTGACGCTGGCCCTGATGATGGCGGTCTCCCGCCGCATCGTGGAGGGCGCCAATCTCGCCCAGGCCGGCGACTTCAAGGGCTGGACCCCCACCTGGATGATGGGCCGGCGAATCACCGGCAAGCGGCTGGGCATCATCGGCATGGGCCGCATCGGCCAGGCCGTGGCCCGCCGGGCCCGCGCCTTCGGCATGTCGATCCACTATCATAACAGGAAGCCGGTCAGCCCCCGCATCGCCGAGGAGCTGGAGGCCACCTATTGGGAGAGCCTCGACCAGATGCTGGCCCGGATGGACATCATCTCGGTCAACTGCCCGCACACGCCCGCCACCTATCACCTGCTCTCGGGCCGCCGGCTGAAGCTGCTCCAGCCCCACGCCATCCTGGTCAACACCGCCCGCGGCGAGATCATCGACGAAAGCGCTCTGGCCGAGGGCCTGGCCAAGGGCGAGATCGGCGGGGCGGGGCTCGACGTGTTCGAGTTCGAGCCGGCGATCAATCCCAAGCTCTTGAAGCTGCCCAACGCCGTGCTCCTGCCCCACCTGGGCTCGGCCACGGTCGAGGGCCGCATCGACATGGGCGAAAAGGTGATCATCAACATCAAGACCTGGATGGACGGCCACCGGCCGCCCGACCGGGTCCTGCCGGCGATGCTTTAGCCCGTCATCACCATCTTCAGCGCCCCGGCCTCGCGGGCGTCGAACATCCGATAGGCCTCGGCGCCCTCCGACAGCGGCATGACGTGGGTGATGTGGCGCTCGGGCTTCAGCTTGCCGGCCTGGATGAGCGGGATCAGCTCCGGCCACCAGCGCGGCACGGAGCAGGTGCCGATCCGGAAGGTGACGTTCTTCATGAACGACACGCCCATGGGGAAGTCGAAGCTGCGGCTCTGATTGACCCCGATCACCGAGACCGTGCCCATGCGGCCGGCGATCTTCAGGGACAGCGTGATGGTGGCGTCGGCGCCGACCGCCTCGACGACGGAGTCGCACATCTCGCCATGGGTCGCCTCGGCGATCTGGGCCTGGGCGTCCTTGGCGTCGAGCGCGATGGCCCCCAGGCTGGCCGCGATGGCCCGGCGCTCGGGCACCAGGTCGATGGCGAACACCCGCGCCGCCCCCAGCACGAAGGCGCCCTCGACAGCCATCAGCCCGATCGGCCCCAGCCCCACCACCGCGACCGTCGAGCCGGGGCGGATGTCGGCGTGGCGCAGGCCGTGCCAGGCGGTCGGCAGGTTGTCGGTCAGCATCAGGGCCTGGTCTTCGGTCAGGCCCTCGGGGATCTTGGCGACATTGAAGTCGGCGGCCGGCACCCGGATCGCCTCGGCCTGGCAGCCCTCCAGCTTGTGGGACAGGCCGTAGCAGGAGGCCGCATGGTTGGCGCAGCGGTTGATCTCGCCGGCCAGACACGAGGCGCAGGCCCCGCAGCCCACGGCCGCCGACAGCATGACCTTGTCGCCGGGCTTCAGCTGCTTGACCCCGCGCCCTACCTCGACCACCTCGCCCACCGCCTCATGGCCGACACAGAAGCCGAAGTCCGGCGAGAAGCCATGGCCCTGATAGATGTGCAGGTCCGAGCCGCAGATGCCGCACTTGCTCATCCGCACGATGGCGTCGCGGTCGTCGGCCAGGGTGGGATCGGGGAAGCTCTCGAAGCGGATGTCCCGCGCCCCCTGGTACAGCAACGCCTTCATGGTCTGGTCTCTCCCCGTTTGACCCCATCGGACGACGCTGACGCCGCGGGCGTCAAGCGGGCTTCAAGTCCTCGCCCCGTTTACGGGGAGAGGGTTTGGGTGAGGGGCGCACCGCGGAGCGGTGCGTCTTGCGGCGAGACGGGTGGGGCTGAGCTTCAGCAAGAGCCCCTCACCCTACCCTCTCCCCGCGAAGCGGGGCGAGGGACGCCAGCCTGGGTCACCCCCCGCACACCGGGCAGTCCGCGTCCGCGCCGATCCGCACCGTGCGGGTCTGGGCGGCGAGCGCGTCATAGATCATCAGCCGTCCGTCGAGCGGCGTCCCCGCCCCGGCGATCAGCTTGATCGCCTCCAGCGCCATCATCGAGCCGATCACCCCGGCCAGAGCCCCGATCACCCCCACCGCCTGGCAGGTCTCGGCGTCCGGCGGGATCTCAGGGACCAGGCAGCGATAGCAGGGCTGGCCGTGGAACACCCCCACCTGGCCGGTCCAGCGGCCAATGGCGCCGGAGACGAGCGGCGTCCCATGGGCGACGCAGGCGGCGTTCACGGCGAAGCGAACCCCGAAATCGTCTGTCCCGTCGAGCACCAGATCGACCCCTGCGACAAAGGCCTTGGCGTTCTCGGCCGCCAGCGCGATCTGGCGGGTCTCGATCCGCACGTGAGGGTTTAAGGCGAGCAAATGCTCACTTGCGGCCTCGACCTTGGGACGCCCCAGATCGGCCTCGGCATAGATCACCTGGCGCTGCAGATTGGAGCGGTCGACCACGTCCGGGTCGGCGAGGATCAGGGTCCCCACCCCCGCGGCGGCCAGATAGAGGGCGGCCGGCGCGCCCAGCCCGCCCAGGCCGACGACCAGCACCTTGGCGGCCTTCAGCCTCTGCTGGCCCGGACCGCCCACCTCGCGCAGCACCAGGTGGCGGGCGTAGCGTTCGACCTCTTCGTCGGAAAACGTCATGCGTCTTGACCTCGCCCCGTCCCCTGCTCACATCGCCGCCATGTCGCAGAACAGTTCAACATTCCCAGACTGGCACGGGACCACCATCCTGGCCGTCCGCAAGAACGGCAAGACCGTGATCGCCGGCGACGGTCAGGTGTCCATGGGCCCAACCATCGTCAAGGGCAACGCCCGCAAGGTCCGCCGCCTGGCCGGCGGCAAGGTCCTGGCCGGCTTCGCCGGGGCCACGGCCGACGCCTTCACCCTGATCGAGCGGCTGGAGGCCAAGCTGGAGCAGTATCCCGACCAGCTGGCCCGGGCCTGCGTCGACCTCGCCAAGGACTGGCGCACCGACCGCTATTTGAGAAAGCTCGAGGCCATGCTGCTGGTCGCCGACAAGGACCAGATCTTCACCGTCACCGGGGTCGGCGACGTGCTGGAGCCGGAATCCGGCTGCGCGGCGATCGGTTCGGGCGGCAATTATGCGCTCGCCGCGGCGCTCGCCCTGCTGGACACCGAGGTCGACGCCGAGGCCCTGGCCCGCAAGGCCATGGGCATCGCCGCGAAGATCTGCGTCTACACCAATGGCGAACTGACGGTTGAGAGCCTCTAGGGCATGACCGAGCCGCTGACGCCCGAGCGCGCGATCTATGGCGGCTACCTGCGCGTGCGCCTGCCGGTGCGGCTCTCGATGATGGCCGTGCTCTGGCTGCCGGTCCTGACCTACGGCATGGGCGCCTTCCGCACCCACATCGCCTTCAGCCTGGCGGCCGTGGCCGCCGCCGCCCTGGCCGGGGCGGTCGCCCGCGCGATCGCCGTTCCCCTCTGGCGGCGCTGGGCCTATGCCCGCGTCGCCGACATCGCCGAGCTGAAGCGCCAGGCGATCACCGGGCGGCTGATCTTTCCCGACGGCCACTGGATCACCCGCCTGGAATGGACGCCGCCGACGCTCGCCGCCGAACTGGCCCGCTTGGAAGCCGCCGAGGCCGGGCGCATGATCGGCGGATGAACCGTTCCGCCGCCCTCGCCCTGACCCTCGCCCTGGCCGCCGCCCCGGCCTTGGCCAAGCCCGCGCCGGCCGATCCGCGCCAGGTGGTCGCCGCCGAGACCGCCTTCGCCGCCGACACCCTGGCCATGGGGATCAAGGGCGGGTTCCTGAAATGGTCGGCGCCCGAGGCCATCCTGTTCGCCCCCGACCCGGTCAAGGCCCACGACCTCTACGGCGCCCGCCCCGACAAGCCGGGCAAGCCGCTCGTCTGGTGGCCGGTCTGGGCCGGGATCTCCCGCTCGGGCGACCTCGGCTTCACCTCCGGCCCGTCCACCTATGACGGCCAGCCCAACGCCTGGTACTTCACCGTCTGGTCGCGCCAGGCCGACGGCGGCTGGAAGTGGATCTATGACGGCGGCGTCGATGCGGACCTCAGCCACGCGCCGCCCCAGGGTTCGACCCCCGTCTATTTCGCCCCGGCGACCGGCCCCTCGCTCTATCCGGAGCACGCCTGGAGCCAGGTGAAGGCCGCCGAGGCCGCCCTGGCGCTCAAGGCCCGCACGGATCTCGCCGCCGCCTACGCCCCGGTGCTGACGCCGCAAACCCGCATGCAGGGCTCTCCCGCCGCCCCGGCGACCACGCCCGCGGCGGTGCAGGCCGAACTGGCCGCCCGCGCCAAGACCATCGACTTCGCCCCGCTCGGCGGCTCGACCTCCGTCGCCGGCGACCTCGCCTGGACCTATGGCGACGCCCGCTGGACCGGCGGCCGCGGCCACTATGTCCGGGTCTGGCGCCACGACCTGGCGGGCTGGCGGCTGGTCTTCGACCAGATTCTCAGCGTTCCCGCGCCTAAGCCCTGAGGCGAGGGGTCTTGATTTCGCCCGGCCACCCTATCTATCGGGCGTCATGACCGAGTTTTCCCCCCGCGAAATCGTCTCCGAGCTCGACCGTTTCATCGTCGGCCACCCCGAGGCCAAGAAGGCCGTCGCCGTGGCCCTGCGCAACCGCTGGCGCCGCCGCCGGGTCGAGGGCCCGCTGCGCGACGAGGTCACGCCCAAGAACATCCTGCTGATCGGCCCGACCGGGGTCGGCAAGACCGAGATCGCGCGCCGCCTGGCCCGGCTCGCCCAGGCGCCGTTCCTGAAGGTTGAGGCCACCAAGTTCACCGAGGTCGGCTATGTCGGCCGCGACGTCGACCAGATCGTCCGCGACCTGGTGGAGACCGCCATCGCCATGGTCCGCGACAAGCGTCGCGCCGGCGTCCGCGCCCGCGCCGAAGGCGCGGCGGAGGAGCGCATCCTCGACGCCCTGACCGGCCCCGGCTCCACCGCCGCCCGCGAGAGCTTCCGCAAGAAGCTCCGGGCCGGCGAGCTGGACGACAAGGAGATCGAGCTGACCCTGGCCGACACCGGCGCCGGCCTGCCGATGTTCGAGGTCCCTGGCCAGCCAGGCGCCCAGATGGGCATGCTCAATCTGTCGGAGATGATGGGCAAGGCCTTCGGGGGCCGCACCAAGGCCCACAAGACCACGGTCAAGGCCGCCTGGACCCCGCTGATCGCCGAGGAGAGCGACAAGCTGGTCGACCAGGAGGCGCTCGCCCAGGAGGCCGTCGAACTGGCCGAGAACAACGGCATCGTCTTCATCGACGAGATCGACAAGGTGGCCAGCCGCTCCGACCGCGGCGGCGGCGGGGCCGACGTCTCCCGCGAGGGGGTGCAGCGCGACCTCCTGCCTCTGATCGAGGGCACGACGGTCTCCACCAAGTACGGGCCGGTGAAGACCGACCACGTGCTGTTCATCGCCTCGGGCGCCTTCCACGTCGCTAAACCCTCGGACCTGCTGCCCGAGCTGCAGGGCCGTCTGCCGATCCGGGTGGAGCTGAAGGCCCTGACCCGCGACGACTTCCGCCGCATCCTCACCGAGCCGGAGGCCAATCTGATCCGCCAGCAGCAGGCCCTGCTGGCCACCGAGGGCGTGACGCTCACCTTCACCGACGAGGCCATCGACGCCCTGGCCGACGCCGCCGTCACCGTGAACGGCGCGGTGGAGAACATCGGCGCGCGCCGTCTGCAGACCGTGATGGAGAAGGTGCTGGAGGAGATCAGCTTCACCGCCTCCGACCGGTCCGGCGAGACGGTGGTCATCGACGCCGACACCGTGAAGCAGCGCGTCGGCGACCTGGCCCAGAACACGGATCTGAGCCGGTTTATTCTGTGAGCGGCGTCTGGCGACGACCCCTCACTCTGACCCCCTCCCCGCAAGCGGGGCGAGGGAACTGATCCTCAGGCCTCGACGCATCGCCCCCTCGCCCCGCTTGCGGGGAGAGGGTGGGGTGAGGGGAGCCTCACCACCGCGCCTTGCGGGCGTCCTGGATGGCGCCCTGCAGGGCCTTGGCGAATTCGGCGCGCTCGCTGGGGCTCAGGGCCGCGGCCACCTGGGCCTCCTTGCCGGAGAGGGCGAGCCGCACGTCCACCGCCCGGTCGTCCTCGGTCAGCACCGAGACCCGGGTGAAGGCGGTGGGGCTTTCCCACACCACCCGCGACCATTTCGGGGTCTCATGGGTCACCCGCACCTGGCTGTCGGTGACCCGCACCCGCTCGATCTGCCGGGCCGAGGCGAAGCTGGCCAGGAAGGCGATCAGCACCGCCAGCACGTCCAATCCTAAGAACATCGGCACCAGGGTCGCGCCCATGGCCAGGAACACCGCCGCCGAGCAGCAGTTCAGGAAGGTGACGATGGAGATCAATATGATGAACCCCCGCTCCGACAGGGATCGGTGCGGGCGGATCTCGGCGTCCATGAAGATCATGTCGTCCATGCCGGCTGCACCATAGCCGGAATCCGCGGCCGGCGGAATCGCCGTGACTTGGCGAAGCGGGGCGATGCGGCCATGGTCCGGCCATGCCGTCCGCCGTCGCCAAACCCGCCCGAAAGTCCGCGCCCAAGCCGCCCGTGAAGCTCAAGGCCAAGCCCGGCGCCCGCCGGCTCAGCCCCGCCGAGCGCGCCCGGATCGAGGAGATCTTCCGCCGCTTCCAGGCCGAGACCGACGATCCGCGCACCGAGCTCGACTATGAAAGCCCCTATACCCTGGTGGTGGCCGTCGCCCTGTCGGCCCAGGCCACCGACGTCCAGGTGAACAAGGCCACCCGCAAGCTGTTCGAGGTCGCCCATACGCCCCAGGACATGCTGGCCCTGGGCGAAGAGGGGCTGATCCCCCTGATCTCCTCGATCGGCCTGTTCCGCACCAAGGCCAAGAACGTGCTGGCCGCGGCGAAGATCATCATGGAGCAGCATGGCGGCGAGGTGCCGCTCACCCGCGAGGCGCTTCAGGCCCTGCCCGGCGTCGGGCGAAAGACCGCCAGCGTGGTGCTGAACGAACTGCGCATCGAGCCGGCCATCGCCGTCGACACCCATGTCTTCCGGGTCTCCCATCGCCTGGGCCTGGCCTTCGGCAAGACCCCGGACCAGGTCGAGGCCGAGCTGATGGCCCTCGTGCCCGAGCCCTATCTGGTCCGCGCCCACCACTGGCTGATCCTGCACGGCCGCTATGTCTGCCTGGCGCGCAGGCCCAAGTGCGAGGCGTGCCTGATCGCCGACCTCTGCCCGTCGCGCGGCAAGGCGGACTGAGCCCATGGCCGAGCGGCTGCCCCTCAACGGCCTGAGGGTCTTCGAGGCCGCCGCCCGGCTGGGCAGCTTCCTGCGCGCCGCCGACGAGCTCGCCATCACGCCGGGCGCGGTCAGCCGCCAGATCAAGACGCTGGAGATCGAGCTCGGCGTCCGCCTGTTCGAGCGGTTCAACCGCGCCGTCCGCCTGACCGAGGCCGGGGCCACCCTGGCCGTCGGCGTGCGCCAGGGCCTGGGCGTCATGGCCCAGGCGGTGGACCAGGCGCGCAGCCGGCGCGACGCCCCCGTGGTGATCTCGGCCACTCCCTCGCTCGCCGCCCGCTGGCTGGCCGCGCGCCTCTATCGGTTCCAGGAGCGGCATCCCGGCATCGACATCCGGGTCTCGGCCAATGACACCCCCGTCGACCTGGCCCGCGACGGGGTGGACATCGCCCTGCGCTACGGCAAGGGCCCCTATGTCGGCCTGCACGCCACCCGCCTGGCCACCGCCCACCTGTTTCCGGTCTGCACCCCGGCCTTCGCCGCCGAGGCCGGGCTGAAGACCCCGGCCGATCTCACCCGGGTCAGCCTGATGCAGGACATCAACGCCTTCGGGGAGGAGCCGGTCTGGTCCGACTGGCTGGCCGCCGCGGGGGTCGAGGGCGCGGCCGACGAACGGGGCGCCCGGTTCTCCAACACCTATCTGACCATCGAGGCGGTGCTGGCCGGGCGCGGCGTGGCCCTCGCCCACCGGGCCCTGGTGCTCGACGACCTGGCGTCGGGCCGGCTGATCCGGCCCTTCGACCTGGAGGTCGCCAGTCCCGCCAGCTACTGGGCCCTCAGCCTGCCCGAGCGCGCGGACCTGCCCCAGCTGCGCCGCTTCCGCGCCTGGCTGGTCGACCAGGCGGAGGCCGACGGCCTGCGGTCTTTCAAGTGATCTGAAGTCAACTGAGCGGCCCCGTTCTCGTTTGTCCGGCCGCCCTGAAGCGCGCTTCCTGCGAGGGTCTTCCACACCCTAAAGGAGCCCTCCCATGTCGAGCCCCGATTGCTTCCACGACACCCGTCCGGCCAAGGGCTGGCCGGAACGGATCGCCGTCTGGACCATCCTCGCCTTCCTGGTCGGCCTGCCCGCCGTCCTGGAAATCGCCATCTCGCTTCGCGACGGTCTGGGATGAGGCCGGCCGCCGCGGGGCTGCGCCAATCCGTCGCGGCAGGGTGTGGGCGGCCCCGTTAACACCCGTCGGCCTAGGCTCGTTCGGTCTGTTGGGAGCGCACCGCCACCATGACCGCCGACCTCGCCGCGGACGCCGAATGGGTCCAGATCTTCCAGGATCGGCGCCGCACCCTGCCTTTCAGGCTCGGTCTCTGCACGGTCGCCGCGGCCTGTATCGGGCCCTTCACCGACCTGCGCATGGTGGCCCTGTGGCTGACCCTGTTCGTCGCGATCCAGCTCACGGAATGGCGTCTGGGGCCGGTGACGCACCAGCGCCGCATCGGCTTCCTGCTGCTCCTGCTCAGCAATACGGTGGTCGCCGCCCCGGCGATCTTCGACGTCACGGCGTTCGGCGCCTGGGGCTCGGCCGTTTCGGTCGCCCTGGTGGCCGGAATCCTGGCGATCGGGGTGGCGGGCGCGCGCAGCGCGCCCCTGGCCTTTGCGGCCTCGGCGATCCCGTCCGCGGCCTATCTCACCGCCATTCCGCTGTTCGCCCTGTCCGTCGGCGCCGCGCCGCGCGACGTCTTCCTGATGGCCATCAACGGGCCGCTGCTGCTGACCGCGGCCTATGTCGGCTGGCGGGCCCAGGCCGGCGCCCTGCTCGGCGAGGCCAAGGCCGCGCGCGGGCCGAGCGCGCCGACGCCGCCAAGTCCGCCTTTGTCGCCATGGTCGGCCATGAACTGCGCACGCCGATCTCCGCCCTGCTGGCCGGTGTGGCGGAGGCCTCGCGCGCCACCACCCTGGACGACGCCGCCGACCATCTGCGGCTGGTGGACCACGCCGGCCGGATGATGCGCACCCTGCTGAACGATCTGCTGGACTTCTCCAAGCTCGAGGCCGGCAAGCTCTCGGTCGTGGCTGAGCCCTTCGACCTCGCCCGGCTGCATTGCGAGACCACGGCCTTCTGGGCGCCCGAGGCGCGCGCCCGGGGCCTCACCTTCACGGTGGAGGGCGGTCCCGCCCAGCCGGTCTGGCTCATGGGCGATGGGGTTCGCGTCCGCCAGGTCCTCAACAACCTGATCTCCAACGCCCTCAAGTTCACCACCGACGGCGGGGTGATCCTGTCCATCCGCGCCCCCGACGCCCAGGGCGGACTCAGCCTGGCGGTGATCGATTCCGGGCCGGGCCTGACGCCGGAACAGGCCGAGGGCCTGTTCAACCCCTTTCACCAGGCCCATGCCGGCGTGGCGCGCACCCACGGCGGCACCGGGCTCGGCCTGTCGATCAGTCGCGACCTCGCCCGGCTGATGGGCGGCGACCTGACCCTCGCGGCGCGGCCGGGCCATGGCTGCGTCTTCACCTTCACCGCCCCCCTGGTGGCGGCGGAGGCGCCGGGGGCCGAACCCGTCGGGGCGCCGGCCGATCCGGCGGAGGCGCGGTCGGGCCTGCGCATCCTGCTGGCCGACGACCACGAGGTGAACCGCCGCGCCTTCGCCCTGATGCTCGGGCCGGTCACCTCGGAACTGGTCTGTGTCGAGGACGGCGAGGCCGCCCTGCGCGCGGCCAATGACGGCGACTTCGACCTGATCCTGCTCGACCTCAACATGCCGAAGATGGGCGGACTGGAGGCCGCGCGGCGCCTGACCGCCCAGGCCGGCGGCCCGCCGATCCTGGCGCTCACCGCCTCCGTGGCGCCGGAGGACATCGACGCCTGCGCGGCGGCCGGCATGTCCGGCTTCGTCGCCAAGCCGGTGGAGCCCGCCGAACTCTACGCCGCCATCGAGGCCGCGCTCGCGGCCTGAGCGGATCGGTCAGATCTGTGCGGAATAGGCTTGACCAAATGCCGTCCCGGGCGCGTGATCACGCTTCCGTGATCGGAGGGCGTCATGTGCTTCAAGGCTCTGCTTGTCGGCCTGGCCCTGCTGCTCGGCGGCTGCAATCGGGTCTATTCGCACCAGCCGCTGTTCCATGACGCGACCGGTCTGCCGGCGATCCGGGCGGGGACTTGGCAATGGGGCGGACCACACTCGATCACCACGCCGGTCCGCTCATCCTTTCGCATTCGCGCCGATGGGCGGATGTTGCTGATCGACAGAGACGGGTCCCCTAGGCGAATGCGGCTGTTTCCCGGCGACCCGCTGATCGTCCAGATGAGTCCGGCGCCCCACGAGACCGGCTACTTCTATTTCGGCGCTCGGGTCCGCACCCGCGACGCTTCGGGGAGGGCGACCGGGCTGAGCGTCTGGCCGGTCGACTGCGGCCCCCCGCCCGGCGACGGCGGTCCAGAACAGTTTGTGTCACCGACGCCCTTCCCGGACCTCCTGGTCGACGGCGACAACTGCCTGGCCTGGACGCCGGAGGCGGTTCGCAACGCCGCTCGCGCCAGCGAGGCCTTGGAACCGGCGATGGATCTCGTCTGGCGGCCGGTCAGGGCGCGGCGCGCACCGGGACGCTGACGTCGCAAATGCTGAAGTCGGCCCCCCGGGCCTTGCGGACCTTGGCGACCAGGGCGGCGAAGGCGGGGCCCTTCTCGTTCAGAACCTCCAGCTTCGGTCGCTCGGCGGGCGGCAGGTCGATGGCGACCCGCACCCGCACCATCTTGTCAGGCTTGGCCGGCGGTTCGCCCACGGCGACGGCGCGGACCACGTCGAGACCCGAAACCACCTGGCCCCAGACCGTATAGTCCCGGTCCAGCCGGCGGCTTGCGTCCCGCATGAAGAAGATCTCGCTGTTGGCGCTGCCGGGCGCCTCCTGGCGGCCCATGCCGGCGGTTCCGGGACAATAGGCGCCCCAGGCGCGAAGCTTGCCGTCCTTGGACCGCGCCAGTTCCGAGGTCGCCACCATCTCCACCGGGCTCGATCCGACGAAGCCCGAGGTCCCGTCGCTGGCCCGGCGCGCCACCGCCAGGTCGCCCGGCGCCAGGCGGAAGGTGAATTCCGGGGGAAGGTCCGGATGGCTGGAGACCCCGCCGTCGTGATTATTGGGATTGCCGGTCTGGTCGACGAAATGGTCGATCACCCGGTGGAACAGGAGGCCGTCATAGACCCCTTCGCGGGCCAGCAGCCTGATCCGCTCGACCGCCAGGGGCGCAAGGTCGGGGCGCATCTCCACCACCATCCGCCCCTGGGTGGTGTCGATCACTAGGGTCTGGGCGGGATCGAGCGGACGCCAGTCGGCGGGCGCCGCGGCGATCAGGGGCAGGGCGGCGAGGGCGGCGAAGAGGGTGCGCATGCGCGCGAGCTTGGCCCAGGCCGGCGCACGCCGCCAGCCGCATATGGATCGCCCTCCCCCCGCGGGGCGGGGAGAGGGCGGGATGAGGGGTGCGAATATTCAGCTGGGGCTCGCCGGATTTCAGCAAAGTTCCCCTCACCCCCACTCCCCCCGCCGTGCAGGGGGAGTGGGAAGCCGGTCTAGGTGATGCGCTTGACGCTCACCGGGTCGCTGCCGGGGAAGCTCTCCTCAAGGCCTTCGTCGAGCAGGGCCTCCTGGCGGTTCTCGGCCTCGGCCTCCTTGTCGGCCAGCTGGTCGTGCTTCTCGTCGTCCTTCAGGGCTTCGGCTGGCCGGGCGTGGGGGACCTCGATGTGGCGGTCCTCCAGCTGGGCGCGGCCCTCGACCGCGGAATCCGCGGCGCTGCCGCCGGAGCCGTGGCTGAAGGCGCGCTTCTCGTCCTTGCGGGTGTTGGGCACAGGCGTGGAGTTCGACATGGATCTCTCCTTGAGGTGGGCGCCGGTCGCACCGGCCGTTCCCTCTCTCAACGCCCCGCCGCGCGAAGCGGTTGCCCCGCGGCGACCCAGCCTTGCGCGTTGCGCAGGCGAATGCCGCTGGCGTGCAGGCTGGAGGACCAGACGTCCTTCAGCGGCAAAAGGCTCTCCATCAATCTCAATTCGACGCCCAGGGCGGCGAGCGCGGCGGGCAGGTCGGTCAGGGTCTCGACCGCGTCGGGCGTCACCGCCTGGCGGCTGACCCACATGCCGGCGTCCCTGAGGCTCTCGAAGCTCTCGGCCGGCAGGGCGTAGCGGTGGATCACCCCGGTCTTCAGCCGCTCGAACCAGGCCCATTCCACATAGGCGACCATGGCGGGACGCCCCGGCCCCATCCAGCGGTCGATATCGGCCTCGGCGGACCCGGGCTCGGCCCAGATGAGGATGCGCGGGCAGTCGCGGGGAAAGCTGTACATCGCCTGGCGGGGGGCGTCGATCGCCCAGACCAGGGGCCCGTTCAGCCAGTCCATGCCGGGCGCCCGCTCGGCCGGGACCTGCACGGGCCGCGGATCGAACCGCGCGATGGTCGGGTCGTCGGAGAAGTGGAACAGCGCCATGGTCGAGCTTAAGCCGCCGGGAAGGGTTTGAAGCGCATAAGCTTAAGTCCCCGCGCGCGTTGCCCGCCAGGGTCTTTGCCTGTAGTCAGCCGCTGCCTGTCCCTCCGGAACCGTTCGCCCTCATGTCCGAACTCTACGACGTCGCCGCCATCGGCAACGCCATCGTCGATGTCATAGCCCCGGCCGATGACGCCTTCCTGACGGAGCTCGCCCTCGACAAGGGGGCCATGATGCTGGTCGATGAGGCCCGCAGCGCCCTGCTGTACGAGCGCATGGCGGCCGGGGTGGAGACCTCCGGCGGCTCGGCCGGCAACACCATCGCCGGGATCGCCAGCCTGGGCGGCCGCGCGGCCTATCTAGGCAAGGTGGCCAACGACCAGCTGGGCGACGTCTTCCGCCATGACATGCGCGCCATCGGCGCCCATTTTGACACCCCGCCCCTGATCGGCGGCCCGTCCACGGCCCGCAGCCTTATCAATGTGACGCCCGACGGCGAGCGGACCATGTGCACCTATCTGGGCGCCTCGACCGAGTTCACCGCCGACGACATCGACCCCGCCGTCATCGAGGCGGCGAAGATCGTCTATCTGGAAGGCTATCTGTTCGACGCCGAGGCCGCGCGCCGCGCCTTCGCCAAGGCGGCGGGTCATGCCCGCGGCGCCGGCCGTCTGCTGGCGCTGACGCTCTCCGACGGCTTCGTGGTCGATCGCCACCGGGCCGGCCTCCTGGGCTTCATCGAGAGCCAGGTCGACCTGGTCTTCGCCAATGACACCGAACTGACCGCCCTGTTCGAGACCGACGATTTCCACGCGGCCCTGGCCCAGCTCCGCCCCCATGTGAAGCTCGCAGCCGTCACCCGCGGCGCCCAGGGCTCGGTGATCATCCAGGGCGACGAAACCGTCGCGGTTCCGGCCTATCCGGTCGAGAAAGTCGTGGACACGACCGGCGCGGGCGACCAATACGCAGCCGGGTTCATGTACGGCCTCGCCAAGGGCCGGTCGCTGGAGATCTGCGGCCGCCTCGGCTCGCTGGCGGCGTCGGAAGTGATCTCGCATTACGGCCCAAGGCCGCAGGTCTCGCTCAAGGACCTGGCGGCCGCGAAAGGACTTTAGGGATGGCCCGCACGGCCGAGGTGGTCCGCGAGACCAAGGAGACCCAGATCACGGTGCGCGTGGATCTGGACGGCTCCGGCGTATCCGATGTCCAGACCGGGATCGGCTTCTTCGATCACATGCTGGACGCCTTCGCCCGCCATGGCGGGATCGACCTCCATGTCCGCGCCACCGGCGACCTGCATATCGACTTCCACCACACGGTGGAGGATGTCGGCATCGTGCTGGGCCAGGCGATTCACAAGGCGCTGGACGGCTTCAAGGGCGTGCGCCGCTTCGGCAACGCCTATATCCCCATGGACGAGACCCTGACGCGCTGCGCCATTGATCTGTCCAACCGGCCCTATCTGGTCTGGAAGGTGGCCTTCAAGACCCCGAAGATCGGCGACTTCGACACCGAGCTGTTCAAGGAGTTCCACCACGCCTTCGCCATGAACTGCGGCGCCTGCGTGCATCTGGAGACCCTCTACGGGGACAACTCCCACCACATCGCCGAGAGCGGCTTCAAGGCCCTGGCCCGCGCCCTGCGCACCGCTGTCGAGCTCGACCCCAAGACCCACGGCCACGCCCCCTCCACCAAGGGCGTGCTCTAGGATTTTCCCATGCAGAGCGTCGCCCTGATCGACTACGGGTCGGGCAACCTTCGCTCGGCCGAAAAGGCCCTGATCCGCGCCGCGGAGGGGTCCGCCGAGATCGTTGTCACCTGTGATCCCGAAACCATCGCCCGCGCCGACCGCATCCTGTTGCCCGGCGTCGGCGCCTTCGCGGCCTGCATGCGGGCCTTCGAGAGCCGCCCCGGCCTGGTCGAGGCGATGGCCGAGGCCGTGCACGTCAAGGGCCGTCCCTTCCTGGGCGTCTGTGTCGGCATGCAGCTGGTGGCGACCCGCGGCCTGGAGTTCGGCGAGACCAAGGGTCTCGGCTGGATCCCCGGCGACGTGCGCCGGATCGAACCGAACGATCCGCACGCCAAGGTTCCGCATATGGGCTGGAACGGGCTCACCCGCCTGTCCGGCCCCCCCTTCCTCGCAGAGATCGGCGAGGGCACCCCCATGTACTTCACCCACTCCTTCGCCATCTTTCCGGATGACGACCGGGACGTCGCGGCCTGGGTCGACCATGGCGGGGAATTCCCCGCCGCGGTCGCCAAGGGCAATGTGGCGGGCGTGCAGTTCCACCCTGAAAAATCCCAAAGCGCCGGGCTCGCCCTGCTGGCGCGGTTCCTGGAGTGGCGACCGTGATCCTCTATCCCGCGATCGATCTGAAGGACGGCGAATGCGTTCGCGTCCTGCACGGCGACCTCGACACCGCCACGGTGTTCAACACCTCCCCCGCCGACCAGGCGCGCCAGTGGGCCGATAGCGGCTTCCACTGGGTGCACGTGGTCGACCTCAACGGCGCGGTCCAGGGCAAGGCGGTCAATGAAAAGGCGGTCGAGGCGATCCTCGAGGCCGTCTCCATCCCGGTCCAGCTGGGCGGCGGCATCCGCTCCATCCGCGACGTCGAGCGCTGGATCGAGGCGGGTGTCTCCCGCGTGATCCTGGGCACGGTGGCGGTCACCAAGCCCGAGATCGTCAAGGAAGCCGCCCGCAAGTGGCCGGAACAGATCGCCGTCAGCGTCGATGTGCGCGGCGGCAAGGTGGCGACCCAGGGCTGGACCGAAAGCTCCGACCTCGACGCGGTCACCGTGGCCAAGCGCTTCGAGGATGTCGGCGTCGGCGCCCTGATCATCACCGACATCGACCGTGACGGCACGGTCATGGGCTTCAATGTCGAGGCCTTTGGGGCCATCGCCGATGCGGTCTCCATCCCCGTCATCGCCGCCGGCGGCCTGGCCACGGTGGACGACATCGCCCGGCTGATCGCCCGCAAGGGCGCGCCCATCGCCGGCGCCGTCCTCGGCCGCGCTCTCTACAATGGCGCGATCGTTCCCGCCGAAGCCCTCAGGATCGCTGGCTGATGCTGAAGGTCCGCGTCATCCCCTGTCTGGACGTCAAGGACGGCCGGGTGGTGAAGGGGGTCAATTTCGTCTCCCTGCGCGACGCCGGCGACCCGGTCGAACAGGCCACCGCCTATGACGCGGCCGGCGCCGACGAGCTGATGTTCCTCGACATCACCGCCAGCCACGAGCGTCGGGGCGCCATCCTGGACGTCATCGCCCGGACGGCCGATGTCTGCTTCATGCCGCTCTCGGTGGGCGGCGGCATCCGCCAGGTGGAGGACGCCAGGCGTCTGCTGCTGGCCGGGGCCGACAAAATCAGCGTCAACACCGCCGCGGTCGAGCGCCGCGAGCTGGTCTCCGACTGCGCCGACGCCTTCGGATCCCAGGCCGTGGTCGTCGCCATCGACGCCAAGCGCACCGGCGACCGCTGGCACGTCTTCACCTATGGCGGGCGCACCGACACCGGCCTCGACGTGGTCGACTACGCCGCCGACGTGGTCCGGCGCGGGGCGGGCGAGATCCTGCTCACCTCCATGGACCGCGACGGCGCCAAGATCGGCTATGACCTCGACCTCCTGAAGGCCATCACCGACGCCGTCTCCGTGCCGGTCATCGCCTCGGGCGGGGCGGGCAACGCCCAGCACATGGTCGACGCCGTGCTGCAGGGCGGAGCCGACGCGGTGCTGGCTGCGTCGATTTTCCACTTCGGGGAAGTTTCCATCGGCGCGGTGAAACGGGCTGTGGCTGAGGCGCACATTCCTGTGCGCCTGACGGAGACCGTCTGATGAGCCGCTTTTCCGAGGTCATGGAGCGCCTGTCGGCGACCATCGAAGCCCGCAAGACCGCGAGCCCGGATAGCTCCTACACGGCCAAGCTGCTGTCGGAGGGCGTCGAACGCGCCGCCAAGAAGCTGGGCGAGGAGGCCGTCGAGGTGGTGATCGCCGCCGTCCAGAAGGACAAGGACGGCCTGGCCAGCGAAAGCGCCGACCTCATGTACCACTTCCTGGTGACGCTGGCCGCCGCCGGCGTCAGCCTCGACGACGTGGCCGGCTGGCTGGAAAGCCGCGAGGGCCGCTCAGGCCTCGAGGAAAAGGCCTGGCGCGGCAAGTCCGAGCGCTAGGAACAGAGCACGCTGCTCCCCCTCTGGGGGAGCTGTCGCGTAGCGACTGAGGGGGCCGGCCCGAAGGGACCGTCACGACCCATCCGCCCCGACCGCCCTCAAGTGAGGGCGGCCCCCTCCGGCCCCTCGGGCCACCTCCCCCAGCGGGGGAGGAGCCACACGCCCCCTACAACCCCGCCACATCGCACCCCCGCGCCTCCAGCACCGGCCGCAAAGCCCAATAGGCCGCCGGCGTCCGCATCAGGGGGATGCGCGGATAGAGGTGGTGGATGATGTGGTACTGCATGCCCATCGAGCCGATGTTTCCGACCACGCTCCTGAAGCTGCGGGTGTCGCGATAGCGCCCGGTCTGCGCCGCCGGATGGTGCGGCGCCCAACTCAGATAGAACTGGATATAGGTCGTGCCGATGTGCTTCGGCAGCCACCAGACAAGCGCCGCGACCAGGGCGTGCCCGCTCCAGGCCATGCCGAACAGCACCCCCAGATAGGTCAGCTGATAGACCACGGCGACCAGACCCGCCCGCTGGGCCTCCGGCGTGCCGAGCCGCGCGAGCGTCGCGCCGTAGGACTTGCCCGCCGCCGAGCCCGGCTGCCGCTGGCCGATCGACTTGACGATCATGTGCCAGGGCCCGCGCGACTTCGTGCCGATATCGGGTCGAGCTCGGGATGGTTGGCGTGCTTGTGGTGCTCGTAGTGGGTCAGCCGCGCGACCCCATAGGGCAACATCATCGGTATGGTCGACAGGTGGCCGACCAACTCGTTCAGCCAGAACAGTGGCTCGCCCTCGCGGGCGATGATCCGGTGCTGGGCCTCGTGGCTCGGCAGGTAGCAGAGCATGACGTTGAGGGTGGCGATCGGGAAGGCCGCCCACAGCGGCAGGACGCCTGAGAGCGTCAGCGGCCACAGGCTGAGCCACACCGCCAGATTGCCCAGGCCCCAGCCGATCGAGCCCCAGGGCAGGCCGCCCATATAGCGCTCGGCGATCTGCTTCTCGAGCTTCATCAGCTCGCCGCTGGACAGGGCGGAAAGGTCGCGACCTTGGGCGGTCGCCGCCGCGCTCATATCCATCGGCCGCTCCAGTTCGCGAACGCGCCCCAGCCGCCGCCGACCACGAGGCCGATGGCGAGCGCCGGAACCCCGAACGGGGCGGGCTGATGCAGGGCCTCAAGGCTCTGGGCGATCAGGGGGGCGAGAAATCCGATCCCGAATAGGAACGGCATGAACCGGAACAGCGGTCCCAGCACCTTCTGCAACATGGCGTCCTCCCGCGCCGAACCTTCCCCGGCCCCTGCGCTCCCACAAAGATGACGCCAGCGTCACTTTTGTGCAAGCGGCGAATCGCCCACCCGCTGCGGCGGATTCGCCCGACCGCCCGCCCCAAGCTCCGCCTTGACAATCGCCTTCTGCGGCTGCTCTCTGAGAAGACAACAATAAGTATAGTTCGGGGAGGCGCGTCGCATGAGCATGGACTCAACCCCGGCGGCCGGCCCGGCCCCGCCGATTGGCCCCGAGCCCCCCGTTATCCAGGCGATGACGGTCATCTATCTGGCGGGCGGCGCCTTCTGTCTCGCCCTGATCATGCTGGTGGCGGTGTTCTACGATCCGCCGACCGAGGCCATGAGCCGTTCCGCCGTGCTGATGGGGGTGTTTGTCTTCGCCATGGCCGGGGCCGGTCGGGTCAGCATGGACGTGGCGCTGAAGTTCCTGACCGACGTCGTCATCAAGAGGATGGTCCCATGACCCGCGAACAGGTCGCCCGGCTGATCGCCTGGGTGCTGATCGCCATGACCGTCGTGGTCGCCGTGATCGCCACGGTCGGCTTCTGGCGCTTGCAGGAGAATATCGTGCGCCTGCGCCAGGAGGCGGCGGCGCTGGAGTCCAACCGGGCGGTCACCTTAACCGGTCTGTCGGACCTTCAGGCGGTTCTGATCCAGAAGGTCGAGACCCCCAACCAGACCTGCGACAAGATCAAGCGGGTGCGCGACATCCTGCAAACCCTGTCCAGCGCCCAGCGCGAGGCCATCCCGACGGAGGTCTATTCCATCCTCGCCAACGCCTGCTCGGTCATGCCCGGCGGCGTCGCCAGTCCGGAGCATCAGGCGACCCGCGAGTTCGTCACCACCTATATCGACGCTCTCGGCGCCCGGCTCCAGGCCGACTATCCGAAGTCCCAGACCCTTTATGAAAAGGCCATGGCCATTCCCCACGCCGACGAGGTCGACGCCCAGTGGCGGATGCGTGCTCTGGAGGGGATCGCCTACGCCCAGATGAAACAGGGCCGTTACGATCCCGCAGTCCAGAGCCTGGCCCGGCTCGAAGCCCTGAGGCTCGCCGAGAACCAGCGCCTGAACACCGACTTCGAGTTCGTCTTCGCCGGCCTCGACCAGATCAAGCTGAACTGCGTTGCCAAGCGGACCCCGGCCGGCCAGATCCGCCAGGACCTCAAGGCCCTGCGCGCCCGCTTCGACCACTACGCCGCCACCCGGCCCGACGCCTGGCACGCCAAATACGCCCGCCTCGACCGCGGTTATATCGAACAGGACGCCGAACTCTTCGAACTCTGCGCCGCGGCCGGCGTCACCCCCAAACCCCTGCCGGCCCCCGCGCCCTGACCGTCAAGCCCGCTCAATCCCGCGCAGGCGGGGACCCCAGAAGTCTCAAGACATCGGCCACGAATGACACGAACCGTGCCACTGACCCTGGATCCCGGTCTTCCCCTGCGGGGAAACCGGCATGACACTGAGGGAATGACCGACCCCCAGCGCCTCGCCCTGGTCCGCAGCCTCCACACGGCGATCTACGCCGTCATGGCCTCGGCCACGCTGATGGTCTTCTACGCCGGCGTCACCGGGGCGCACGGCCCCTGGCTCGCCCCCGCCCTCGTCCTGACCCTGATGGAGGCGGCGGTGTTCGCCGCCAGCGGCATGAAGTGCCCGCTCACCGCTATGGTCGCCCGCTATGACCCCACAGGCGGCGAGGTCTCAGACACCTGGCTCCCCAAACGCCTCACCCGCCACACCCTGACGGTGTTCGGCCCGCTGCTGGCGGTGGGGCTGGTGGGCCTGGCGGCGCGTTGGATGATGGGGCGGTGACGCTCTCCACTCCCCTCAGTGCGCGTCGTCCCAGTTCCCCGCGGCCCGCGCGTCCACCACCAGCGGCACGGAGATCTGGCAGGCCGGCTCGGCGGCCCGTTCCATCACCCGCTTGGCCACCTTGATCAGGGCCTCGGCCTCCGCCTCCGGCGCCTCGAACACCAGTTCGTCGTGCACCTGCAGCAGCATCTTGGCCTCCAGCCCCGCGTCCTTCAGCGCGGCCGGCATGCGGATCATGGCGCGGCGCATGATGTCGGCGGCGGCGCCCTGGATCGGGGCGTTGATCGCCGCGCGGTCGCCAAAGGCGCGCTCGGCGCCGGACTTGGACAGGACCGCCGGGATATTGACCTTGCGGCCGAAGATGGTGGTCACGAAGCCTTGCGCCCGGGCCGCCTGCTTGGTGCGGTCCATATAGGTGCGGATGCCGGGGAAGCGTTCGAAATAGGTCCTGATATAGGCCGCCGCCTCGTCCTGCGGGATCGACAGCTGGTTGGCGAGGCCGAAGGCCGAGATGCCGTAGACGATGCCGAAATTGATCGCCTTGGCGCGGCGGCGCGTCTCGGCCGGCATGCCCTCGATCGGCACGCCGAACATCTCCGAGGCCGTCGAGGCGTGAATGTCGAGCCCCTCGTGGAAAGCCTTCTTCAGCTGCGGGATGTCGCCGATGTGGGCGAGCAGGCGCAGTTCGATCTGGCTGTAGTCGGCGCTGATCAAGAGCTTGCCGGGCTCGGCCACGAAGGCCTTGCGGATTTTGCGGCCCTCCTCGGTGCGCACGGGATGTTCTGCAGATTGGGGTCCGACGAGGACAGCCGCCCGGTGGTGGTCGAGGCCAGAGCGTAGGACGTGTGCACCCGGCCGGTGCGGGGCGAACTCGCCGCCACCAGGGCGTCGGTATAGGTGCCCTTCAGCTTGGAGAGCTGGCGCCAGTCCAGAAGCACCCGGGGCAGGGCATGGCCCTGGGCGGCCAGCTCCTCCAGCATGGAGGCGTCGGTGGACTGGGCGCCCGTGGCGGTCATCTTGCCGCTGGAGAGCCCCATCTCGCCATAGAGCACCTCACCGATCTGCTTGGGCGAGCCCAGGTTGAACGGCCGGCCGGCTAGCTTGTGGGCCTCCAGCTCCAGCTCGCCCATGCGCACCGAGAAGTCGTTGGAGAGCTGGCGCAGCCGTTCGGGATCAACCCGGATGCCTGCGCATTCCATGTCGGCCAGGACGGCGGGCATGGGCCGCTCCAGGGTCTCATAGACGGTCAGAAGACCCTCGGTGACCAGGCGGGGCCGCAGCACCTGATAGAGCCGCAAGGTGACGTCGGCGTCCTCGGCGGCATAGGCCGTCGCCGGCTCCAGCGCCACGTGCTTGAAGCTCTTCTGGGCCTTGCCGGTCCCGGCCACCTGCTTGAACGGGATCGGCTGGTGGTCGAGAAACAGCTTGGAGAGCTCGTCCATGCCGTGGTTGTGCAGCCCCGCCTCCAGCACATAGCTGATCAGCATGGTGTCCTCGATGGGACTGACCCGCACGCCGTAGCGCGACAGCACCGCCATGTCGTACTTGGCGTTCTGGGCGACCTTCAGCACCGCGGGGTCTTCCAGCATGGGTTTGAGCCGCGCGATGGCCTGCTCCAGCGGGATCTGGGTCAGGTCGGCCGGGGCGTCGAAGGCGAGGCCCCCTTCCGTCTCATGGCCCAGCGGGATGTAGCAGGCCTCGCCGGCGGCCGTGGCCAGGGACACGCCAACCAGGCCGGCATTGGCCGAGGAGAGCGAATCCGTCTCGGTGTCGAAGGCCACGATCCCGGCCGCATGGGCCTTGGCGATCCAGGCGTCGAGGTCCTCCAGCGTGCGGACGCAGGCATAGCCGGTCGTGTCGATGGCGCTCTGGACGACCGGGGCGGGCGCGCTGGGCGCCGGGCTCGCGGCGGCGCCATTGCCGCTGGCGCTCGATCCGGAATTACCGATCCGGCGCGCCAGGGTGCGGAGCTCCATCTGTTCCAGGAAGGCCGACAGGATCGCCGGGTCCGGCGGTGCGACGGCCAGGTCGTCGATCGGCGAGGGCAGGGGGGTGTCGCAGTCCAGCTGCACCAGCTGGCGCGACAGCCGGATCTGGTCGGCGAAGTCGATCAGGGTCTGGCGGCGCTTGTCCTGCTTGATCTCGGAGGCGCGGGCCAGGAGGGTGTCGAGGTCGCCATACTCGTTGATCAAGAGGGCCGCGGTCTTGACCCCGATGCCGGGGGCGCCGGGGACATTGTCGACCGAGTCCCCGCATAGGGCCTGAACGTCGACGACCTTGTCGGGAGTCACCCCGAACTTCTCGAACACCTGCTCCGCGCCGATGCGCAGGTTCTTCATGGTGTCGAGCATGGAGACCCGGTCGCCGACCAGCTGCATCAGGTCCTTGTCGGACGAGACGATGGTCACCTCGCCGCCAGCGTCGCGGACCTTGCAGGCATAGGCCGCGATCAGGTCGTCGGCCTCGTAGCCGGGCAGCTCCAGGGCGTGGACCCCGAAGGCGCGGGCGGCCTCGCGGACCAGGGGGAACTGGGGGACCAGGTCTTCGGGCGCCGGCGGGCGGTGGGCCTTGTACTGGTCGTAGAGGCCGTTCCGGAACGTCTTCTCCGAATGGTCGAAGACGCAGGCCAGGTGGGTGGGGGAATCGGCCTGGGCCTTCATCTCCACCAGCAGCTTCCACAGCATGTTGCAGAAGCCCGAGATCGCCCCGATCGGCAGGCCGTCCGACTTGCGGGTGAGCGGCGGCAGGGCGTGGAAGGCCCGGAAAATAAACCCTGACGCATCAATGAGATAGAGGCGCGTTGCCGGCCCGTCCTGGGTGTTGGCGCGGGGCAGGTCGGGCAGGGCGGGGGCGTCGGCGGCGGTCTCGGTCATGGCGCCAAGATAGGGGGCGCGAGCCCCCCGGTCACGCCCCTCTAGCCGAACCGGGCGTTGAAGTTTGGCGCCCCCGTCCCCGCGGCGGCCAGGGGGCCCGGATCACCGCTGGCCAGGTAGGCCTGGGTGGCGCTCTGCAGGGCGGCGAAGGCGGCCTTGAACAGGCCGGTGGCCGAGGACAGCCGCCGGACGCCCAGGGTCTGAAGCTGGGCGGCGGTCGGAACGCCGGCGAAGGACATGATGTTCAGCGGCAGGGGCGCGGCCGCCGCCAGCCGGCCGATCAGGGCGGCCTCATTGGCGAAGGGGATGAAGATCCCGCTGGCCCCGGCGCCGGCGTAGAGCCGGGCCCGGCGGATCGCCTCGGCCTCGGCCAGGTCGGGCGCGACCAGCTGGGC
The DNA here is from genome assembly GCF_022695515.1 of Phenylobacterium aquaticum. Taxonomy (GTDB): domain Bacteria; phylum Pseudomonadota; class Alphaproteobacteria; order Caulobacterales; family Caulobacteraceae; genus Phenylobacterium; species Phenylobacterium aquaticum. Next base: position 46,879 of record NZ_JALDPT010000025.1, read on the forward strand.
CAGATAGACGTCGGTGCGGGCGTTGATGAACAGGTCCACCCCGGCCTTCGTCGCGGCCTCGCGGACCGCCTCGATCTTGCGGGCGTGCAGGTCCGGGGCGCGCCGGCCGTCCTCCAGATTGATCCCGACCGCCCCGGCCCCGATCACGGCCCGCACGGTGTCGGCGACCGTCCCCGGATCGTCGCTGTAGCCGCCCTCGATGTCGGCGGTCAGTGGCACGGGCAGGATGCGGGCGATCTCTTCCAGCGCCCGGATCAGGGTGGGAACCGGCAGGACGTCGCCGTCGGCGTAGCCGTGCGCCCAGGCGACGGCGGCCGACGAGGTGGCCACGGCCTTGGCCCCGGCGTCGGCCATCAGGGCGGCGCTGGCCGCGTCCCAGGCGTTGGGCAGGACGAGAATGTCCGGTCCGGCGTGCAGGGCGTGGAATGTGGCGGCGTGGCTCATGGGCGTCCTCCTGTCTGACGAGGACGATATAGGCGCCCGATCCGTGACGCGCCCGCGGATATCGGACGCGAACAGCAGGATCGGACGGAGATCCTAGTGGCCGTGCGAGCCTTCATAGACGCCGGGGGCGGCGCGTTCGTCCTCCAGCCCCTCGTCGCCGTGGGCCAGGACGAAGCGGCGGTCGCAATAGGGGCACTCGACGAAGCCGGCCGCGCCCATCTCCAGATAGACCCGCGGATGGCCGAGCGCGCCGCCCACGCCATCGCAGGAGATGCGGTGCGAATGGACGGTGATGGTCTCCGGCGCCGGACCGATCGGTTCGGACGAGGCGGCGGCGGTGGGCTGGGTCGGGGCTTTGGGGGCCATGGAATTCTCCGGCGGCGAGCGCTTGGCTTGAGGCGCCCGCGCGCCTAGGTATGCGAGCACTGCTTTCGGCGTCAATCACGCCTTTGACCTAAAGATATTCCCAAAGATCCTTCATGACCCTTCCCGACTATGCGATCGAAGTCAAAGGCCTGATCAAGACCTATCCGGCCACCAAGACCACGCCCCAGATGCAGGCCCTGAAAGGGATCGACCTGCAGATCCCGCGGGGTTCGATCTTCGGGCTCCTGGGTCCGAACGGGGCGGGCAAGTCGACCCTGATCAACATCCTGGCCGGCCTGACCAAGAAGACCTCGGGGTCGGTGAAGATCTGGGACCGCGACATCGACGAGCGCCCGCGCGACGCCCGCGCCGCGATCGGGGTGGTGCCCCAGGAGATCTCGGTCGATCCGTTCTTCACGCCCCGGGAATCCCTTGAGGTCCAGGCCGGCATGTACGGCGTGCCGGCGGCCGAGCGGCGGACCATGGAGCTGCTCAATGCGCTGGGCCTGGGCGACAAGGCCAACGCCTATGTCCGCCAGCTGTCGGGCGGCATGAAGCGCCGGCTGATGGTCGCCAAGGCCATGACCCACAATCCGCCGGTGCTGATCCTCGACGAGCCGACCGCTGGCGTCGATGTCGAGCTGCGCCGCCAGCTGTGGCGCTATGTGCTGGAGCTGAACGGCCGGGGCGTGACCATCGTGCTCACCACCCACTATCTGGAAGAGGCCCAGGAGCTCTGCGACCAGATCGCCATCATCAACCGCGGCCAGGTGGTGGCCTGCGAGCCGACGACCACCCTGCTGCGCCGCATGGACACCCGCGCGGTGGTGGTGACGCCGGAGACCCCGCTGGAGGCCGCGCCGGCCCTAGCCGGGTTCGACACCAAGCTGCGCGCCGGCGGCGCCTTCCAGGTCACCTATCGCACCGGCCAGTCGAGTGTGGAGCAGGTGCTGGCGGCGGTCCGCGCGGCGGGCCTGCACATCAAGGACATCGCCACCGAGGACCCGGATCTGGAGGACGTCTTCGTTTCCCTGACCACCCAGGCGCCGGCGGCGGAACCTGCGAAGGTCTGACCTTTCGCTCCCCCGATCTTTCCGCTAGAAGCCTCATCCGCTTCAGCATGCACCCGTAGCTCAGCTGGATAGAGCGTTGCCCTCCGAAGGCAAAGGTCACACGTTCGAATCGTGTCGGGTGCGCCAAGCGCTTCAACAGACTGGCTTCAGCTGAACCGCTCGACCCCGGTCGGGGCGTAGTGCGCGGGGGCGCGGACCCCTGCATTGGGCCGCAGGTCCAGCGCGTAGGGCCGCCTGCTCTGCACAAGTCTCGCAGCGGTTGGGTCACAGATTTCGCCGTGTGCGATATAGAGCTTCAATTTTGGCGGGTGGCGTTTAGAGGTTGTCCCTCAGCGGGAAGCAAACTTGTGGGCAGGGGGTAACGGTAATGCGTAGTCAGATAGCAGCCATGGCGGTTTCCGTCTTCGGCCTGGGGTTCGCCGGAGTTGCGAACGCCGCCAACGTCACATCCTTCAATCCGCCCAGCATGATCGCGGCCCTCCAGAATGCTGGCTACAAGGCCGTGCTTTCGAAAACGGACGACGGAGACCCGGTTATTGATACGGGGGTTCAGGGCAACAGCATCCGGATCGTGCTTAGCAACTGCGCCGACCACAAGGACTGCGACACCACGGAATTTCTTGGGGTTTGGAATTGTGCATCGGCGATTCCTATGTGCCAGAAAATTGCCGACGAGATGAACAACGAAGAGAGTCCTGTAAAACTTCTCCCGCTGGAACAAGGCAAGAAGACAGTGACCTACATGTATTTATTCTACGATGAAGTGGGAATTTCGGAGAAATTGTTTGTCCGAAATCTCGAACAATTCGGATTCTACAACACAAAATTCAATGAAGCTGTCGCGAAGGCGAAGTGACTGATCGGGCCTGGAGATTTTCGCCGTCGCGCGTGCCAAGCCCGCCACCCTCGCTGGTGGGCTTGGCTCAACACCGCATCCTGGCCCATCCGTCTCGCCTGAATGTTCCCTCGCCGTCGACTTGAGGCGCCGGTCTGACTAGACTGGCGGGGACGATGTCGTCGCGACCCAGGGGGACCCCATGAACAAGGCCACGTTCAGCGAGGACTATCGCCAGCAGCAGGTCGAGCTGCACAAGAACCCCAACTACGGGATCGCCTCGCTCGGGTTCGGCAAGCTGGTCGCCGACATCATCAGGAAGACCAACGCCAAGTCGCTGTCGGACTACGGCGCCGGCAAGCAGAACCTGTTGCGCGCGCTCGCCGAGGCCGGCGCGCCGCCGGTCGAGTACCGGCCCTATGACCCGGCCTTTCCGGACTATGGCCCGGCGCGGGCGGCCGATCTGGTCTGCTGCATCGACGTGCTGGAGCACATCGAGCCGGAGTTCGTCGACAACGTCATCGCCGAGCTGGCCGGCCTGACCACCGGCCTGGGCTTCTTCTCGATCCATATGGGCCCGGCCGGCAAGGTGCTGTCCGACGGCCGCAACGCCCACCTGATCCAGGAGCCCAGCTCCTGGTGGCTGCGCCGGCTGGCGGTCTATTTCGACGTCCTGGAGCTCAGGACCCACAACAATATGGGCCCCGGATTCTGGGTGCTGGTGCGCCGGATCGTCCCCAAGGCCGCCTAGCCGATCCAGCCCTGGCCGACCCCGTGAATGGTCGGCATGGCCCGCAGTCTGCGTCCCAGATGCTCCGCGACCGCCTGGCCCAGGCCCCGGGCCTCGATGCGCAGGTCCAGGCGGGTCTCGCGGTCGGTCAGATCGAGCCCGGTCACCCGCGCCCCCATCAGGGCGAAGGGGCTCAGCACCCGCAGCAGGGCGTCCGGCCCGGCCTCCATCTCCACCAGGAAGACATGACGCCCGGCCTGGGCGTCGGAATTGGCGGGCCAGCTCATTTGAGCCCCCAGTGATGCTCGACCCGCACGCCCTGGACGCCGAGGCCCTGGGACAGGCGGGTGGCGAGCCTCTGGGCCTCGGCCTCGTCGAGATGGCCCAGCCGGACCACGGCCTCCACGATCTGGCCGACAGGCCGCAGGGTCAGGCCGAGCAGCTCGGCGCCGGAGACCCACAGGCCGTCCTCTATGGCGCGCAGGGCGGCGCGGGCGTGGCGCGCGGCCACCAGGAAGACATGGGTGGGCTCGGGATCGGCGGCGGCGGCGAACCGGGCCGGATCGGGTTCAGAGGCGTGTTGCAGGTTCATGGTCAGGGTCCTTGGTGTGAGGGGAGGACCGGCCGATCGCACAACAAAAAACCCCGCGTCCGGAGGGAGCGGGGTTCCTGATCTTGCGATCTGGTCGGCTGCGTCTATGACGCGCGCGTTCGCCCCGGTCCTTGCGGCTGGGTGGTGATAATCATCATGGCGAACATGGGTTTGCACAGGGCGGCGCCCCCGGCCTTGCGGGCCGTGGCGAAGGTCTCGGCGATGTCGAAGGCGCGAGCCATCGGAACCGGTCTCTTTCCTGTACGCTTCCCCGTTAGCCCATTTCACGCCGGACTCCAACAGCCGGGCGGCCGGCGGGCTTGTTGTCGGCGCGCGCGATGGGCATGGTCGGCGCGACTCCCCGGGCCCGCCGCCCCCAGATCACGAGGCTGAATTGGCCCACGGCCTGACGATCCATAATCCCGGCGGACAGGTCGGTCTGGGCGCCAATCCCTTCGGCCGCGACGTCGCCAACCTCCAGCTCTACCAGGCGCTCGGGCGGCATGGCGGCTTTGACCGCATCGACTTCATGACCCTGAACCAGGTCCCACCCGAGGCCCTGGCCGAGGGACTCTATCCGGGCGAGACCCCCGTCACGCCGGTCGGCGTCGCCAGCATGCTCGACCATGGGGCGCCCGCCCGCGCCGGGACCCTGCTGCGTGGCGGGGCGGACCTGGCCGAGCTCGCCTGGCACCGACGCCGCGCCGTGGGCGACCGCGCCTACAGCCTGGTGGGGCTGGTCCACACCCTGGCCCCGCCGGCCATCCGCGCCCTGATCGCCGGCAATCTGGTCGCCCCGACCCAGCCCTGGGACGCCCTGATCTGCACCTCCCCCGCGGTCCGCGATGCGGTGGAGCAGATGTTCGAGGCCTGGGGCGACCACATGGCCGAGCGGTTCGGCGCGACCTTGCGACCGGCGCCGCGCCTGCCCCTGATCCCGCTCGGGGTCGATGGGCCGGCCATGGCCGCGGCCGCGGATCGGCCCGAGGTCCGGTCCAGCCGCCGCGCCGAGCTGGGGGTCGGGGCGGAGGACATCCTGGTCCTGTGGGTCGGGCGGCTGTCCTTCTTCGAGAAGGCCTTTCCCCAGCCCATGTTCCGGGCCCTGGAGGAGGCGGCCCAGCGGTCGGGCAAGCGCCTGACCTTCGCCATGGCCGGCTGGTTCCCCAATGGCGAGGCCGACCGCCGTCGCTATGTCCAGGCCGCGGAGGCCTATGCGCCCTCGGTGGCGCTGCGCCTGCTCGACGGCAATGACCGCGGGCTGCTGGGCGAGCTGTGGGCCGCGTCCGACATCTTCCTGTCCCTGGTCGACAACATCCAGGAGACCTTCGGCATCACCCCGATCGAGGCCATGGCGGCCGGGCTGCCGGTGGTGGCCTCCGACTGGGATGGCTATCGCTACACGGTGCGCGACGGGGTGGAGGGGTTCCTGATCCCGACCCTGGGCGGCCCGCCGGGCGTGCTGGGCGGGCAGATCGCCGCCCGGCATCTCGCCCTGATCGAATCCTATCAGGTCTATGTGGGCAGCGTGGCCCAGCACACGGCCGTGCATGTGGGCCGCGCCGCCGAGGCCCTGGCGCGGCTGGCCTCCGACCCGGACCTGCGCCGGCGGATGGGCGCGGCGGGGCGGGCGCGGGTGGCGGCCTTCTGCGACTGGCCGGTGGTGGCCCGTCAGATCAAGAGCCTGACCGAGGAGCTCGCCGAGGTCCGCGCCGCCGCGCCGGGTCCTGCGCCGCGCCCGGCCCTGGATCCGGTCCGGGGCGATCCCTTCGCGGACTTCGCGGGCTTCGCCACCGAGATTCTGGGCCTCGACACCGCGCTCGTCCTGCGCCCCGGCGTCGGCCCCGCGGACCTGGAGCGGGCCGAGACGGTCGAGCTCGACCGCGCCTTCGGCGTCTGGCGGGGCCAGGCGGCGGAGCACGCCCGCCTGCTGGAGATCCTGGCCGACGGCGCGCCGCGCAAAGTGCGGGACCTGCTGCTGGCCTTCCCGGCCGAGCGGCGGCGGCAGATCCATATGAGCCTGGCCTGGATGGCCAAGCTCGGTCTCGTCGACTGGCTTTAGGCGACCAGGCGCGCGCGCAGCCGGTCCGCCGCCGCGGCGTCCACGCCGAGTTCGGCCAGATAGGCCTCGGTCGAACCATGGCGGGCGGCGATGGCGCGGAAGGCCGCGTCCAGATAGGCCGCGTCGACCCCCAGGAAGGCGCGCACCGCCACGTCGGAGGGCCGCTTGCCCAGCAGCTTCTCGAGGTTCTCGGCCACGGTCGGGGCCCGCTCCTCCAGCCGCGCGGCCTGGTTGGTCAGCAGATAGTCGGCGGCGATGTCATCGGGATGGACGCCCAGCAGATGGTGGGTCAGGGCGGCCAGCAGGCCGGTGCGGTCCTTGCCGGCCGTGCAGTGGATCAGCACCGGGCCGTCGACCTCGCCCAGGGCCGCGAAATAGCGGCGGAACAGCTCCAGGTGCCGCGGTTCGAACGGGGCGTTGGCGTAGTAGTCGAGGAAGAAGGCGTTGGCGCTGTCGGGCGTCAGGTCGGTCTCGCGCAGGAAGGCCACGTGCGGGGCCTCGGCCCGGTCGCCCAGATCGCACTCGATGACCTGTCCGCGGAAGCCCGCCGGCCGCGGGGTCGGCTCGCTGTCGCGCTCCAGCGGCCGGCGCAGATCGACCACGGCGGCGAGGTCGAGGGCGGCGATCGCCTCCAGATCTTGCGCGGTCGCCTTGCCATGGTGGGCGGAGCGGTAGAGGCGGCCCCGCGCCACGCGTCCGCCCGCGCGGGTGGGATAGTCCCCATAGTCCCGGAAGTTCTCGACTCCCGTCAGGGGCAGAATCCGCGCGCTCATCCCGTCTCGTCCTTCGTCCGTCTCGTCGATCAGTCTGACACGGTCCTGTGACAGCTGACGGACGCTTTGTCAGGATGCCCTAAGGAGAGGCGCTGCGCGGAGGCGCGCGCTTAGGTCGCCGCCAGCAGCCGGGGTTGAAGCAGGCCGACCCGGGTCATCTGGGCCAGCAGCCATCGGAGCTCTGACGCGCACTTGGAGATGGCCATGCGGAAGTCGTCGCGCATCAGGACCGCATTGGGGACCACCACCCCGTCGCGGCGCGCGACGCAGTAGCCCTCCTGCTCCAGCCGCCGCACATGGCGGCGCACGGTCTCCGCCGGGATGCCCAGCTCCCTGGAAAGGGCCAAGGCGGAGATCGGCCGGCGCTCGCTGTCCGGCGGCGGGTCATCCAGATCGGCGTAGGGATCGCCGGGCGCCTGGGTGATGTGGCGCACATTGGCGGCCCCGATCGCCATGAAGATCAGGCCCGACAGCAGCTCGCCCGCGAACAGGCCGCGCATGCTGTCCACGGCCCGCAACACGAAGTCGGTGCTGAACCGACCCAATTGGCGCAGTCGGACATCGCCCGGCGCCAGGGCGTAGTCCCGCGCCATCGACACCCCGCCCTGGGAGAGGGCGGCGTAGAGCTGGCGCAGCTGGGCGGCGTTGCGCCGAAGGGCGCCGAGATTGCCGGGCCGCAGGAACACCCGCTGCGGGACGATCACGCCGCCCGGCGCGAGGGCGAAATAGCGCTCCGCGACCAGCTGGCGGACCTTGCGGCGCGCCGTCTCCTTGGGCAGTCCCAGGGTCTGGGCGACGACGCCGGCCGAGACGGGGCGGCGCAGATTGTCCGGCGGCGGGGTCTCAAGATCGGCCCACTGGCCCGCCAGTGCGGGATCACGATCGATGTGGCCCACATTGCATTGGGTGACCGCCAGAAAGACGACGCCCTTGACGATGTCGCCGTCGAAGGCCGCGCGGAGCTGATCCAGCAGGCCCAGCAGGTAGTCGACCGTCAGCCTGGAAACCAGTCTCGCCTTCATGCCGCTCGCCCATGGGAGCGTCGCGCTCCGTTCGCCCGGACAGGTGCGACGTAACGCTGTGATCCGCAAGAGGCGACCCCCGAAAACTCACCATTTCGGGTATCGCGAGCTCTAAAATCTAGCGCGCCTGGGCGTCCATCAGGCTGCCGGAATAGGCGTTGTGACCCACATGGACCAGGCGGGTCCGGAAGTCGGCGAACACCTGGCCGCCGAGATCGCGCCAGCGCCGGCACAGGGCGTAGTCCTCGGAGAGCAGCTCCCTGGTCTCGGGCTCGATCAGGGTCTCGAAGATCAGCGGCGCATCGGCCTTGCCGCCGCCGGGGCCGAGGATGTCGCCCATCTTGGCGCGCAGTTCGGGGTGGGCGGCCGCGATGTCGCTCACCGCCTTGCGGGTGAGCATCAGGAAGCCGCCGCCCAGATAGGCGACGGGTCCGAAGCCGTCGTCATCGACCTCGACGCTGTTGGTCGGGCTGGGCAGGAAGCGCACGACATAGGCGACCGACGCCGCCTGAAGATCCTTCAGTCCCTTGGCGGCGGCCTGCCGGACCTTGTCCCAGTCGATATGCTTGGCCGGATAGACCCCGCCGACCATGTCGCGGTCGGCGTCGAGCAGCCGGAAGACCTGGTCCGGGGTGAAGCCGATGTCGGCGTCGATGAACAGGAGGTGGGTGGCGTCGCTGGCCAGGAACTGGGCGGCCAGCACCGCGCGGGCCCGGGTGATCAGGGCGTCGCCGCCCCGCAGCTCGACATGCAGCGGCACGCCCCGGGCCGCGCAGGCGGCCTGCAGATCCAGCACGGAGCGCATGAAGTGGATGTGCACCGCGCCGCCGAAACAGGGGGTGGCGAGGAAGATCGACCTGCGGTCCGTCATGGTTCGCCTCCGTCCGAGGCGCTTGGCTTAGCCGGCGGCGCGGGCGGCCGGCAAGCCGTCTCAGTAGACGAGCTTCATGCCGGCGACGGCGGCGGCGGCCGTCAGGAACAGGACGATGGCGACGATTTCGTAGCGCTTGAACAGTGGTCCGTTGGGCGAACGCATTCTTGGTGTTTCCCCTCAAGCGTCCCGAAGCGGGACCGTGAGGCCTGGGCCCGGCAAGCGCCGGGCCAATGGTGAATGGACTCTTAAGGACGGGCGGCGGGCTTGCCGGGCCAGGTGAGGAAGCCGTTGCGGTCGCGGCCGGCGGCCGGGACGGGGCCGCAGGCGCAGACCGCCCGGGCGGTCTGGACGTAGCCGCCGCCATAGGCCGAGCCCGAGGCGCCATAGGCGCGGGACTCTTCCGAATAGCGCTCGGTCTCGCTGTAGCGGCTCTCGCTCTCGATCCGGGCGTAGGCGCGGCGCTCGGGCGCCTCGACCTGGCCGTCATAGGGCGGCGCGGGACGGGGGCCGCCGGCGAAGCCCTCCTCGTGGGCGTAGGCGTACTGGCGCACCTCGGCGATGGCGTGCTGGCGATGGGCGACCACGCGGTGGAAGACCCGGCGCGGGGCCGGCCGTTCGACCGTCACATAGGGGCGGCCGGATAGGGCGCGATCTCAGCCGTGGCGGTGGCGGGCGCGGGCCGTTCGGGGGCCATGCCGGGGCAGGCCGGCGCCGTCTCGGCGGGACGGCAGGCGGGCGCCGCGGCCGGGGCCTGGCGCTGGGCGAGCTTGGTCACGGAATCGCAGGCCCCCAGGGCCAGGAGCGCGAGACTGATCGGTATGAGGCTGAGGCGCATGGGCTCCTCCGGCGGCTCGGGAATGAGGCGGCCGGAGGATGCGGATCAGGTTTCGTTAACGCTGTGGGTTTCACCGTGAGCGCGAAGAAACCCCTCCACGAGAGGCCCATAGAGCGAAAAACCCTTATAGGCCTTGAAATCCGGCGGGGCGTTGCGCCAGGCGCGGGCGAAGGCGCCCAGGCGCTCGGGGTCCTGGACCAGGGCGTCCAGGGGATCGAGCCACACCCGGATGGTGAACAGGGCGCCCCCGGTGGCGGGCAGGCGGCGCAGGGTCTGGCGCTCCACGCGGATATAGAGATCGCGGCCGGTGGTCTGGGGCGTCAGGTCCGGGATGCGGGCCCGCACCGGCGCCGAATGGGGCGTGAAGCTCTCGCCGGAATTGACCACCGTCCAGTTGCGGCGCTCCAGGATCAGGCCGGGGCGCAGGCCCTCGAAGATCCGCTGCACGCGGGCCAGGAACCGGGCGGCGAAGCCGTGCACCGGGCCGTGCAGGTCGGCCAGGCTCTTGCCCAGCACCTCGGCCGCCGTGAAGAAGGTGGGGGCCGACAGGCTGAGCGCGGTGACGCGCCAGGCGCCGTCGGTCTTCTCCATCAGGATCAGGTCGTCGGAGACGGTGCGGGCGGCGGCGAGCAGCGGGGGCTCGCCGTCTGGCGGCGCGACGCCCAGCAGGGCGGCGATCTCGGCCTGGCCGGCCCGCGACCCCGGCGTCTCGCCCCAGACCAGGTCGCGGTGGGCGGCGAGCAGGGCGTCCTTGCGGGCGGCGGGATCGGCCTCTCCGCCTTCCAGCCATTGATCCTCGGCGATCGGCTTCAGGCCGATGGAGAAATCATGACCCTCGGCCCAGGGCGTGTGGCGCAGGCTCATGGGTCCGTCCGTCCCCGCGCGAGCCGTAGGCCCAGGGCGTAGAGGCCGAGGGCGGCGAACACGCCCACGCTGTCGGCGACCGCGTCATGCCAGTCGGCGTCGCGCCCCACCGGCAGGATGGCCTGAAGCACCTCGACCAGCACCCCGAGGAAGAGCGCGAAGACGGCAATCGCCCGGGGCCGCCGGGGCGACAGCACCAGGCCCAGAGCCGTCAGCACGAACCAGGCGAGCGCATGCTCGGCCTTGTCCCACAGCGTGACCTTGGGCAGCTCGTCCGTGGGGGACAGCGTCAGCCAGAACAGCACGCCGACGGCGGCGGCATAGAGGGCGAGACGCAGGGGACGGGGAAGGATCGCGGGAAACATGCGTGGAGTTCTCTTGCACGACATGGCCTCGCTAACTAGCGTCGCGCCGCATTTTCAAGGCTGGAGCGACCATGGCGATCGAGGCGGTGATCTGGGATTTCGGCGGGGTGTTCACCACCTCGCCCTTCGAGGCCTTCAATCGCTATGAGGCGGAGAAGGGCCTGCCCAAGGACCTGATCCGCCGGGTCAACGCCACCGATCCCGACACCAACGCCTGGGCCCTGTTCGAGCGCAACGAGATCAGCACGGCGCGGTTCGACGAGCTGTTCCTGGCGGAGTCGACGGCGCTCGGCCATCCGGTCCCCGGCCGCGAGGTCCTGCCGCTCCTGTCGGGCATGCTGCGTCCGGCGATGGTCGAGGCGCTGAAGGCCTGCAAGGCTCAGTACAAGGTCGGCTGCATCACCAATAATGTGGTCTCCGAGCACAGCCCCGGCCAGGATGCGGGCCAGCGCATGGCCGGCGCCATGGGCCAGGTGATGCCGTTGTTCGACGCCATCATCGAGAGCTCCAAGGCGGGCGTGCGCAAGCCCGACCCCAAGATCTATCTGATGATGTGCGAGCTGCTCGCCGTCGATCCGGCCAACTGCGTCTATCTCGACGACCTCGGCATCAACTGCAAGCCGGCCGCCCAGCTGGGCATGAAGGCGATCAAGGTGGTCGATGTCGACCAGACCCTGACCGAGCTCGCGGCCCTGACCGGCCTGACCTTCGGGACCGCGGCGTGAGCCGGCCGGCCCGGATCGGGGCGGAGGCGGCGCTCGCCCAGCTGCCCGGCTGGAGCCGGGCCGAGGGGGCGCGGGAGGCGATCTTCCGTCGCTATCGTTTCGCCGATTTCAACACGGCCTTCGGGTTCATGACCCGCGCGGCGATCCGCGCCGAGCAGCTCGACCACCATCCCGAATGGTTCAATGTCTACAACCGGGTCGAGGTGACGCTCACCACCCATGACGCCGACGGGGTGACGGAGCTCGACCTGACGATGGCCAAGTTCATGGACGCGGCGGCCCAGGCCGCCGGCGGCGAATAGGCCCTAGTTCAGCAGCACCGAGCCGAGCAGCAGCTTGGCGCCGGGCCCGCCCAGGGTGACGTCGGTCTGGCGCTGCAGCTCCCGCGACAGATAGTCGATGCTGGGCGGCGGGCCGGCCGGCATACCGGCGGCGTAGATCTGCACGGTCTGGATGAAGGCCGCCCGCAACCGGGGCAGGATCAGCTGGGCCTTGTCGTGCAGGGCCTTGTTGGGAATGTCGATCCCGCAGTCGACGGTCATCACCCCGCGCCGGCCGCCGGGCTTGACCACGGTCGCCGTCAGGGTGGCGATGGCGATGTAGGAGGTTCCGCCCGACTTCTTGTCGCCCTCGGCCTCGGCCTTGGGCTTGCTGGCCCGGGCGGCGGCCGGGGCGAGGGCGGCGATGAGCGCAAGGCTGAGCAGTCGGCGACGATCCATGCGCGACAGAGCGCCACATCATGGTTAGCGGTCTCTTTACGCGGGCGCGCCGAGAGTGCGGCGAAGATTCGCATTCCGCCCCGAAAGAGGCCCGCCCGTGCACCGGTTCGCCGACAATACCCCCGATCTCGACGGCAAGGTGATCCTGGTCACCGGCGGCACCGGCTCGTTCGGCAAGCGCTTCATCGAGACGGTCCTCAGCCGCTTCCGGCCGCGCAAGCTGATCGTCTTCTCCCGCGACGAGCTGAAGCAGCACGAGATGCAGATCGACCTGGCGGAAAAGTTCGACGCCCAGACCCTGTCGGCCATGCGCTTCTTCCTGGGCGACGTGCGCGATCGCGAGCGCCTGACGCTGGCCTTCCGGGGCGTCGACATCGTGGTGCACGCGGCGGCGCTGAAACAGGTGCCGGCGGCGGAATACAACCCTTCCGAATGCATCCACACCAACATCATGGGCGCGGAGAACGTGGTCTGGGCCTGCCTCGCCAACCGCGTGAAGCAGGTGGTGGCGCTGTCCACCGACAAGGCCTGCAACCCGGCCAATCTCTACGGGGCGACCAAGCTCGCCTCGGACAAGACCTTCGTGGCGGCCAACAATCTGTCCGGCGACATCGGGGCGCGGTTCTCGGTGGTGCGCTACGGCAATGTGGTGGGCTCGCGCGGCTCGGTCGCGCCGCTCTTCCAGCGCCTGCTAGCCAAGGGGGTGAGCGAGCTGCCGATCACCGACCCGCGGATGACCCGGTTCTGGATCACCCTGAACCAGGGCGTGGACTTCGTGCTCTCGTCCTTCAGCCTGATGCGCGGCGGCGAGATCTTCGTGCCCAAGATCCCCTCCATGAAAATGACCGATCTGGCCGAGGCCATGGCGCCCGGCGTGCCGACCAAGGTCATCGGCATCCGGCCGGGCGAGAAGCTGCACGAGATGATGATCTCGGTCGACGACGCCCGCACCACGGTGGATCTCGGCGACCGCTACGCCATCGAGCCGGCCTTCGTGGAATATCCGCGCGAGTCCTACGCCAAGACCATGCCCATGGCCCCGGAGGGCTTCTCCTACGCCAGCGACACCAACACCGAATGGCTGAGCGGGCCCGGCCTGCTCGAGCTGCTGAACGATCCGGCGCCGCCCCGCCGGCGCGCCACGGACTGAGGTCCAGGAGGGCCCAGCCATGACCGACGCCGTCCTGCCCTATGGCCGCCAGACGATCGAGGACGACGACATCGCCGCGGTGGTCGAGGCCCTGCGCGCCGACTTCCTGACCACCGGCCCGCGGGTCGAGGCCTTCGAGACCGCCTTCGCCGAGACGGTGGGCGCCGCCCATGCGGTGGCCTGCGCCAATGGCACGGCGGCCCTGCATCTGGCCATGCTGGCGCTCGACGTGCAGCCGGGCGAGGTCTGCATCGCCCCGGCCGTCACCTTCCTCGCCACCGCCAACTGCGCCCGCTATGTCGGCGCCGAGGTGGTGTTCGCCGACGTCGATCCCGACAGCGGCCTGATGACCCCCGACACCCTGGCCCAGGCCCTGGAGAAGGTCGGCGACCGCAGGCTTCGCGCCGTGCTGCCGGTGCATCTGCGCGGCGATGTCGCCGAACTGCCGGCCCTGGCCCGGCTGGCGGCCGAGGCCGGCGCCGTGCTGGTCGAGGACGCGCCGCACGCCCTGGGTTCGGAGGCGGTCTTCGGCAACACCCGCGAGCGGGTGGGCGATGTCCGCCACTCGGCCATGGCGACCTTCTCGTTCCATCCGGTCAAGACCATCGCCACCGGCGAGGGGGGCATGGTCACCACCAATGACCATGCCCTGGCGCAACGCCTGAGGACCCTGCGCAGCCACGGCATGGTGCGGCCGGAAGGCTGTGAGCCTTGGTGGTACGAGATGCCGGAGCCCGGCTTCAATTACCGCCTGCCCGACATTCTCTGCGCGCTCGGCCTGTCGCAGCTCGCCAAGCTCGATCGCTTCGCCGCCCGCCGGAAGGCGCTGGCGGTCCGCTATCAGGCCGCGCTGGCGCCGCTCTCGCCCGCCCTGAGGATCGCCGCGACCCCGGCCTGGAGCGACCCGGTCCTGCACCTGATGACGGTGCTGGTCGATTTCGCAGGGCTGGGCCTGACGCGGATCGAGGTGGTCGAAGCCTTGCGGGCCCGCGGCGTCGGGACCCAGGTCCACTACATCCCGGTCAGCCGCCAGCCCTATTATGTCGCCCGCTATGGCGAACAGCGCCTGGTCGGAGCGGACGCTTGGTACGATCGCTGCCTGTCCCTGCCGCTCTATCCTGCCATGACCGAGGCAGATGTGGACCATGTGGCCGGGGCGTTGAAGGACGTGCTGGGGGTTTAGTCCAACCGCTCATCCCCGCACAGGCGGGGATCCAAGCTGAATCGGTGGATGTCGCGCCGTTTGCCCTGCCCGCGGTGAGCCCGCTTGGGTCCCCGCCTTCGCGGGGATGAGCGGAAGTTGGGGCTTTAGGCCGCCTTGGTGATCTGTTCCATCAGCTGGCGGACCTGGCCCATGCGCTCAGGCGCGCGGGCGAGGTCGTTGCGGGTCTCGTCCTGGCGGATCAGCTTCAGCGCCTCGGCGCGGGCGCGGTCGGCGGCGGGTCCGATCGGCGAGATCTCTCCAGCCGCCATGCGCAGCAGGACCAGCAGCCGCAGCGCCGGCGCCGACTGGCCGCGGGCGAGCGTCGTGACCACCTTGGCGTCGGCCTCCACCTGGCCGCCCACATCGCCGATCTTGGCCTGCAGGGGGCCGTAGTCCTCGGGCACCAGGCCGCCGCGGGCCACGCCGCGCTGCAGCTGGGCCAGGACTTCCAGCTTCACGCCGGGCGCGTCGGGGCCGTTGCGCAGCTCCTTCTCGAACCGCAGGCTGCCGATGGCCGAGGCCAGATAGCGGCCCGCCTGGCGCTTGTTGACCGCGCCGATGACGTTCTCGGCCAGCCACATCAGGGCCTCGATCTCGTCCTTCGCCGAGCGGTCGCGGCCGATATAGGACTCCACGAAGTCGGGGGTGAGCAGGGTCTTGGAGCGGGTGACGAAGGCGGCCTGCACCTCGTCCAGCGGCACGAGCGAGCCGGCCGCGGCGGTGAGCGCCATGGCGAGCGCCCGCAGGGTCTCGATCTCGCCGGTCGGATCGTTGGGCCGCAGGCGCCGCGGGCCGGTCAGCTCGCGCAGCACGCGGCGCGCGATGGCGACCCGGACGGCCTGGAAATCCTCGGTCGCCAGCCACTTGGCCAGGCGCTGGGTGGCGACGGTCTCCGGCGGCATGATCTTGGCCACCGCCGGCTCGATCTTCATCAGGGCGGCGACGGGACCGGCCGCCGCCAGCCGGGCCATGGCGGCCAGCCGCACGCCCAGATCCAGGTCCTTGCCGATCAGCTCGTCGAGGCCGGCGCGGGAGCCGAGGATCTCGGCCAGGGGCTGTTCGATCACCCCCAGGGCCAGGCCGCGCGGCGGGCCCACGACCGGGGCGGCGTCGGCCAGATCGAGCAGGCGGATGACCTTGTCCGGCCAGGTGCGGGCCGGGGCGATGGAGGCGGCGACGCCGGCCCCCAGCAGATAGGCGCGCTCCGGCTCGCGGCTGACCCGCTCGGCGGCCTTGGCGAAGCCTTCCTTGTCGACGTCGGGCAGATTGCCCTTCTTGGAATCCTTCAGGATCCGCTCGATCGCGCGCTCGACCAGGCCCTGGAAGGTGCGCATCAGCTCATGGACGGTCTTGCCGCGCGCCTGGGCCTCGGGGATGGCGATCTTCTGGATGGCGTGCTGCAGGTCGGTGCCGGAGTTTTCAAGCTCCTCGACCAGGTCGGGGCGGTGCAGCAGTTCGAAGGGGGTGGCGTTGCGCCGGTCCAGCCAGTGCTCCAGCAGGCGGCCGATGCGGTCGCGGGCGTGGACGGTGTAGAGGTCCTGGGGCGTGAAGCAGAGCGGCTCGTTGTCCTCGCGGACCGGCTTGGCCTTGGACGGCTCGGCGGCGCCGAGCGTCATGATCGCGATCGACTGGAACTCCCGGGTCTCCGGGTTCAGCGATTCCTTGGTGACCTTGACGGCGGCGACCTTGCCGGCCGCCATCATCTCCTCGGCCGTCTTGGTGGCCAGGGCGCGGTTCTCCGTCGCCATGTCCAGGACCCAGGCGGCGCCCGGCGTCCGACGGATAAAGAGCTCGTAGTGTATCTGTGCGCCGGTCATCCCGGTCCCCCGCCTTCGTCTCACAAGGTTCCGCGAACAAGCTTAAGGTCTGATTTAACGCTGCGACCCCATGACACACGGATTGAACGGCGCGATTCCACGGCTTGGGGCGCTCGACGCGCGAAAATTTTGCGTCCGGCGCCATTTCATTTTGAAAGATCTGCGCCAAGGTCGCCCCATTGAGGCCATGGTGCAGTCCGATTAGCCTGCGAACACCTCAAGACGACATTCCCGCGAAGGACCCGACACTCAGACATGGCCAAGATCACCCTGGTGGACGACGACGAGAACATCGTCACGTCGGTCAGCCTCGCCCTCGAGAGCCACGGCCATACGGTCAAGGCCTATTTCGACGGCGCGACCGGCCTGGCGGCGCTTGAGAACGATCCGCCGGACCTCGCCATCCTCGATGTGAAGATGCCGCGCATGGACGGCATGGAAGTCCTGCGCCGTCTGCGGCGGACCTCGGACCTGCCGGTGATCATCCTGACGTCCAAGGACGAGGAGATCGACGAGATCCTGGGCTTCAACCTCGGCGCCGACGACTACATGCACAAGCCCTTCAGCCAGCGCCTGCTGCTGGAGCGGGTGAAGGCGGTGCTGCGCCGGGCCGGCGCGGACGGCGAGGAGCTGGTTCCCACGGCCGCCGCCGACGCCGCGGCCCGCGCCCTGAAGCGCGGCAAGCTGACCCTCGATCCCGCCCGCCACGACTGCCTGTGGGACGGCAAGCCAGTGAAGCTGACCGTCACCGAGTTCCTGCTGCTGCAGTCTCTGGCCCAGCGCCCCGGCTTCGTGAAGAGCCGCGACAACCTGATGGACGCCGCCTACGACGATCAGGTCTATGTCGACGACCGCACGATCGACAGCCATATCAAGCGCATGCGGAAGAAGTTCCGCGAGGTGGACCCCGAGTTCGACGCGATCGAAACCCTTTATGGCGTCGGATACAGATACCGCGAATCCTGACCCCGGCGCGGGTCCCGCCTGGCGAAGGTGGCTGCCCAGCTCGCGCATCGGCAGGCTGATCATCGTGCTCAACATGCTGGGGCTGGCGATCCTGATCGTCGGCGCCCTGGTGTTGAACGAACTGCGGCGCGGCCTGGTCAATGCGCGGATCGACAGCCTGACCACCCAGGGCGAGCTGATCGCGACGATCATCGACCAGGCGGCGACCGTGGGCGAACCTGCGCCCGCGCTCGATCCGGGCTACGCCAGCCAGATCCTGCAGCTGCTCTCCAATCCCCGCACCCAGCGGGCGCGGCTGTTCGACGCCCACGGCAAGCTGATCGCCGATTCCTACTGGGTCGCCGACCGGGTGGAGTGGAAGGTGCTGCCGCCGGCCCGGCCCCGCGACCAGGGCGCGGGCGGGGTCACCATGCAGTTCCAGACCCCCAAGCCGCCCCCCGGCCCGCCGCCGGGCGCCAAGCAGGCCCTGGCCCACGAGGTGGCCGAGGCCATGAACGGCAAGCACTGGGCCGGCATGCGGGTGGGCGACGACGGCGAGCGGGTGGTGTCGGTCTCGATCCCCATCCAGCACGTCCAGGCGGTGCTGGGGGTGCTGACCCTGGAGGCCAGCGACGTCGACGAGATCGTCGCCCGCCAGCGCGCCGCGCTTCTGCCCTTCATCCTGTTGTCGATCGGGGTGACGCTCGCCTCGTCCCTGCTGCTCAACAATCTGATCGCCAATCCGGTGCGCCGCCTGGCCCGCGCCGCCGACCGCGTGCGCCTGTCCCGGGCCCGGCCATCACCCTGCCCGACATCGCCGGCCGCCAGGACGAACTGGGCGACCTGACCCGCTCGCTGGAGGCCATGACCAGCGCCCTGTCCGAACGCATGGACGCCATCGAGCGCTTCGCCGCCGACGTCGCCCACGAGATCAAGAACCCGCTCACCTCCATGCGCTCGGCGGTGGAGACCCTGGACCTGGTCAGCGATCCGGTCGCCCGCGAGCGGCTGCTCGGCATCCTGAAGAACGATGTCCAGCGCCTCGACCGGCTGGTGACCGACATCTCCAACGCCTCGCGGCTCGACGCCGAGCTGTCGCGGGAGGATCCCCGCGCCTTTGATCTGGGCCGGCTGCTGACCGAGGTCACCCAGACCTACAACCACCAGGCCAAGCCCGGCGAACCCTCGATCGCCTATACGGTCCGCTATGCGGCGCCGGACCTGCTGGAGCCGATCATGGTCTCGGGCCGCGAGGGCCCGATCGCCCAGGTGTTCCGCAACCTGATCGACAATGCGCGCTCCTTCAGTCCGCCCGGCGGCGAGGTGCGGGTCGGCCTGGAACGCCAGCGCGGCGACGCCGTGGCGGTGGTGGAGGACGACGGCCCCGGCCTGCCGCCCGACAATCTGGAGACCGTGTTCGAGCGCTTCTACACCTCGCGGCCCAAGGGGACGGCGTTCGGCGGCAATTCGGGCCTGGGCCTGTCCATCGCCCGCCAGATCGTCGCCGCCCATGGCGGGACCATCCGGGCCGAGAACCGGCAGGACGCGCAAGGCGCCGTGCTGGGCGCCCGCTTCCTGGTGACCCTGCCCGAGGCCCGCCGGTGATCCTGCACGCCGGCCTGATCGCCGCCTTCGGTCCCGGCGGCTGGCGCGGGGTGCTGATCGAGGGCCCGTCCGGCGCGGGCAAGAGCGACCTGGCGCTGCGGGCCCTGGACCACGGCTTTCGTCTCGTCGCCGACGACCGGGTGATTCTCTGGGCGAGCGCCGGCGCGCTCTATGGCCGGGCGCCCGACAGCCTGGCGGGCAAGATGGAGGTGCGGGGTCTGGACGTGGTGACCGAACCCGGTCTTCCCTTCTGCCGCATCGGCCTGTCGGTGGAGCTGGGAACGCCGGAGCGCCTGCCCGAGCCGGCCTGGAAGACGCATTTGGGGTTGAGCGTGCCGCTGATCGTTCTCTCGCCGCTTGAGTCTTCTGCGCCTGCGAAGCTTGCTCGTGCATTGCAGCATCTTGGAGCCTGGGCGGAAGGGGCGTATCAAGACGGCCGCGCGGCTGTCCCGCTGCCGCGGCCGGGTGGGGATTCCCGTTGAGACAGTTCAAATGATCGGCCTCGTGATCGTCACACACGGGCGCCTGGCCGAGGAGTTCGTCTTCGCCATGGAGCATGTGGTCGGCCCGCAGACCGCGGTGGCCGCCATCTGCATCGGGCCGGAAGACGACATGGAGCGCCGCCGCAAGGACATCCTGGCGGCCTGCGAGCGCGTCGATTCGGGCGGCGGGGTGATCCTGCTGACCGACATGTTCGGGGGCACGCCCTCGAACCTCGCCATCTCCGTCATGGAGCAGACCAAGGCCGAGGTGATCGCCGGCCTGAACCTGCCGATGCTGATCAAGCTGGCCAGCGTCCGCGCCAAGCTTCCGCTGGAAGATTGTGTCGCACACGCGCAGGAGGCTGGACGCAAGTATATTTCCGTGGCGTCCTACGTCCTCGCGGGGGAAAAGTGACGCGCGCCAGAACGTCGAAATCATCAATAAGAGGGGCCTGCACGCGCGGGCCTCGGCCAAGTTCGTCAAGCTGGCCTCGACCTTTGACGCCGAAGTGAAGGTGTCCAAGGACGGTCAGACGGTGGACGCCCGCTCGATCATGGGCCTGATGATGCTGGCCGCGGGGCCCGGCTGCTGCATCGACATCGAAGCCGACGGCGCCGAAGCCCAACCCGCCGTCGAAGCCCTCACCGCCCTGGTCAGCGCGCGGTTCGACGAGGAAGAGTAGGCGGTCGGGCCGTGGATTGAAGATTGGTCCACGAACCACACGAACATTGGGCTCAGAGCGCGATCCGTTCGATCCGGGCCTTGGGCATGCATCCGAAATTGACGAGCAAGCCCAGCTTCAAGCCGGTGGCCTTGAGGTAGTTGAGAACTTGCGCCCGATGCTCGGGCGCGGTCTCGCGAAGCGCCTTCAATTCCACGATGACCCTGTCGAAGCAGACGAAGTCTGGGACGTAGGTCTGGCGCAGGGGTGTTCCCTTGTAGCTCAGCGCAAGGGGCTTCGCCGCCACCCCATAGACACTCCAGCGGCGAGCTTGCCCTCGCCCCGCTTGCGGGGAGAGGGTTGGGTGAGGGGCCCGCAGCGCAGGGGAGGGTTTTTGACTCGCCCCATTGCGCGGCCCTCACGCCGTTCCCCTCACCTTACCTCTCCCCGCAAGCGGGGCGAGGACGCGCCTGCCGGCGCGTCGGCAGGGCGGAGTCAGGGTCAGACCTTCAGCCGGTATCCCGTCTTGAAGATCCAGGTTATGCCGGCCAGGCAGGCCAGCATGAAGACCACGGTCATGGCCAGGCTGATCCCGACGCCGACGTCGGAGATGCCGTAGAAGCTCCAGCGGAAGCCGGACACCAGATAGACCACCGGGTTGAACAGGGTGATGTGGCGCCAGATCGGCGGCAGCATGCTGATCGAATAGAAGCTGCCGCCTAAGAAGGTCAGGGGGGTGACGATCATCATCGGCACGATCTGCATCTTCTCCCAGCCGTCGGCCCACACCCCGATGATGAAGCCGAACAGGGAGAAGGTGACCGAGGTCAGGACCAGGAAGCTGATCATCCAGACCGGGTGGACGATCGAGAACGGCACGAAGATCCGCGCCGTGGCCAGGATGATGGTCCCCAGAATCACCGACTTGGTCGCGCGCGCCCACATAGCCGATGACGATCTCCAGCGGCGACACCGGCGCGGACAGAACCTCGTAGATCGTGCCGGACCATTTGGGCATGTAGATGCCGAAGCTGGCGTTGGAGATGCTCTCGGTTAGGATCGACAGCATGATCAGGCCGGGCACGATGAAGGCCCCGTAGGAGACCCCGTCGACCTGGGCCATGCGCCCGCCGATGGCCGAGCCGAACACCACGAAATAGAGCGAGGTGGAGATCACCGGCGAGGCGATCGACTGCAGGATGGTCCGCCAGGTGCGCTCCAGCTCGAAGCGATAGATGGACTGGATGGCGTAGAGGTTCATGTCCGGGTGCTCACCAGGCTGACGAAGATCTCCTCGAGCGAGCTTTCGGAGGTGCGCAGGTCCTTGAAGTCGATGCCCTTGTCGCCCAGGCGGCGCAGCAGGGCGGCGATGCCGGTCTCCTCGGCCTGGACGTCGAAGGTGTAGACGAGCTCGCTCCCGTCGGCGGAGAGCTCGAGCGCCTCGTCGGCGAGATCGGCGGGCAGGGCGGTCAGCGGGGCCTGCAGGTGCAGGGTCAGCTGCTTCTTGCCCAGCTTGCGCATGAGCACGTCCTTGTCCTCGACCAGGATGATCTCGCCCCGGCGGATCACCCCGATCCGGTCGGCCATCTCCTCGGCCTCCTCGATATAGTGGGTGGTCAGGATGATGGTGACGCCGTTTTCGCGAAGGGACCGGACCATCTCCCACATGTCGCGGCGCAGCTCGACATCGACGCCGGCGGTGGGCTCGTCGAGGAACAGGATGCGCGGCTCGTGGCTGAGCGCCTTGGCGATCATCACCCGGCGCTTCATGCCGCCGGACAGGGCCATGATCTTCTCGTCCTTCTTGTCCCACAGGGACAGGTCGCGCAGCACCTTCTCCAGATAGGCCGGGTTCGGGGGCTTGCCGAACAGGCCGCGGCTGAAGCGGACGGTGGCCCAGACGGTCTCGAAGGCGTCGGTCGCCAGCTCCTGCGGGACCAGGCCGATGGCGTTCCGCGCGGCGCGGTAGTCCTTGATGATGTCGTGGCCGTCGGCCGTGACCGTGCCGGTCGACGGATTGACGATGCCGCAGATGATGCTGATCAGGGTGGTCTTGCCCGCCCCGTTGGGGCCGAGCAGGGCGAAGATCTCGCCCTTGCGGATCTCCAGGTCCACGGTCTTGAGGGCCTGGAACCCTCCGGCATAGGTCTTGGTGAGACCCTTTACGGATATGATCGGCGTCACAGGGGCTCCCGGGGCGTTAGGCGTCCCCGCCAGATAGGGCGGGGCGCCGGATCAGGCTAGCCCGCAGGACGAATTGGCGGGCGCCGCCCCGACAGCGCCCGCGCTTTTTGTCAGGCCATGGTCATGGGGCGCAGGCCGAGATCGGCCATCAGGGCGGCGTCGGTATCCTTGTCCGGGTTGGCGGTGGTGAGCAGCTTGCCGCCGACGAACATGGAATTGGCGCCGGCCAGGAAGCACAGGGCCTGGAGCTCCCTGGACATGTGCTCGCGCCCGGCCGAGAGCCGGACCACGGCCTTGGGGCAGACGATGCGGGCGACGGCGATCATGCGCACGAACTCCAGCCCGTCCACCGCCTCGGACTCGCCCAGCGGCGTGCCGGGGATCGGCATCAGGTCGTTGATCGGCAGGCTGTCGGGATGGGCCGGCAGGGTGGCCAGCGCATGCAGCAGGCCGGCGCGGTCGCGGCGGGTCTCGCCCATGCCGACAATGCCGCCGCAGCAGGTGGAGATGCCGGCGTCGCGCACGGCGGAAAGCGTATCGAGCCGGTCCTGATAGGTCCGGGTGGTGACCACCTTGTCGTAATAGTCCGGCCCGGTGTCGAGGTTGTGGTTGTAGTAGTCGAGCCCCGCGGCCTTGAGCGCCTGGGCCTGGTCGGCGGTCAGCATGCCGAGCGTGGCGCAGGTCTCCAGCCCGAGCGCCTTCACGCCCGAGATCATGGCGGCGACGCGGGGCAGGTCGCGGTCCTTCAGGTCGCGCCAGGCCGCGCCCATGCAGAAGCGCTGCGCCCCGCCGGCCTTGGCCTCGGCGGCGGCGTCGATCACGGCCTGGGCCGCCATCAGCTTGGAGGCGACGGTCGAGGTCTTGAAATGCTGGGACTGGCTGCAATAGCCGCAGTTCTCCGGACAGCCGCCGGTCTTCACCGACAACAGCTGCGACAGCTGGACCTCGGTGGGGTCGAACCAGGCGCGGTGGACCTCGGCGGCGGCGAACACCAGCTCGGTGAAGGGCCGCTCGAACAGGGCCTCGATCTCCTCGAGGGTCCAGTCATGGCGCGGCTGAACCTGCGGGCGGATCTGGGCGTTGGAGATCGGGGCGTTCACGGGGGACTCCTCACTTTGGGGTGGGTCCGACTACACTGGCCGCGCTACGGCAGGCAATCATCACCCTTGACGTGGGTCATGCGTCGTCGCGCCGGGGATGCTAGGAAGCGTTGCGACACCCCAAGCCTCGGGAGGCTCGTCTGGCGACCGAAGATCAAGAGATCGAGCTGAAGTTCCTGTGCGAGCCCCGCGACCTGGAGGCTCTGCTGGAGGCCGCGCCGGCGGGCGCCACCGAGGCCAAGGCGCTGCGGGCCATCTATTTCGACACCCCCGACGGCCGTCTGCGCCGCGAGCATATCTCGCTGAGGGTCCGCGAAAGCGGCGGCAAGCGGGTCCAGACCCTGAAGCGCGGCGAGGGGTTCGGCCGCGAGGAATATGAGCAGAAGGTCGGCGACGATCGGCTGGATCTCACCATGCCGGCCCTGAAGAAGGCGCTGCCCGCCGCCCGCCGAAAGGCCCTGGCGCCGGCCTTCAGCGTCGCCGTCGATCGCCGCCAGCGCACCGTGGCCCACGGCGAGGCGATGATCGAGATCGCCGCCGACCTGGGGACCATCACCGCCGGCGACCGCCGCCGCGAGATCTGCGAGCTTGAGCTGGAGCTGAAGGCCGGCTCGCCGTCGGAGCTGTTCGCTCTGGCCCGCCAGCTCGCCCGCACCGCGCCGCTCTATCTCTCCTATGAGGGCAAGGCGGCCCAGGGCCAGATGCTGGGGGACGGGACGGAGCTGGTTCCGCGGAGCCAGACCCGCGTGCGTCTGACCGGCGACCTGACCGCCGCCGCCGCCTTCCAGGCCATAGCCCGCACGACGCTTGGCCTGATCGCCTCCAACGCCGCCCTGGTGCGCGAGACCGCAGACGAGGCCGCCCTGCACCAGCTGCGCGTCGCCGTGCGCCGCCTGCGCAGCGCCATCGCCACCTGCGCCGCCCTGGTCGGCGACGCCGAGGCGCCGAAGATCCGCAGCGAGCTGAAGTGGCTGGCCGGGACCTGCGGCGAGGCCCGCGATCTCGACGTCTTCGCCCGCAGTCTGAAGGACCTGAAGGGCAAGGCCGCCGCCGACGCCGCCCTGCTGACCGAGGCGGTCGCCAAGGCCCGGGCCAAGGCCTACGCCAAGGCCGGCGCGGCGCTCGCCTCCGGCCGGTTCCGCGACCTGGTGCTGGCCGCCGCGGCCTGGGTGGAGACCGCCGCCTGGCTCACAGATCCGGACGGCAAGGCGCGCCGCCGCCGCGAGGTGGGCGCCCGCGCCTTCGCCCGCGCCGCCCTGCGCGAACGCTGGAAAGCCTGGCGCCGCCTGGCCAAGGACTTCGGCAAGCTCGACGCCGAGGGCCGCCACAAGCTGCGCATCAAGGCCAAGAACCTGCGCTACGCCGCCGAGGCCTTCGCCCCCCTGTTCGCGGCCCGGCCGGCGGCGCGGATGGTGGGCCGCATCAAGCGGCTGCAGGACGATCTGGGCGCGCTGAACGACGCCGCCGTGGCCGCGCGGCTGGTGGGGGGCCTGCGCCTGGACGTGGCGGGACGGGAAGCGGCGGAGCGGATCGTGACGCGCCGGTCTCGGGACGCCGACCGCGGCCTGAAGCGGGCGGCCCGGTCGCTGGACCGGCTGTGCGACGCGGACCGGTTCTGGCGCTGAGGCGCGGAATTCATCCTTCGCTAGGCATATAAAGAACTCTTTATATGTTTGTTGCGAGGCTGGGCGGTGGCCGCTATAGAGCGAAAAAGCCCCTATCCTGCGCGCAAGGACCCCCCATGACCGACTACGTCGTCAAAGACATCTCCCTCGCCGATTTCGGTCGCAAGGAAATCGCCATCGCCGAGACCGAGATGCCCGGCCTGATGGCGGTCCGCGCGGAATTCGGCCCGAGCCAGCCCTTGAAGGGCGCGCGCATCGCCGGCTCCCTGCACATGACCATCCAGACCGCCGTGCTGATCCAGACGCTCGAAGCGCTGGGCGCGGATGTCCGCTGGGCTTCGTGCAACATCTTCTCGACCCAGGACCACGCCGCCGCGGCCATCGCCGCCGCCGGCACCCCGGTCTTCGCCATCAAGGGCGAGACCCTGACCGAGTACTGGGACTACGCCCACCGGATCTTCGAATGGTCGGACGGCGGCTATCCGAACCTGATCCTCGACGACGGCGGCGACGCCACCCTGCTCTGCGTGCTGGGCCCCAAGGCCGAGAAGGATCCGTCGGTCCTCGACAATCCGCAGAACGAGGAAGAAGAAGCCCTGTTCGCGGTGATGAAGCGCTATCTGAAGGAGAAGCCCGGCTTCTATTCGGCGATCCGCGCGGCCATCAAGGGCGTCTCGGAAGAGACCACCACGGGCGTCCACCGCCTCTATCAGATGCATGAGCGCGGCGAGCTGCCCTTCGCCGCCATCAACGTCAATGACAGCGTCACCAAGTCCAAGTTCGACAACCTCTATGGCTGCCGTGAGAGCCTGGTCGACGCCATCCGCCGCGGCACCGACGTGATGCTGTCGGGCAAGGTCGCGGTCGTGCTCGGCTATGGCGATGTGGGCAAGGGCTCGGCCCAGTCCCTGCGCAACGGCGGCGCCCGCGTCGTGGTCACCGAGATCGACCCGATCTGCGCCCTGCAGGCGGCCATGGAGGGCTTCGAGGTCCAGACCATGGAAGATGTCGCCGACAAGGCCGACATCTTCGTCACCGCCACCGGCAACAAGGACGTTCTGACCGTCGACCACATGCGTCGGATGAAGAACAACGCCATCGTCGCCAATATCGGCCACTTCGACAGCGAAATTCAGGTCGCCGGCCTGCGGAACTTCAAGTGGGACAAGATCAAGGATCAGGTCCACCACGTCGAATTCCCGGACGGCAAGAAGATTATCCTGCTCTCCGAAGGCCGCCTGGTGAACCTGGGCAACGCCACCGGCCACCCCAGCTTCGTGATGAGCGCGTCCTTCACCAACCAGACGCTCGCCCAGATCGAGCTGTGGACCAATGGCGGCGCCTACGACATCGGCGTCTACACCTTGCCTAAACATTTGGATGAGAAGGTGGCCATGCTTCACCTTGAAAAGCTGGGGGCCAAGCTCACCCAGCTCAGCAAGGACCAGGCCGAGTATATCGGTGTGCCGCAGGCAGGTCCGTTCAAGCCTGGGCACTACCGCTACTAGGTCTTTAGACCCCTCCGGGGACCTGAGCGGGGCTGTTCCAGTCCGGCTCACGCTCAGGTCGCCCGCTTTCTTTCCCCCCGAATGAACGCTGTTTTGTTCAAAGCCCAGACTGGGGATGACGGCCGCTGCGCCGTCCGCTAAGCAACCGGGCCATGCCGCTCGCGCTCATCCTGTCCAGTCATGTCGCCGCCAGCCGCGTTGGCGGCAGCGCCCAGGCCCTCGCCCTGGCCCCGTTCCGCATCGACTGCATGGTCGCGCCGACCGTGCTCTATGGCCGCCATCCCGGCTGGGGCGCCCCGGGCGGGGCCGCCGTGCCGGTCGAGGCGCTTGAGGGCATGCTCGACGGCATCCAGGCCAACGGCCTGTTCGGCCAGACCGACCTGGTGCTGACCGGCTATTTCGCCTCCGCCGCCCAGGTCCGCGCCGCCGCCCGCGCCATCGACGCCGTCCGCGGCGCGCCGCGCGACCGCGAGGCCCGCAAGCCCGTCATCATCGTCGACCCGACCATTGGCGACGCCGGCAAGGGGCTCTATGTGCCCGCCGACGTGGCCGAGGCGGTGATCAATGACCTGGTCCCCCGCGCCGACATCGTCGCGCCCAACACCTGGGAGCTGCAGCGCATGACCGGGGCCGAGGCCCGCGACCCGACCCAGGCGCTGCACGCCGCCCGCCTGCTGGGCAAGCCGGTGCTGGTGTCCTCCGTCGTACGCGGCGCCGAGATCGGCGTGGTCTATGCCGACAAGAAGGAGGCCTGGCTGGCCGCCCACCCGCGCGCCGATTCCGCGCCCAAGGGCACCGGCGACCTGCTCACCGCCCTGTATGGCGCGGCCCTGATCGACGGGCTCACCATCTCCTATGCGCTGGCCCGCGCCGTCAGCGGCGTGGCCGAGACCATCATGGCCGCCCAGACCTTCGGCTCGCCGGAACTGCCGATCGTCGGCATGGCCCAGCGGCTCAAGGCCACTTCGCCCACGGTGCGCATGGAACGCCTGGCCTAGGAGCCTTTCGGATGGTCGAGATCTCCGGCCTCTGTCCCGACCGCTTCGCCGGCGTCCGCGCGGCCTTCGCCGCCAATTTCGAGGCCGGCGCAGAGCTTGGCGCGCGCTTCGCCCTGGTCGAGGCCGGCGAACTGGTCATCGACCTGTGGGCCGGGTTCGCCGACCGGGCCCGCACCCGGGCCTTCGACGAGACCACCCTGACCCCGGTCTTCTCGACCACCAAGGCGGTCGCCGCCCTGATGATCGCGCGCCTGGCCGACGCCGGAAAGCTCGACTACGGCCAGGCCGTCGCCGACCTCTGGCCGGACTTCGCCCAGGCCGGCAAGGGCCAGATCACCGTCGAGCAGGTGATGAGTCATCAGGCCGGGCTCTCCGGCTTTCCCGACCAGATGGACCCGGCCCTGTGGTTCGACTGGGACGCGATCTGCGCCAGGCTGGCGGCCATGGCGCCCCTGTGGCCGCCGGGAACCGCCTCGGGCTATCACCCCATCACCTTCGGCTATCTGGCCGGCGAGATCTTCCGCCGCGTCGATGGACGGACCATGGGGACCGCACTTCGCGAGGACCTGGCCGGGCCCCTGGATCTGGACTTGTGGATCGGCCTGCCGGACGCCGAGCATGACCGGGTCGCCGAGCTGCAGCGGCCGACCAGCCTGGCCAAGTTCGGCGATCACAACGCCGCCACCAAGGCCGCCTTCCTGACCCCCTGGGCCTCGCCGGCCGGCCGCGGCCAGGCGGAGTGGCGCAGGATCGAGATCCCGTCGGCCAACGGCCACGCCACCGCCCCGGCGCTCGCCCGGCTGATGGGGTCGCTCGCCAATCAGGGCTGGCTGGACGGGGAAATGGTGCTGTCGCCGCCGCTGATCGCCGAGGCGGCGCGCGAGCGTATCCGCGGCCAGGACCTGGTCCTGCCCTTCGAGATGAGCTGGGGCGCGGGCTTCATGCGCAACGCCCCGGTCAAGGTCTGGGGGCCCGGCGAGGGGACCTTCGGCCATTCCGGCTGGGGCGGCTCCTGCTGCTTCGCCGATCCGGACCGTCGCCTGGCCGGGGCCTATGTGATGAACAGGCAGTCCGCCGACCTGCTGGGCGACCCCCGGCCCGGCCGGCTGGTCGAGGCGGTCTACGCGGCGCTCTAAAGCAGAAATGCTTTAGGCTGATCGACATTCGCCTTCGGCCGCCCGCGTGGGCGCCCATCCGATCTGTTCCCATGCAGCGGAACGCCCCTATTTGAACCACAAAGGGCACAAAGGGCGCGAAGGACACAAAGGGAACCAGGCTGGAGAGGCGCTCTTAATCCCTCGAAATGGCGCTTCGCGCCGGAGGGCGGATCATCTTCGTGATCTTCGCGCCCTTTGTGACCTTTGTGGTTCAGTTGGCGGCGGTTCAGCCGCCGTCGCGTTCCGGAATATCCGCGGCCTTGCGGACGCAGCGGTCTGAATGTCGATCAGACCTAGCCCTTGCCCTGGATCACCGCCTCGCCGCGGGCCTCCTTATAGGCGTTGGACACCAGGTCGCCTGAGAACACCGCCCCGAACAGGAAGCCGAGCCAGGGGTCGTCGCCGGCGAAGGCGCGGCGCAGGGGCTTGAGGTCGATGCGCTTGCGTACTTCGTCGAGGGGGACGTCGGCCTTGGCCAAAGGTCCGACCTGGGCGCGGACGTCGCCGAGCGCGGCGATCAGCTTGTCGACATAGGTCCGGTCGGTCTCCACCGGCCCGTGGCCGGGGACCAGATAGGCGAAGTCGATCGCCTCCAGCCGCTTCAGGGTGTCGACCCATTCGCCGGGATAGGTGTGGGCGGCGTAGGGGATCGGGGCGACCACCAGGTCGCCGCTGGCCAGCACCTTCTGCTTCGGCGCCCAGACCACGGCGTCGCCGTCGGTGTTGCCGCGGCCCAGGAACATCACCTCCACCGGCGCCGCGCGGTCGGGAATCGAGACGCGGTCGGTGAAGGTCTGGTCGGCGGGATAGACGCGCATGTCGCTGTAGCCGGCGACCATGCCGGGCCCCGCCGCCGCGGTCCGCGCCCAGCCGTCGCGTAAGCCCTGGGGCAGATGCTCGTCCTTGGCCTGGGTGGCCGCATAGGCGGCCATGTCGCCATAGGACCTCGCGTAGGTCTTCACATAGTCCATCGGCGGGCCGGTCATATTGGCCCGGGTCGCGGCGGTCGACAGAATGCGCACCTTCGGCCAGGCGGCGCGGAAGGCCCCGGCGCCGAGGTTATGGTCGCCGTGATAGTGGGTGTAGATCAGCCAACGGACGGGCTTGGCGGATATCCTGCGGATTTCCGCCACCACATTGCGGCCGGAGACCGGCGCGCCGCCGGCGTCCACCACGACCAGGCCCTGGCTCTGCTCGATGACCACCACATTGCCCTCGAAGGGCGGGTCGGTCACGGCGGGCTTGTAGATCAGGTGGACGCGGTCGGTGACCGCGACCGTCTGGCGGGCGAAGACGTCGGCCGGGAGCGGGGCCGGCGCCTGGGCCGCGGCGGCCAGAGGACTTCCCAAGGCCAGGATCGCGCCCAGCATCGCCCAGGGTCTCGCCATAACCGTCTCCCTCAGCCTGTCGCGCAGGCTAGGCCCGGATCGGCGCGCGCCCTAGTTAAGGCTTGGTCATGCGGGAACGAGGCTGCGGGCGCGCCGCCAGGCGCCATAGGTGAACACCGCCGCCCCGCCCCAGATGAACACGAAGGACAGGGCGCGCAGCGTGGAGAAGGCCTCCCCCTCGGCGCGGCCGATGGCGAAGGCGATGGTCGGGCCGATGAACTGCAGGAAGCCCATGACCGACAGGGGAATGCGCCGCGCGGCCCAGGAGAACAGCACCAGCGGCACGGCGGTGATCGGCCCTGCGGCGATCAGCCAGGCGGTGGTGGCCGGGGTCGCGGTGAAGTGGCTGAGGCCCTGGCGCTGCAGCCAGATCAGATAGACCACGCCCGGCCCCGCCAGCAGCAGGCACTCGATGAACAGGCCGGTCTGGGCGTCGGCGCTGACCAGCTTGCGGACCACCCCATAGGCGCCGAAGGAGAAGGCGAGCGCCAGGGACACCCAGGGCAGGTGGCCCAGCGCGAAGGCCTGGATCACCACCCCCAGGCCCGCCAGGCCGATGGCGACCAAGCCGATCCGGTCCAGCCGCTCGCGAAAGATCGCCACGCCCGCCGCCATGTTGAGCAGGGGGGTGATGTAGTAGCCGAGGCTGGATTCCAGCACCCGACCGGAATTCACCGCCCAGATGAAGATGATCCAGTTGGTGGCGATGAGCGCCGCCGACAGGGTCAGGCCGCCCAGCAGCCGGGGATTGGAGAACACCGCCATCACCTGGCGGCCCTGTCCGGCCAGCAGCACGAAGGCCAGCGCCGTCGGCGTGCCCCACAGGGTGCGGTGGCTGAGGATCTCCCAGGCGCCGACCCCCAGATGGCCCATGGCCTGGAAGGCGAGGGGCACGAACCCCCAGATCAGATAGCAGACCACCCCGGCGGCGAGCGCGGTCCTCTGGTCGGGCGCGTCCTGGGCCAAGCGGAGATCCTTATCCGGCGGATGGAAGGCGGGGCGTCCCCGCCTCGCACTCCAGCCGGAGCGCGTTGGTGAGAATGCAGACCTGTCGGTACTTACCTATGACCAGGAGAAGTTCGAGCAAGGCCATTTCGCTGAATCCGGCCCGAAGCTCGGTCCAGAAATCGTCCTCAAGCTCGCAGCTGGACTGCAGGGCGTCGCAGAGCCGGACGATTAGGGCGTCGCGGCCGGTCCAGTCGGCGCCGGCCCTTGCGGTCGCGGCGACCTCGGCCGGGGTGAAGCCGGCGGCTTCAGCCAGCAGATCCACATGGACGCCCCACTCATAATCCGAGCCGTTGCGGGCGCAGACCGTCAGGATCGCCAGCTCCCGCTCGCGCAGGGTCAGATGGCCCCTGTCCAGCAGGCCCCCGTCCATGAACCGGGCGAACAGCCGGTCGTCGCGGGCCAGCACCCGGAACAGCAGCAGGGGCGGCAGGATCTTCAGGCGTTTGTCGACCACGGGCGACCAGGGCGTCTCGGCGGGGGCGATGCGGCTGTGCATGACAGGCTCCGTTGATGTGCTATCAAGTTTGTAGCATCAGAGAGTCGTTATTGCTATGAAAATTGTAGCGCCTGCGCCCGGCCGCCCTGTTCGCGGCTCCTCGACCGGCCGGCCGATCATGGCCGCGCTCGACCTGTTCGGCCGCCGCGGCCTGCTGCGCATCCTGTGGGAGCTGAGGGGGGAGGCGCCCTTGACCTTCCGGGCCCTGGCCGCCGCGGCCGAGCTGCCGCCCGGCACGCTCAACGCCCGGCTCAAGGAGCTGAAGGCCGCCGGCCTGATGGCCACCGAGGGCGCCTATGGCCTGACGCCCCTGGGCCGCGATCTGCTGGCCGCCCTGGAGCCCCTGGTCCTGTGGTCGGAGGACTGGGCCCGGGCCTATCCCCCGACGGACTCCTAGGCGAGCGCCCGGGCCAGGCGCGCGACGCCGGGCGCCATGGCGCGCACCGGATAGCCGGAGAAGCCGAGCAGCAGGCCGGACCTGGGCTCCCGCCCGCGATAGAGGCGGCTGATCGCCTGGGCGGTGACATGGTGCGCGTCGGCCCGGGCTTCGGCTTCGAGGTCGCAGCGGCCGCCCTTCAGATAGGCGATCAGGTGCAGGCCCTGATCGGGGGAGGCGATCTCCAGCACATGGCCCAGCCGCGCCTCGAGCGCGCGGGCGAGCGCGTCGCGCTGGGCGCCATAGGCCACCCGGCGCCGCCGGATATGGGCGGCGAATTCGCCCTCGGCCATGAAGTCCAGCACGATGGCCTGGGTCAGGGTCGGCGCCTGGCGGTCCATCATCCGGCGGGCCTGGCTCAAGGGGCCGACCAGGGCGCGGGGCGCGACCAGGTAGCCCAGCCTCAGGCCCGGAAACAGCGCCTTGTTGAGGGTGCCGACATAGATCACCCGCTGGCCGCCATCGAGACCCTGCAGGGCGGTGAGCGGCGGGCCGGCGTAGCGGAACTCGCTGGCGTAGTCGTCCTCCACCACCCAGGCTCCGGCTTCCCGCGCCCAGGCCAGGAGCTCCAGCCGCCGGTCCATGGAGAGCGCCATGCCGAGCGGATACTGGTGCGAGGGGGTGACGAAGGCGGCGCGGGCGTCCGACGCCATGCGCACGCCCTCGGCGACGTTCAGGCCCTCCTCATCGACCGGGACCGGGACCAGGCGGGCGCCGACGGTCTCCAGGATGCGCAGGGTCGCCGGATAGCCGGGGTCCTCGACCCAGACCGGATCGCCGGGCGACAGCAGCACCCGGGCGATGATGTCCTGGGCGTGCTGGGCGCCGGTGGTGATGAGGATCTGGTCGGCCTCGCAGCGCACCCCGCGGGCGGCGCGCAGATAGGCGGCGATGGCGGCGCGCAGGTCGGGGTCGCCGGCCGGATCGGCATAGCCGAAGTCCTCGGGCCCTAGGGCGCGCAGGGCGCGGCGGGCCGACCGGCCCCAGGCGGCCTGGGCGCGGGCGTCCGATCAGGGTGCGGCCGGTGTTGAAGGTCCGCGCCCCG
>NZ_JALDPT010000026.1 GCF_022695515.1 Phenylobacterium aquaticum
CTCCGACCCCTGCCCACGCCGCGCGGCGGGCTCCACGATCCGCGCTCGACGGCGCCGGCTCGACGCTGAAGACCCCCGTGGCGGTGCGCAATGATCCGCGCTCCACCGGCGGCGCCTACCGCCCGCGCTGAATGGCCGTGATCCCGCCGCCGGCTTGACCCGCGCGTCCGAACGGGCGAACGGAGCGGCATGCGGCGGATCCTGCGTTTCCTGACCGAGATGGACGCCCAGGCGTGGCGCACGCTTGTGGTCTCCTTCGTGCTGTTCGGCGGGGTGGGCGTGGTCTTTCTGTTCGGGGCCCAGGTCCTGGGCTTCAACGGCGAGGCCACGGTGCAGGACTGGCTGAAGGCGGCCAGCGGCCCCTGGTCCCTGCCGGTCGCGGTCTCCGCCTTCGCCCTGCTGGCCTTCATCGGCGTGCCGCAGTTCGTGCTGATCGCAGCCGCCGTGGTCGCTTTCGGCACGTGGACGGGCTTCGCCTATAGCTGGATCGGGACCATGGTCTCGTCCCTGGTCGGCTTCTATCTGGGCCGGTTCGCAGGCGCGCGGGCGCTCAAGACCCTGTCGGGCGAGAGCATGCAGAGGTTCATGGACCTGGTGGGCCGCAACGGGTTCCTGGCCAGCCTGATCGTACGGCTGGTGCCGTCGGCGCCCTTCATCGTGGTCAATATGGCCGCCGGGGTGACCCCCATGCGGGTGTTCGATTTCGCGGCCGGCACGGCGCTCGGCATCATTCCCAAGATCGCGCTCACCGCCTTCGCCGGCACCTCGATCGTGGGCGCCATGGGCGGGGGCGGGTTCAAGCACGTCGGCGCCCTGATCGCGGTCGCGGCGATCTGGATCGGCATCGGCTGGTACGCGCGCCGCTGGCTCAAGTCGCGCGAGGCGGCCGCAGCCGCTGAGGATCAGGCTTCCTAGGAGGACACGGATGCTGAAGCTCTATTCGTTCAAGGGCACGATCGGCCTGGCCTGCCATATCGCCCTGGAAGAGGCGGGCGCCGACTATGAGGTGGAGTGGGTCGACTTCACCCAGAACGCCCAGCGGCAGCCGGACTATCTTGCGGTCAATCCCAAGTCCCGGGTGCCGGCCCTGGTCACCGACCGCGGGGTGATCACCGAGGCGCCGGCGATCCTGAGCTATATCGCCCAGACCCACCCGGCCGCGAAGCTGGCGCCCTTGGGCGAGGCCTTCGCCATGGCCCAGGTCCAGTCCTTCAACACCTATCTCTGCTCGACCGTGCACGTGGCGGCGGCCCACCGCTATCGCGGCTACCGCTGGGCGGACGATCCGGCGGCCCTGAAGGACATGGCCCGCAAGGCGCCCCTGGTGGTGGCCGACTGCTTCGCCCTGATCGAGGCGCACATGATCGAAGGGCCGTGGGTGATGGGTGAGGCCTATTCGATCTGCGACCCCTATCTCTACACCGTGGCCACCTGGCTGGAGCGCGACGGGATCGATCCCGCGCCTTATCCGAAGGTCATGGCGCACTTCGCGCGCATGCAGACGCGGCCGGCGGTCGGCAAGGTTCTTGCCCAAGTGGCGGCCTGAGGTCGCGGCCAGAGCAAGACTGTTGCTTCAGCCCGGCCGATTCGGTACATATCGGCTCATGCGTAGCCTGTCGCACAGCCAGCTTCTTCTCTCGCTGGGGCTTAGCCGCCCCTGGGCGCCTCTGTAGGCTGCGCTTCTTCGCGGCCGGGCGCTTCAGGGGATGACCCTTCAGCCCAAGCCGATTAAAAGACCCCCGCGAAGAGAGTTACATCATGACCGTATCCGCCAACGATTCCGCCCAGGCCCCCGTGCGCGACGCCCGTGACCGGGTCATCGTCTTCGACACCACCATGCGTGACGGCGAGCAGTCGCCCGGCGCCTCCATGTCCCTGGAGGAGAAGCTGGAACTGGCCAAGATCCTGGAGGAGATGCGCGTCGACGTGATCGAGGCCGGCTTCCCGATCGCCTCCAACGGCGACTTCGAGGCGGTCCGGGCGATCTCCGAGATTGTCACCGAGAGCACCATCTGCGGCCTGGCTCGGGCCGGCATGGTCGACATCGAGCGCTGCGCCGAGGCGATCCGCCCGGCCAAGCGCGGCCGGATCCACACCTTCCTGTCGACCAGCCCCAGCCACCGCGACCACATCCTGCGCGCCAGCCAGGAAGACATTCTGGAGATGATCACCAAGTCGGTCACCCACGCCCGCAACCTGTGCGGCGACGTGGAATGGTCGGCCCAGGACGCCACCCGCACCGAGCAGGACTTCCTGCGCCGCTGCGTGGAAGCCGCGATCAAGGCCGGCGCCGGCACGGTGAACATCCCCGACACCGTCGGCTACACCTATCCCAGCGAATACGCCGACATCTTCCGCGACCTGATCGAGAACGTGCCGGGCGCGGACACCATCATCCTGTCGACCCACTGCCACAACGACCTGGGCCTGGCCGTGGCCAACAGCCTGGCGGGCGTTCAGGGCGGGGCGCGCCAGGTCGAGGTCGCGGTCAACGGCATCGGCGAGCGGGCCGGCAACGCGGCCCTGGAAGAAGTGGTCATGGCGCTGAAGGTGCGCGGCGACCGTCTGCCCTATTTCACCAATATCGAGCCGCAGCACATCACCCGCGCCAGCCGCTATGTCTCGGCGATCACGGGCTTCCCGGTGCAGTTCAACAAGGCGATCGTCGGCAAGAACGCTTTCGCCCATGAGAGCGGCATCCACCAGGACGGCATGCTGAAGGACCGCGGCACCTACGAGATCATGAGCCCGGAGACGGTGGGGCAGGGCGCCTCCAACCTGGTCATGGGCAAGCACGCCGGCCGGGCCGGCTTCCGCGAGAAGCTGCGCACCCTGGGTTATGAGCTGGGCCAGAACGCCCTGAACGAAGCCTTCCAGCGCTTCAAGGACCTGGCGGACAAGAAGAAGCACGTCTTCGACGACGACATCGTGGCCCTGGTGGACGACGCCCTGGCCTCGGGCGCCGACCGCATCCAGGTGAAGGCCCTGCGGGTTATCGCCGGCACGGAAGGCCCGCAGGAAGCCCAGCTGACCGTGACGGTCGACGGGGTCGAACGCTCGGCCACGGCGACCGGCGACGGTCCGGTCGACGCGGTGTTCAACGCCATCCACGAGGTCGTGCCGCACACGGCGATCCTGCGCCTGTTCCAGGTGCACGCGGTCACCGAAGGCACGGACGCCCAGGCCCAGGTCTCGGTGCGTCTGGAAGAGGACGGCCGGATCGCCACCGGCCAGGCGGCGGACACCGACACCCTGACGGCCTCGGCCAAGGCCTATGTGAACGCCCTGAACAACCTCTTCGCCCGCAAGGAAAAGAGCGCGCCGGACGCCATCGCGTCGGGGTTCTGAGCTATCCGCTCGTCCCCGCGAAAGCGGGGATCCAAGCTGAATCGCAATCTTGTGGAGAGGTCGCTTGGGTCCCCGCCTGCGTGGGGATGAGCGGCCGTATTTGACATGCTCTGGATCATCCTGACGGCGGCCGCCGCGCCGCTGCAGGTCGCGCGCAATGTGCTGCAGCGCGGCCTGATCGGCGACGCGGGACCCTGGGGCGCGACCCTGGTCCGCTTCCTGTTCGGCCTGCCGTTCTCGATCGCCATCTTCGCCCTGGTCGCCCTGCTGACGCCCGGCGCCGCGCCCCATGCCGGGGCGCGGTTCCTGGTCGCCGTGACGGTGGGGGCGGTGGCCCAGGTCGCCGCCACGGCGGCGCTGCTGACCGCCATGCACCGCTCCGGCTTCGCGGTGGCGACCTTCATGCAGCAGTCCTCCCTGCCGCTGGGGGCGCTCGTGGGGCTGGTGGCGTTCGGCGATGCGCTCAGCGGCGCCAAGTGGGGCGGGATCGCCGCGACGACGCTCGGCCTGACCGTGCTCTCCTGGCCGCGGCCGGACAGCGCCAAGGGGGCGGTAATGGGGTCCCTGCTGGGGCTGGCCTCAGGCGGGGCCTTCGCCGTGACCCTGAACGCCTACCGCCAGTCGGGCATGGCGCTCGAGCCGCATCATCCGATCTATGCGGCGACGGCGGGCGTCGTGGTCGCCCAGTTCATCCAGACCCTGCTGCTGGGGAGCGTGCTGGCCGTCTGGAGGCCCTCGGCCCTGCGCGCCGTGGCGGCCTCCTGGAAGGCGTCGCTGGGGGCCGGCTTCTTCGGCGCGGCGGCGTCAGCCTGCTGGTTCGCGGCGCTCGCCATGGCGCCGGCCGGGCCGGTGCGGGCGGTGGGCGTGCTGGAGGCCCCGATCGCGGCGGCGGCGGCGCGGCGGCTGTTCAAGGAGCGGCTGACCCTGCGCCAGACTGTGGGCGGGCTGCTCACCGCCGCAGGGGTGGTGATGACCGCCCTGGGTTGAGCTATCGTCCGCTCATGGTGCCGCAGTGCGCCGGGAGGGACGGCATGGCGGGATCATTGGCGGACTTCGACCTCGCGGCCCATGGGGCGCGGCTGCGAGAGGACGGCTTCACGGTCATTGAGGACTTCCTGGACGCCGAGGCCGTGGCCGCCGCGCGGGCGGCGTTGGCGCCGCATCTGGGCTCCCACAGGGGGCGCAACAGCTTCGAGGGCCTGACCACAGAGCGGGTCTATACCCTTGTGGCGCGGGGCCGCGTGTTCGAGCAGCTGACCGAGGAGGCCCGGCTGATGGCTCTGCTCGACCGGTTCCTATTGCCCGGCTACCTGCTGACCGCCAGCCAGGCGATCTGCATCTATCCTGGCGAGGCGGCGCAGGAGGTGCATTTCGACGATGGCTTCTATCGGCAGCCCCGCCCGCGCCCGGCCATCAGCCTCAGCCTGATCGGAGCGATCGACGCCTTCACCGAAACCAATGGCGCGACGGAGGTGATCCCTGGCAGTCACGCCTGGAGCAGCGCCGAGGTCGCGGCCCTGACGCCGGAGCGGGCCAAGGCCCTGCTGCGCCCCGTGGTCATGCCGGCCGGCGCGGCCCTGGTCTTCCAGGGGACCCTGATGCACCGGGGCGGCGCGAACCGCAGCGACGCGCCGAGGCTGGCCTACACCAACCAGTATTGCGAGCCCTGGGCGCGGACCCAGGAGAACTTCTATCTCGGCGTGCCCCGCGAGATGGCGGCGGCCATGTCGCCCCGTCTGCAGACCCTGCTGGGCTATGAGATCTGGCCGCCGTTCATGGGCCAGGTGACGGCCTCCCATCCGCGCAAGGCGCTGGAGCCGGGCTGGGTGGCGCCGGTGGCCAGGACGGATCTGCGCCCTATTCCTTGAGACGCGCCGCCACGCCGTCGAGGAGCAGGTCGAGGCCGAGTTTGAAGGTTCCATCGATCTGGTCGGCCGCGAACCAGGGCGCCGCGGCGAGCACCGACGGATAGGTCCTGGCGATCTCGGCGACGTCGGGGGGATTCACCGCCGAGGGGCCGCGCGCATAGCCGGACGTCTCATCGAGCGCCGCGCCGGTGATGTAGTAGCCGAAGGCCCGGAACATCCGGGCCGCGGTCTCGTCATCGAGCCCCGCCTCCCGAAAGGCGCCGAGCGCGCCGTCCAGCCAGCGCAGACCGCCGGGCGTGTTCATCCGATGCAGGGCCAGAAACTGGAAGAAGGCCGGCCGCTGCCAGGCCATGGCGCGGAAATCGTAGGCCATGCGTGACAGCCGCTCCCGCCAGGGGGCCGGAGGCGGCGGCGCCGGCAACTCGCCGATCACCCGGTCGAGCAGAGCGTCCATCAGGGCCGCCTTGCTGGGATAGTGGTGATAGAGGCTCATGGGTTCGCAGCCGAGCCGTTTCGACAGACCCCGGAAGCTGAACCCCTCAAGCCCTTCGGCTTCGATCAATTCCAGCGCGGCGAGTTCGATGCCCTCGCGGGTCAACCGCCCCTTGGTCGCCATTTCGCTTGCATCCTTACGCCGTAAGGTTAGATATTGAACCCAACCTTACAGAGTAAGGTATCCATCTGAAAGGGCTTGGTCCATGAGCGCTGTGGATTTCCTGGGACTGCTGGTTCCCGTCACCTATCTCGTCATGCTCGCCATAGAAGCGATCTTCCCCGCCCGCCCCCAGCCGCCAGTTCGGGGTTGGGTGTGGCTGGGTCTCCTGTTCCTGATCCTCAACGGTCTCGTCTCGACCCTAACGCCGTTGCTGATCCCGGCGGAGTGGCTTGCGCGCCATCGCCTGTTGAACCTGAGCGGTCTGGGCGTGATCGGCGGGACTATGGCGGGCTACCTCGTCCTGTCCTTCGTGTCGTTCTGCTGGCACCGGACGGCGCATTACAACCCGTTGATGTGGCGGATGTTTCACCAGATCCACCACAGCCCGACCCGGGTCGACATGTCGGGCGCCATGTTCTTTCACCCGCTGGAGATGATCGCCTTCACCCTGATGGGGCTTGTGACGACGACCCTGATCCTAGGCCTGGATCCCCTGGCCGCCGCCCTCACGGGCTATGTCGCGGCCTTCTACGGGATGTTCCAGCATCTGAACGTGAGAACCCCCCAATGGCTGGGCTATCTGATCCAGCGGCCGGAGGCTCACGCGGCGCATCACGAACGCGGCGTGCATGCCCGAAACTACGCAGACCTGCCGATCTGGGACATGATCTTCGGCTCGTTCCACAATCCGAAGGTCTTCGAGGGGCTGGCCGGTTTCGACCCGCCGGCGGATCGGAAGCTGTGGTCCATGCTGGCGTTCGACGACGTCAATCGACCCGCCGGCGCTCCCCTGGGGCGGGACGCTCAACCGGCGCCCTGACCACGGCGTCGCGACCATCGCCAGGTTGTGGCGCCGCCCCAGGTTGTCCTAGTCTCCCAGCCAAACTGCGCGAGGCGCGGAGGAGGAGACGCCATGGGCCGTTCATCGACCGCCCTTGATCCGGTGATGCGCCGCCCGCGGGCGCGGCCATGAGGCTCGAGATCGTCGAGGCCGTCTGCGAGACCGGCGGGGCGCACAACGAGGACGCCTGGGGGCAGGCGGACGGGGCCGTCTGGGTGCTGGACGGCGCGACCGGCATCGGCGATCGACCCCACATCGCATCACCGAGCGACGCGGCCTGGTTTGTCGGCGCAGTGAACCGCGCCCTGTCTGCGGAATTCGCCGCGGGCCAATCGGCGGGCCATGCCATCGCCGCGTCGGCGCGGGCCGCCGCGGACGCGGCCCGGCGGATCGCCTCCATCGACCATCTGGAGGCCTATGAGCTGCCCTGCGCGAGCCTGACCTTGGTCCAGGCGCTCGGCGACGATGCGCTCGAATTCGCCAACCTGGGCGATTGCCGCCTGGTCTGGAGTTTCGCGGGTGGCGCGGCCCAGCCCTACGGCACGTCGGGGGTGACCGCGCTCGACGCGCGGATGGAGCGGCGCATCGCCGAGGAGTTGGCGCGAGGCGTACCGCCCGATGAGGTCCGCATCGCCAGCAAGGCGATGGCGCGCGAGCACCGCAAGCTCATCAATACGCCGGAAGGCTATTGGATCCTGGATCTGACCGGGGCGGGGACCCCGCACACCGAAAGGACGGTCTTGCGGACGGACCAGCCGGTGGACCTGCTCTTGATGAGCGACGGCTTTTCGCGCCTGACCGACCTCTACGGAGTCCACGATCACGACAGCCTGTTGCGGGCGGCGCGGACCCATGGACTGGCCGCCCTGTACGACCAGCTCCGCGATATTGAAGCGGCCGATCCCGAGTGCCGCACCTATGCGCGGCACAAGGCCCGAGACGACGCCACGGCGGTGCTGCTGCGCTTCGATTAGGGGGTCGCGGGCTCGGGGGCGGCGCAAGGGGGAGACGCCTGACCCAGGCCGCGGCGGCCGTAGAGGAGGCTCCAGGTGAGCAGAACGCTGTCGCTGGCGAGGTCCCACAGGGGCGAGGCGATCAGGAAGTCCCCCGCCGACAGGCGCGAGGCCAGGCCGTAGGTTCCCGCCGCCTTGATCAGCAGGGCGAAGGTCCAGCCCAGGGTCAGGATGCGATAGGTCCGCAGCGCGCCGGACCGATCCGCGGCGCCGTCGAACGCCTCGCGCTTGGCCGGGTCGTTCCCCGTGGAAAGCTGGCGGGCCATGTGGAACACCAGGGGGCGGGCGAAGGCCATGGAGGCGAGGAAGACGCCGGCCAGGACGACGTTCTGCAGGGAGCGTCCGATCAGGGCGCCGCGCTCGCTGTGCGCCACGAGCAGGGCGGTCATGCTGACGACGATGTTCTCGGCCGCGAACAGGCCGAGAAAGTCGACCGCGCGCAGCCTGATCAGGCCATAGGCGAGGGAGAGGATGGGCGGCGCGCCGGAGATCGCCAGCGGCGCGAGGCTGTGCGGGGGGAAGTGCGGCGTCGCCAACCGGTAGAGCAGGGCAGGCGCGACCATGTTGACCAACACGCTCTTGAACAGGGCCTGGACGGCCACATGCCCGGTGATCGCGCGCCACCGGTCGGGGCGGGTGGGCGTGGTCATGATCCGGAACCTTGGCTTGCGGGGGGCGAGGCGATGTCGGCGGATATGAGACCGATCAGCGACTGGAGCGCCGCCGTGGGCGGCTCCCGGTCGCCGGTGGTCAGGACCTCCTGCAGCAGGCCGCTGAGGGCGCACATGATCAGGGTGGCGTGGGCGGCGAACCGGTCCCCGCCCTCGGGCAGCCGGGCGGCGGCCCGTCCGATCATCTCGATCCAGGTGTCGCTGCCGGCCCGCTTGGCGGTGTCCGGGACGCTGATGCGGTCGAACATGGCCAGGCTGTCGATCTCGAACAGCAGGCGGAAATAGCGGGCGTGGGCCGGTTCGGTCGCCCAGTCCCAGAACATGTTCAACAGGGCCTGGAGCGAGGTCGGCTGGACCGCGGCGGCGCGGGCGCTGAGCGCGGCGGCGATCTGCTGGCGGATTTCCGCCAGGGCGGCGGCGATCAGCTGCTCCTTCGTCCCGAAGTGATAGATCAGCAAGCGTGCGCTGGTGCCGACCCGCTCGGCGAGCGGGCGAAGCGAGAGGTCGCCGACCCCGTGGGCCAGCAGAGTCTCGGTGATCTTGTCGAGCAGTTCGCGGCGGCGGTCGGCGGGTGCTTCCATGAAACGACCGTTACATGAAGCGATCGTTTCATTCAAGGCGTCGCAACGGGCGCGGGCCAATATCAACTGCCGCATCTTCCCGGGCGTGCAGAAGGAAGAGATCAAGGCGCTGTTGGAGAAGCACCTTCCTCTACCGGCTGGTGAAGCTCTACGCGGCGCAATAGCCCCTACTGGGCGTCGAAGAAGGCGTCGGGGCTCTCCACCTCGATCAGCCGGCCCTTGCGGATCTCGATGAACCGGGTCGCGGCCGTGCGGGTGAAGTAGCGGTCGTGGGAGACGAACAGGCAGGCGACCTCGGAGGCGTCCAGCTGGGCCTCCAGTTCCTCCTGGCCCTCGATGTCGAGGTGGTTGGTGGGCTCGTCCAGCAGGTAGAGGTTGGGCTTGGCCAGCCGCATCTTCAGGAAGGCCAGCCGCGCGCGCTCGCCGTGGCTGAGATTGCCGATCGGGCCGGTGATGCGGGCGTAGGCGAAGCCGGCCTTGGCCAGCAGGGCGTTGGCCTCCCGCGTGGTCGCGCCGTCGGCGGCGATCAGATAGTCGACCAGGCTCATCTTCAGCGGCAGGTCGGCCATGCGCTGGTCGAAATAGACCAGCCGGGCCTGGGGGTTGAAGCGGATCGGCGCCTGGCCGTCATAATGCTCCTGGTCCGGATCGAAGGCCTGGGCGAGCGCGGTGAGCAGGGTCGACTTTCCGGCGCCGTTGATCCCCAGGAGGGCGATCCGATCGCCGGCGGCCACGCTCAGCCGATCGATGCGGAACAGGTCGCGGGACCCGTCGGGGACCTTCACGGTGTAGTTCTCCACCCGCAGGGCGATCTTGGCGTCGATCTCGCCGTCGTGCAGCTCCAGCTTCCGCTCGCGCGCCACATAGGCGCCGGTGCGGTCGGCTTCGATGCGCTCGATCCGCTTCTCGGTGGCCTTGGCCTTCTTGTGGAAGTCGGCGTTCTTGATCCCCCAGACCCGATATCGGGCGGCCACCTTCTCCAGGCGGTCGATCTCCTTGGTCTCCAGCTGGCGGCGCTTGGCGTCGGCGGCATCACGCTGCAACAGGGCCTCGCGGGCCTCGACAAAGGGGACGGCGAAGCTGTGGGCGCCGTCGGCCCGCAGGAACAGGGTGCGGGTGGTGGCGCGCTCCAGGAACTCGCGGTCGTGACTGACGATCAGCATGGGCAGGCTGGCGTCGTCGGCGAGCCAGCCCTCCAGGGTGTTGATGTTCGACAGATCGAGGTGGTTGGTGGGCTCGTCTAGGATCAGCAGGTCGGGCTCCGACAACCGGATCGCGGCGGCGATCAGCATCAGCCTGCGCCAGCCGCCGCTAAGCGCCGAAAAGGGCTGCTGGGAGGTTTCGTAGGAGAGGCCGATCTCGTCGAGCAGGACGTCGATCTTCCAGTCCTCGGAGCCATCGGTGATCGCGAGGGCGGACTCCAGCACCTGGCGCAGGGGCTGGTCGAGAAAGGCGGCGGGAACCTCCTGCGGCACATAGCCCACCTTCAGGCCCCTGGAGCGGACGATCTGACCGTCGTTCAGCTCGAGTTCGCCCAGGAGGCATTTCAGCAGGGTGGATTTCCCGGCCCCGTTGTCGCCGACCAGCGCGGTCCTGGCGCCGTCCAGTTTGAAGGAGACGTGTTCAAAGACGCGGGTAGCGCCATAGAAAAAGCTGGCGTTTTCGACACCGAGGACGGCCTGGCGTGACATCTGGGTTCCTCAGTCTCTCCCGCGGGAGGGCGCGAAATCGAAGCCGGTTTTCTAGCGTGACGCGAACCGCGAGGCTGTAGCCGCAGAGCGACACGGCGGCCCTCTCTCGACCTTGTGACCGCCCACGGCCGCCCTGGGCGGCGGGACTGTCATTAAGCCTTGAAATCAACCCATTGGCAGGGCACACGGACGAGCGTCCTGCTTGCGGGAGCTGGAGCGTTGAGGCGCCTCTGATTCGAGGTGCGGCGTCTCGGTCGCTCGCCTACGCAGTCCGGCCACCTCCGACCCCCACCCCTCAGGGCCTTGCATGATTTCGTCCCTCTTCGGCGCCATTTCCAACGACATCGCCATCGACCTCGGCACTGCGAATACCCTCATCTACATGAAGGGTAAGGGCATCGTGCTCAACGAGCCCTCGGTGGTGGCGCTGCGCAATGTGGGCGGACGCAAGATCGTCCACGCCGTGGGCATCGAGGCCAAGCAGATGCTGGGCCGCACCCCGGGTCACATGGAGGCCATCCGCCCCATGCGCGACGGGGTGATCGCCGACTTCGAAGTGGCCGAGGAGATGATCAAGTACTTCATCCGCAAGGTTCACAACCGCAAGGGCTTCGTGAACCCGAAGGTGATCGTGTGCGTGCCGTCGGGCGCCACCGCCGTGGAGCGT
The DNA here is from genome assembly GCF_022695515.1 of Phenylobacterium aquaticum. Lineage (GTDB taxonomy): Bacteria > Pseudomonadota > Alphaproteobacteria > Caulobacterales > Caulobacteraceae > Phenylobacterium > Phenylobacterium aquaticum. The sequence continues at coordinate 11,336 of NZ_JALDPT010000026.1, forward strand.
CGCGCCATCAATGACAGCTGCCTGAACGCCGGCGGCCGTCGCGTGGGCCTGATCGACGAACCCATGGCCGCGGCCATCGGCGCCGGCCTGCCCATCCATGAGCCGACCGGCTCCATGGTGGTCGACATCGGCGGCGGCACCACCGAGGTCGCCGTCCTGTCCCTGTCGGGCATCGTCTATTCGCGCTCCGTGCGGGTCGGTGGCGACAAGATGGACGAGGCGATCATCAGCTACATGCGCCGCAACCATAACCTGCTGGTCGGCGAGACCACCGCCGAGCGGATCAAGAAGGAGATCGGCACCGCCCGGGCTCCGGCCGACGGCGAAGGCCTGTCCATCGAGGTCAAGGGCCGCGACCTGATGCAGGGCGTGCCGCGGGAAGTCCGTATCAGCGAGAAGCAGGCCTCGGACTCGCTGTCTGAACCGGTCGGCCAGATCGTCGAGGCGGTGAAGATGGCGCTTGAGGCGACCCCGCCGGAGCTCGCCTCCGACATCGCCGACAAGGGCATCATGCTGACCGGCGGCGGCGCGTTGCTGCGCGGCCTGGACGCCGAGATTCGCGACCACACCGGCCTGCCGGTGACGGTGGCCGACGACCCGCTGTCCTGCGTGGCGCTCGGCTGCGGCAAGGTGCTCGAGCATCCCAAGTGGATGAAGGGCGTTCTTGAGTCCACCCTGGCGTAGAACTTGCTATTGAGCACCTGAAAGGCGCGGGGGGCGTCTTTCTGGAGACGAGCAACCGGTGGCGCTGCGCGAAAGTCCGTTTGGTGAGCTGAAGGTTCCGCTGGCTTTGACCGCCGCGGTGGCGCTGCTCGTCGCCGTGGTGGTGGCCGTGGCCCTGCTGCTCTCCGATCGTCGCGAGACCTTCCAGGCCGAGGCCTATGGCGTGACCCGCCAGGTGGGCGACGCGGTGGCGGCCCCGGTCAGCGGCGCGATCGCCGCGCCCGGCCGCTGGGGCGGGATGGGGCTTGAGAGCCTGCGCGGCTATTTCTTCGCCGTCGCCGAGAACCGCCGCCTCAAAGCCGAGCTGAAGGAAGCCCGGCAGTGGCGCGACGTCGCGCTCGCCCTGCGCGACACCAACGAACGCTACAAGTCCCTGCTGGGGCTCAAGACCGAGCCGCCGATCCCGATGGTGGCGGCGCGCACGGTGACCGACAGCCGCGGGCCCTTCGCCAACACCCGACTGGCCAATGCGGGCAAGGAGGCCGGCGTGAAGGCGGGCAATCCGGTGATGAGCGAGAACGGCCTTGTGGGCCGGATCATCGGGGTGACCAGCGGCGCCAGCCGGATCCTGCTGCTCACTGACGTCGCCTCGCGCACGCCGGTGATGATCGACCGCACCAATGCGCGGGCCATTCTGACCGGCGACGGCGGCCCCAATCCCAAGCTCGAATATCTGCGGGGGCAGAACCCGGTGAAGGACGGCGACCGGGTGCTGACCTCGGGCGACGGCGGCGTGCTGCCGCGCGGCCTGCCGGTGGGCACGGCGGTCAAGGGGCTGGATGGCCGCTGGCGCGTGGTGCTGGCCTCTGACGCCGCTCCCATCGATTTCGTCCGGATCCTGCTGTTCCAGGACTTCTCGCAGCTGGCCAACGCCAAGGAGCTGGACCAGATGCCGACGCCGCCGCCGTCGTCCGGCGGGACCAATGTCGGTCTGGTCAATGCCCCCGCACCGGCGCCCGCGCCGCCCGCGGCGAAGCCTGCGCCCGGTCCCGCGCCGGCCGCCACATCGGTCGCGAAGACCCCGACGGTTCCGACGGTCGGGGCCAAGCCTGCGCCGACCAAGCCGGCCGCCGCAACGGGCGCGAAGCCCGTCGCAGCCAAGCCCGTCTCGCCCAAGCCTGTTGCCCCGCGCCGCCCTGCGACCTCGACCGCCGCGCCGCCGACCTCGGCGCCGGTCTCGACACCGCCGCCCGCGGATGCGGAGATTCCGCATTGAGCCTTTCGGCCGCCCGCCCGCTGGATCCCTGGCGCTGGCTGGGCCTGACCAGCCTTCAGTGCGTGGTCCTGACGATGTTGTTCGCCATGCCCGTCCGGGTCTTCGGCCTGCAGGCGCCCGAGCCGGTCTTCGCCATGGTGCCGGCCTTCGCCTGGGCGGTGATCCGCCCGTCGATCATCGCGCCCTTCGCCCTGCTGACGATCGGCGCCTTCACCGACATTCTCTGGGGCTCGCCGGTCGGGCTGTGGTCCCTGTCGCTGCTGGTGGCCTATGGGACGGTGCTGACCATGCGCAACATGCTAGTCGGTCAGAGCCGGCCGATGATGTGGGCCTGGTTCGCCGTGGCCTGCGCGATCGCCGAGCTGGCGGGGTTCCTGTTCACCCGGCTCGACGCCCAGGCGTCGCCCAGCCTGGTGGCGGTGTTCTGGCAATTCCTCGCCACAATCCTGCTTTATCCGTTCGCTCATCGCCTGATCGACCGGTTCGAGGACGCTGATGTCCGCTTCCGGTAGGGCGATGAGGGCCAGGAAGGCTCGGGGGCAATGAGCGAACCATCCATCTTCTTCACCGAGGTGAACGAGAAGCAGGGGGTGTTCCACCGACGGACCTTCCTGATGGGCGGTCTGGCGGGGCTGGGGCTTGCGGCCCTGGGCGGCCAGCTGGCGCACCTTCAGCTCGTCGAGGCGCAGCGCTATCAGAAGCTTTCGGCCTCCAACCAGTTCAACTACCGCCTGGTGCCGCCTCCGCGCGGCCTGATCGTCGACCGCACCGGCGTGGTGCTGGCGACCAACCGGCCGAACTTCCGCCTGCTGGTTGCGCGGGAAGAGGACAACGACCCCGAAACCACGCTCAAGACCCTGGCCAATTTCGTGCCTCTGGACGATGCGCGACAGGCCCGGCTGATCAAGGAGATCGACCGTGCGCCCAAGCGGGTGCCGGTCTCGGTCATGGAGGACATGACCTGGGAGCAGTTCTCGGCGATCAATGTCCGCGCGCCCGAGCTGCCCGGCGTCACCGCCGACATGGGCGAGGTGCGGGTCTATCCGCATGGCGGCGCCTTCGCCCACGTCATCGGCTATGTGGCCAAGGTCAACCGCGAGGACATGACGCCCACCGGGCCGAACGCCGAACCCATCATGCTGCACCCCGGCTTCCGGATCGGGCGCCAGGGGGTGGAGAAGGCCTTCGACCTGGATCTGCGCGGCCGGCCCGGTGCGCAGAAGGTCGAGGTCGACGCCCGCGGCCATGAGGTCCGTCAGGACTCCGGCGGCGATATTCCGGCCATTCCCGGCAAGCAGATCCAGCTGTCCCTCGACGCCGACATCCAGACCCGCGCGCTGGAAGTGTTCGGCGAGGAGAGCGGGGCGGCGGTGATGATGGACTGCCGCACCGGCGACGTCCTGTGCCTGGTCTCGGCGCCCAGCTTCGACGCCAACAGCTTCGTGCGCGGCCTGTCCGGCGCCGAGTACCGCGCCCTGTCGGACTATGAGCGCAAGCCGCTGTTCAACAAGGCGCTGACGGCGACGTATCCGCCGGGCTCGACCTTCAAGACCATGGTGGCCCTGGCGGCGCTCGAGCAGGGGGTCAATCCGGCCCAGACCTGCTTCTGCGGCGGGTCATGGCCCTATGGGGGCCGGATCTGGCACTGCGACAAGAGCCACGGCACGGTCGACATGCACCAGGCGATCGTCACCTCGTGCGACATCTATTTCTACCAGACCGCGCTCAAGATCGGCCCGGACGTGATTGCGGCCACGGCTCGCAAGTTCGGCCTGGGCGAGACCTTCGACATCGGGATCTCGGGCCAGAAGCCCGGCCTGGTTCCCGACCGCGCCTATAAGCGCAAGGCCTTCAAGAAGGATCCGGTCTGGCACCCCGGCGAGACCCCCAGCATGGGGATCGGCCAGGGCTACACCAACGTCAACGCCCTGCAGCTGTGCGTGATGGTCTCGCGCCTGGCCAACGCCGAGAAGGCCCTGCGCCCGCGCCTGGTGCGGTCGATCGGCGGGGTGCTGCAGCCGGCCGGCGACGCCGCCGGCGATCTGCCGGTCAATCGCGAGCATCTGCAGTTCGTGCGTAACGCCATGGCGGCGGTGACCACCGAGGGCACCGCGGCGGCCACCGCCCAGCTCGGACTGGGCGACATCAAGATGGCCGGCAAGACCGGCACCGCCCAGGCCCACACCTATCGCGAGGGCGAGCGGACGAACAAGAACCTGGCCTGGGCCCGTAAGGACCACGCCTGGTTCGTGGCCTTCGCCCCCTATGACGATCCGCGCTATGCGCTCAGCGTGCTGGTCGAGCACGGCGGCTTCGGCGCCGCCGCCGCCGCGCCCCGCGCGCGGGAGATCATGCGCGTGGCCCTGCTGAAGGATCCGGAAATCCGGGCCCGCATCGAGAAGCCGACGCCCATGCCCGACATTCCGCCCGACGCGGTGCTGGACGGCGTCGCCCCGGCGGATCTGCCGCCGACGCCAGGAACCCCGACATGACCGTTTCGGCCCTTACCCGGCCCGGCGAACGCGACCGGCTGATCGTCAAGTTCAGCGAGATCGACTGGCTGTTCTGCCTGGTCCTGTGCCTGATCGCCGGGGCCGGTGCCCTGATGATGTTCTCGATCGCCGGGTCGAACTGGGAGCCGTGGGCGGCCTCGCACCTGTTCAAGTTCGGCCTGTTCTTCATCATGATGATCATGCTGGCGATGATCGACCTGCGGGTCTGGTTCGCGCTGGCCTATCCGATCTACGGCCTGGGCCTGCTTTTGCTGGTGGCCGTGGCGGTGGTGGGGGATGTGCGTCTGGGCGCCAGCGCTGGCTGTCCTTCGGGCCGCTCGGCAGCTTCCAGCCGTCGGAGATCATGAAGCTGGGGATCGTGCTGGCCCTGGCGCGATTCTATCACGGCATCTCGGCCGAGGACGCCAAGTTCTCCTGGTGGCTGCTGATCCCGGCCATGATGATTGGCGCGCCGGTGCTGCTGGTCGCCCATCAGCCGGACCTGGGGACCGCGATCCTGATCGCCGCGACCGGTCTGGCGGTGGTGGTGCTGGCCGGACTGTCCTGGCGGGTGATCGCCGCGGGCGTGCTCAGCGCGGCGGTGGCCATTCCGCCGATGGTGATGTTCGTGCTGCACGACTATCAGCGCAAACGCATCTTCACCTTCCTGAGCCCGGAGAACGATCCGTCCGGCTCGGGCTATCACATCCTGCAGTCCAAGATCGCCCTGGGGTCCGGCGGCCTGCTGGGCAAGGGCTACGGCCTGGGCTCGCAGAGCCAGCTGAACTTCCTGCCGGAGAAGCAGACCGACTTCATCTTCGCGACGCTCGCCGAGGAATTCGGCTTCATCGGCTGCGCCTCGGTGCTGTTCCTCTATGGGGCGCTGATCTTCATGGCCCTGCGCACGGCCTCGGTCGCCCACTCGCACTTCGGGCGGCTGGCGGCGGCGGGCACGACGGCCACCTTCGCCCTCTATGTGCTGATCAACGGGGCGATGGTCATGGGCCTTGCGCCGGTCGTGGGGGTGCCGATGCCGCTCTTGTCCTACGGCGGCACCGTCATGATGACCGTGATGATCGGCTGGGGCCTGGTGCAGTCGGTCCGCGTCCACCGCTATTCGGAAGTGACCAGCGGCAAGGGCGCCTTCCTCTAGGACATACTTGCGAAGCCTCGCCGGGCGACCCAGCATGGGCGCAACGGAGGACGCATGACCGAATTCACGATGATCGACGCCGGCGAGCTGAAGATTCGCGCGGTGATCCAGGGGCAGGGGCCGCTGGTCATCATGGTCCATGGGTTCCCGGAGAGCTGGTACAGCTGGCGCCATCAGATCGGACCGGTGGCCGAGGCCGGCTTCACAGCCTGCGCGATCGACGTGCGCGGCTATGGCGGGTCGGACAAGCCGCATCCGGTCGAGGCCTATTCGCTCGCCCACATCGCCAATGACCTGGTGGGAATCGCCGACGCCCTGCAGCCGGGCCGGCCGGCGATCCTGCTGGGGCACGACTGGGGCGCGCCGATCGTCTGGAACTCGGCGCTCACCCGCCCTGACAAGTTCCGCGCCGTGGGCGCGCTGTCGGTGCCGCACATGGGGATCGGCAGCCGTTCTTTCCGCGAGATCTTCGACGCCCTGTTCACCGAAAAGGGCCGGTTCTTCTACCAGGCCTATTTCCAGAAGGAGGGGGTGGCGGAGGCCGAGGCGGAGGCGGATCCGCGCGATTTCCTGCGCAAGTTCTACTATGCGATCTCGGGCGATGCGCCCGAGGGCAGCTGGCCGCACAACAAGACCACCGAGGACAAGCTGCTGGACGGGCTGGTCGATCCCGACCCGTTCCCCGCCTGGCTGACCGATGCCGACCTGGACTATTATGTGGGTGAGTTCACCCGGTCGGGCTTCCGCGGGCCGATCAACCGATACCGCAACCACGACCGCGATTTCGAATGGCAGCAGGCCTTCAAGGATCGCAAGATCGAGCAGCCGGCCCTGTTCATCTCGGGCACGCGGGACCTCGCCTTCAACATGCTGGGCGGCCCCGATCCCATCGCGGTGATGCGCACCCAGGTGCCGAACCTGCAGGTCGCCGAGGTGCTGGAGGGCTGCGGCCACTGGACCCAGCAGGAGCGGCCCGCCGAGGTCAACGCCCTGCTGATTCCCTGGCTCAAGGCTCTGTGACGGCCAGGTGTCACCGTCCGGCTTGCCAAACCTAGGGTAAGGGCGACCATCCTTCGGGCGTGAGAGGGTTTCCGTCAGAGAGACCCGCCGGAGGAGAGACACTCATGACCCCCGCGGATGACCAGGCCGCCGTGCGCGCCGCCGCGCCGCCCTTCAAGCCTCTGGCCCAGAAGCCGCCGTCGGTGACGGTCGAGCGCCGGGAGGACGGCTCCATCCTGGTGCGCTCCACCCATGCGCCGGCGGAGGGGCCGCGCTCCATCGCCCAGCTGCTGGCCGACCGCGCCGCCGCCCATCCGGACCGGCCCTATCTGTTCCAGCGCGAACCGAACCACGGGCCCTGGCGCGGGGTGACCTATGGCCAGGCCAAGCAGGCGGCGGACTCGATCGCCCAGTGGCTGATCGACCGGGGCCTGACCGCCCGCGACAGCGTCATGGTCTTGTCCGGCAACGGCCTGGACCACGGCCTCTTGATGCTGGGCTGCTATACGGCCGGCGTGCCGATCGCCCCGATCAGCCCGGCCTACAGCCTGATCTCCACCGACCACGCCAAGCTGAAGCACTGCTTCGCCACGGTGCGGCCCAAGGTGGTCTACGCCCAGGACGGGGTGATGTTCGCCCGCGCCTTCGAGACCCTGCGCGGGCTCGATCCGTCGCTCACCTTCGTGGTCTCGGACCATGCCGGCGAGGGCATGGTCGACTTCTCCGAGCTGATGAGCGTCAAGCCGATGCCGGCGGTCGAGGCGTCGCGCGCTCGGCTGGGCCATGATCACGTCGCCAAGTACCTGTTCACCTCCGGCTCCACCGGCATGCCCAAGGGCGTGCCCCAGACCCACGGCATGATGGCGGGCGTGATCGCCGGCCAGGAGGGCCTGCGCACCGAATGGCCGGAGGAGGGCGAGGTCACCCAGTCCCTGGAGTGGATGCCCTGGAGCCACATCTCGGCGGGCAATATCAGCTTCAACGGCGTGCTCTGGGGCGGCGGCACCCTCTATCTGGACGAGGGCAAGCCGATCCCGGGCATGTTCGAGACCACCATCAAGAACCTCTATGAGGTGTCGCCGGCGGTGTTCGGCTCGGCGCCGATCGCCTTCGCCATGCTGGCCGAGGCGATGGAGAAGGACCCGGTGCTGCGCGCCTCGTTCTTCAAGAACCTGAAGTACATGGGCTATGGGGGCGCGACGCTCTCCAACGACATCTATGACCGGATGCAGGCCCTGGCGATCGCCGAGACCGGCCACCGCATGCCGCTGACCACCATGTACGGGGCGACGGAGACCCAAGGCATCACCGTGGTGCACTGGGCGACCGAGCGGGTCGGTCTGGTCGGACTGCCGCTGCCGGGGATCACGATCAAGCTTGTGCCGAACGGCGGCAAGCTGGAGGTGCGGGTCAAGGGGCCGACGGTCACCACCGGCTATCACAACGATGCGGCCAAGAGCGCCGAGGCCTTCGACGAGGAGGGCTTCTACAAGCTGGGCGACGCCGCCAAGTTCCTGAACCCCGACGACCCGAACGAGGGGCTGGTGTTCGATGGCCGGGTGACCGAGGACTTCAAGCTCGACAGCGGCACCTGGGTCTCGGTCGGCACCCTGCGGCCCGACGTGGTGGCGGCCGCGACGCCCTATCTGCAGGACGTGGTGATCGCCGGCCAGGACAAGCCGTTCATCGGGGTGCTGGCCTGGCCCTCGGCCGCGGGCATGGCCGCGGCGTCCGCGGCGCCGGGGGATGGGACGCCTCTGGAAAAGCTGGCGGGGCTGGTCGCCGAGAAGCTGCGCGCCTTCAACGCCGAGGCGGGCGGGTCGTCGCGGCAGGTGGGCCGGTTCGTGATCCTGGCCGAGCCGCCGTCGATCGACGCGGGCGAGATCACCGACAAGGGCTATGTGAACCAGAGGGCCACGCTGGAGCGCCGCGCGGAGTTGGTGAAGGCCATCTACGCCGAACCGCCGGGGGCGGGGGTGGTGACATTGAAGGCGTAGGACGGCCCAGCCAGGCGCCACGAGGCTGGCGTTCCCGACGAATTCTGGCGCAATGTACCTATGAGCCCAGGTTGGGGCCATCTGCGGGGGGCCAAGGCGGATGATGCTGATTCGATGTCTGGCCCTGGCGGCCGTGGCGAGCACGGGGCTCAGCGCGCTGACTTGGCTGACGCCGCTGGGCGTGCCCGACAAGGCGCCCGTATGGGACAAGGTAAAACCTTTTGGCCTGGACGGGACTTCACGGACCTTCACCGAGGCCGAGCTGCATGACCGCCTGAAGGCCGTGGATTGGTTTCCGAACGCCCACCCGCCCATGCCGCAGCCGGTGGCCAATGGCCACGGTGGGGCTGGGGCCTGCGGATTCTGCCATCTGCCCGACGGGGCCGGGCGACCTGAGAACGCCGCCTTGGCGGGGCTCCCGGCCGGATACATTGAAGAGCAGGTGGCCGCCTTTGCGGCGGGGCAGCGCCGACCACCGACAGGCGAATGGACCCCCAACACGCTGATGTCCAAAACCTCGGCGGAGATCACAGCCCCCGAAATCAAGGCTGCCGCCCTGTACTTCAGCCGCTTGAAGTTCGCCTCGCATGTTCGCGTGGTCGAGGCGGCCCAGATCCCACGGGCGACACCGATGGCCTATGTCTACAGCCTGGACAGGAGCCGGATGGAGCCCATCGGAGTTCGAATTATCGAGGCGCCCGACGCGCCCGAGGGGTTCGAAAAGCGGGACCCACGCCTTCACTACACTGCGTTTGTGCCACCTGGGGCCGTTGCGAACGGGGCGGCGCTGGCACGCACCGGCGGCCCTGCGGCACAGCCTTGCGCCGCCTGCCATGGCGCTGGCCTCAAGGGCGGCATAGCCCCGCCCCTGGCGGGGCGGTCACCCAGCTACATCGCCCGCCAGCTGTTCTCCTTCCGGCTTGGCGTAAGGAACAATCCGGGTGCAGCGGCAATGGCGCCCGTGGCCGGGAAGCTGAGCGACCGCGACGTGGTGAGCCTGGCGGCCTATGCCGCCTCCCTGAAGCCCTTAGGCCTCAGACCTTAAGCGCCTGATCCGTCGCCCGGACCAGGGCGTCGACGATGCCGGGCTCGGTGGAGGCGTGGCCGGCGTCCCAGACCACCTCGAAGCGGGCCTCGGGCCAGGCGGTCTTGAGGTTCCAGGCGCTCTCCATCGGAGTGACGACGTCGAAGCGGCCCTGGACGATCCAGCCGGGGATGCCGCGGATCTTGCCGATGTTCTTCAGGATCCAGCCGTCTTCCGAGAAGAAGCCCTTGTTGGCGAAGAAGTGGCATTCGATCCGCGCGAAGGCGATGGCGAAATCGATCTCGTTGAACTTGGACGGCCGGGCCTCGGGCCCGCGGATCGAGATGGTGTCGCCCTCCCACTGGCTCCAGGCCTGGGCGGCCTCGGCCTGGACGCGGCGGTCCTTGTGGGTGAGGCGCTTGTGGAAGGCGGTGACCATGTCGCCGCGCTCGGCCTCCGGGATCGGGGCGCAAAACCGGGCCCAGGCGTCCGGGAACAGGATCGAGGCGCCGTCCTGGTAGAACCACTTCAGCTCGCGCTGGGTCAGCAGGAAGACGCCGCGCAGGACGATGGCCTCGACCCGCTGGGGGTGGGTGATGGCGTAGGCCAGCGCCAGGGTGGAACCCCAGGAGCCGCCGAACACCGTCCACTTCTCGATGCCGAGGTGGATGCGTAGACGCTCGATGTCGTCGATCAGCGACCAGGTGGTGTTGTCCTCCAGGCTGGCGTTGGGCCGCGACTTGCCGCAGCCGCGCTGGTCGAACAGGACCATGCGCCACTTCGAGGGATCGAAGAACCGCCGCATGGTCGGGTTGATCGCCCCGCCCGGGCCGCCGTGCAGGATGACGCAGGGCTTGCCGTTCGGGTTGCCGCACTCCTCATAGAAGATCTCGTGCGCACCGCCGGTGGGCAGCCAGCCATGGGCGAAGGGCTCGTTCTCATGGAACAGGCCGCGCCGGTTGGCGGTGGACGACATGGTGGGAGGCGGGGAATATCGTTCCATCCCCGCCATTAGAGCGCGTTCGTCCGAGACCGGAAAGCGCTGTTGCGCCCGATCGGTCTCAAACTTTGCGATGTGCGTTCTTCGGGCGACGGCCCGCCGCTAGGCGGGGAAGCGCCGGGCCATCCAGTCGAGGAGGATGCGGTTCACTTCGTCGGGCTTTTCCTGCTGGGTCCAGTGGCCGGAGCCCTTGATCAGCACCTTTTCCAGATCCCCGATCCGGTCCTCCATGCCGTCGGCGGCGGACGGCGGCAGGACGGCGTCGAGCTCGGCCATCACCATCAGGCAGGGCAGGTTGTCGATGCGGGTCGGCAGGTCGGCCGAGCGTTCCCAGTTGCGGGTGAAGTTGCGGTACCAGTTGATGCCGCCGGTGAAGCCTGTGGCCTCGAAGGACTCGACGAAGGCGGCCAGTTCGTCCGCATTGAGCAGCTGGCCGTGGGTGTCGGACTTGTCCCACTGGGCGAGCAGCTCGCGGAAGGCGAAGGTCGACTGGCCCTCGGGGGCCTTGCCCTGGGGATCCAGGGCGCTGGCGGTCGGCGCGTCGGGCGCCGTGGCCATGGCCTCGGCCTTGCGCATGAAGAAGCGGATGGTCTTGTCGACATCGGCGCCCAGCGCCTTGTCCGCCTCGCCGGGCTTCTGGAACCAGACGATGTACATGTCCTCGCCCAGCGCCATGCGCATCAGGGCGATGGGGTCCATGGGCTGGCGCTGCATGAAGGGCGTGTTGAGCCCGATGACGCCGGCCGTGCGGGTGGGATGCATCAGGGGCATCATCCAGACGATCAGGCCGCCCCAGTCGTGGCCGCAGAACACCGCCTTGTCGGCGCCGACATGATCGAGCAGACCGACCAGGTCACCGGTCAGATGCTCCAGGTCGTAGTCGGTGACCGCGTCAGGCCGGGAGGTGAGGCCATAGCCGCGCTGGTCCGGGGCGATGGCCCAGACCCCGGCGGCCTCGCAGGCCTTGAGCTGATGGCGCCAGGAGAAGGCCAGTTCCGGGAAGCCGTGGCAGAAGACGATCGGCACGCCCTTCCCGCGGGGGCCCACCTCATAATAGGCCATGTCGATCCCGTTGACCTTCGCGTGCTGGACGGGCGGCATCTGGCGGGCGAGGGCTGAGGACATGGCGTTTTCCCTGATGAACGGCTCTTGGCGCATCTTTGCTGGCTTCCCACGGGGCAAGGCAAGCGCTTGAGGGTGTTTCCCCGCGCACGGCCAGATAGAAGGGGGCGATGACCGAGTCCCGACGCGCCGACGAAGTGAAAGTCCCCTGGGGGCTGGTGATCCTGCTGGGGTCGATGACCGCGCTCGGGCCCATGGCGATCGACATGTACCTGCCCAGCCTGCCGGCGATCGGGGCGGGGCTGCACGCCAGCGCGGCCGAGACCCAGGCGACGGTCGCCGCCTTCCTGGCGGGCATGGCGTTCGGGCAGCTCATCTATGGGCCGGCCTCGGACCGGCTGGGACGGCGGGGGCCGGTGCTGGTGGGCGCGCTGATCTATATTGCGGCCTCGGTGGTCTGCGGGCTCGCCACCTCGGCGCCCATGCTGATCGCTGCGCGGTTCGTCCAGGCGCTGGGCGGCTGCGCCGGGGCGGTGGTGGCCCGCGCCGTGGTGCGCGACCAGTTCAATCACACCGAGACGGCGCGGATGCTGTCCCTGCTGACCTTGGTCATGGGCCTGGCGCCGGTGCTGGCCCCGCTGCTGGGCGGCGCCGTGCTGGCCCTGGGCGGCTGGCGGGCCAACTTCATCGTCCTGACCCTGTTCGGCGTCGCCATCGCGCTCGCCGCCTTCTTCCGCCTGCCGGAGACCCGCTCGGCGGAGACGGCGGCGCACGCCAGCACCGAGAGCCCGCTGCAGGCCTATCTGGCCCTGTTCGGCCAGAGGCGGCTGGTGGGCTACGCTTTGGCCGGCTGCCTGAACGGGGCCTGCCTGTTCACCTATATCTCCGCCTCGCCGGAGCTGCTGATCAAGACCTACGGCATCTCGCCCCAGGGCTTCGGCTGGGTGTTCGGCCTGAACGCGGTGGGGCTGATCGGGGCAGGCCAGATCAACCGCCTGGTGCTGCGCCATTTCACGCCGGACGAGGTGCTGGCCAAGGCGAGCCTGGTGGCGGTGGGGGTGGCGTTCCTGATGATGCTGGCCGCCGTGAGCGGGATCGGCGGCCGTTGGACGATCCTGCCGCTGCTGTTCGCGTTGCTGGCCAGCTATGGCTTCATGCAGGGCAACACCATGGCCGGGGCGCTCAATGTCGACCCGCGCCGGGCGGGGTCGATTTCGGCCCTGATGGGGGCGGCGAGCTTTGCGACCGGGGCCATCGCCTCGACCGCGACGGGCGTCTTCCACGACGGCACGCCCAGGCCCATGGCCATCACCATGCTGGTGGCGCTGATCGGCTCGGCCCTGGCCCTGCGGGTGCTGGCGCCCCGACTGGAGCGGACTCAGGCCTGAGGCTTGTCCACGCCGGCGGCGGCCCAGACCAGGGTCGCCCAGCCGGCCAGGAACAGGAGGCCGCCGATCGGGGTGATCGCCCCGAACCAGCGCGGCGCCCCGAAGGCCATGGCGTAGAGGCTGCCTGAGAAGAACACGACGCCGGACAGGAAGAACTTCGGGGCCAGTCGCGCCCGCACCGCGCCGATGTTCATGAAGGTCGCGCAGGCGAAGGTGGCCATGGTGTGCATGAAGCCGTACTGGGCGCCGAGCTTCAGCCACTCCTTGGCCTGGGGGTCGGAAATCCCGTGGGCCGCGAAGGCGCCCACGGCGACGGAGATGAAGCCGCCGGCCGCGGCCAGCGTCATCCAGGTGCGACGATCCCAGGCCAAAGGCGTGTCCCTTACCCCCAGAGCCGCGGACGGCGGCTCTTCCAGGGCGCCTCTTTCTCAAGTTGCGCGCTCAAGCGGAAGAGGGTGGCTTCATCGGCGTAGCGGGCGGTGAACATCATGCCGATCGGCAGGCCGGCGGAATCCTGCTCCAGAGGCAGGGAGATCGAGGGCTGGCCGGAGAAGTTGAACGGCGGGGTGAAGGGGAAGACGGCGCCCTGGCGGCGGTTGACCTCGGCGGGCTCCAGCGTGGTCGGGTCCATGTGGCCGATGACTGGCACGGGGGTGCCCAGCACCGGGCAGAGATAGACGTCCCAGTCCTCGAAGAAGCTCAGGGTCTGGCGGTTGAGCATCCGCAGTTCCTGCATCGCGTAGAGCGCCTGGGCGCCGGTCACCTTGCGGCCGCCCTTGAGGGCCGCCCAGGTGAGGGGTTCAAGTTCGTCCGGCTCCGGCTCGCGGCCGATGCGCTCGATCAGGCGCTGCATGCCGGCGGCGAAGTTGGCGCCCGAGAGCGGGGCGCGGGCCGTGTAGAGCTTGCGATAGTCGATGCCGAGGCCCTTCTCGACCACTTCATGGCCTAGGCCTTTCAGCAGGGCGGCGGTGCGTTCCAGGGCGGCCTGGACCTCCGGATCAATCGGCCGGCCCGACGGGGTTTCACCGGACCAGGCGATGCGCAGGCGACCGGGGCTCTGCTCGATCTCCTCCATATAGGGGCGCGCCTTGGGCGGGGCCGGATAGGGGGCGCCGGGCTCGGGCACGCCGGTGACATCGAGCATGGCGGCCGAGTCGCGCACGGTGCGGCTGACCACGTGATCGACCACGAAGCCGGCGGCGTAGTCGAAGCCATCGGGCAGATTGGGGTTGCGGTCGCGGGTGACCTTCAGGCCCACCAGGCCGCAGCAGGCGGCGGGGATGCGGATGGAGCCCAGGCCGTCGCTGGCATGGGCCAGGGGGACGATGCCGGCCGCCACGGCGGAGGCGGAACCGCCGGAGGAACCGCCGGCGATGTGGTCCGGATTCCAGGGATTGCGGCAGGGGCCGAGATGGCCGCCTTCGGTGGTGCCGGTGATGCCGTATTCCGGAGTGTTGGTGCGGCCGAGCGGGATGACGCCCGCGGCGCGGTAGCGGGCGGTGAGCCCGCCGTCGCGGTCGTCGACGACGTTTCTGGCGAAACGGCTGCCATAGCTGTTCTGCCAGCCGGCCACCGGCATGCCGAGGTCCTTGATCAGGAAGGGCACGCCCTTGAAGGGGCCGTCGGGCAGGGGGCCCTTGGCGCGGGCGCGGGCCTCGTCAAAGGCGGACCAGACCACCGCATTGAGGGTTCCATTGTGGCGCTCGACCCGCTCGATCGCGGCCTCGACCAGCTCGGTGGGCGTCACCTCGCCCTTGGCGACGAGGGCGGCGAGGCCGAGGCCGTCATGTTCGGAATAGTCGGGAAGGCTCATGCGCGGATCATCCTTGGGCCGTGAGGAACGCCATCTTCTCCACCGGACCGAGGTCCGGCGCCTGACGCTTGAGCGCCGCGAAGGCGGCCTCGGCGGCGTCGAGGGCGCCGTCGATGTCGGCCTCGGTCATGGCCGCGCACATGAACATGTTATGCCACGGGTGCACATAGACGCCGCGCGCCAGCATCTCGCTGGACCAGCAGAAGCCCTTGCGCAGGTCGGGGTCGTCGTCGAACAGGAACAGCGGCATCTGGACCGGCCCGGTGACCCTCAGGCCGAAGCCCGCCGCGCCGGCGCGGGCCTTGAGGCCATCGCAGAGACGGCGGCCCAGGCTTTCAAGCCGCTGGAGATAGTCGGTCTCGCGCACCAGCCGGAGGGTCTCCAGCGCCGCGGCCATGGGTGCGGCCTCGTACCAGAAGGAGCCGGTCACATAGATGGAGGCGGCGGCCTTGCGGGCCTTGTCCGAGCCCAGCAGGGCGGAGATGGCGTGGCCGTTGGCCAGGCACTTGCCCCAGCTCGAGAGGTCCGGCTGGATCCCCATCAGCGACCAGCTGCAGTCGCTGGTCAGCCGCAGGCCGGCGCGGACGTCATCGACCACCAGGAGGGCGCCGGTCTGGTCGCAGAGCTCGCGGGCGCGGCGGGCATAGGCGGGATCGGGCGCGGCCTGGTCGATGAAGGCGTCGTGCTTGAAGGGGGCGGCGAAGATGGCGGCCAGATCGTCGCCGGCTTCGGCCACCGCGGCCTCCAGGCTGGCGACGTCATTGTAGTCGCAGAGGATCTGGCTGGCCTTGTCGGTGGGAATGGTGCCGGCGGGGCGGCCGACGCACCAGGGCGCCGCGCCGTGATAGGCGCCCTTGGCCCGGATGATGGTCTTGCGGCGCGTATGGGCGCGGGCGGTGACCAGGGCCATGGAGGTGGCGTCCGTTCCGTTCTTGCAGAAGATCGCCCAGTCGGCGTGGGTGACCATGCCGGTGAGGGTCTCGGCCAGCTGGACGATCAGCTCGGTCGGTCCGGTGAGGGTGTCGCCGATCCCCAGCTGGCGGACATAGGCGGCGTCGATCTCCGGCTGGCCATAGCCGAACAGGTTCGGGCCGTAGGCGCACATGAAGTCGAGATAGCGCCGGCCGTCGACATCCCACAGATGGGCGCCTTCGCCGCGGGCGAAGAACTGGGGATAGTCCTCGGGCAAGAGGCCCACGGACTGGTGGCCATACATGCCGCCGGGAATGACGGCCTGGGCCCGCTCGCGGAGCGCCCGGTCCCGACTGTTCGTACGATCCATTTCCGCGCTCCGTGGTTGCCTGGAAGGCAGCTTAACCCCACCCTGTCGTCGGGCAACGGGAAGGCGACATGCGAGGCAACTTATCGATCGTGGTGTTGGCGGCGGCGGCGGCGATGTGGGCCGAGGGGGCTCAGGCCGCGCAGGCGACTTTCAAGGACTGGACGGTGGTCTGCGACAATGTCCGCAACTGCACCGCGTTCGGATTTCCAGAGGAGGGCGCGGAGACACAGGCCTTCCTGAAGATCGAGCGGGCCGCGAGGGCGGATGCGGCGCCCCGGGTGACGGTCGCCGTGGACGGCGGGGCGCAGGCGGGCCAGGCTTGGTCGCTTCGCATCGATGACCGGGAGATTGTCGGCGGGCTGAAGGCCAGGCCGGGTGAGGAGGACCCCTTTGGACGCGCCACGCTGACGCCCGCCCAGGGCCGTAGCCTGACCGCGGCCCTAGCGAACGGGACGGGCCTGGCCGTCAAGCCGGGGAGCGGGGCGGGCGTGACTATTTCGCTCGCCGGCAGTTCGGCGGCCCTGCGGTGGATGGATGATCAACAGAAGCGGGCCGGCGGCGTCACCGCCCTCGTCGCCAAGGGGCCGGCGCCGGCCGCCAGTGTTCCGCCGCCGCCCGCCGTGCCCCTGATCCGCCACGGCCCCGTCCCCTCGCAGGCAGGGGTGGGCGACACCCTGCCCAAGTCGGTCCGGGCCCGTTCGGCGAGGACTGCGACAAGGACCTGTCGGCGGATATGCGCGATCCGATATCCGCGCGGCTGGCGCCCGGGGTGATCCTGTGGGGCGATGTCTGCTCGAACGCCGCCTATCAGAGCGTCTACAGCCTGTTCCTGTCCGACGAGGCGGGCGGCCATGTGCGGCCCGTGGCGCTGGAGGACGGGCGGGGCGGGGTGATGGACAACCAGATCATCGGCGTCGGCTTCGACCTCGCGACCCTGACCCTCAGCAGTTTCTACAAGGGCCGGGGGATCGCCGACTGCGGCGAGGGCGACAGCTGGATCTGGGACGGCAAGGCGTTCCGGCTGTCTGATCAGTCGGTCATGTCCGAGTGCCGCGGCCTGCCGCCCGAGGAATGGCCGGTCAGTTTCGTCTCGCGCCAGGAATAGGGATCAGAACATCCCGATCAGGGTGGCGAAGAAGGCCATGACGGCGGCGATGATCGCCTTGGAGAGCACCGCCAGCACGAAGAACGAGAGGATGGCCGCGATCCAGCCGATCAGGGCCGCGACCCCGTCGCGTTCCGCCCCGCCGATGGCGAAGGCGGCGATGGCGAAGGAGGGCAGCATGTTGCCGAAGGGGATCGGCAGGAAGACGATGATCGAGAGCGCGAAGCACAGGGCGCCGACGATCCGATCGCCCAGCGGATTGTACATGAAGGTCAGGCGCGGCCGCAGGCGACGCTCCAGCCGCTCCAGATAGGGCGTCAGCTTGCCCATCAGGTTGCGGAAGTCGGACATGCTCATGGTCCGCTCCAGCAGCGCCTTGGGCAGCCACAGGGTGCGCCGACCCAGCATCCACTGGAAGGTGATGAACATCAGGGGCGCGCCGAGGATGGCCGACACGCCCGGAGGCATGGGCAGGACGAGGGGCGCGGCGAAGACGAACATCATCGCCCCGAACGCCCGGTTTCCGAAGGTCTCGAGGATGTCGGCCACCGAGACGTCTGCGGCCTCTCGGGCGCCGATCAGCTCCAGGAGCTGGGAGACGCTGGACGACTTGAGGTGCTCGGACATGACGCCCTGGCGCTAGCACGGCAGGGCGCGGCGGCGAAAGGTCCGATCGCCCATGTCAGGTCGATTGCGGGGCCGGCGCCGGGAACGGGGCAGGCGACTCGGTTTAGGCGTCGTCGGATCATGTCCATGCCCGTCCGCCTCGGCCTGTTCTATGCGGCGATCTTCATCGGCAACGGGGCGAGCTCGCCCTATATGCCGGTGTGGTTCCACCACCGCGGCCTGAGCGGGGCGCAGATCGGCCTGATCCTGTCGGCGCCCCTGCTGGCGCGGGCGGTCACGGCGCCGGCGATCGCGGTCTGGGCCGACAGTTTCAAGCTGCGGCGGACGCCCCTGGTGCTGCTGGCCCTGGTGACCGCCGCGGCCTATGCGCTGCTCACGCCGAACCTGGGCTTTGTCTGGTGGTTCGCGATCTGGTTCGTCGCCAATTCGCTCTATGCGACTCTGCCGCCGCTGCACGACGTCATCGTGCTGAACCGGTCGCGGACTGACGACTTCAACTATGGCTGGCCGCGCGGCATGGGCTCTGCGGCCTTCATCATCGGCAATGTGGGCATGGGGGCGATCCTGGCGCGGTGGTCGCCGGAGCTGGTCCTGGTCTGGATGGTGATGGCGGTGCTGGCGACCGCGCTCGGCGGTCGCTTCCTGATCCCGCCCGATCCGGTGCTGGCGAGCGGGGCCAAGGCCCAGTTGTCCGATCGGCTTGGCGGCCTGAAGGAGCTGATCGGCGACAAGGACTTCATGCTGGCGGTCAGCTCGGTCGGGCTGATCCAGTCAGCCCACGCCTTCTATTACGGGTTCTCGGCGCTCGCCTGGAAGCAGCAGGGGATACCCGAGAGCCTGACCGGGGTCCTGTGGGGCGTCGGCGTTGCGGTCGAGGTCGGCTTCCTGTGGTTCCTGGAGCCGTGGCGGCGGAAGGTCGGGCCGCGCAATCTGCTGGTGATGGGCGGGGCGGCCTCGGTGATCCGCTGGACGACGCTCGCCTTCTCGCCGCCGCTCTGGCTGACCTTCCCGGTCCAGGCCCTGCACACCTTCACCTACGCGGCGACCTTCGTGGCCTCTCTGGAGATCGTGGAGCGGCTGTCCAGCCGGACCAACGCCTCGGCGGCCCAGCTGATGAACTCGGCCCTGTCCGGTGGCATGCTGATGGGGCTGGCGACCATGGGCTCGGGCGCGCTGTTCGATGGATGGGGGGCGAAGGGCTATCTGGTGATGTCGGTGATGTCGCTCGCCGGCCTAGCCGGCGCCGTGCGGCTCTACGGGGTCAAGCGCCTGGACGGGTGACGCGGCGACAGCCTTGCCCTGACCGGGCGGCGGCCCACTATGGCCGCCAACCAGATCATCAGGGAGAGACGGCCATGCGCGCCTTGGAAATCACCGCCCCGTGGGGCTTCGACCGCATCGCCATCGTTGAGCGCGAGGACCCCAAGCCTGGCCCTGGCGAGGTGCTGGTGCGGATGAAGGCGGTGTCGCTGAACTATCGCGACTTCCTGATGGTCAACGGCCTCTATAGCCGAGGCTCGGCGACGGCTGAGACCATCACCCCGTTCTCCGACGGCTGCGGCGTGGTCGAGGCGGTGGGCGAGGGGGTCACCCGCGTGGCGGTGGGCGACCGGGTCTCGACCCTGTTCTTCCAGGGCTGGAATTCCGGTCGACCGACGGTGGAGAAACTGACCACTTCGCTGGGCTCGCCGATCCCCGGCGCGGGCCGCGAACTGGCGGCGTTCAGCCAGGAGGGGGTGTCGAAGGTTCCCGACTTCCTCACCGACCACCAGGTGGCGACGCTGGCCTGCGCGGCCCTGACCGCCTGGCGGGGGCTGTTCCTCGATGCGCGGCTGGAGCCGGGCGACACGGTGGTGCTGCAGGGGACGGGCGGGGTGTCGATCTTCGGCCTGCAGTTCGCCAAGGCGGCGGGCTACCGGACCGTGATCACCTCATCCTCGGACGAAAAGCTGGCCCGGGCCAAGGCCTTGGGCGCCGATCATCTGGTGAACTACCGCACCACGCCGGAGTGGTCGAAGCCGGTGAGGGCCGCGACCGGCGGGGTGGGCGCGGACTTCATCATGGAGGTCGGCGGGGCGGGCACCATCCAGCAGAGCCTGAAGGCCGTGCGGATCGGCGGCCATATCGCCATCATCGGCGTGGTGTCCGGCGCCGGCGAGGGGCTCAATCCGGCTCAGCTGATCGGCAACAGCGCCAAGTTGCAGGGGCTGAGCGTCGGTTCGCGCGAAATGTTCGAGGCCATGTGCCGGGCGATCGAACTGCATAAGATCAGCCCGGTGGTCGACAAGGTCTATCCCTGGACCGAGGCGCGGGCGGCCTTTGAGGCCATGCAGGGCGGCGAGCACTTCGGCAAGATCGTGCTGGCGTTCTAGTTCGCCGAGAGAGTCCGAAAACCGCGAGACATCGGCCCGGGCGGGGCCGATGATCGCGGCATGGATCTCGACGACGACGCCTGCTACCGCGCCTTCTGCATGCGCGACGCCCGCCTGGACGGCCGCATCTTCGGCGCCGTGCGGACGACGGGGATCTATTGCCGGCCGGTCTGTCCCGCCCGGACGCCCAAGCGCGAGAACATCACCTTCTATCCCTCGGCCGCCGCGGCCCAGGCGGCGGGCTTCCGCCCCTGCCTGCGCTGCCGGCCGGAGACCTCGCCGGACCTCGGCTCGTGGAACGGCACGTCCAACACCGTCACCCGCGCCTTGGCGCTGATCGAGCAGGGGGCCATGGACGGCGACGACGTCGAGGCCCTGGCCGACAGGCTGGGGGTGGGGGAGCGGCAGCTGCGCCGCCTGTTCCGCCAGCATCTGGGCGCCTCGCCGATCGCGGTGGCCCAGACGCGGCGGGTGCTGCTGGCCAAGCAGCTGATCCACGAGACCCGGCTGCCGATGGCCGAGGTGGCCCTGGCGGCGGGCTTCGGCAGCGTGCGGCGGTTCAACGAGACCTTTCAGCAGCTGTTCGGGCGCCGCCCGGCGAACTGCGCCGCACGGGCGGGGTTGAGGCCGCGGCCGGGGAGGGGGCGACCCTGAAGCTGCCCTATCGCGCACCCTATGACTGGGACGCCATGATCACCTTCCTGGCGGGGCGGGCGATCCCGGGCGTTGAGGTGGTGACGCGGCGGCGCTACGCCCGCACCCTGGCAGTGGGCGACACCCACGGGGTGGTGATGGTCGAACCGGGCGCCGGCGACTGGCTGAAGGTCACCCTGAGGTTTCCCAAGGTCCAGGTGTGGCCGGCGGTGATCGCCAAGGTGCGACGGGTGTTCGACCTGGCCGCCGACCCCGGCCTGATCGGGGCGCATCTGTCGGAGGATCCGGACCTGGCCCCCATGGTCGCGGCGCGGCCGGGGTTGAGGGCGCCCGGCGCCTGGGACGGGTTCGAGCTGGCGGTGCGGGCCGTGCTGGGCCAGCAGATCACCGTGACCGCGGCGCGAAACCTGGCCGGCAAGATCACCGCCGCCCATGGGGCGGAGATCCAGGACGAGGCCGCCCGGGCGCTCGGCCTGACGCGGCTGTTCCCGTCGCCGGCGCGAATGGCCCTGATCGACGTCGAGACCCTGGGCATGCCGCGGGCCCGAGGCCGGGCCCTGGTGTCCCTGGCCCAGGCGGCGGTTGCGGACCCCGACCTGTTCGGGGCGCGCCGCAGCCTGGAGGAGGCGGTGGCGCGGCTGCGCGCCTTGCCGGGGATCGGGGAGTGGACGGCACAGTACATCGCCATGCGGGCCTTGCGCGAGCCTGACGCTTTTCCGCACGCCGATATCGGCCTGATGCGGGCGCTGGAGGACGCCGACGGCGTTCGGCCCAGCCCGGCCGAACTGTTGGCGCGGGCCGAGCGCTGGCGACCCTGGCGGGCCTATGCGGCCTCGCATCTGTGGAACTTCGATCCCGTCTACGCCCCCACGCCTGGAGCCGCCGATGTCGCCGCCTGAAGCCAGCAGACCTGCGCGCCTTATCCTGTCGCGCCTGGACACACCGATCGGCGAGGCCCTGGTGGTCACAGACGAGGACGGTGTGCTGCGCGCCTTCGACTTCGCCGACTATGAGGACCGGATGCGGCGGCTGATGCGTCGCCACTATGGGGAGCAGCCGATCGCCGAGGGGGAGGTCCCGGCCGAGCTGGTCCACGTGTTCGGGCGGTATTTCGCCGGCGATCTGGACGCCCTGGACGCGCTGGAGATGCGCACCAACGGCACCCTGTTCCAGCGCCGCGTCTGGGCGGCGCTGCGGACCATCCCGGCAGGACAGACCCTGAGCTACAAGCAGCTGGCCGAGCGGATCGGGTCGCCCAAGGCGGTGCGGGCGGTGGGCCTGGCCAATGGCGCGAACCCGGTGGCCCTGGTCGCGCCCTGCCACAGGGTGATCGGCGCGAACGGCGGCCTGACCGGATATGGCGGGGGATTGCACAGGAAACGCTGGCTGCTGGTTCACGAAGGCGCCCATTTCGCGAGTTAGGCGTTCCCCATTGGCGGGCGCCGGTTTGCGATTGCCGCAGAGGCCGCTAGGCTCGCCTGCGTGTATCGGGAGTCCTCATGGCGTCTGTTTTGAGAGCGGTGATCGCGGGGGTGGGCCTCCTCGCCCTGGCGTCGGCCGCCGCCGCCCAAGGTCCGGGACCCCGGACCACGCCGCCGCTGCCGCGGGTGACCCTTTACGAGCTGCCGGACTTCCAGGGCCGGCAGATCACCGTGGTCGCCGCGTCGGACAACCTGGCGAGCATGAATTTCAACGACCAGGCCCAGAGCGCCCGGTTCGAGGGCGGCTGGAGGGTCTGCGAGGACTCCGGCTATCGCGGCAAGTGCAAGGACGTGGCTGGAGATGTGCCGAACCTCGCCAGCATCGGCATGGGCGGCAAGATCTCGTCGCTGCAGGCCTATCTGGACGGGGCCTGGGACCACGGCGGCAGCTGGTCGCCGGGCGCGCCCTGGGGCGGGCCCCAGGTCGGGCGTCCCTATGAGGGCGCCACGGGGGTGCTGTTCCCCTATCCGCTGGTGGCGGGCTACGACATCGCCGCCAGCGGCGGTTCGGCCAACACCTATTGCCGTGCGATGGACCTGGGATCGGCGTCCTATTACGACTCCAGCCAGAGGGCGCCCCAGGCGCTGGACAGCGCCGGGCGGTTCGTCGGGGAGACCGCCATCCTGCGCGATGTGTTCTGCCGCAAACGGTAGGCGGCCGCCGGTCCGCCGCCGGCGGAACATGACCGAAAATTCATGTTATGCGACATCGCCCTATGGTCGTGCTTGGCCTATAAGGACACGCGGAATCGTATCGGATACGGGAGAGTTCCGGTGCAGACCTTGACTGAAATCGTCGCCGCCGTGGTGGTGCATTCCTCCGCCGCCGCCTATTCGCATTTCGGCGTCACCCTGGAAGCCAAGCCGATCGAAAAGCCGGTTCCGGCGGAACGCACGGTTGCGCGGACGGTCACGCCGAAGAAGATTCTCAAGGTCTCCGATCACCCGATGAAGTCGGCCCAATGCGCCCAATCGCCGAGCCCGACCTTCAAGAGTTAACCAAGATCTGGTTGAGGCCGCCGCGACAAACCGCCTCCGCCCCACAAGATTCCCTGCGATGACGCTTTGCGCGGACCCTGTTCGCCGGTAATCCTTTCGGCTGGGGCGCGAGTTCGTGCGGGACGTCAGTGTCCGGATCGGATCGCAGGTCGAGAGGCGCTTGAGCAAGTCCGCGTATGAAAATCAGAAAGCGGCATCAGCCGGCAGATTTCCAGGCCATGACGGATGAGGGCGTGACGCCCGAGTCCGACGGGCCTGCGCCCGACGCTGCGCCGGATTTCGATCTCGCCGCCGTGGACCCGCCGCTGTTTCCGCCGCTTGAGGCTGAGCCGGTCGCCGCCTCTCCGCCCTCGCCGATCTCGGAGCCCCAGGTCGCCGCGCCCTCTGCGCGCCCGCTGGCGACCCGGCCCGAGCCGCCCGCGCCGCCGCCTGAGGCGCCGACTCAAAGAGCTGACATTCCAAGCGGTTGGCCGATCTATCTCGCGGCCCTGTTCGTGTCCGTGCTGTGGGCCTGCGCGCCGATCGCCTTCGCCTATGGCTATCAGCACGCCAAGTCGCCCTTCGACTTCGATCCCTTCGTGCTGGCGGTGCTCACCGCCATGGCGCTCGGGCCGGCGGCCTTTGTCTGGGTCGCGGCCTATATGATGCGCCAGGGGCAGCTCTTGGGGCTGGAGGCGCGGCGCGCCCAGGCCCTGTCCGACCAGATGGTCGGCCCGGCCCTGTCGGCCGGCGCCCAGGCCTCGGACATGGTTCGCTCTGTGCGCGAGGAGATCGCCCGGGCCGGCGCGGTCGCCGACGAGGCCCGCGAGACCCTTTTGGCCCTGCGCCAAGCCCTGGCGACCGAGAGCGAACAGCTGATCGAGGCCGCCGCCCAGTCGGCGCGGACCGCCAGTGAACTCGCCCAGACCCTGGGGCGCGAGCGCAGCGAGCTGGGCGGACTGGCCCAGACCCTGGATCAGCAGGCCACGGCGGTCGCCGATTCCATCACCCAGAAGGCGCGGATGGTGGCCGAGGCCTCCGACCTCGCCGAAACCCAGATCCGCGAGGCCGAGGCCGCGCTCGCCGCCCGCGCCGCCGACCTGGCCGCCGCCGCCGGGGAGGCCAGCGACGCCGCCCGCGTGGCCGGCGAGGACCTAACGCGCCACATCGCCCGGCTGGAGACCGCCGGCATGGGGGTCGCCGACCAGATCGCCCAGGTCGAACAGGGACTCACCGAGCAGCGGGCGGGACTGGTGACCACCGCCCACGCCTTGCGCTCGGAGCAGGAGGCGTTCGGCGCCCAGTCCGAAACCCATGCGGCCCAACTGTCGGAATTCATCACCCAGGCGCGGCTGTCGGCCGCCGAGCTGGGCGACCGGGCGGTCAAGGGCGGCGAGGCTCTGCGCCAGCTGATCGCCGAGGCGGCCGAGCAGTTCCGCGAGCTGGCGGCGTCGGCCGCGGCCGAGCGCGACGAGTTCGGCCAGTCGACCCTGCATTCCCTGGAGGCCGTGTCCGAAGCCGCCGCCCAGGAGCGGGCCAAGCTGGAGGCCCAGACGCGGGCCGCGATCCAGGGCCTGGCCGAAGCCGCCGAACAGACCCGCACGGCCGCCGAGCAGCACGCCGTCACGGCGCGCGAGCAGGTGGACCAGCTGTCCGAGGCCGCCTTCACCGCCGGCCAGCGGGCGAACCAGGTGTTCGAGTCGCGGCTGGCCGAGGCGCGCGACCTGATCGAACAGTCGGCCCAGATGGTCGAGCAGGCCGGGGCGGCGACCGCCCGCAAGTTGGACGAAGGCGCCCAGGCGGCGCGGGCGACCCTGGACGAGCTGGCTGGCATGCTGGCCGAGATCGAGGCGCGCGCCGCGCGCCTGCCGGCGACCGCCAAGGACCAGGCCGAAGAGGTCCGTCAGGCGGTCACCGAGAGCATCGACGAGCTCATGGACTACGCCCGCAAGACTGCGAACGAGACCCAGGCGATCGACCAGGCGTTCCAGGACCGGGTGCGGCGCAATTACGAGATGCTGAGCGAGGCCGTCCGCATGATGGGCTCGGTCGCGGGCGCGGCCGGCGGGCTGGCCACCCCGGCGCCGCCGCGCGAGCGGCCGGTGCGTCCCGCCCAGACCCCGCTGGCGCGTTCAGTGCGCGAGACGCCGCCGCCGACCATCCGGTTCGAACCGATCGAGGAGGAGCTCGAACTTGAGCTCAATGAGCCGGTGGAGGAGCCGCCGCAACGGCCGCGCCTGCGGCTGACGCCGACCGCCACCGACCAGGAATTCACCGACGTTTTCGACCAGGCCCAGGGCCGCGCGCCCCGGGCGCCGGCCGCGGCGCCTGCCGAGCGGGACGGGGACGGCTGGACCTGGAAGGACCTGCTGACCTCCATCGACGACAGCGGCGTGGTTCCGGGGCCGGACGAACGGGCGCTGGAGGACGAGCTGGCGACGGAGATCGCCGGCATGGGAATCGACCCCACGGCCCTGCTGCCGCGGGGACGGATCGACGAGATCGCCGCGGCGATCCAGACCCGCGACGACGACGGGGCGCGGGAAGTGGTGCGCCGACTGGCGCCCGCCGCGACGCGCCGGCTGTCGCGCCGGCTGTTCACGGACGACAAGCTGAAGCGCAAGGCGATCGCCTATCTCAACCGCTATCAGGATCTGCTGGCGGACGCCGCCGAGCGCGACCACGAAGGCTTCCTGGTCGAGACCCTGCTGAGTTCGGACGCCGGGCGCATCTATCTGCTGCTCGAAGCCGCGGCCGGCGACTTCGTGTGATCCGAACGCTCGCCGTTCGTGATGAGCATTGGCCCACGGCGCAGGTCTTCACTATCGCCCGGGGCGCCAAGACCGAGGCCCATGTGGTGGTCGCCGAAATCACCCAGGCGGGCGTGACCGGGCGCGGCGAGGCCGTACCTTATCCGCGGTTCGGCGAAACGGTCGCGGGGGTCATGGCCACCGTGGAGCGGGTTCGGCCGGCCATCGAGGCCGGAGCCGCGCGGGCGGAGCTGCAGTCCCTGCTCACGGCCGGCGCGGCGCGGAATGCGCTGGATTGCGCCCTGTGGGACCTGGAAGCCAAGATCACCGGAGAGCCGGCCTGGAAGGCGGCGGGGCGGGGGCGGCTCGACCCCGTGAAGACCTGCTACACCCTCAGTCTCGACACGCCCGATGCGATGGCCGAGGCGGCGCGGGCGGCGGGCCGGCGTCCGGTGCTCAAGCTGAAGATCGGCGGGGCCGGCGACCTGGACCGGGTCGAGGCGGTGCGGCAGGCCGCGCCGAAGACCCGGCTGATCGTGGACGCCAATGAGGGCCTGAGCTTCGAGGACCTGAAGCGCCTGGCGCCCGAGTTCGCGCGGCTGGACGTCAAGCTGATCGAGCAGCCCCTGCCGAGCGGCGAGGACGGCGTGTTGGAGGGCTACGACTGTCCGGTGCCCCTCTGCGCCGACGAGAGCCTGCGCAGCCGGCTGGAGCTGACGGCCTGCGCGCGCCGCTACACTCACGTGAACATCAAGCTCGACAAGGCCGGCGGACTGACCGAGGCCCTGGCGATGGCGGCCGAGGCCAGGGCGCTGGGGCTGGAGATCATGGTGGGGTGCATGGTGGCGACCTCGCTGTCGATGGCGCCGGCCATGATCCTGGCCCAGGGCGCGGCCTTCGCCGACCTGGACGGGCCACTGCTGCTGGAGGGGGATCGGCGGCCGGGGCTGGTCTATGAGGGTTCGCTCATCCACCCGCCGCCGCCGGGCCTGTGGGGCGAGGCCTAGAGGACGACGGCCGAGCCGTTCACCGAGACCATCAGCATGGAGCCGTTGGGGCCGACAGTGTTGTAGTCGAGATCGACGCCGAGGACCGCGTTGGCCCCGAGCTTGCGCGCCTCTTCCTCCAGGCCGCGCAGGGCGTCGGCCCGGGCCTGGGACAGGATGCGCTCATAGCCCTTGGATCGGCCGCCGATGAAGTCGCGGATGGCCGCCATCAGGTCGAACACGACATTGGCGCCGAGGATCGCCTGGGACGACACCATGCCCAGGTGCTGGCGCACCGGCCGGCCCTCGATGAAGTGGGTTGTGACGATCAGGACGGGCGTCTCGGACTTGGCCATGCCTGAAATATAGGGTGAGTTGCGCGATCCCGCGAGACGCTCTCCCGTCACAGGGGCAAGCAATTGCTATGGCCTATCGTATCGCGCGAAAAGCGGGCGAGCGGGCTTTGAGCCCGGCGTGGCTTACGGCATGGTGGCGTCGCTAGTCCCCAGGAGCGGTGAATGGTCTTCGCGCGGTCGCATATCGATCTGCACAACATCCGCAACAGCATCGAACGCACGAAGAAGCTGTCGGACAACGTGGTTGGGATCGGCCCCTTGGGCATCGGCCTGGATGGCCTGCTGACCTGGATTCCGGGCGCGGGCGAGCTCTACAGTCTGGGCGCCGGTCTGCTGCTGATCTTCGACGGCGTGCGGGCGCGGGCCGCGCCGATGGTGCTGCTGCAGATGACGGCTATCATCGCCATCGACACCCTGGCTGGGGCGGCAGGCAAGCTGGGCAAGATCGCCGACGTGCTGTTCACGGGCCATAAGTGGTCGGCGGACATGCTGCTGCACCACATGGAAGACACCATCTATTTCGAGGGCGCCCGCAAGGACGCCCAGGCCAGCCCGGAATATCGCGAGATCCTGACCCGGATCCGCGCCGGCAAGGAAAAGCGCCGGGTGGTGTTTCTCGGCTAGGCGGAGCTTTACAGGAAGGCGGGCGTTAAGGGCGGATGGCGGTTTCCCAGGAACAGGCGCACCGGGCATGGCGCGCCGCCGAGCGTATCAAGCGCCTGTCTGACCGGCTGGTCGGTGTGGGTCCGTTCGGCATCGGCCTGGATGGCGCCTTGGCCTTCGCCTATCCGATCGACGTCATCTACAGCGTCGGCGCAGGACTGCTGCTGATGGGGCAGGGCTTCGCCGCCGGCGCCTCGCCCGCGACCCTGATCCGCATGGGCCTCTATGTGGCCGGCGACTCGGCCCTGTCGCAGATCCCGCTGCTGGGCTGGGCGGCCGACGTCTTCGTCCAGGGCCACCTGATGGCGGCCAACGCCCTTCAGAAGGACATCGAGCGGCGGCATGGCCCCTCGGAGCTTCCCGCCGGCTGGGGCGGCAAGAAGAAGCCCAAGGGGCGCAAACGCTAGACGGCCTGGCGCAGGGGCTCCGGCGGCAGGGTCGCCTGGAAGCTGGGGCGCGCGGCGATCCGTTTCAGCCAGGCCTCGAGCCGGGTGCCGGCCAGAAGGGCGCGGCCTTCGGGCGTCTGGGACAGATATTCCAGCTGAGGTCCGACCATCAGATCGGCGAGGGAGAAGCGCTCGCCGGCCAGCCAGGTCGAGGCGCCCAGGAGGCGCTCGAACTCCGCCACGCAGGTCTGGGCCATGGGATAGGCCTCGGCGATCACCGCCTCGTCGGGCGTGGTGCCCAGCAGGATCGGGCCGATCAGGCGCTGGAACACCATGGGGCCGCCGACCTTCGGGAAGAAGTACCAGTCATTGACCCCGATGATCTGGTTCATGCGGGCCGCGGCCCGGGGATCGGTGGGTTGCAGGGCGGGGCCTTCGCCGATGGCGTCCAGATAACGCAGGATGGCCTGGGTCTCGTACAGCACGAAGTCGCCGTGCTCGATGACCGGGATGCGGCTGAACGGATGCATCCGCCGATAGGCCTCGGTGCGATGCTGGCCGGGGGCCAGGGCCACCAGGCGGTAGGGCACGGCCTTTTCCTCGGCGGTCGCCAGGACGGCCCGTAGGAACGGGCTGCCGGGGATGCCGTGGGCGACGAGTTCGGTCATGACGGGGCTCCTTGGCTGGCCGTGTCGGCGTCGAGGGGGAGGATAGGGCCCATCCGCCGGGAAGTGCAGTCGTTCTGTCGCGGATTGAGTTTGACTCGCATCAAGCCCTAGCGCGCGGGCGAGAGCGTAGGCTTGCCGGTCTCTGGAGTCGGCGAGGTTCCCGATGCGGACGTGGTATGAACCCAAGCTATTGACCGTGCTGCGAGAAGGCTATGGCCTCAGGGACCTGCGGGCCGACGCCATCGCGGGCCTGACGGTCGCCATCGTGGCCCTGCCGCTCTCCATGGCCATCGCCATCGCCTCGGGCGTGTCGCCGGACCGGGGACTGTTCACGGCCATTGTCGGCGGCTTCCTGGTCTCGCTGCTGGGTGGCAGCCGCTATCAGATCGGCGGGCCGGCGGGGGCGTTCATCGTGCTGGTGGCCGCCACGGTGCAGGCCCACGGCCTGGACGGGCTATTGCTGGCCACCATGCTGTCAGGGCTGATGCTGGCGACGCTCGGGCTGATCCGGGCGGGGACCTTCATCCGCTACATGCCCTATCCGGTGACGGTCGGGTTCACCGGCGGCATCGCCGTGATCATCGGGGCGAGCCAGCTGAAGGATCTGCTGGGCCTGAAGCTGACTGGGCCAGAGCCCGGGCCCTTGATCCCCAAGCTGGCGGCCCTGGTCCACGCCCTGCCGACCGCCAATCCGATGGCGATCGCCGTCGCGGTCGGGGTGATCGTGGTGATCCTGACCTTGAAGCGCTTCAAGCCGCTCTGGCCGGGGATGCTGATCGCCGTGGTGCTGGCCTCCGTCGCGGCCTGGGGACTGCATCTGCCGGTGGAGACCATCGGGGCGCGGTTCGGTCACCTGGCCCAGGGGCTGGAGGCGCCGCGCCTGCCGGCGCTGAGCCTGGCCAAGGTCCAGTCCGTTCTGCCGTCGGCCCTGTCCTTCACCCTGCTGGGGGCGATCGAGAGCCTGTTGTCGGCGGTGGTGGCCGACAGCATGTCGGGGCGGCGGCATCGGCCAGACACCGAGCTGATCGCCCAGGGGATCGCCAATATCGGCTCGGCCCTGTTCGGCGGGATCGTGGTGACCGGGACGATCGCCCGGACCGCGACCAATGTGAGGTCCGGCGCGCGGGGGCCGATCGCCGGCATGCTGCATGCCGGCTTTCTGCTGGCGTTCCTGGTCGTGGCCGCGCCGCTCGCGGCCTATATCCCGCTGGCCGCCCTGGCCGGGCTGCTGGCCCTGGTGGCCTGGAACATGGCCGAGAAGCATGAGTTCGCCACCCTGATTCGGGCCTCCAGGGCCGATGCGGCGGTGCTGCTGACCACCTTCGGCCTGACACTGGCCAAGGACCTGAGCACCGGCATCATCGCCGGCTTTTCGCTGGGCGCCCTGCTGTTCATCCACCGCATGGCCAAGGCGGTGGATGTGCGCGGCGGCGACAACGCGGGGGAGGACGATTCCGAAGGGTTCGGTCCGGCCCTGACCCTGGATCGCGACATCGCCACCCTGAAGATCTCCGGCGCCTTCTTCTTCGGGGCCACGGCCCAGGTGGGGGCGACGCTGGACGCCATCGGCGAGCGGCCCAAGGGCTATATCCTCGACCTGTCGGACGTGCAGATGATGGATTCGTCCGGGGCCGCGGCCATGGCCAGCTTCGCGCGCAATGCGGCGCGGCGGGGGGCGCGGGTGATCCTGACCGGCGCCGACAAGCCCGTGCGCCGGGCGCTGATGCTGCAGGGGCTGGTCCCGCCGCTGGTGCGGTTCCGCAGCGATCCCGCGGCGGCGGCCAGGACCCTAAGGCGCGGCGGTGAGGACGGAGTGGCCTGAGCCCGGATAGATCCGCAGGCCGTTGGCGGCGGTGTCGAGCAGGAACTGGGTCGGGTTGCGCATCTGGGGCGGCGGCGAGGCGCCGACCGGCCACTGGTAGTTATGCGTCGTCCCGGCGGGATAGATCTCGGTGTGCAGCTGGGCGGTGCCGCTGACCATCCCGATGGGCTGGCCGCCTGCGACGGCGTCGCCGACCGCGAGGCGGCGGTCCGCGAGCGAGCTGGCGCGCACCTCGCCATAGAGGGCGACATAGTCCTTGTGGGCGACCAGGATCGCCCAGGTCTGCTCGCCGCCGTCGGCGGGCGAACGGGCCAGGAAGGGGTAGAAGGCGACGATCCGGCCCGGCTCCATGGCGACGACTGTGTCGCCCTCGGCGGCGGTCAGATCCACCCCGACATGGCGGCGGGTCTGGGGCTTGTTGGGATCGGACGGGCGGCGGCTGTCGAAGGTGCGATCACGGCTGCCCTGCACCTGGCCGTTCGCCAGGACGGCGGGCACGACGGTCGCCTGGGGCAGGGCGGTGACGACCGGCCAGTAGCGGGTGCGGCTAACGCTGGGCGCCATCGGCACCGGAGCGACGGCGGGAATGGACGCGGCGATCAGGTGCAGGCGGGCCGGAGCGTCGGCGCTGGCCGGCAGGACGGCGAGCGCGCCCGCCAGGCCGGCGGCCAGAAGCCCCGCGCCCAGCCGCATCAGGCGCTGGCCTCGAGCTGGGCGTAGCCCAGTTGTTCGTTCAGCCGTTCCATAACTTCGATCGCCGCCTCGGGAACGACTGTTCCAGGCGTGAAGATTGCGGCTACGCCGGCGTCGCGCAAGGCCTGGAAGTCTTCCGGGGGGATCACACCTCCGACAACGACCAGGATGTCAGCGCGGCCGAGCTTGGCCAATTCGGCCTTCAGCTCCGGCACCAGGGTGAGGTGGCCGGCCGCCAGGGAGCTCGCGCCCACCACATGGACGCCCTCGCGCACCGCCTCGGCGGCGCCTCGGCCGGGGTCTGGAACAGGTCGCCGATGTCGACGTCGAAGCCGAGATCGACGAAGCCGGAGGCGATCACCTTCTGGCCGCGGTCGTGGCCGTCCTGGCCCATCTTGGCGACCAGGATGCGGGGCTTCTTGCCGTCGGCCTGGACGAAGGCGGCGGTCATGGCCTTGGCGCGGTCGCTGGCCGGGGTGGCCCCGGCCTCGCGCTGGTAGACGCCGCTGACGGCCGAGGCCTTGGCGGAGTGACGGTTGAACACCTTTTCCAGGGCGTAGCTGATCTCGCCCACCGTGGCCTTGGCGCGGGCGGCCTCGACGGCCAGCTCAAGCAGGTTGGCTTTGCCGGCCGCGCCCTTGGTCAGGGCGTCCAACGCGGCCTCGACGGCGGCCGGGTCGCGCTCGGCCTTCAGGCGGGCGAGCTTCTCGAGCTGACGCTCGCGGACGGCGGAGTTGTCGACCTTGAGCACCGGGATCTCGTCGGCGACGGTCGGCTTGTAGCGGTTCACGCCGACCAGGGACTGGCGACCGGAATCGATGCGGGCCTGGGTGCGGGCCGACGCCTCCTCAATGCGGCGCTTAGGCAGACCGTCCTCAATGGCCTTGGCCATGCCGCCCAGGGCTTCGACTTCGGCGATGTGCTCCAGGGCGCGGGCGGCGAGGTCGGCGGTCAGGCGCTCGATATAGTAGGAGCCGCCCCAGGGATCGATGACCCGGTTCTGGCCGCCTTCCAGCTGCAGGAACAGCTGGGTGTTGCGGGCGATGCGGGCGGAGAAGTCGGTGGGAAGCGCAAGCGCCTCGTCCAGCGAATTGGTGTGCAGGCTCTGGGTCTGGCCGCCGGCTGCAGCCATGGCCTCGACGCAGGTGCGGGCGACGTTGTTGTAGACGTCCGAGGCCGCGAGGCTCCAGCCGCTGGTCTGGGTGTGGGCGCGGAGCGACAGGGAGCGGCTGTCCTTGGGATCGAACTCCTCCTTCATGAGCTTGGCCCAGAGCAGGCGGCCGGCGCGCTGCTTGGCGATCTCCATGAAGGCGTTCATGCCCGCGTTCCAGAAGAAGGACAGGCGGGGCGCGAACTGGTCGACGGTCATGCCGGCGGCGACCCCGGCGCGGACATATTCGATGCCGTCGGCGAGGGTGTAGGCGAGCTCCAGGTCGAGCGTCGCCCCGGCTTCCTGGATGTGATAGCCCGAGATCGAGATAGAGTTGAACTTCGGCATTTCGCGCGAAGTATATGAAAAGATGTCCGAAATGATCCGCATCGAAGGCGACGGCGGATAGATGTAGGTGTTCCGGACCAGGAACTCCTTGAGGATGTCGTTCTGGATCGTGCCTGACAGCTGGGCGTGGCTGACACCCTGTTCCTCGCCGGCGACGATGTAGAGGGCCAGGATCGGCAGCACCGCGCCGTTCATGGTCATGGACACGCTCATCTTATCGAGCGGGATGCCGTCGAAGAGGGTGCGCATGTCGAGGATGGAATCGATGGCGACGCCCGCCATGCCGACGTCGCCCTTCACCCGCGGGTGATCTGAATCGTAGCCGCGGTGGGTGGCGAGGTCGAAGGCGATCGACAAGCCCATCTGACCGGCCGCCAGGTTGCGGCGGTAGAAGGCGTTGGAGTCCTCGGCCGTGGAGAAGCCCGCGTACTGGCGGACCGTCCACGGGTTGGTCAGGTACATGGTCGGATAGGGACCGCGCACGAAGGGGGCGAGGCCCGGATATCCGGCCAGGGCGTCCAGGCCCTCGATATCGGCTGGGGCATAGCCCGGCTTCACGGCGATGCCTTCGGGCGTGTCCCAGGCGGGCCCGGTCGCAACGGCGTCCGCCGAGGGCGGGGCGAAGGCCAGGGTGGAGAAGTCGGGGAAGCGGCTCATTGTGCGGCCTCGAAGGGTTGCGCCAGACGGATCGGGCGCAGGGGCGGACAGTGGCCGTCAGGGCCGGGCAGGCGGGGTGAGGGAGCGTCGACCGGTTTCGGGCGCACGCTCAGCACTTCGACCGGGGCCTGCTGAGTGGGCGGGAAGGCCGTGACGCCGACGATGCGCGGCTTGCCGGCGGCCTCGCGGGCGGCTGTGACCTTGGCGACCTCGTTGGCGACCAGGCCGGAGGCCAGGGCCTCGATCAGGCCGCCCTTGGCCTCGATCGCCTGGAACTCCGCCCAGGCGGCGCGGGCCATCTCGTCGGTGAGGGCTTCGACATAGCCGGCCCCGGCGGCGGGATCGGCGACCCGGCCGAGGTGGGCCTCTTCCATCAGCACCAGCTGGGCGTTGCGGGCCTGGCGGCGAGCGAAGGCGGTGGGCAGGCCGAGGGGATCGGTGAAGGCGCCGAGCTGGACGGCGTCGGCGCCGCCGACCGCCGCGCCAAAGGCGGCCGAGGTCAGGCGCAGCATGTTGGTCCAGGCGTCCTGGGCGGCCAGCATGCGGTGCGAGGAGCGGGCCTCGATCCGGGCCGGCGCCTCGACGCCGCAGGCGGCGGTGACCTGGGCCCAGAGCAGGCGAGCGGCCCGCAGCTTGGCGATGGTCAGGAAGTAGTCGGTGTCGGCGCTGAGCCCCAGGACGATGCGGGAGAAGGCGTCGGCCATGGAGGCGCCGGCCACGACCTGGGCCTTGGCGTAAGCGACCGCCGCGGCGAGGGCGAAGGCCAGTTCGCCCGCCTCGCCGCCGCCCGCCTCATGCACCGCCCGGCCGGAGGCCAGGAACAGGGTCGACTTCGGATAGATCTCGGCCAGGCGGGCGCCGACTGTGGCGGCCGAGACCAGATGGCTCTCAACGGGGCCAGGGCTGACGCCGGCCTCGGCGAAGGCGCTGAGCGGGTCCATGTGGAAGGCGAGCAGGGCGTTGGGCGCCGACTTGGCGAAGGCGCTGAGCCAGTCGGCGGCCTTGGGGCCTAGGAAGCCGGCGTCCAGGGCGACGGGCGCCAACTCGACCAGCACGCCGTCCAGGGCGCGGGCCAGGGCCTCGGGCGAGCCTATAGCGGTTCCGGTCTCGCCGGTCGGGTCGATGCGGATCAGGGCGGAGGCCGCGCCGCCTTCCAGGTCGGCCAGCAGCTCGGTGCGCGCACCGGTCGGATCGGGGTGACGGGTCGCGGCGCGCAGGTCCCAGGGGCGCTCGGCGTCGAAGGGGCGCGGGGTGATCGCCGGGGCGCTGGCGCCCGACTCATAGAGCGGCGCGATCGGCAGGCCCTCGGGCGTCTCGCGCAGGAGACTTTCGAAGGGGGCGTCCTTGAGCGTCTTCTCGACCAGGACACGCCATTCGGCCGCGGTCGCGGTCGGGAAGGGCGAGGTGATTTGGGAGGCTGGCTTGGTCATCGGCCGCCAGATGGGCCAGGGAAAGGCCGGGCGTCAAGGCGCCGCTGGGTCAAGGGAAACCCTATGCTTGCACAGGTCCGGATCATGTGTATACGCTGTAAAAATAAGAACCGCATCGATTGGAAACGCGCCCATGGCCCTGCCCCCCATTCTCGCTGAACGTCTTCGTCTGCCGGTGATCGCCTCGCCGCTGTTCATCATCTCCAACCCGGCCCTGGTGATCGCCCAGTGCAAGGCGGGGATCGTCGGGTCGTTTCCGTCGCTGAACGCCCGTCCGATCAGCCAATTGGACGAGTGGCTGGCGCAGATCACCGAGGAGTTGGCCGACTGGGACCGCAAGAATCCGGACCGGCCGTCGGCGCCCTTCGCGGTCAACCAGATTGTCCACAAGACCAATGACCGGCTTGAGCAGGACATCGAGCTGATCGTGAAATACAAGGTGCCGGTGAACATCACCTCGCTGGGCGCCCGCGAGGATGTGAACGCCGCGATCCACTCCTATGGCGGCATCGTGATGCACGACGTCATCAATGACCGCTTCGCCCGCAAGGCGGTGGAGAAGGGGGCCGACGGCCTGATTCCCGTGGCGGCCGGCGCCGGCGGCCATGCCGGGCACCTGTCGCCCTTCGCCCTGATCCAGGAGCTGCGCGAGTGGTTCGACGGGCCGATCGCCCTGTCGGGATCGATCGCCAATGGCGCGGCGATCCTGGGCGCCCAGGCCATGGGCGCGGACCTGGCCTATATCGGCTCGGCCTTCATCGCGACCCAGGAAGCCAACGCCCAGCAGGACTATAAGGACATGATCGTCGCCAGCCGCGGCGACGACATCGTCTATTCGAACCTGTTCACCGGCGTGCACGGCAACTATCTGCGCCCCTCGATCGAGGCGGCCGGGCTGGATCCGGACAACCTGCCGGTCTCCGACCCGTCGAAGATGAACTTCGGCTCGGGTGGCAACACCAAGGCCAAGGCCTGGAAGGACATCTGGGGCTGCGGCCAGGGCATCGGGGCGGTGAAGAGCATCCCCACCGCCGGCGAGCTGGTGCAGCGCCTGTCCGACGAATACGAGGCGGCCAAGGCGGCGCTCGCGGCCAAGACCGCGCTCACCGCCGGTAAGCACCTGATGGCCGCGGAATAGGACCCCGGGCCGGCGGCGCAAGCGCGTCGCCGGCCCGCATTCCCTAGTCGAGCGTGGCGTCGAGGGTGATCTCGGCGTTCAGCACCCGGGAGACCGGGCAGTTCTTCTCCGCCACACCCGCCAGTTCGTCGAACCTGGCCTTGTCCAGGCCCGGAACCTTGGCGCGCAGGGTGAGGGCGGATTTCTCGATTTTGAACCCGCCGTCGGCCTGGACCAGGGAGACGGCGGCTTCGGTGTTCAGCTCCTCCGGCGTGAAGCCCGCGGTCTGGAGCTGGAAGGCCAGAGCCATGGTGAAGCAGCCGGCGTGGGCGGCGGCGATCAGTTCCTCCGGGTTCGTGCCCGGCTCGGCCTCGAAGCGGGTCTTGAAGGAATAGGGCGTGTGCGAGAGCACGCCGGACTCGGTCGTCAGGTCGCCAGTCCCGTCCCGACCGGTTCCGCGCCATTGGGCGTGGGCTTTGCGGATCATCTTGTCCTCCTGGGCTGCAGTGGTCCCCCGACCCTGGCAGAGCAGAATGACACCGAATTGCGTCGGGATCAGCGCGGCGTCAGGCCCTGGGGCGACGGCTGTTCATTTCGTCGCCCGCGTCCGCCGGCAGGGGGAAATAGAAGACCAGCGAAATGAAGGTGATGGCGCCGACCACCAGGAAGGCGGGGGAGATGGTGGCCGCGGTCAGATGGTGCTGGCCCTGGGCGACCATAAAATAGTGCAGCAGGAGGGCGGCCAGGCCGATGCCGATCGACTGGACCAGCTGCTGGGCCATGCTGGACATGGTCGAGGCGCGACTCATCTGGTGCTGTTCCACGTCGGCGAAGGCCATGCCGTTCAGGCTGGTGAACTGCAGGGAGCGGAAGAAGCCGCCGACCAGCAGGACGGCCATGATGACGATGTGCGGGGTCGTGGGCTTGAACAGGCCATAGGCCAGGAAGCTGATCCCGGTGATGACGGCGTTGACGATCAGCACCGTGCGGAAGCCGAAGCGGCGCAGGATGGGCGGGGCGGCGGTCTTCATGACGATGGCGCCGGCGGCGCTCATGAAGGTGAGCAGGCCGGCCTGGAACGGGCTCATGCCGAAGCCGATCTGCAACAGCATGGCCAGCATGAAGGGCATGGCGCCCATGGCGAGCCGCATGAAGCCGCCGCCGATGATCGAGGCGGAGAAGGTCTGGATCCGGAACAGGCGCAGGTCGAGGATCGCGTGCTGATTGCTGCGCGAATAGACCCCATAGGCGAAGAGCGAGGCCAGGCCGGTGAGGAACAGGCCGGCGACCGCATAGCCGGGCAGCAGGGGGCGGCCCAGGTTCTCGAAGCCGAAGATCAGGGTGGCGAGGCCTATCCCGGTGAGCAGGATGCCGATCCAGTCGATGGGGGCCACGTCCTGTTCGGCGACATTGGGCACATAGCGCCAGACCATGACGCCGCCGAACACGGCGATCGGCAGGTTCATGAAGAAGATCCAGCGCCAGTCGGCG
This sequence comes from Phenylobacterium aquaticum, assembly GCF_022695515.1. Classification (GTDB taxonomy): domain Bacteria; phylum Pseudomonadota; class Alphaproteobacteria; order Caulobacterales; family Caulobacteraceae; genus Phenylobacterium; species Phenylobacterium aquaticum. The sequence continues at coordinate 49,219 of NZ_JALDPT010000026.1, forward strand.
AAGGTGACGATGGCGCCGCCGAGCACGGGGCCGATCACCGGCCCCAGCAGGGCCGGCATGGTGAGTACCGACATGGCGCCGACCAGTTCGCTCTTGGGCGTGGTGCGCAACAGGACTAGGCGTCCGACCGGGACCATCATGGCGCTGGCTGTGCCCTGGAAGATCCGGGCCAGGACCAGTTCGGCGAGGTTATTCGCAAAGCCGCAGGCGGCCGAGGCCAGGGCGTAGAGGATCATGGCGGCGAGGAAGACCCGCTTGGCCCCCAGCTTGTCCGCCGCCCAGCCGCTGACCGGCAGGAACACCGCCGAGGCCAGCAGATACATGGTGATGGCGAGGTTGAGCCGCAGCGGATCCTCGTGCAGGGCGCGGGCCATGGTGGGCAGGGCGTTGGACAGCACCGTGGCGCTGAGCGTCTGCATCATCAGGGCCGAGCCGATGATGGCCGGCACGATCCAGCCGCGGGTGACGGCGGCCTTGGCGCCAGTCTCTTCGGGCTTGAGGGCGAGGTCCGTCATGCGTCGAGACTCAGAAGCTGGAGGAGGGGCAGGGCGGCCTGGGCCAACTGGTCGCGGCCGTCCGGGGACAATCGGGCGAGGCGCACGGAGAGCCAGTCGTTGCGGAGTTTGCGGATCTCCTCGAGCCGCGCCTCGCCTGCGGGGGTGACCCGAAGGCCTGACCGGCGACCGTCGTCGACGTGGTCGGCGCGGGCGACCCAGCCGGCCGCCTCCAGGCGCTTCACATGGCTGCTCATGGTCGGGCGGGAGAGCTTCTCCGCGTCGGCGAGGTCGCAGACGCCGACCCCCGGCGCGCGCTTGATCTGGCCGAGGATGAGGGCGTCGAGGGCCGAGACGCCGGCCTTCTGGGCCTCCTGCCGAAGGCGGCGCGACACCCGCAGCAGCAGGGGGCGCAGGGCTTCGGCCAAGGGCTCCGGGTCGGAGGAGGTGAGGGCGGAGAGGGGCAAGGGCGCTCTTATAGTTAGGTCGTCTAACTATCTTTATCGAGCTGAGGAGGGCTTGGCAAATGTCCCGATGTCACAGGCCTAGAGTCCGGAGAGGGCGCGGCGGGCGGCGCGCAGGCCGCGCAGCAGGTCCGCGGCGTGACTGCGGGCCTCTACGAGTGCGGCCTGGCAGGGGGCGGGATTGGAGGGGAGGCCTCGGGCCGCCGCGGACCGGGCCCGCTCGGCCGCCGCATGGGCCGCTGCGCAGGCCGCCTGGATGCGGGCGACGGCCGACAAGGTCGCGCCCTGTGACGAGTTGCGCCAGGCGTCCTGGAAGCGCTGGCGGGCCTCGGCCGCCTTGCGGATCTGGGCGTCGGTGCGGGGCGGCGAGGGGGCGGCGGACAGGCCGGACCAAGCCACGCCGCCATGGCGGGCGGCGTCCGTGCGGTGCGTCTCCCACCAGTGTCGGTCCAGGGCGCGTTCCGCCGCGATCAGGGCGGGCAGGGGATCGGGCGAGGTCATGCGATAATTGTATATTAAATACAGATAATCGCAATTCGAAGCTGCGCGGTCTGTGCGATCAGCCGCCGCTGACGATGATCCGCCGGGCCTGGAACGGAGGGATGATGGCGGTGATGTGGGCCGCCCACCGCAGGCGCGCGTCGTGCCGGGTGGGGCCGACGATGCTCTCGAGGTCGAAGCGTCCGGGTTCGCTGCCGCGCAGGAGGCGCTTGACCAGAACCTCGTCGGTGTCGGTCTCGACCACCACCACATGGGTGGACGACGCGGCGTCGAGCATCAACAGCGCGATCCAGAAGTACGGCCAGACCGACCCCTATTCCCGCGTGGCGCCGGTGTCGGACCTTGAGCGTCAGGCGGCCAGCGGGGCCGCCCAGCTAGGGGCGGGCGATCCGGAGGCGGTGGGCGGGCAGGGCTGGTTCAACAAGCTGATGCAGGGGCCGGCGCCGAGCGTCAGCTCCGCCAGCGTGCTGGACAATATCGGGGCCTATATGAACCCCTATCGCGACCAGGTGACCAACGCCGCCATGGCCGATTTCGACGCCGACGCGGGGCGCACCCGGGCGAGCCAGGATCTGGCCCTGGCCGGGCAGGGCGCGTTTGGCGGCTCCGGCGCGGCGCTCACCAAGTCGTTGACCGAGGGCGAGCTGGCGCGGGCGCGCAACAGCCAGCTCTCGAAGCTGAACGCGGACATGTTCAACGCCGGGGCGGCGCTATCCGGTCAGGACGCCGACCGGCGGCAGCAGGCGTCTGCGGCTAACGCCCAGCTCGCGATGCAGCACGCCCAATGGCAGGGGCAGTTGGGCCTGGACCGCCAGGCGAACGATCGGGCCAATGTGGCGGCCCAGGCGGGCCTGGGCGCTCAACTGCGCGGCGCGGATCAGGCCTATCGGGACGCCCCGACAACGGCCCTGTCGAAGCAGGTGGAGATGTTCTCCGGCCTGCCGCTGAACCTGTTCCATGGCCAGACGAGCGACTCGACGGGCACGCGGAATTCGACAGAGACCCAGAGCGGCGCGACCATCGGGGACATCGCCAGCCTGTTGAGCGGCGTCGGCTCCTTGATGAGCGGCGGCGCTCAGCTGACTGGGGCCTTCAAGGCCGCCTCGGGCGGCCAATGAGCGAGACCATGTCGGCCGCCCTCAACTCGGGGTTGGAGGTCCAAATCCTCACCCTGAGACAGATTGGCGAGAATATCGCCTCGCAGACCCGGCGCCTGGAAAGTCTGAGCACCAAGATGGATGACGTCCGCGAACGCCTCGTGCGCCTCGAGGCGCAAGAAGCGGGCAAGTTGGTCGACGCTGTCCGGCGGGACCTGCAGGCGGCTTTGGCGCGGATCGACGAGCTTGAGGCTCAGAGGGACAAGGTGGTCGGGGTGACCGCCTTCTGGGCATGGTTGGCGCGAGTGGGGCCGTGGCTTGCGGCGGCGCTCGGCGCCTTCCTGGCCGGAGCGACCCTCAAGAACGGGCGTTAGGCGCGGCCCGCGAGGGCGTGCAGATAGGCTGAAATGTCGGTGGGCCAGGCGGCGATGAGGCCGTCGAACCGCTCTCGGTCACCGGAATAGAGACAGCGGAGCGCGTCTTCGTAGCCTGGCAGATCTCCGCCGAGCGTGGTCATGGCCCGATGAACCGCCTCTTGGTTTCGCCGCGTCTGGTCGGCATCGACGCTGTCACGTCGCGCCGCATCCACGAGCCGCCGAAGGGCGGCAGACGCCCCGCCGGGCTGTGTGGCCAGCCAATCCCAATGGCGGGGGAGCAGCGTCACCTCGCGCGCGGTCACCCCGAGCTTCGGCCTGCCGCGCCCCGGCCGCTCGGTCGGCCCCGCGGATTCTAGATCGGCCGCGTCCACCGTCCGGCCGGTCGTGTCCGAGAGGATGACGATGTGCGTGGCGCCGCGGGCCGCTTCGGCCTGGGCGGCCGCAGAGACCGGACCGATCGGCCCGGCTGCGAGGTGACGGCTTCCGACAAAGGCTGTGTAGGTGTCATCGCCCGGATGGTCGGACATGGTCGGCTCCTGCTCGGCGCAGATTACTACCCGGATGAATATGGCCCTCGCAAGGCGTGAATCGGTCGCGCGCGGCGACCGCGGATCGGCGAGGGCGCCCCGTTGTCCACCCCGTGAAGAAGGAAAACCCGATGAGCGATGCTCAATTCGATACGCCCACGCGCGCGGACGCCTATGCCGACCTGATCGTCAAGGCGGCCCAGACGGCGGCCGACCTCGCCAGCCAGAACGCCGCGGTGAGCGGCAAGGACTGGTACCGTTCCAAGGGGGTCCTGGGGTCCTCGGTCGCGGCCCTCGGCGTGACCCTGCTTCCATCTGTGCTTGCCGCGACCCATGCGTCGCCGGAGACAGGGCAGGCCGTGACCTCCGCCGTCGTCCTAGGCGGAGCCTTGCTTGGGCTTGTGGGGCGGCTGACCGCCCGGCGGCAGATCAAGTAGGTTATTGCCCGCCCGCGATCGCCGTCTCCCCGAGCAGGTTGGGCGGAACCGGCTCAAGGTCGCGGAAATAGCAGGTCGCGCCCTTGACGCTGATCGCGCTGAACCGGTCGACCCCGGTCTCTGATCGGTCGGGATTCTTGAACTCAAAGCGCCTGGCGTGGGCAAGTTGCGGACAGGGCCTGAAGAAGGTCGCCCGGAACGCCGCGCCCTGGGTGTTGGCGATCAGCAGCGTGGTCGGCGTCTCGCTGCGCCAACGGGCCAGGCGGCCGGTGAAGTGGGACGGCAGCCAGTCGATCAATTCCTGCGCGGCCGTGGCCGCAGACCGCGGCGGTGTCGCGGCTCGGGCCACGTCGATGGGCAGCAGGCCAATGACCAGGCCGAGACCAATCCAGAGGCTCTTCATCCCGCATTCCTCCTGGGCGATCCACGCAAGGTCGAGCGGCCTTCAAAGGCGCAGGACGATTTGACCCGGCGATTGCAGGTGGATTTCAGGGGGGGGGGGCGCATGCGCCGATTGCGGCTGATTGTTGGCGGCTGAGGCGTGGCGCGCGCCACGGGAGGGCGGTCCACTACGGCGGGCGTCAAGACGCCGGCATATGGCCGAACGATCCGGAGGTTGGAAAGCGATGCGCGGAAGGAATTGGTCGGGGCCCAAGTTCTTGAAAAACCTGGGCCCCGATGGTGCCGCCGGGCAGGATTGAACTGCCGACCTCAGCCTTACCAAGGATGCGCTCTACCACTGAGCTACGGCGGCGAAAGGCGAGGCGGGGGCTATAGCCAAAGCCGAAGCCCGCGTGAAGTGAAAAAGCGGAGGAAAGCGCACTTGACCTGTTCGCGCCTTCGCCGCACCCCGTATTTTCATGGAAAAAGCTGACAAATCCGGTGCCGCCAGCCGGGAGGCCAAGTTGGCCGAGGCGCTCAGGGCGAATCTGCGCCGGCGGAAGGCCGGGGAGAAGGCGCCTCCCGCCAAGCCCGCGATTCCCAAGTCCGGCGCCTAAGGCTCGCCGCCTTTCCGGCGCGGCGCTCAAGCGCTAGAAGCAAAGCCGTCGGACCCGCGAATCCCCGCCGTCGCGCAGGATGCTGGCTCTGCCGATCCAGGCCCCAGGCGCAACGGTTCGACGCACCCGGAGCGAAGGCTCTTACAAGGATTGAAACGGTGGCCGACTACGCGCCTCTGAGACTGCTCGCGACCGATGCGGACGACCTGCAGGTGCTGGCGACCACGCTGCAGGATGCGGTCGCCAAGATCGGTGACATTCGATTCGACGCCCGGGGACGGCTGCTGACCGTGACCTTCAATCGCTTCTGCTGGGAGGCCGGCGGCGGCGCGCGCGTGAGGTCGGGCCTGCAACTGGGATCCGTCCTGGGCGTCCAGGCGCGACGTCTGAGGCGAGGCGCGAAAGACGCGGTCATCGAGTTGCTGACCCTGACCTTCGATCCGGGCGAGGCGCCGGGCGGCGTTCTGACCTTCAGTTTCGCGGGGGGCGGTGATCTGCGGGTGTCGGTCGAATGCATTGACGCGGTCCTCGCCGACGTTTCGCCGCCGTGGCCCACGCGCCGCACCCCCGGACACGATCTGTCTGAGACGTAGCGCTGGGAGCCCGGCGTCGCTAAGTAGCGGCCATGCGCCGTTTTGACTTTTCCGAGCCCGGCTTCGAGGCCGCCTTCACCGCCTTCATCGAGGAACGCCGCGAGACACCGGAGGAGGTGGACGCCGCCGTTCGCGACGTGCTGGCGGCGGTACGGCGCGATGGCGTCGAGGCGCTGCTGAGGTTCGGCCGGCAGTTCGACAAGGTGGAGCTGACTGAGGCTGACCTGCGGGTCAGCGCCGAAGAGATCGAGGCGGGAGCCGCAGCCTGTTCCTCAGACGTCCGGGACGCGATCGCCTTCGCCGCCGCCCGCATCCGCGCCTATCACGAACGTCAGCGCCCGGCGGACCAGTGGTTCACCGACGCCGCCGGCGTGGAGCTGGGCTGGCGCTGGACCCCGCTTGAGGCGGTGGGGATCTATGTCCCCGGCGGACGGGCGGCCTATCCCTCGACGGTGCTCATGAACGCCGTGCCCGCGGCGGCCGCCGGGGTCGAACGGATCGCCATGGTGACGCCGCCCGGGAAACTGCAGCCGGCCGTGCTGGCGGCGGCGAAGGCGGCCGGTGTCACGGAGATCTGGCGGGTGGGCGGGGCCCAGGCGGTGGCGGCGCTGGCCTATGGCGCAGGACCGATCCGGCCGGTGGACAAGATCGTCGGACCGGGCAACGCCTATGTCACGGCCGCCAAGCGCCGGGTCTATGGAACTGTCGGCATCGACGCCCTGGCCGGTCCTTCAGAGATCGTCGTGGTGGCGGACGGCGCCAACAACCCCGACTGGATCGCTGCGGACCTGCTGTCGCAGGCCGAGCACGATCCGGCGGCCCAATCGATCCTGATCACCGATGACGCGGTATTCGCTGAACGGGTGGCGAGCGCGGTTCAGGACCAGCTCAAGACCCTGGCGACCGGTGAAGACGCCGCCGCCTCGTGGCGGGATCACGGCGCGATCATCCTAGCGCCGCTCGATGAGGCGCCGCGCCTGGTCGACCTGATCGCGCCCGAGCACGTGGAGTTTGCGACCGAGAACCCCGAGCGCCTTTCGGACCGCGTTCGGCATGCCGGGGCGATCTTCCTGGGACGGCTGACGCCCGAAGCGATCGGCGACTATGTGGCGGGGTCCAATCACGTGCTTCCCACCAGCCGGGCGGCGCGATTCTCGTCGGGCCTGTCGCTTTATGACTTCATCAAGCGGACCTCGATCGTGAAGTGCGATGCGGACGCCTTCGCGATCCTGGGGCCCCACACAGTGGCCCTGGCCGACGCGGAGGGGCTGCCTGCCCATGCGCGTTCGGCCGCGATCCGGCTGGGGAACACCTAGGAACCGCCCGATCGTCAGGGCGTTCGCGGGGGCGGGGGCCAGAGCCGAGTAGATCCAGCCATGCCAATCTCGCCGCTTCATGGCGCGACCGCCGTCGCCCAGCCTTCCGCTGCTGAACGCCTCCTCAGGATGGGCCGCGCGGCCCTCGACAGCTTTGCGCACCTCGACGCGCGGGAGGTTGGGCTCAATCTCGCCCTATCCCTGCTCGTCGCGGGCGCGGCCTTGGGTCTGATCGCCGGCCTGCGGCGGCTGTTCGACCGCTGGTTCGCCAAGCTCATGTCGGACGGGCTGGCCGAACAGGGAGAAGCCAAGACGCCAAGGGCGGCGGGCCTGAGTTGGCTCCTGCTGCGCCTGGCGATCCTGGGCGGAACCCTGCTGATCATCGCCGACATCTGGGGCGTTGACCTCGCCGTGCTGGGCGGCGGGGTTCTCGGCGCACTGCTTCGCGCGATGGGGGTGGTAATCCTGGCCGTGGGCGCCATCGAGGTGGCGGGATTCGTCGTCGATCACCTGGTGCATGGGGTCGCGCGCCGCAGCCGCGATGCGAGACGGGCGGCTCAGGTCCGCACGCTAGGACCGCTAATCCGCGGCTTCATCCAGGGCGTGCTGGTGGTGATCTCCAGCCTAACCTTCATGTCGGAGATCGGCGTCAAGGTCGGGCCGTTATTGGCCAGCGCCGGCGTGGTCGGCGTCGCGATCGGGTTCGGCGCCCAGACCCTGGTGAAGGACTTCCTGACGGGCGTCTTTCTGGTGGCGGAAGACGTGGTTTCGGTCGGGGATAACGTGCAGATCGCCGATTTCGGCGGCACGGTGGAGGCCATGACCCTGCGCACGATCCGGCTGAGGGACCAGAACGGCACCTTGCATATCTTCCCCTATTCGGAAGCCCAGGTGATCCACAACCGCACCAAGACCTTCTCGTCCTATGTTTTCGAGGTGATGGTCACCTACGGGTCGGACATCGACCACGCCCTGGCGGTGATGGGCGATCTGGGCGCGGAGATGCGGCAGGATCCGGCCTTTGGTCCCAAGATCATCCGACCGTTCGAGGTGCTCGGTGTCGATCGCCTCGATCCTCTGGGCGTGATGTTGAAGGCGCGGGTCACCACCCATCCCCGCGACCAATGGAGCGTGGGACGGGAATATAATCGGCGCCTCAAGCTGGCCTTCGAGCGGGAAGGTGTGGAGCTCGCCTACCGTCCCGTCGGCCCGGCCGCGCCGACCGTTCCCACGACGTCGAAACCGCCGCCGGCGGCTGCGCAAAGCTGAACGGAAGCTGTCTACGCGGCCCAAAGCGCGTTCAGGGTCGGGCTCCTAGGGTGTGCGTATCGAAGCTCATGCGGCTTCGGACGCATTCTTGAACGGAGACACCCCATGCGGACCAATCTGACCCCGAAGCTGATGCGCGGCGCGGCCGCGGCGATGCTGGCCGGCGCGATCGCGGCCGGCGGCGTCTCGAGCGCCTTCGCCCAGGACTATCGCGCCCCGACCGGCGGCGGCCTGGGATCTGTGGTGAACTGCGACGCCCCCGGCGGCAAGCAGGCGGGCGGCGCCCTCATCGGCGCGCTGCTCGGCGCTGCTGCCGGGTCCAACCTGGCCAAGCATGACCGCGGCACCGGCACGGCGATCGGCGCTGTGGTGGGCGCGGCCACCGGCTCCTATGTCGGCTGCAAGATGCAGCGCGACGATCAGGCTCAGGCGGCTTACGGCTATGGCCCGGCCTATGCGGCGCCGGCGACCTACAGCCATGCGGGTCTGAGGTTGTCCGGCCAGATCTCGCCGGCGGCCTATGTCCGCGAGAGCGGCCTGTTCGCCGCTGACACCCGGCTGAACCTGCGCGGCGCGCCGACCACCGCCGGCCGCAAGGTGGGCCAACTGCAGCCCGGTGAGCGGTTCCAGGCCCTGGCCCGGGTGCGGGGCACGGATTGGATCCTGGTCGGCCAGAACGGCGTCGGCGTCGGCTATGTCCACAGCGCCTATGTCCGCCCGGTCTCCGGCTACCAGTACGCCAGCTACTAGACGCCCCGTATTCCTCCCCTGAAACCACTTGCGCCCGACGCCCGCCGCGTCGGGCGCATTTTTGTTTGCGCGCAGCCGTTGGGCGACGGGCAGGATAACGTTAGGAGTGGGTCTGCAATAATGCTGTCGGAGCCCCCCGTCCGCGACACCCATGGCTGACGAAGACCGCAAGACACACCGCCTGCAGAGCGTGGAGATCGACGAGGAATCCCTCGCTGCGGTCTCGCGCGACCAGGAACAGGAGCGGCAGATCGCCATATTCGATCTGCTGGAAGAGAATTTCTTCCACCCGAGGGCGCGCCCGGCGGGCCCTATGATCTGAAGATGGGACTGGTTGAGAACCGGCTGGTGCTGGATGTCACAGGGCCGGGCTATGAGCGGCGACACATCCTCTCGCTGTCGCCGTTCCGGGGCCTGATCAAAGACTATTTCATGATCTGCGAGAGCTATTATCAGGCCATCCGCAACTCGACCCCGGCCCAGATCGAGGCCTTGGACATGGGGCGGCGCGGGCTGCACAATGAGGCCTCCAACCTGCTGCGCACCCGGCTGACGGGCAAGATCGAGACCGATCTGGATACGGCGCGGCGCCTTTTCACCCTGATCTGCGCCCTGCATTGGCGGGGTTAGGCGGTCGTGGCGTCTGAGGTCATCCGGCCGCCCCTGCCTGGCGCGGTCCTGTTCGCCTGCAATTTCAACCGGGTGCGATCGCCCATGGCGGAGGCGCTGCTGCGGCGCGTGGCCGGTGACCGGGTTTTCGTCGACAGCTGCGGCCTGAAGCTCGAGCGGGGTGACGCGGCGCAGAATGCGGATCCGTTCGTCGAGGCGGTCATGGCCGAGCTGAGCTGTGACCTCTCCCGCCATCGCCCCAAGACGTTCGACCAGCTGGAGGACAGCTCCTTTGACCTGGTCGTGTCGCTCACGCCGGAAGCCCAGCACCGGGCTGTTGAGTTGGCGCGGGGCCGTGCGGTGGAGCTCGAGTACTGGCCGACCCATGATCCGACCCAGTCGGAGGGCTCCCGCGAGGCGCGGCTGGCGGCCTATCGCGAGGTGCGCGACAGTCTGGCGGCGCGGATCGCGGAGCGATTCGGCCCCGTGCGCTGACGTCCCAGTCGACCGGCGAGGGGCCAATGCGCTATAGTGACCGCCTGTCCACGGCTCGCGCCCCGATTCCGGCGTGGGCCGTTCATTTTATCGACGTCCAATTCGGAGCCTCTATGGCTAAAGAAGAACTCCTGGAATTCCCGGGCACGGTGAGCGAAGTCCTGCCCAACGCGACGTTCCGCGTGAAGCTTGAGAACGATCACGAGATCATCGCCCACACCGCCGGCAAGATGCGCAAGAACCGCATCCGCGTCTCGGCGGGCGACAAGGTCCTGGTCGAGATGACGCCCTACGACCTGACCAAGGGCCGCATCACGTTCCGCGTCCGCTAGAGGGCGCTTGCCCCCTATGACGACGCCGCGCCTGGTGCTGGCCTCCGCAAGTCCCAGGCGGCTCGATCTCCTGGCCCAGATGGGCCTGACCCCGGATGGGGTCGATCCCGCCGAGATCGATGAGTCCCCCCTGAAAGATGAAACGCCGCGCCGCCTGGCGCTGCGGCTGGCCTGCGCCAAGGCGGCGAAGGTCGCCGCGGCGCACGCGGGGGCCCATGTCCTGGCCGCCGACACGGTGGTGGCCGTGGGGCGCAGGATCCTGCCCAAGGCGGAGTCCGAGGCCGAGGTCCGCCACTGCCTGGACCTGCTGTCGGGGCGGGCCCATAAGGTGTTGACCGCCGTGGCGGTGGCGGCGCCTGGCGGGCGCGTGGCGAGCCGGCTGGTCGAGACCCGTTTGCACTTCAAGCGCCTGACGGATCGTGAGATCGCCGCCTACCTTCAGTCGGGCGAAGGGCTCGGCAAGGCCGGCGGCTATGCGATCCAGGGGCGGGCAGGGGCCTTTGTCATGGCGCTGCAGGGCTCCTACACCGCCGTCGTCGGCCTGCCGCTCTATGAGACCGCCTGCCTGCTCGACGGCCTGGGCTACGCACGGCCATGAGCGAGCGGCGCCTCTTCCTGGATCGCGGTCTCGGCGAGCGCCGCGGCGTCGTCCTGCTGGACGGCAAGCCCGAGCGCCTGCTGATCGAGCGCGACGACACCCCGCCCGCGGCGCGCCTGGGCGCCCGCCTGGCCGCGCGGGTGCGCAAGGTCGAGCCGGCCTTCGCCTCGGCCTTCCTCGACCTCGGCGACGGCCTGGAGGCCCTGCTGAGCTTCAAGCCGGACGCCCGTCCCGTCGAAGGCCAGATGCTGGAGGTCGAGCTCCGCACCGAGGCGCGCACCGGCAAACTCCCCACCGTGCGGGTGATCGGGCCCGCGGACGGCAAGCCGCGCCTGCTCGCGCCGGCGCCGGACCTCGCCGAGCAGCTCGCCGGGTTCGCGCGAGATGCGCGAGTGGTCGAGGGGCGCGAGGCGCGCCAGATGGCCGACCGCGCCGAGGCCGAAGCCCTCGAAACCGTTCACGCCCTGCCGGGCGGCGGCAATATCGCCATCGAACCCACCCGCGCCCTGGTCGCCATCGATGTCGATCTCGGCGAGCGCAAGGGCCAGGACGCCAAGCGCCTGACCCGCCAGGCCAATATCGCCGCCCTGGGTCTCGCCGCGCGCCTGCTGCGCCTCAAGGGGCTCGGCGGCATCGTGGTCATCGACCTGGTCGGGCGCGGCCATGACGCCACCGCCCTGATGACCGCCGCGCGCGCGGCCTTCGCCCCGGACAATCCCGGCGTCTCCATCGGCCCCGTCGGTCGCCTCGGCACTATGGAGCTGTCGATTCCCCGCCGCGCCCGGTCGCTCCGGGAAATCCTGGTGGATGCGCGGGGCCAGCCCACCGACCAGACCATGGCCCTGCGCCTGATCCGCGCCTTGCAGACCGAGGGCCAGGCCCAGGGCGGCGCCCAGCTGCAGGCGCGGTGCGCGCCGGCTGTGGCTCAGGCGGCGCAGGCTCTGGCGGCGGCCCTGGCGGCCGAGATCGGCGCCCGCTTCACCATCACGCCCGACCCCGCCCTGGCCCACGACCGGTTCGAGGTGAAATCCCGATGAGCAAGCCCGTCTGCGCCATCTGCGGCAAGCCGATCCAGCCCGAATATCGTCCCTTCTGTTCGCAGCGCTGCGCCAATGTGGACCTCCAGCGCTGGCTGACCGGCGGCTATGTGGTCAAGGCCAGCGAGGACGACGAGCCGCTGCCGGACAATGAGGACGAAAACTAGCGTCGGCCTCGCTGGACACGGGCGCGACCCTCTTCTATAGACACGCCTCCGTTTCGACGGCCCAAGCCTGGGTAGCTCAGTTGGTAGAGCAGCGGATTGAAAATCCGCGTGTCGCTGGTTCGATTCCGGCCCCAGGCACCACTTCCCCTTTTCTCCTCATACGCCTGACCCGGCGGCCCTGGCGCCCGCTGGATCAGACGGTCCTGGCCGTGTTAGAGCCAGCCCATGGCGGGTGCGTTCGAGGAGGCCGTCGCCGCCCACAGGGCGGGCGATTTCGAGACCGCCGAGCGCGGCTACCGCGCCTTCGCCCATCACCCGGTCGCCCTGCACAATCTCGCCGTGCTCTACAACGCCGCCGGCCGCTTCGCCGAGGCGGAGGCGGCGTTCCGCAAGGTGTTGAAGGCCAAGCCCGACTTCGCCGCCTCCGAGCACAGCCTCGCCATGCTGTGGCTGGGCGCCGGCCGCTATGCGCAGGGCTGGCCCGCCTATGAAGGCCCGCCGGCGGTCCCCGGCGCCTATCTCCCCCCTGCGCCCGACCTGCCCGAGTGGCGGGGCGAGGATCTCCGCGGCAAGCGACTGAGGGTCTATGGCGAGCAGGGGTTCGGCGATCAGATCCAGCTGTCGCGCCTGTTCCCCGCCCTGACCCAGCTCGGCGCGGAGGTGAGCTTCGTCTGCTCCCCCATCCTGGAGACTCTGTTCGCGCCCCTCGGCATCACAGTGGTCGGCGGCCGCGAGGGCGTGGCGCTTCCCGAAGCCGACTGCTGGACCTTGATCGGCTCCCTGCCATGGCGGCTCGATCTGCGCGAGGCCACCATCCCGCCGCCCACGGACCTGCGGGTCCCCCTGGGCGCGGGGGGCGGAACCGGGGTCGTCGTCCGCGGCCGCCCCACCCACGCCAATGACGCCAATCGCTCCCTGAACGCGGAGGACGCCGCCCGCCTGCTGGCCCTGGGCCGCGATCTGTCGCCCGAGGCCACCGGGGCGATGGATTTCCTGGAGACCGCCCGGATCGTGGCGGGGCTCGACCGGGTGATTTCCGTCGACACCGCGATCGCCCACCTGGCGGCCACGCTCGGCAAGCCGACCTGGATCCTGTTGCCCGCCCGCGGCGTGGACTGGCGCTGGGGCCGCCAGGGCGAGGGCAGCGTCTGGTATCCTACCGTCCGCCTCTTCCGGCAGCCGGCCCACGGCGACTGGTCCGCCGTGCTTGGCGAGATCGAGGCGCGGGCCGCCGACTAGACCGACGGCGCGAAGGCGGCCCTGACCGCCCGGGCCACATCCTCCAGCATGTCCGCCACCGCCTCGGCCGTGATGCCGGGCGTGACCCCGCCGTGATGCAGGTGGTCGATGACGTTCAGGCCGCAGACGCCGGCCAGATGACCGTCGAAATGCTGGCGCAGGGCCGACAGCGCTCCGGTCTCCTCCACCCAGCGGTCCGGGGCGCCGGACGATGAGAGGCTGATCAGCCGGCGGTTGGACAGCAGGGGCTCAGTGCCGCCGCTCGCCGCCGCATAGCCGAATCCCAGCCCGAACATGCGGTCGGCATAGCCTTTCAGGATCGCCGGCGGCGCGTTGAACCAGAACGGATAAATGAAGGCGAAGACGTCGACATCGGCCATCAGGGCCCGCTCGGCGACAATGTCGGCGCCGGGCTGGACGCCATCTGGTCCCGGCAGTTCCGAGGCCTTCAGGCAGGGATCGAACTCCATGGCGTAGAGATCGCGCACCAGGGCCTCCTGGCCCAGGGCGCGAACGGTCTCGGCATAGGTGCGGCCGACGGCGGCGGTGAAGCTGTCAGGCGCGGGGTGGGCGATGATCACGGCGTGTTTCATGGCGGGCCTCCTCACGGCAGAGTAGCGCGGATCGACCCTTGCGCCTTGATATCTGTCACGGCGCGCGGGCGCCGAAGCCGGCACAGTCCGGCGGGCAGGGGGACCGCATGACGACCGCACCGAACTCGAAGGCCGATGGCGCACCGCCGCCGCCGGGCCTCAGGGCCAAGCCGCTGGCCCTCGACACCTTCCGGGAAAATGTCGTCCTGCTGGCGCGATCCTGCGTTGCGATCCGCCCTGAGCGCCTGGCCGGCCTGCGCAAGGTGGAGATTCGGGCCGGCGGGCGCAGCTTCCTGGCCTCGCCGATGATCTGCGACGACCCCTCGGTGGTGGCCGCCGACGAGATCGGCCTGCCGGAGCCCCTGCGTCACCGGCTGGGCGCGGCCCCCGGAACGCGCATCGAGATCGCCCCGGCCCAGCCGGCCCACACCCTGGAGGCCGTGCGGGCCAAGGTGATGGGCGAGACCCTCGACGCCCACGCCTATGGCGACATCGCCCGCGACCTGGCCGCCCATCGCCTGTCCGATATCGAGGTCGCGGCGTTCCTGGTCGCCTGCGCCGGCTTCATGACCGCCGACGAGACCCTGGATTTCACCCGCGCCATGGTCGAGGCCGGGGCGCGCCTGACCTGGCCGCCGGGCCTGGTGGTCGACAAGCACTGCATCGGCGGCGTGCCCGGCAACCGCACCTCCCTCATCGTCACCCCGATCGTGGCCGCCCACGGCCTGATCATGCCCAAGACCTCGTCGCGGGCGATCACCTCTCCGGCCGGACCGCCGACACGATGGAGGTGCTGGCGCGGGTCGACCTCTCAGAGTCCGAGATGCGCGATGTGGTCGAGCGCTGCGGCGCCTGCGTCGCCTGGGGCGGGCGGGTCAATCTGTCCCCCGCCGACGACGTGCTGATCTCGGTGGAGCGTCCCCTGGCCATCGATACGCCGGAACAGATGGTCGCCTCGATCCTGTCCAAGAAGCTCGCGGCCGGCTCCAACCATCTGGTGCTGGATGTTCCGGTCGGCCCCACGGCCAAGATCCGCGATCGCCGCGCGGCGCTGCGGCTGAAGAAACTCTTCGAATATGTCGGGGGTCGGCTGGGCCTGAGCCTGGAGGTCCTGCTCACCGAGGCCCTGCAGCCCATCGGGCGCGGCATCGGGCCGGTGCTCGAGGCCCGCGACGTGCGCGCCGTCCTGGCCGGGGCGCCCGACGCCCCCGCCGATCTGCGGGAGAAGTCGATCATGTTGGCTGGCCGGGTGCTGGAGGCCGATCCGGCGCTTCAGGGCGGGCAGGGGGAGGCGAGGGCCCGCGAGCTCCTCGAAAGCGGCGCGGCCCTGCGCAAGATGGACCAGATCATCGCCGCCCAGGGGCCTTCGCCGATCCGCGAGGGGCTGGGAGACCTCTCGCACGAGGTGCGGGCGGTGCGCGACGGGGTGGTCTCCGCCGTCGATTGCCTGAGGATCGCCACCATCGCCCGGCTGGCCGGCGCCCCCACCGACCCGGGGGCGGGCCTGGACCTCTTGGCCAAGATCGGCGATCGGGTGCGAGCCGGCCAGCCCGTCTACAGGCTCTACGCGTCCGAACCCTCCGACTTCGCCTTTGCGGTCGATGCGGCGGATCGCGATTCCGGCGTGGGCCTGGCCGCATGAGCACGGGCCTCCACGCCTTCGCTGAGGACGCCGAGCGCGCCGGACGGCTCGCCGACGCCCTGGGCGTTCCCCTGCGCCTCATCGACAGCCATGCCTTTCCGGACGGCGAGACCCTGGTCACGGTGCAGGGCGCGGACCGACGGGTGCTGGTCTACCGGTCCCTGGATCGGCCCAACGCCAAGCTCTTCCCACTGGCCCAGGCCTGCGACGCCTGGCGGCGCGCGGGCGCCGAACGCCTTGTGCTGGTCGCCCCCTACCTGGCCTATTTGCGCCAGGACGCGGTGTTCGCGCCCGGCCAGAGCCTCAGCCGCGACGTCATCGGCCGGCTTCTCGGGGAACGGTTTGACCGCGTCGTCACGGTGGAACCGCATCTGCACCGCACCGGGGACCTGTCGGCGGTGTTCGGCGTGGAGACCACGGTGCTGCCCGCCGCCGCCGAACTCGCGGCCGCCCTGACCGCCGCTCCGGACCTGCTGGTGGTGGGCCCGGACGCCGAATCCCAGGCCTGGACCGCACGGCTCGCGGGCCTGATGGGCGCGTCCTCGGCGACCTTCCTGAAGATCCGGCGCGGCGACGCCGATGTAGAGCTGGCGCTCGACGACGCCGTCCGGGTCGCCGGCCGCCCGGTGGTGCTGGTCGATGACATCTGCTCCAGCGGGGCCACCCTGATCGGCGCGGTCGAAGAGCTGAAGCGCCGCGGCGCCGGCCGGATCGTCGTCGCCGTGGTCCATGCCTTGTTCAGCGAGGAGACCGAGGCCCGGCTCCGCGCCGCCGGCGCAGACGACATCCTGTCCGCCGAATCCTGTCCCCACCCCAGCAATCGCATCCCGCTGACGGCCCTGTTGGCCCAGGCGCTTGTCCAGGAGCTCGCCCCATGACCCTCAAGCTCACCTTTCATGGCGCGGCGGGATGCGTCACCGGCTTCTGCGCCCGGCTGGAGACCGACCAGGCCGTCCTGCTGATCGACTGCGGCATGTTCCAGGGGCCCAAGACCCTGAAGGCGCTCAACTATGACCCGCTGCCGTTCGACCCGCACAAGGTCGATGCGGTGCTGCTGACCCATGCGCACATCGACCATTCCGGCCTGCTGCCGAAGCTGATGAAGGCCGGATACGAGGGACCGATCTATGCGACGGCCGGGACCCGCGATCTCTGCGCGGTCATGCTGGCCGACGCGGGCGGCATCCAGGAGAGCGAGGTCCGCCAGCTCAATCGCCGCAATGAGCGCCGCGGCCGCGATGCGGTCGAGCCGATCTACACCGCCGAAGACGCCGAACCGACCCTGGCTCTGTTCCGGAAGGTCAAGCTGGGCGATCCGGTGGCCGTCGCCCCCGGCGTCACCGCCATCTATTGGGAAGCCGGCCACATCCTGGGCGCGGCCTCCATCGAGCTGCGCGTCGACACCCAGGACGGGCCGGTCAGCCTGCTGTTCTCCGGGGACCTCGGACCCGGGGGGCGGGACTATTCCGCCGATCCCGAGGGGCCGTCGGGGGTCGACTATCTGATTCTGGAATCCACCTATGGGGATCGGGAACGGACGGACGCTACCCCCGACGATCGTCGCCGCCAGCTCGCCGAGGTGCTGAACCAGGCCCAGGCCGCCGGAGGGCCGCTGCTGATCCCGGCCTTCGCGGTGGAGCGTTCCCAGGAGCTCCTGGCCGACATCCTGACCCTGATGCGCGACGGCCAGGTTCCGGACTGCGACGTCTTCCTGGACTCGCCGCTCGCCATCGAGGCGACCGAGGTGTTCCGCCAGCGCGGCTGGATCCGGTCCGCGGGACGCAATCCCTTCGAGGACCTTCACGCCAGCGAGCAGCTCAAGTTCCTGCGCGATCCCTGGGAGAGCGACACCCTCGACCGCCTGAAGGGCTGGCACATCATCCTGGCGGCCAGCGGCATGTGCGACGCGGGCCGGGTGCGCAAGCATCTGAAGCGCCTGCTGTGGAACCGCAAGGCGACCGTCCTGCTGGCGGGCTATCAGGCCGTCGGCACCCTGGGCCGGATCCTGGCGGAAGGCGCCGAGCGGGTGCGCATCCAGGGCGAGGACATCCAGGTGCGGGCGGCGATCCGCACCCTCGACGTCTATTCCGGGCACGCCGACGCCCGCGGGCTGGCCGCCTGGGCCAAGGCGCGGGGGCCGGTTCGCGGCGGCGTGTTCCTGGCCCACGGGGAGCCGCCGGGGCTGGAAGGCCTCAAGGCGCGGCTGGCCGGGGAGGGGTTTCCCGAGAGCCGGCTCTTCATCCCGGTGATGGACCAGACCTTCCGTCTGACCGCCAAGGGGGCGGAGGCGTCAGAGGGGCCCCGCCGGATCGCGGCGGGCGCGGCCGCCCGACCGGACTGGCACAACGCCCGGGCCGCCCTGCTGCTGGCCCTGGACGCCCGTCTGGAGGGGCTGGACGACGCGGCGCGGACCGCCTTGCTCAAGCAGCTGGCGCGAAGCCTCGCTGACACCGGTGGCGCATCGGCTTCGACCCCTGTGGCGCCGGCGCAAGCCTCCGGACCCGTGACCGCCGACTCGCCCGGATCGGCTTGACTCGAACAGGTCTGCGCACCATTTCGCCGCTCGTGGCCAAGATTGGTCGATTTCCAGGCGCTGACGTCCCGAACGTGGTCTTCCTGGGCATTATCGAGAGACCCGCGTTCCGCCGAATATGCTGCGCTGCAGCATAAGAATTCTCCCGATAGTAGAAAATCGACCGAGAATACTTGAAGAAGCCTTTGTGCGGCGCAGCAATACCGCTCGTTCAGAAGCAGCGACGCATTCGCGCTGGGCGGTATCACCCCTTGACGCTTGGAAAAGGGGTTGCCAAAGGACCCCTGCCGCACGTCTAACATAGCGGTTAAGATCCCAAGTTCCTTCGGGGATGAGAGATCGCACCCGCATTCGAAGCGTCATCGTCACATGATGTGATGGAATTGATGCTACGGGTCGGGCGCAGCGACAGCGGCTCTGGCGTCGCGTTTGGTGGTCACCAGGCGGGGCGGCGGGCTTTTTTAACTAGGGTAGAACCGCTCTCGCGCGACGACCCTCGGTCCAAACGTGCTAGACCAATCAGGAACTGGCGACAGATGCTCGACAACAAACGAAAGACTCCTTTCATCGCTCTCATTGGCGCGCTTGCGCTGATGGCGAGTGCGCCGGCGTTCGCGCAGGACGCCGCCGCTCCGGCCGCGCCTGCCGCTGACGCCGCCGCGGCCCCGGCCGCTCCGGCCGCCGCCCCGGCTCCTGCTGCGGAAGAACCCGCGGCTCCCCCGCAAATGAAGAACGCCGGCAAGCTCGGCGTGATTCAGATGGCCATGGACGCCCAACCGGTCGTGCAGGTCGTCATGATCGGCCTGGTCCTCTCCTCGATCTTCTCCTGGACCCTGCTCGTCACCAAGCTGCTCGAGTTCGGCGCTCTGAACCGTACGGCCGACCGCTTCGTGGAAGCTTTCCGCGGCGCCAAGTCGATCAACGACATGGGCCGGATCGCGATGTCCGACGAATTCGAAGGCAACCCGCTGGCCGACATGGCCGCCGCGGCTGCTCAGGAAGTCGAACTGTCGCGCCAAGCTGGCCTGTCCGTCTCGGGCGCCAACAAGGACAGCACGCTGCATCGCGCTGAAGCCGCCGTCGGCGCCGTTCAGGTCTCTCTCGGCAAGCGTCTGTCGGGTGGCATGCAGTTCCTGGCCTCGGTCGGTTCCTCGGGTCCGTTCATCGGTCTGTTCGGCACCGTCTACGGGATCATGACCTCGTTCATCGGGATCGCGAACACCAACACGACCAACCTGGCCGTCGTCGCCCCCGGCATCGCCGAAGCGCTTCTCGCCACCGGTATCGGTCTGTTCGCCGCTATCCCCTCGGTTATCTTCTACAACTACTTCCAAACCCGGATCTCCGCCTTCGGCGGCCGTACGGAAGGCTTTGTGGCTGAGCTGATGAACGCCATCTCCCGGCAGCTCGACAAAGGGGCCTAAGCCACATGGGCGCCAAACTCTCAGGTTCTGGGGGTGGCAAGTACGCGGTGGAGGCGAACAGCGAGATCAATGTGACGCCCTTCGTGGACGTCATGCTGGTCCTCCTGATCATCTTCATGGTGGCGGCTCCTCTCGCCAGCGTGAACGTGAAGATCGCTCTTCCGCCCGCTGTCGCGAAAGCCTCCACCAACCCGCCAAAACCGATCTACATCTCGATCCAACCCTCGGGTAAGATCTACATCGGTGACTTCCCATCCGACCTCGCCACCCTCGGTGACGACATGCGGAAGCAACTGGGCGACAAGCGGAACCCGACTAAAGAGCGGATCTTCATCCGCGCCGACAAAGACGTCATGTACGGCGACTTCATGGGCGTGATGAACATGTTGCAGGATAACGGGTTCTACAGCGTGGCGCTCGTCGGCGAAGACAAGAAGTGACGGGGTGAAGCATGGCTGAAGACATCACCCACCCCGTCCATAATCCGTTCGACGTTCCGAAACCCAAGGGAAGCCGGGGTTTCACGATCGCGATCGTGATTGTGTTCATCATCCACGGCCTCCTTGGCTACGTCCTCTGGAAGGAAAAATTCCAGACGAAGTACAAGGAGTACTCGGATGACGTGACGGACGTGGCGCTTATCAAGCCGGTGGCTCCGCCGCCGCCTCCGCCGCCGCCTCCGCCGCCGAACACGCCTCCGCCGCCGCCGCCGAAGCTGCAGCCGCGTCCTCCGGTCAACGTGCCGGCTGACGTCCCGCAGATTCCGCCTCTGCCGGTTCCCCCGGTCGAGAAGCACATCGAAGAACCGAAGCCCCCGGCTCCGGCCCCTCCGGTGACGCGTCCGTCGGTGATCACCAATCCGGACTGGGCCCGCAGGCCCTCGGGCGACGATATCGCCCGGTACTATCCGGATCGGGCGATGCGCATGAACGTTGAAGGCCGCGCGACGATCAGTTGCTCGGTTACGGCAAAGGGTACGCTCGAAAACTGCGAGATCGTCTCGGAGGATCCGGCGGACCAGGACTTCGGCACAGCCGCCATGCGGTTGAGCAAGTTGTTCAAGATGAAGCCGAAGACGGCTGACGGCGCCCCGGTTGACGGCGGCACCGTTCGGATCCCGATCCGCTTCGCTCTGCCGAAGAACTGACGACCGCTTCGCGGACCCGTCCAGTTCGGACAAGATCAGCCCCGGAGGTTCGCCTCCGGGGCTTTTTCTTTGCCCCGCGCCGGGGTTCAATCACGCCCGGCTTGCATCCTGTGGGAGGGGCGCCTGACACCGACCTGGCTGACCGATCTCTGGGGCAGGGTGCGCCGGCGCACCGACGCGGCGTTCCTGAGCCTCTTCGCCCTGTTCGTCCTGGCCGGGGTGACCATGGACGTGTTCAACGTCGCCCATGAACGGGCTGAGGCCGGGCGGCCGGTGCCGATCTGGGAGCCGGCGGTCTGGGAGTTCTCCAGCGGCCTTGTCCTGATCCTCCTGGCCCCCCTGGCGATCAGGGTCGCCCGGCGGGCGCCGCCGGTCCCGCCGCCCGCCCTCGGCTGGGTCCCGATCCACCTCGTCGCCATGTTGGTGTTCTCCCTCGTCCATGTCGTCGTCATGGGCGGCCTGCGGTTTGCGGCCTACGCCCTGGCCGGCGGCTTCTATGCGCCCCTGGCGCCCCTGGGGGACTGGCCCTATGAGCTGCGCAAGGACGCGCTCGTCTATGCGGGCCTCGTGATCCTCTATCGGGTCTGGATGGTCAGCGCGCCGGCCGCGACGGCGTCGGCCCCGGCGGCCCCCGCGCCGCTGGAGATCCGCGACGGCGCGCGCCTGCGCCGCCTGCCGCTGGCGGACATCGCCTGGATCGAGGCGGCCGGGAACTATGTCGAGATCCATGCCGGGGAGGGGGTGATTCTGCACCGCGCGGCGCTGTGGGAGTTGGAGCGTCGGCTGGCGGGGGAGGGGTTCGTACGCATCCATCGCTCGCGGCTCGTGCGCCGGGCGGCGATCCGCAGCCTGGAGACCAGCCCCTCCGGGGATTTCACCGTCAAACTGGCGACCGGGGAGGCCCTGGGGGGCAGTCGCAGATATCGCGCAGAATGCCTCGCGCACGGCGCTTGATCCCAAGCCCCGGTGCGACTAGAAACACCGCTCGCGATGCGCCGCCTTAGCTCAGTTGGTTAGAGCGCTAGATTGTGGCTCTAGAGGTCCTCAGTTCGAACCTGAGAGGTGGTACCATCGCGAGGGCCTTGCACAGCAAGGCTTGAGGGGCTTTGCGCCCCTTGGGCTCCGTCCCCGGAGCGCCCCGTCTTCCCGTCATTGAAGCCGCATCTCCCGCCCTCGCCGGGCGTTTCGGCGTGGGTCTGCGATCTGGCGGCGTAACCCCCCAAGCTACAGCCCGACCTGGACCGGCAGATGGGCGGAAGATTGATAAATCCCAATCTAATTCCATATACAAAACCGTCACTTATCCGTCTTGAAACCTTGGTTTGCGCGATCTGCGCCAGCCGCGCTTTCACCACCCCAGCATTCGGGGCGCCGCGATCGGGAAAATCCCGGCCGGCCTTCTTGGGGAAAGCATCATGCGGTCATCGTCAGCGCGCGCGCGCACCATCAAATCCAGCTGGCTGGCCGGCTCGGCCCTCGCCCTGTGCCTGACGGCGATCTCCGGCGGCGCGGCGTGCGCGGCCGACGAAGCGCCGGTGAAGATCGATCCCGAGAACCCTGACTATGGCGTGCGCGTCGAGGAACTGGTGGTCACCGGCGCGGCGGGCGCCATCTCGGTGGCCCCGTCCAAGGCCTCTCTCGCCGCGACCCAGCCCCAGTCGATCATCGATCGCAAGACCATCGACCAGTTCGTCCCGGCCACCGGCGACTACAACCAGGTCATCAACCTCACGCCCAGCCTGTCGGGCGTATCGTTCAGCGGTCCGGGCCTGGGCGAGTCCAAGACCGTCCTGCGCGGCTTCAAGGATGGCGAGTACAACATCACCTATGACGGCATTCCGTGGGGCGACGCCAACGGCCCGACCCACCACTCGACCTCGTTCTTCCCGTCCTCGACGGTTGGCGCGGTGGTGGTCGACCGCGGTCCGGGCGAGGCCGGCCAGCTCGGCGTGGCCAGCTTCGGTGGCTCGGTGAACATGTTCTCGCCGGAGGTCAGCGACACCCGCGGCGGATCCCAGTCGGTGACGGCCGGGTCCTGGAACACCTGGATGTCGGTGACCAAGCTGTCCTCGGGCGAGATCGAGCAGCTGAACAACACCAAGATCCTGCTCAATCTGCAGGAGCTCAAGACCGACGGGGCGCTGACCTACAACAGCGCCAAGGCCTATAACCAGCTGATCCGCGCCGTGGTCCCCCTGGCCGGCAGCTGG
Organism: Phenylobacterium aquaticum; assembly: GCF_022695515.1. GTDB lineage: Bacteria > Pseudomonadota > Alphaproteobacteria > Caulobacterales > Caulobacteraceae > Phenylobacterium > Phenylobacterium aquaticum. Next base: position 72,068 of record NZ_JALDPT010000026.1, read on the forward strand.
AAGCTGACCCTGTTGGGCACCTGGAACTACACCCAGGTCTACACCAACGACAGCGCCGGGGCGACGCTCACCCAGGTCGCGCTTTACGGCAAGAATTTCGCCCTGAACAACGATCCCAAGACGCCGAACTACTACAAGTACAACAACGTCACCAAGCACACCTATTTCAACTACGCCCGCCTGACCGGTGACGTCACCGACAGTCTCAAGCTCGAGAACACCGTCTATTCCTACTACTACAAGAACGATACGGAATCGGCGCTCGACGCCACCCTGTCGCCGGCCGACATCGCCGCCAGCAAGGGCCTGCAGATCACCTATACGCCCGGCGGCAAGCCGACGGTGAACGGCCACATCCCCGGCTACACCAAGCTGAACGTCTACAAGATCTACGGCGACATCCTGCACCTGAACCAGATCGTGCCGTTCGGCGAGATCAAGGCCGGGCTGTGGTGGGAGAAGGCCGACACCGGCCCGCGCGCCCGCTACGACTATGACGCCACCCTGGGCCACGGCGCTGCGGGCTGGACCCCGGACTATCGGCAGAAGGTGCTGGCCGGCGTGCCGCAGTATCTGGAGTACCTGCAGTACTCGGGATGGGATCAGTACGAGCCCTTCGTCGACGTCGTCTGGAACGCCACCGACAAGCTGACCATAACGCCCGGCGTGAAATATGTGAGCGAGAAGCTGTCGGTCGACGCCGACGTGAACCAGAAGTCCCGGCTGCCCTATCACGGCTCCAAGACCTTCACGAAGACGCTGACCTTCCTGACGGCCAACTACAAGATCGCCGACAACATGTCGGCCTACGCTCAGTACGCCACGGGCTTCCTGCTGCCCGACATCTCCACGACCCAGGCGGTGAACCCCAACCTGAACGAGCTGCATCCGCAGGAGTCGACCAACTATCAGGCCGGGGTGGTCTATCACGGCGGCAAGCTGACCTTCGACGCCGACGCCTACTACATCGACTTCACCAACAAGCTGCAGACCACCACGGTCGGCACGGAGACGGTGAACTTCAACCTCGGCGGCGCGACCTATAAGGGCGTCGAAGGGGCGGTGACCTATGCCGCGCTCGACAACCTGTTCCTGTTCGCCAACGGCTCGCTGAACGAAGCCAAGGCCCAGGGCGCATCGACCACCATCCTGGGCGTGCCCGTCACCGTCGTCGGCGGCAAGCAGATCGCCGGTGCCCCGAAATCGACGGCGGCGCTCGGCGGGCTCTATCGCAATGAGGAATGGTCGATCTCGCTGGCCGACAAGTTCGTCGGCGAGCAGTGGGCGGCCGAGGGCGAGCCCTCCGCCTACCGCATCAAGCCCTATTCGTCGCTGGACCTGACGGTCGTCTACAACCTCGGCCGCTATCGGCTCGAGGCCGCGGTCTACAACCTGCTCGACAGCCAGCAGGCCACCTCGATCAAGCCCGGCAAGACGGTCCCCTACGACCAGTACTACTTCCAGCCCGAGCGGAACTTCCAGGTCTCGGCCAAGGTCAACTTCTAGGCTCCGTCCCGGACAGGATCATCGTCATGCGTCGCGCGTTCCCCCTCCTGGCCAGCCTGCTGGCCCTGACCCTCGTCGCCCCGGCCTGGGCTCAGGAGGCGCCTGCGCCGACCATCCTGTCCGCGGCGGATGTCGATCCGGTGCGGCTGTTGCCGCCCCCGCCGCCGGAAGGCTCCGCCGCGCAGAAGGCGGAGCTGGCCGAGCTGCACCGGATCCAGGACGCCCGCACGCCGGCCCAGCTGGCCCAGGCCAAGTGGGACAACGATCACGAGGACGCCACCGCCTTCACCCCCACGCTCGGGCCGGCCTTCGACCTCGCAAAGCTTCCGGCCACCGCGAAGCTGCTGAAGATCGTGGATCACGAGCAGTCGGTCGCCAAGAAGGGCGGCAAGGCGGCCTTCGGCCGGCTGCGGCCCTGGCTCGTCGATCCGACCCTGGTCGGCTGCGAACATTCCGACGACAAGCCCAGGTCCTCCTATCCCAGCGGCCACACCTCCATGGCCTTCGCTATGGCCGTGGTGCTGGCCGACCTGCTGCCGGATCGCGCCCCGGCGATCCTGGCCCGGGCCCAGGAATACGGCGAGGATCGGCTGGTCTGCGGGGTCCACTTCCGCAGCGATGTCGTGGCCGGCCAGGCCCTGGGCACGGCGGTCGGCGTCCAGCTGCTGCACGCCCCGGCGCTGAAGGCCGACATCGAGGCGGCGCGCCAGGAGCTGGCGACGGTCCAGCTGTCGCACTAGGGGCGGAGGATCGCCGATCCGTCACGCCCCTTGGCGCGCGGAGCGGATCGCGGCAGGTTCCGCGCATGAAGCTCTTGATCGTCGAGGACGACCGGGAGGCGGCGGCCTATCTGAAACGGGCGCTGTCCGAGGCCGGCCATACCGTGGACTATGCCGCCGAGGGGCGCGACGGCCTGATGCTGGCCGCGGGCGAGAGCTATGACGTCATCGTGCTCGACCGCATGCTGCCGCAGATCGATGGCCTGGCCATCCTGCGGACCATCCGCGCCTCCGGCGTGAAGACCCCGGTCCTGCTGCTGACCGCGCTTGGCGGCATCGACGACCGGGTCGAGGGACTGGAGGCGGGCGGCGACGACTATCTGGTCAAGCCCTTCGCCTTCGCCGAGCTGCTGGCCCGGGTCAACGCCCTGGCCCGACGACCGCCGCCCCAGGAGGTTCGCACCGAGCTCTCCGTGGCCGACCTGCGCCTCGATCTCCTGAAGCGATCCGTCACCCGGGGCGGCCAACGGGTCGACCTGCAGCCGCGGGAGTTCCAGCTGCTGGAATATCTGATGCGGCACGCCGGCCGGGTGGTCACCCGCACCATGCTGCTCGAAAGCGTCTGGGATTTTCACTTCGATCCCAAGACCAATATCGTCGAGACCCATATGAGCCGGCTGCGCGGCAAGGTGGATCGCGGCCACGCTTGCGAGCTGATCCATACGGTGCGCGGCGCCGGCTATATCCTGCGCGAGCCGGACTAGATGTTCCGCTCCACCAGCCTGCGACTGGCCGCGCTCTATACGTCGGGCTTCGCGGTCTCCGTCGTGCTGCTGGGCGCGATCACCGTCGTGACCACCCGGGCGGCCCTGTCCGACCAGTTCGACGCGCGCGTGCGCGCGGAATCCAACGCGCTGGTCGAGGAATATCGGGTCGAGGGTCTCGACGGCCTGATCCAGGCGGTGAAGGAGCGGGACCGGACGCCCGGCGCCCTGGACTATGGCGTCCTCGACGCCCAGGGCCGCCCAATGGCCGGCCGCCTGGCCAAGACGCCCGCGCCCCTGGGCTGGACCATCTCGCGGGCGCGGCCGGACCGCGAGCCGGTGCGCATCCTCACCGTCGCCCTGCCGGAAGGCCGCCGGCTGCTGGTGGGCGATGACGACAAACATATCGAGGTCCTGAACAACGCTCTGCTGGCCAGTTTCGGCTGGACCCTGCTGGGCGTCGTGATCCTGGGGGTGCTGGGCGGCTATGCGCTGAGCCGCGACGTCCATCTCCGTCTCGCCGCGATCTCGGGCACGGCCGAGGCGATCATCGACGGCGACCTCGCCCGGCGGGTGCCGGTCCGCGGGTCGGACGACGACCTCGACCGTCTGGCCCTGACCATCAACCGCATGCTCGACCGCATCGCGGCCCTGATGGAGAGCCTCAAGCAGGTCTCGAACGACGTGGCCCACGATCTGCGCACCCCGCTCACCCGCTTGCGCCAGCGGCTGGAGGCCGGCCTGGCCGACCCCGCGGAGCGCAGCCAGGCCCTGGAGGGAGGGCTGGCCGATCTCGACTCCATCCTTGACACCTTCGCCGCCCTGCTGCGGATCGCCCAGATCGAGGGCGGGGCGCGTCGCGCAGCCTTCCGGCCCTGCCATCTCGCCGACATCGCCCGCACGGTCGTCGAGGCCTTCGCACCCTCGGCCGAGGAGAATCGCCAGAGCCTGACGCTCGCGGTCGACGGCGCCCGGACCATCGACGGCGATGTGGAGCTCCTGACCCAGATGCTGGTCAATCTGGTGGAGAACGCCCTGCGTCACGCCGGCGATGGCGCGCGGATCGAGGTCCGGGTGTCCGGCGGAGAGGGCGGGGCGGCGCTGAGCGTCACCGACAATGGGCCGGGTGTTCCTCCGGCGGAGCACGCGCGCCTGTTCGATCGCTTCTATCGGCTGGAGCGCAGCCGCTCGACCCCCGGCAGCGGCCTTGGCCTGGCCCTGGTGGCGGCGGTGGCCCGCCTGCATGGCGCGGAGGTCGGCCTCGCCGACGCCGGTCCCGGCCTGACCGCACGGGTGATGTTTCCGGCGGTGGCCTGACAAGGCGCCACCAACATTGGGATTTGGTGATCTGCTCGCCATGGGCCGGTCGGGCCGAGTCGGTCAGGCTGATCTCAATCCTGGGAGACCTATCATGAGCCTGTCGCGGACTGCTGCTGCCGCCCTCGCGGCACTGACCCTGGCGCCTGCCGCCCAGGCGGCCGGCTACCATGTGGTTGACCGTATCGCCGGACCGGACGGCGGCTGGGACTACGCCAGCTTCGATGCCGCCCGCCAGCGCGTGCTGGTCGCCCGCACGGGCGCCGTGACCGCCATTGATCTGAAGACCCGCCAGGTGAACCCGGCCTTCGCGCCCGCGGCCCGCGGCCATGCGGCGTTCCCGATCAAGGGCGGGTCCGAGGTGGTGATCACCAACGGCACGCCCAATACCGCCGCCTTCGTCAACGCCGACACCGGCGCGCCAATCGCCACGGTGGCCACGGGCGATGGTCCGGACGACGCGATCTTCGACGCCCACTCCGGCCTGCTGCTGGTCATGGACCACCGGGGCGGCGACATCACCCTGATCGACCCCAAGGCCCACGCGGCGGTAGGGAGCATTCCGGTGGGCGGGACCCTGGAGGCCGCCGCGGTCGACGGCGCGGGCCGTCTGTTCGTCAATGTCGAGAACCAGAACCTCGTGGCCGTTGTGGACATCGCCGCGCGCAAGGTCACGGCCCGCTACCCCCTGGCCGGCTGCGAAGGACCGACGGGGATCGCCTATGCGGCGTCCGAGAAGCTGCTGATCTCATCCTGCGACGGCGTCGCCGCCGTGACCAACGCAGTGACCGGCAAGCCGGTCCGCCAGATCAAGATCGGCGACGGCGCCGACGGCGTCGCCTATGACCCGATCCATCATCTGGCCTTTGTACCCGCTGGCGTCAGCGGGACCCTGGCGGTGATCTCCGTCGCCCATGGCGACGCGACTCTGGTGGAGACTGTGCCCACCCAGAAGGGCGCCCGCACCCTGGCCATCGATCCCGCGACCGACCGCGTGTTCCTGCCCACCGCCACCTATGGCGCGACCCTGGGGGCCAATGGCCGGCCGACGGCGGTCGCTGGCACGTTCCAATTGCTCGTCGTGGGCAAATGACGCTCAGATCTGCGTCCGCGATCCTGGCCCTGACAGCACTTAGCGCCTGTCAGACCTATGCCCCCGCGCCGGTCCGGCCGGAGACCTTTCCCGCCGCCTTGGCCGCCCGCCGCCTGGACGAGAAGCCGGCGGACGCGGTCTGGAGCGAGACCGACCTGCTGGCCGCCGCCCTGGCCCGCAATCCCGACGTCGCCCAGGCGGCCGCCCATGTCCGGGCCGCCCGCGCCGCGGCCCGGACCGCCCGCGTCGGACCGGCCGCCAGCCTGAGCCTGACGGCGGAATACGCCCACGAGTCCTCGCCCTGGGCCTATGGCGCGGCGGCGGACGTTCCCGTGGATGCCGGCGCGCGCCGGGCGGGCCGGCTGACCGCCGCCGACCTAACCGCCCTTCAGGCCCAATATGACGTCATCCAGGCCGTCTGGACGGTGAGGACCAACCTCGCCAAGGCCCGGATCGAGCTGCTGTCCGCCGAGGCCGAAATCCGGCTTGCCCAGGACCTCGTCGACCTGCGCGACCAGCGGGCTGCTCGCCTCAACGCCCGGGTCGTGGCGGGGGAGGACGCCCGTCCCGTCGCCCTGCAGGCTGCCGCCGACCTCGCCGCCGCTCGCCACCGCCTGGCCGACGCCCAGGCCCGCCGGACCCAGGCCGTCTCCAGCCTCGCCGCCGCATTGGGTGTCCCGCCCCAGGCCGTCGCGACCTTGCGGCTCGCGCCCCTGGAGACGGCGCCCGCGCCGCCGGCCGCCATCCCCGCCCAGCGGGCCGAGGCCGCCGCGGGTCGCTCTGACGTGCTGCGCGCGATCGCCGACTATGACGCCGCCGAGGCCGCCCTGCGGGTGGAGGTCGCGCGCCAGTACCCGGAAGTGCGCCTGGGCCCCGGCTACAGCTGGGATCACGGCCTCGCCAAGCTGCCGTTCAGTCTCGGCCTCACCCTGCCGCCCGCCGACCTCAACCGCGCCGCCATCGCCGAGGCCGAGGCTCGCCGCGCCGAGGCCGGCCGCGCCCTGGAGGCGGTTCAGGCCAATGTGCTGGCCGCCGTCGATCAGGCGGTGGTGGCGCTGGCCGCCGCCCGCGCCCAGGACGAGATCGTCCGCTCCCGCGACCTGCCGGCCGCCGAGCGGGTCGTCGCGCGCCGCGGGCCACGACGCCACTCG
>NZ_JALDPT010000027.1 GCF_022695515.1 Phenylobacterium aquaticum
CCACCGCCGCCGCCCCGCCGCCGGCCGACGCCGCATCTTCGGCCATGGCGCCCGCCGCCTCCGCCATGGCCCCGGCCGCCCCGGCCCCGGCCAAGCACTAAGCGTCTTACGCGACTTCGCGTATAGGGAGGGCCGCCTGACCAGGCGGCCCTTTTCGTTTGAGGCCATGAGTTCCAGCCCCGCCCCTTCCGCCGCCGACGAGACCCCGCTGGACTGGACCGAGGACGGCCATCCGCGGTCGCGCCATTTCGGCGACATCTATTTCTCGCCGGAGGACGGCCTGGCCGAGAGCCGGGCGGTGTTCCTTCAGGGCTGCGGCCTGCCGGAGGCCTGGGCCGGCCGAGACCGGTTCGTGGTCGGAGAGCTGGGCTTCGGCGCCGGCCTGAACATCCTGGCCCTGCTGGAGCTCTGGCGCCGGACCAGGCCGCCTGGCGGCCAGCTGTCGATCTTCAGCATTGAGGCCTTTCCGGTCCGCGCCCAGGACATGCTGCGCGCCGTCGCCCGCTGGCCGGAGATCGCCGACCTGGCGGCCCTGCTGGCCAGCCGCTGGCCGGGCCGGGCGCGCGGCTTCCACCGGGTCGAGCTGCAGGAGCTGAACGCCGTCCTCGACCTGGCCGTCATGCCGGTGGAGGACGCCCTGGCCGCCTGGAGCGGCCGGGCCGACGCCTGGTTCCTCGACGGCTTCTCGCCGGCCCTGAACCCCCAGATGTGGAGCGAGGCGGTGATGGCGGCCGTGGCGGCGCGCTCAGCCCCCGACGCCCGGGCCGCGACCTTCACCGTGGCCGGGGCTGTGCGTCGCGGCCTGCAGGCCGCCGGCTTCGCCATAGACAAGCGCCCGGGTTACGGCCGCAAGCGCGAGCGGCTCGAAGCCCGCCTGCCCGGCCCGCCCGCGCCCCGGCCCGATCGTCCCCGGGTGGCCGTCGTGGGCGCGGGGATCGCCGGCGCCTCGGCCATGCGGGCCCTGCGCGCCCTGGGCCTGGAGCCCCTCCTGTTCGAGGCCGCCGATCCCGGCGCGGGCGGCTCGGGCAATCCCGCCGCCCTGGTGACGCCTCGCCTCGACGCCGGCCTCGGCCCGGTGGCCGAACTCGCCGCCCAAAGCTTCGGCCGCGCCGTCGGTCTCTATGCCCAGACGCCCGGCGCCGTCATCGCCCGCGGGGTGTTGCAGCTGGCCCAGACCGACCGCGACCCCGAACGGTTCAGGACCATCGCCGCGGCCGACCTGTTCGAACCGGGCGCCATGACCGTCCTCGCCGCCGAGGTCACCACGGCGCGGCTGGGGGAACCGGCGCCGGCCGGGCTGGACATGAACGAGGCCCTGGTCATCGCCCCGGCCATCGTGCTCGCCTCCTGGCTCGGGGACTGGCGGCCCGCCGCCGTGGCCGCCGTCGTCCGCGACGGCGACGACTGGCGCCTGACCGATGCGGCGGGGGCGGAGCTGTGGCGCGGCGCCGCCGTGATCCTCGCCGCCGGCCCGGACACCGCCCGGCTCTGGCCCGACCTCGCCCTCACCCCGGTCCGCGGCCAGGCCAGTTGGGCGACCGACGCAGACCGGCCTGCCGCAACCGCCTGGGGCGGCTATCTGATCCCCACCGCCGACGGCCTGCTGTTCGGCGCCACCCACGACCGCGGCGACATCGGGACCGAGACCCGCGCCGACGACCATGCCCGCAATCTGGAGACCCTGGCGTCGCGCCATCCGGAGCTGGCCGCTCGCCTGTCCGCCTCGACGCTGGAGGGCCGCGCCGCGGTGCGCGCGACGACTGGGGACCATCTGCCCCTGGCCGGGGCGGCGTCGGAGCAGGCTCCGGGCCTCTTCCTCCTGACCGGCTTCGGCTCGCGCGGCTTCTCGATGGCGCCTCTGCTGGGCGAGCATGTCGCCGCCCGGATCGCCGGCGCGCCATCCCCCCTGCCCGCCGCCCTGGCCGACCTGGTCGATCCGCAGCGGTTCGAGCGCCGGGCCGCCCGGCGTGGCCGTAATTCCGTCCAGACTCGCGCCTAGGCTTTAGGGCATGCTCGGCGGGGCGGCCGAGCCCCTCGGAGTGGAGCATCAATATGAAAAAGATCATCCTGACCGGTGTCCTGGCCGCCGGCGCCCTCGTGACCCTCGGCGCCGCCGGACCGGCCCCCGCCGCGTCCCAGCACAGCTGTTTCTGGAACCGCGAGGTCAACAGTTTCTCGGCCCCCGACGACCACACCGTCTATGTCCGGGTGGGCGTGAAGGAGGTCTATCGGCTGGACCTGATGGGCGCCTGTCCCGATGTGCAGTGCAACAACGGCATCGCCCTGGAATCGCGGCCCGGCTCTTCCATCTGCTCGGCCTTGGAGGCCACGGTTATCACCCACGGCCCGACCGGACCGCAGCGCTGCGCGGTGAGCCAGCTCACCAAGCTGACCCCGGCCGAGGTCGCGGCCCTGCCCAAGCGCTCGCGACCCTGACACCGGCCGTAAAAGAAAGCGCCGCCTCCTTTCGGAGGCGGCGCAAGAGGGTCAATCACGCTCCCGTCGGGATTAGAAGCGCTTCTTGACGCCAATCGAATAGACGCGGCCCAGCGGGTTGGCGCTGGCCGGGTCGTAGTTGTACTGGGTGCCGATCGCGAAGGGCGGATCCTTGTCGAACAGGTTCTGCACCGACAGGGTCGCCGAGGTGTCCCAGGGCAGCTCGATCCGATAGGTGATGTCGTTCTGCCAGTATTCCGGGATCTTGGTGGTCCCGTGAACCTGGGCGGCGATGGCGATGGAGTTCGCCTCCACCTGGTTCGTCGAGGAGATGAACCGCACCTGCCAGCGCAGGTTATGGATGCCGCTCGACCAGTTCACATAGCCGTTGGCGCGGACCTTGTTGTAGCCCGTGAACACCGACGCCCGGTAGGTGCCGGCCCGATGGCTGACCCCGGCCGAGACCGGGATGCCCTCGACCGTATAGGGGCTCTCGTCATAGGTCAGCAGGTAGGTGCCGTCGACGCCGGTGGTCAGGTCGCCGCCGAACACCTGGCCCACGGCGAGATCGGCCTGGAAGTCCACGCCCGAGGTCTTCACCTCCCCGCCGTTGATGTACTTGGTGCGGTAGGCGAGGATGTTGGCGCGGCTGCAATTGCCCTGGTCGAAGGTGAACCGGGCCTGCAGCGCCGCAAAGGCGGCGTTGCCGCAGTTGCCGGTGTTCGAGCCGCCCGGGAACATCAGGGTCACCAGATCGGTCGGGGCTTCCGCCGTCAGGGCGTCCTTGAAGTCGAAGTTCCAGTAGTCGACCGTCGCCTTGAAGCCGCCGATATGGACCATGGTCCCGACGTCGTAGGTGGTGGCGGTTTCCGGAGCCAGGTTCGGGTTCCCGTAGAGGTCATTGGCCTTGTAGGTGCCGTTGGCGCTCGACAGGTTGCGGACGAAGTTGGTGGTGGTGATGGTCGCCAGCGGCGCGCGGTAGGTCGTGCCCACCGAGCCGCGGAACGCCAGCCAGTCCAGGGCCTGCCAGCGGATCGAGGCCTTGGGGTTCGTGGTCGACCCCTGGCCTTGATAGTACTCGTACCGGCCCGCCAGGGTCAGTTCGAGGTTATCGGTCAGCGGCAGTTTGGTTTCGACGAACAGCGAGCTGATCTTCCGCGACACGTCGTAGGGACGGACGTTGGCGTTGAACAGGAACGGCCCGTTGGCGGTGTTGGCGCAATAGGGTGAGCCGTCGCCGAAGGGCGGGCTGTCCACGCAGGGCGTGGCGTTCGCATCATAGAGCGCGTCCGGCGTCTGCTGGGTGCGGTCATAGCGGAACTGAGCGCCGGCGGCCCAGGCCACGCTGTCCTCGCCCCACAGCTTCCATCCCGTGTCGCCGTTGAAGATCAGGTCGGCGACCAGCAGCCGCGACTGGATCTCGTTGTACTGCTTCTGGATCATCCAGTCGGCGACGGCGCTGCGGGCCGAGGCCGCATCGTTGAAGCCCGGGATGGACGAATTGGCGATGTAGTAGGGGTTGGCCGCCACGTTCGACGTCGACTGGGCGAAGGCGTTGGCGAAGGGGTTGAAGTAGTAGCAGCCCAGCGCCGCATTGCCGGCGTTGGTGGTGAAGTTCGCCGTCTCGGCCGCGGTGCACTGGTCGGACGCGCCCGCCTTGCTGCCGTAGCCGCGCAGGCCCAGCTGCAGACGGTTCACCGACACGTCCTCAAGGTTATAGTTGTAGTCCTGCTCCTGATAGGTGAGCGAGAAGTCCCACCCGATGTCGTTGGCGAACTTGCCCTTCAGGCCGCCGGCGATGCGCCAGGTGTCGACCTTGTAGCTGTAGTGGCTGTGACCATCGGAGGTGGCCGGATCGCCGCCGAAGCCCATGGGTCGCCAGGCGGTGTTCGAGGCCGCGACCCCATAGAGCCCGGCATTGGCGACGCCCGCCTTGGCGAGGTTGAGCGCGGTGGTGCAACTCGCCGCATCCACGCCATAGGGATAGACCGGCCCGGCGCAGGAGGCCGTGGAGATCTGGCCCAGCAGGGCGATCAGGCCGGGATTGCTGGCCGGAATATAGAAGCGCGACTGTTCGCCGAGGCCCGAGGCCGGAATGGGCGAGACGCCGCCGCCGATCGAGGCGCCGGACGCCACTTCGGGCGCCGGATACTGGTTCGGGCCGGTGACCGCCCAGCTCTGCTGCGGCGTGGTGTGCTTGGCGTAGAGGACTTCGACGTGGGCCGTGATGTTGTCGGTCACGTCGACGTTCATCTGGCCGTAGACCTGATAGTGGTCCTCGTTCTCCACCAGATTGTCGAAGGTCGTGTACTGGAAGTTACACGAGGTCGGGCTGCCGACCACCGAGCCCAGGACATAGGGCGAGCCGCCATTGGCTGCGCAGCCGATGTCCGGCAGGGCGCCGGAGAAGGTCCCGGCGGTGAAGCCGGTGTTGGGCGAGCCCACCGGGGCGGTGGTGGCATACTGGTACTGGCCGGGGTTGCCGGTGCCGGCCCAGCCGCCCAGCGGATTGACCAGATAGCCGTCGACGCCGGTGCGCAGCGCCCAGCTGCGTTCCTGGATCGGCAGTTGCGACCGGTGGCGATAGCCGCCGGTCAGCATGATGTCGGCCTTGTCGCCCTTCCAGCCCCAGGCGATGGAGCCGTCATAGTCGCCGTCCGAGCCGTTGATGGCCTGATAGTTGGCGCTGACCTCCAGCCCGTTGAGGTCGGTGCGGGTGATGAAATTCACCACCCCGCCGATGGCGTCCGAGCCGTAGGTCGCCGCGGCGCCGTCCTTCAGCACCTCGACCCGACCGATGGCGGCCGACGGCAGGAGGTTGATGTCCACGGCGTTGAGGCCCTGGGACGACACCGGCACGCGCCGGCCGTTCAGCAGCACCAGGGTGCGGGTCCCCGTGGTGGTGGAGTTCAGGTTGCGCAGGTTGACCGTCGCCGCGCCGGAGCCCGATCCGAAGCGGTTGTTCTCCCCGATCACCGCGCCGGAGGAGGGGATGGTCTTGATGAACTGGACCATGGTGGGCGAGCCCCGCCGTTCCAGCTCCTTGGCGCCGATCACATCGACCGGCAGGGCGGCGTCCTCTGGCGTGCCGGCGATAAATGAACCGGTGACCACGACCTCTTCGACCGTGGTGTCAGCCTTGGGCGCATCGGCGGCCGAGGCGGCGCCGGCGATCCCGAAGGACATGGCGACGGCCAGAATTGAGCCGCCACAGAAATATCTGCTCTTTGACATCTATGTTTCCTTTCCCCCTCTGGCGGCCGACGCCCTTGTTGAAATGGACGGGCGTCTCGTGGCCGCAGAGTGAAAGGATCATCCGGCGCCCTCGCGGAGAGCGCCATACCGCCGGGTCACGCTGTTTCAGAGGAGAAACACGCCGCACACAGCCGACATCTTTGACATTACAGTGTTATTTATTTTTCCTTTTCGTACCCTTGAGTCAAAACTGCAATGCGCCCGACGACCGGAGCGAAAGTTCGCCTGGATTGCAAACCGGTTGCCCCTCTCCCGATGCGGGACTGAACGCGGTTCGAATGATACGGCCGCTTCGAAAACAAACCGGACGGACCGCTTGCAAATCATCCGCCGCCCCCCGGGACGGGTGTGGCATTCCCGTCGCGCCTATAGAAAAAATCGCAAGGGCGTCGGGGACGAGCCGCCGCCGGCTCGCGCCAAAGGCGGCAGGACGAGAATCGGAGAGCGTCAGCCCCGCCGCTCGTGCCCCAAAAAAAGCGCCGCCGGAGGACTCCGACGGCGCTTCTCTTGATCTACAGACCCGGCGAGGCCGGGCCTCGACTAGAACTTCTTGGTGGCGACCACCTTGAAGGTCCGGCCGTACGGATTGCCGATGAAGGGATCGTAGCTGTACTCGATCCGGGCTTGGGACGGGTCCTGGTCGAACACGTTCAGAGCCGAGATCGACAGGGTCGAATCCCAGGGCAGATCCACGCGATAGGTCAGATCCAGGGTCACGAACCGCTTCACCTTCATGCCGAAGGTGACCGGCACGCAGACCGCCGAGGCCGCGACGCAGGCCGTGGAGCTGGCCCCGCTCTGGACGAAGATCGGCGCCCGGTTGTCGGTGGCCCCGTCCACATAGTTCACCGTGGCGCGCAGGTTGTGAATGTCACGGTGGAAGTTGGCGTAGAAGTTGCCGCGCCAATCCGGAATGGTCCCCGGCAGGCGGTTGTAGTTGGTGAAGCCCTTGGCCGAGTAGGCCGCGTCGATCTGAACGCCGCCGGCCGTGAACGCGCCGATATCGTACTTGAGCACGTAGCTGGCCGCAGCCCCGAGGCCCAGTTCGCCCCCGAAGACGTCGTCGATCGTATAGTCGATCTGGGCGTCGATGCCGGAGGTGTCCAGGGTCGGGCCGTTGACCCGATCGGAGCGGATCCGGGCGATGTCGTTGCCGATTGTCACGCCCTGGGTGCAGGTGTTGTTGTTGCTGAAGGTGATCAGCCCCCGCAGAGCGGCGCCGCAATTGACGAACTGGGTGCCGTTGCCGACGCCGGCGACCGAGGTCGCGATGACGTTGGCCGGGACAGACGAGATCTGGCCCTCAATGGCGTAGTTCCAATAGTCGACGATGGCGCGGAAGCCGTGGACTTCATAGATGGCGCCGATGTTGTAGGTGGTCGCCGTCTCAGGACCGATCGAGGGATTGCCGAAGAAGTCGACCGACTTGAAGTTGTTGCCGGCCGCGGTGATGCCCGAAAGACCCGTCACGCCATCGGCCGCCCGGTCCGCCGGGGTCGGACCCCGGAAGGTGGTGCCGACCGAAGCCCGCAGGGCGAGCGCGTCCGTGACCTGCCACTTCATCGCCAGCTTGGGATTGGTGGTCGATCCGGTCTGTCCGCCATAGTCCTCGTAACGGACGGCCAGCTGGGCGTTGAAGTTGTCGGTGACCGGCAGGTTCAATTCGCCGAACACCGCCTTGACCTGACCGTCCACATAGGAGGGCGCGCTTTGGCCGAGGAAGATGAACGGGCCGGTCTTGATCGTGCAGTTCACCGTGCCCACGACGGGGCAGGGCGTGACCCGGGAATCGGCCAGGTCGCTGGCGACCGAGGTGCGGGCTTCTTCCGAACGGGTCTGGATGCCGGCGGCCCAGGCGATCTTGCCGCCCGGCAGCTCAATGCCCGTCTCGCCGTTCAGCACGGCGTCGAACACCAGCAGGCTCTGACGCGCTTCGCCGCCCGTCGAGTTCGGCGGCGCCAGCCACTTGATCAGCTCGACGCTGTTGGCGCCCGAGGAGACATAGCCGGGATTGGTCAGGCCCAGAGCCGGGTTGCCGGCATAGGCGTTGGAGAACGGGTTGAAGTAGACGCAGCCGTTCGCCCCGGCGACGGTGCCGGTGCAGGCCGGTCCGCCGAAGCCGTTCAGGGCCCTTTGCAGACGGTCGATCAGGATGTCGTTGCCGCGCGAGGTGTTGGTCGCGTCGGAATAGGTGACCGCCACATCATAGCCGATGGTGTCCGTCAGCTTGCCGACGAAGCCCGCCGACACCCGGAACATCTCGAACGCACGGCTCGAGCTGTAGCCGCCGAGACCGCTTTCACCCGGACGACCGCCCGCGCCGAGCGGACGGAACAGGGTGAGGGAGGCGTTGTCGGCGACCCCGATCAGCGCGCCGAGGCCCGCCTGGGTCAGGGCGACGTTGAAGCCGGGGTTCGAGCTCGGCACGGTGAACACGCCCACGCTGCCGGGGCCGTTGGGACCGGAAGTCGGGGGATAGCCCGGCGAGCTGCGGCCATGCGGGGTGTCGGTCTTGGCGTAGAGGCCTTCGACATGGAACCGCGTGGTGTCGCTGAGGTCGAAATTGACTTCGGAATAGACCTGATAGCGGAACTCGTCCTCGACCAGGTTGTCGAAGGGCACATAGGTGAAATAGCAGGCCGCCGTGGCGCCGGTGAAGCCGACGAAGCCGCCGACCGCGGCGCATCCGCCGTCACGGGTGACGCCGGCGACCGGCACAGCGCCCTTGCGCGGCAGGAAGGCGGGCGGCTGACCCAGGACCGACCAGCCCGAGGGGTTGGTCAGATAGGGCTGGTTGGCCCAGTCGCGGTCCGTGGAGGAGAGTTCCGAGCGGCGCTGATAGCCGGCGGCGATCAGGACGTTGCCGTTGTCGAATTCGTGGCCCCACGCCCCGTTGATCCCGTAGTCGCCGGCCGAGCCGTCGACGAGGCGATAGTCGGCGCTGATGTCGAAGCCTTCGAGATGCTTGCGGGTGATGAAGTTCACCACCCCGCCCATGGCGTCAGAGCCATAGGTGGCGGCGGCGCCGTCCTTCAGGATCTCGACCCGCTGGATCGCGGCGACGGGCATGAGGTTGGTGTCGACGCCCTGGCTGCCGGCGCCCGGCGAGACCGTCGAGCGGCGGCCATTCAGCAGGACGAGGGTCCGCTGGCTGCCGATGCCGCGCAGGTTGATGCTGCCGGCGCCCGGCTGGCCCTGGGCGGTGGTGCTGAACTGGTTGGAGTCCCCGATCACCGGGCCGCTGATCGGCAGCGACTTGATCAGGTCAAGGGTCGAGGGCGAACCTTGCTTGGCCAGCTCTTCCTTGCCGATGACGGAGACGGGCAGAGCCGCCTTCTCCGACGAGCCGGCGATGAACGAACCGGTGACTACAACCTCTTGCACGGTTGTGGTGGTGTCGGCGGCGAAGGCGTGGCCCACGCCTCCCAGCGACATGGCGACAGCGAGCGCAGACCCGCTGCACAGGATCCTGTGTTTAGTCATCATTTCCTCCCCCCGCGGGCTCGCCACACTCGATCTGACGCGAGGGGTCGGCCCGTGGATACGGTGAGGGAAGCCGAGTTGCCCTAAGGGCGCCAGGGTTTTGTAACGCGGCTGACACAATGCCGCATAACTGCGGTACTCGCGCAACACCGTTACGCGATCATTTCATACAGGGCGTCAAAAACACACAATCAGGGGGCGCGCCGATCGACCTTCGCACGCAGACGTGCGCGCGCCGCGCGGACCGCCAGCATACGGCATGCTAGAATCGACCGATCCGAATTCCGTCGCAAGGCGCCCGCATCCTCAGCCCATGACCACGCCCGTCCCCCTGATCTCCCGCCTCGCCGACCGGGCCGCGCGCGCCCTGTTCGCCGCGCCAGGTCTCCCGGAGGCGGACTATCTGAGCCCCATGGGCGATCCGGGCCTCTACGGCCCCGACAGCGTGGCCTGGCGGGCGCACGCCAATCCGGTGACCCTGGCGGTCGGCGGGATCGCCGCGGTGATCCTGGAGCTGGCCGAGCCGCGCGTGCGAACGGGGGTGTGGGAGCACTCGATCTTCCGCACCCAGCCGCTGCTGAGGCTGAAGCGCACCGGGGAGGCGGCCATGGTCACCACCTACGGCCCGACGGAGGCCGCCGAGCGCCGCATCGCCATGGTCGCCCGCATGCACGCCCGGGTCGGCGGGACCACGCCCGAGGGACAGGCCTATCAGGCGCTCGATCCCGAGCTCATGACCTGGGTCCATGTCACCGCCGGCTACGGCTTCCTGAACGCCCATCTGCGCTATGTGGAGCCGGACATGAGCCGCGCGGACCAGGACCGCTACTACGCCGAGGGCCGCAAGGTGGGCGAGGCGTTCGGGGCGCGGGACATTCCGGGGTCGGTCGGCGAGGTCGCCGACTATATGGCGGCCATGACGTCCCGCCTGCGGCGCCATCCGATCCTCGGAGAGTTCCTGGGGCTCGTCGGCCAGGCCTCGCCTCTGGGGCGGACGGGCCGGCCGCTGCAGGGCGCGCTGGTTCAGGCGGCGATCGATCTGACGCCGGCCGAGATCGCCGCGCGCCTGGGCGTGACGCCGGGACGTGGTGCGACGACGGCCCTGGTCCGCGTCCTGGCCAAGGCCGCCCTGGCCGCGACCGGAGCGGACAGCATTCCCGGCCAGGCCTACCGGCGCATGGGACGGCCCGCGCGAAGCTTCGCGCTCAGACCGGTCTGATTTTCAGGAGGGAAATGGTGGACGCGACAGGGATTGAACCTGTGACCCCCTCGATGTCAACGAGGTGCTCTCCCGCTGAGCTACGCGTCCATCTGGACTCCCCGAGGGGAACGAGAGGCGGCGGTATAACGGCGCCTTTTTCCTAAGGCAAGCGTCAGAAGCGGCTTAGGCGGCCGCCATCATCTTCTCCACCTCGGTCACGATTTCCCGCAGGTGGATGGGCTTGGACAGGACCTTGGCGCCGGCGGGCGCGCTTTCGCCCGCGGCGAGCGCCACGGCGGCGAAGCCGGTGATGAACATGATGCGCAGGCCGGGGTGCTTGGCGGCGGCCAGGCGGGCCACCTCGATGCCGTCCATGCCGGGCATGACGATGTCGGTCAGAAGCAGATCCCAGCTCTGGTCGAGCACGGCGGCGGCCTCGTCGCCATCGGCGCAGGCGGTGACCTCATAACCGGCGCGCTCCAGCGCGCGGGACAGGAACCCGCGCAGGGAATCATCGTCTTCGGCCAGTAGGATCCGGGGCATGGGCGCTCCGCCAAGTGATATCGAGAAGAGGCACATTAGCGCCCCAGACGTAAACTCACGATGAACCTTGCGCCCGGGACGGGGACAAAGGCGCTCAACCGTTTGACCCGCCCAGGCTTCAATCGTCATATGCCCTTGATGAACGTCTGGCAGACTGTCCCCTCCCCCACCGAGGATTCCAAGGCGCTTCCCGCCTTCGACATCCTGCGGGCGGCGGCGGACGGGCGACCGGCCCCCACGCCGCTGGTCTTCGCCTCCCCCCATTCGGGACGCCTCTATCCCGCCGACATGATGCCGGCCCTGGAGGGCGTGGCGATCCGCCGCTCGGAGGACGCCTTCGTCGATGAGCTGGTCGCCGCCGCGCCCCGGCTGGGGTGCGCCCTGATCGCGGCGCGGCTGGCGCGGGCCTATATTGACGTGAACCGCGAGGCCTTCGAGCTCGATCCCGCCATGTTCGCCGACGAGCTGCCGGACTTCGCCCGCGGCCGCTCGGCGCGGGTGCAGGCCGGCCTGGGCGCCATCGCCAAGGTGGTGTCCGAGGGCCAGGAGATCTACGCCCGCAAGCTGACCTTCGCCGAGGCCCGGGCGCGGATCGACGGCGCCCACACCCCCTATCACGCCGCCCTGGCCCGCCTGCTGGGCGAGGCCCACTCAGCCCACGGCCTGGCGATCCTGATCGACTGGCACTCCATGCCCGCCGCCGCCGCCAAGGCGGGACGCGGCGAAGCTTGCGACATGGTGCTGGGCGACCGCTTCGGCGCGGCCTGTTCCGGCCAGGTGACCCAGCTGGTCGAGCGGGAGCTTGAGGGCCTGGGCTACAGGGTCACCCGCAACGCCCCCTATGCCGGGGGCTACACCACCGAGCACTACGGCCGGCCGGCGCGCCGCACCCACGCCCTGCAGATCGAGATCAACCGCGCCCTCTATCTGGACGAGGCGACGCTCGTCCCCACGGCGGGGTTCGAGAAGCTGAAGGCGGATCTGGAGCACCTGACCCGGGTGCTGGCGGCGAAGGACTGGAGCGGTCTCAAGACCGCCTGAACCTGCCCGATTTCGGCGCGTTTTGGCGCGCCAGGGTCCCGCGCAAGAAAAAAGCCGGGCACAAGGCCCGGCCAGTTCATTAGGGAGGAAACGCCCAGGAAGGGCAGAAGCGCCAGCGGCGCCTCACGAAGAGATGTATACGGTGCGGCGCACAAAACGGCAAGGACAAAAATGTCGCAGATGCGAATTGGAGGGCGAAAAAAATTGCCTTCCCTTGCGTAATCAAAGGGTTGATCCCACATGACCCCCTGTCGCCTTCGTGCTGCGCTGCACAATGGCGACCGAATCACGCATAGGCCACATGTGAGAAGGCGCTGGCCTAACACCGCGCGCTCAACTAAAAGCGCGCGCCCTTCAAAGCCTCGCCCTCCCCGAGATAAGATTTAAATGTCGCTCCGCAACATCGCCATCATCGCCCACGTCGACCATGGCAAGACCACACTCGTCGACCAGCTGCTCGCCCAGTCGGGCGTGTTCCGCGCCAATGAGGCGACGGTCGAACGCGCCATGGACTCCAACGACCAGGAGCGCGAGCGCGGGATCACCATCCTGGCCAAGTGCACCAGCGTGCTGTGGCACGGCGAGGCCGGCGAGACCCGGATCAACATCATCGACACCCCCGGCCACGCCGACTTCGGCGGCGAGGTGGAGCGGATCCTCGGCATGGTGGATGGCTGCGTCATCCTGGTGGACGCCGAAGAGGGCGTCATGCCCCAGACCAAGTTCGTGCTCGGCAAGGCGCTCAAGATGGGCCTGCGTCCCATCCTCTGCCTGAACAAGGTCGACCGGCCCCACGCCGATCCCGACCGCATCCTGAACGACGTGTTCGACCTGTTCGCCGCCATGGGCGCGACCGACGAGCAGCTGGACTTCCCGCACATCTACGCCTCGGGCAAGAACGGCTGGGCGACGCTGGACATGGCCCAGCCCAACGACACGCTCGCCCCCCTGTTCGACCTGATCGTCCGCCACGTGCCGAGCCCAAGGTCGTCGCCAACAAGGACAAGCCCTTCCAGATCCTGTCGGTGCTGATCGAGAACGACCCCTTCCTGGGCCGTCTGCTCACCGGCCGCATCCAGTCGGGCAAGGCGGTTCCCGGCATGTCGATCAAGGCCCTGTCACTGGACGGCAAGGAAATCGAGCGCGGCCGCATCACCAAGGTGCTGGCCTTCCGCGGCCTGAAGCGCCAGCCGATCGAGGACGCCGAGGCCGGCGACATCGTCGCCATCGCGGGCCTCAGCAAGGCCACCGTGGCCGACACCCTGTGCGCCCTGGAGGTCACCGAGGCCCTGCCGGCCCAGCCGATCGACCCGCCGACCATCTCCATGACCGTCTCGGTCAATGACAGCCCGCTGGCCGGCCGCGAAGGCGACAAGGTGCAGAGCCGCGTCATCCGTGACCGCCTGCTCAAGGAAGCCCAGTCGAACGTCGCCATCCGGGTGACCGAGACCGCCGACAAGGACGCCTATGAGGTCGCCGGCCGCGGCGAACTGCAGCTGGGCGTGCTGATCGAAGGCATGCGCCGCGAAGGCTTCGAAGTGTCCATCAGCCGTCCGCGGGTGGTCTATCAGACCGATCCGGAGACCGGACAGCGCCTGGAGCCGATCGAAGAGGTCATGATCGACGTCGACGACGAGTTCTCGGGCATCGTCATCGAGAAGCTGTCGGCCCGTAAGGCCGAGCTCAAGGACATGGGCCCCTCCGGCGCCGGCAAGACCCGGATCAGCCTGATGTCGCCCTCGCGCTCGCTGATCGGCTATCAGGGCGAGTTCCTGACCGACACCCGCGGCTCCGGCGTGCTGAACCGCGTGTTCAGCCACTACGAGCCCTATAAGGGCCCCATCGACGCCGGCCGTAAGGGCGTGCTGGTCTCCAACTCCGACGGCGAGACCGCGGCCTATGCGCTGTGGAACCTGGAAGAGCGCGGCACCATGTTCGTGGGCGCCGGCGAGAAGACCTACCAGGGCATGATCATCGGCGAGAACTCCCGGGTCGACGACCTGGACGTCAATCCGATGAAGGCCAAGCAGCTGACCAACGTGCGGGCCTCCGGCAAGGACGAAGCGGTCCGCCTGACCCCGCCGCGCCGCCTGACCCTCGAACAGGCCATCGCCTATATCGAGGAAGACGAACTGGTCGAAGTGACGCCGAAATCGATCCGGCTCCGGAAACAAGTGCTCAATCCTTCGTTCCGCAAGAGACGCGTCAAAGAAGAATAGGATTTGCATGGCGAGCACGGATCCGGCGGAAACATCGGGGTCTGACCGGCAGGGCGCGCGGGAGCGCACCTACCGGATGCTCGCAGGAGTCATGGCCGCCCTGTTCCTGGGCTTCGGCGCCCTGGGCGGCCTGTTTCTCTGGTATGACAACGCGACCTCGTGGGTGAGCCACACCCACAGGGTCCGCACCGGGGTCGCCGACACCCTGGAGGCCCTGACCGAGGCGGAGTCCGCCCAGCGGGCCTATGTGCTGACCGCCGACCGCCGGTTCGTCACCACCCTGGAAGACGCCAAGCGCCGCGCCCTGGCCAGCTTCGAGGCGCTGGACCGGCTGACCCGCGACAATCCCGCTCAGCAGGACCGGCTCGGCCCGCTGCGCACGCAGATGGCCATCAGGCTGGAGGTCATCGACCAGGTCGTGGCCGCCCGCGCCGCCGGCGCGCCCGTGGCCGCCATCCGCATCATTCGCCAGGGCCGCGGCATCGCCGCCATGGACGCGATCCGCGCCCAGCTGAAGGACATCGACGCCACCGAGGCGCGGCTGGAGGTCGAGCGCCGGGCGCGGGCCGATACGATCCGCGTGCTGGTGATCGGCGCCGTCCTCGCCTTCGCCCTGCTGCTGGCCATCGTGTTCATCCGCACCCTGCGCGAACTGGATCTCGACCGCGAGGCTGAGGCCGACAGCGCCGAGCGCCTGAGGCGGCTCCTGGCCGACCGCACCCTGCTGATCGACGAGGTGAACCACCGGGTGAAGAACTCGCTGCAGCAGATCGCCAGCGTCGTTCGCCTGCAGTCGCGCGCCTCGCCCCATGCCGAGACCCGCGAGGCCCTGGAAAAGACCCTCGACCGGATCATGGCCGTCGGCCGCGTCCATGAGCAGCTCTACCGGTCCGGCGAGTTGCTGGGCGACTTCGACGCCGGCCTCTATGCGGAGGCCCTGTCGCGCGAACTGATCGAGTCCCTGGGTCGCGACGACGTCGTGCTGGAGACCGATGTCATCTCCGCCAAGCTCGACGTCCGCCAGGCCACGCCCCTGGCCCTGATCCTCAACGAGCTGATCACCAACGCCCTGAAGTACGGCTGTCCCCCGGGCCGCGCCTGCCGAATCCGTGTGACGCTTGGAACCGATGAGGGGGGCTATCGCTTAAGCGTGGCGGATGACGGGCATGGACTGCCGGCGAATTTCAATCCCAAGCAGGGCAAGAGCCTGGGCATGAGAGCGATCGATGCGCTCACCCGGCAGCTGCAAGGTCGCTTCATCGTCGAGACGTCGGAGGTCGGAGCGCATTTCGCGCTCGTCTTCCCCAGGAGTTTGGCATGACCATGCGTATCATGGTGGTAGAGGACGACGCGCTGATCGCGCTCGATATGGTCGGACTCTTGGAGGAGATGGGGCACGAGGTGGTGGCCGAGGCGGCCGACGCCTGCGCCGCCTGGGAACTGGCCGAGCACGACCGGCCGGACATGGCCCTGGTCGATATCCGCCTGGCCCGCAACACCGACGGCGGCAAGCTGGCCCTCAAGCTGTATGACCGGCTGGGCATCCGCTCGCTGTTTGTGTCCGGATCGATCACCGAGGAATTTCGCCGCGAGATGGCCAAGGCCAATCCTGTCGGGTTCCTGGGCAAGCCGGTCACCCGCCGCACCCTGGGCGACGCGCTCAAGACCGCCTAGAGGACCAGCTCCATCCAGACGTCGGCGCGGGCATAGGGCGTCTCCCGCGGCGGCAGGTGAACGAAGCCCATGGCCTCATAGAGACCCAGCGCCGGCGCCAGGCTGGAATTGGTCTCCAGATAGAGCCTGGGCGCACCGCGCGCCCGGGCGCGGTCGATGCAGGCCTGCATCAGCCTCCGCCCCAGGCCGGTTCCCCGCGCCGCCTCGCTGACCGTCATCTTGGCCACCTCGAAGCCGCCGTCCGGCAGGGCGATCAGGGCCGCGCAGCCGATCGCCTCGCCGTCCCGTTCAGCCATGAAGATACAGCCGCCGGGATCGAGGATCTTGGCCTGGGGGTGATCCAGCACCTCGATGTCCTTGGGCTCCAGCTTGAACAGCTGGGTGATCCAGGCTTCGTTCAGGTTTTTCCAGGCGGCGGCGTGCCGGGGTTCGAAATCGACGATCTGCATGCTTCGATTCTGCCGGGCAAGCTGTGCTAGGCAAGGCCCATGGTTCATCCGGTCTTCGCAAACCTGCCCACCACCGTCTTCGAGGAGATGTCGGGCCTCGCCCGGGAGCTGGGCGCCATAAATCTGGGCCAGGGCTTCCCGGACGATCCAGGTCCGCCGGACATCCGCCAGCGCGCCGCCGATCTGGTGCTGAACGGCTACAACCAGTATCCGCCCATGGCCGGCCTGCCGGAGCTGCGCGAGGCGGTGGCGGGCCACTATGGCCGCACCCAGGGCCTGGCGCTGGACTGGAAGACCGAGGTCACCGTCACCTCCGGCGCCACCGAGGCCCTGGCCGCGACCTTCCTGGCCCTGATCGAGCCGGGCGACGAGGTCGTGGTGTTCCAGCCGGTCTATGACGCCTATCTGCCGCTGATCCGCCGGGCTGGCGGCATCCCCCGCCTGGTCCGCCTGTCGCCGCCCGACTGGCGGTTCGACCGCGCCATGCTGGAGGCCGCCTTCACCGACCGGACCCGGCTGGTGGTGCTCAACAACCCACTCAATCCGGCCGGGACCGTCGCCTCTCAGGAGGACCTCGCCCTGCTGGCGGAAGTCTGCGTGGCGCGCGACGTGATCGCCGTCTGCGACGAGGTCTGGGAGCAGGTGGTGTTCGACGGCCTCGTCCACACCCCGCTCATGGCCCTGCCGGGCATGCGCGAGCGCACGGTGAAGATCGGCTCGGCCGGCAAGATGTTCGGCCTGACCGGCTGGAAGGTCGGCTTCCTGATCGCCGCCCCGGCGCTCAGCCACGCGCTCGCCCGCGCCCACCAGTTCCTGACCTTCACCACCCCGCCCAATCTGCAGGGCGCGGTGGCCTACGGCCTGGACAATCCGGGCCAGTGGTTCAGCGCCATGCCGGCCGACCTGCAACGGTCCCGCGACCGCCTGGCCGATGGTCTCCGGCGGGAGGGCTTCTCGGTCCTGCCGTCGTCGGGGACCTATTTCCTGAACATCGACCTGCCGGCCTCGGGGATCGTCGAGCCCGACCGGGCCTTCTGCCTGCGCGCGGTGAAAGAGGCCGGCGTGGCGGCGATCCCGGTCTCGGCCCTCTACGAAGAGGCGCCGGTGACCACCATCCTGCGCCTGTGCTTCGCCAAGCGCGACGCGACCCTGGACGGCGGGATTGAACGCCTGGCCCGGGCGCGGGAGCTGTCCCGCGCCGCGAGCTGAAACGACCTCAGCTGGTCGAACCGCCGTCGATGACCACCGTCTGGCCGGTCATCCAGGAGCCCGCCTTGGAGGACAGGAACACCGCCGCCCCGGCGATGTCGTCGGGCTCGCCCAGGCGGCGCAGCGGCGTGCCGGAGCTGGCGCGGCGCTCGCCCTCCGGGGTGTCCCACAGGGCCTTGGCGAAGTCGGTCTTCACGAGACCCGGCGCGATGCAGTTGACCCGGATGTTGTCGGGGCTGAGTTCCTGGGCGAGGTTCCGCGCCAGCTGCATGTCGGCGGCCTTGGAGATGGCGTAGGCGCCGATCACCGAGGTGCCGCGCAGACCGCCGATCGAGGAGATGATCACGATCGCCCCGTCCTTCCGCTCGCGCATCTCCGGCGCGACCATCTGGATCAGCCAGTTGTTGGCGATGATGTTGTTCTCGAGGATCTTGCGGAACTGGTCGTCATTGATGCCGCTCATCGGCCCGTAATAGGGGTTGGAGGCGGCGTTGCAGACCACGATGTCGACCTTGCCGAACGCCTTGCGGGTCTGGTCGACCAGGTTCTGCAGGTCGTCCTTGGACGAGATGTTGGCCGGGACCGCGATGGCCGCGCCCGGATGGGCGGCGTTGATGGCGGCGGCGACCTCGTCGCAGGGGCCGGCCTTGCGCGAGGAGATGACCACCTTGGCGCCGTGCTCGGCCATGCGTTCGGCGATGGCCTTGCCGATGCCCTTGGTCGAGCCGGTGATGATGGCGACCTTGCCGGTCAGATCGAACAATTGGCCCATGAGCGCGGCCTCCCCCTTAAAACGTATGTTTGAATTCCCGGCCGGCATTTGCCGCGCCCCCGAACCCTAGGTCAAGCGCCGCGTCAGGCGGTCAGGCGCAGGCCGGGGCCGGACATCAGCTCCTCGATCCGGTCCGCCGCCGCCACCGCCCCATGCTCGCGCGACAAGCGGCGCGAGAGGTCCTCCGTGCGCGGCCCATAGGCGCCGTTCAGCAGGGCGCCAAGCTCCCGCGTCGCGGCGCCTGGCCGCCAGGCGCGATCGGCGAGCGACCGGCCTGCGCCCAGGCGGACCACGCGGGCGGCGTTGTCCGGCTGGTCGGCGAAGAAGGGGACCACCAGCTGCGGCTTGCCGGCGCGCAGGGCCTGGGCCGTGGTGCCCACCCCGCCGTGATGGACCACCGCGCAGGCTCTCGGAAACAGCAGGGAGTGCGGGGCGTATTCGGTGATCAGCACGTCCTCGCTGCGCGGCAGACGCCGGGCGGCGTCGGGGCCGACCAGCAGCACGGCGCGACGGCCCAGCTGGCGGGCGGCCTTGATGGCGACGTCGTAGAAGCGGCCGGGTTCCAGGGTCAGGGCCGAGCCCAGGGTGAAGACCAGGGGCGGCGGGCCGGAGTCGAGGAAGGCCGCCAGGGCCTCGGGCAGGCGCTCGGCGGCGCCGGCGCGGCGGTCATAGAAGCAGAAGCCGGTCATGGCGCAGTCGGGCGGGAAATCCGGCTGCAGAGACCCGAACAGGGGCGAATAGAGGGCCAGCGTGCCGAAGGGCGAGAACTGGCCTTCGAACAGGGGATTGGCGCTGCGCGGCAAGCCGAGCCGGGTGCGCATCTGCTGGAACTTGCCGGTCCAGGAGGCGGTGGCGAGCCGCACGACCCGCGCCAGGGCGGCGTCGGACCGGGCGCCGGTCATCCGCCGCAGGGTCTTGAGGGGCGGCAGGGTCGAGAGGATCGGCGGGTCATAGACCGACATGAAGGTGAAGGGCGCCAAGGCCGTGGACAGCCAGGGCAGGCCCCGCTTCTCGGCTGCCAGACGGGCGGCGAAGGCGGAGGTGTGGGTGACCACCAGGTCGGCGTCGACCGTGGCGGCCATCATGTCGTCGAAGGCGCGGCGCAGGAACGGCATGGCGATGCGGCGGACCGCGAACTCCAGCCCGCTCGACCCATGGGTGGCGCGCTGCACGATCTCGGGGGCGTCGAGGCCCAGCTCGCGGCGGACATCGTCGACGCCGGGTCGGACCAGGTGGAAGGCCAGGCCCTCGGCCTCGATGGCGGGCTGGAACTCGCGCTGGGTGGCGATGACCGGACGATGGCCGCGCGCCCGCAGCTCCAGGGCGATCGCGATGAACGGATTGAGGTCGCCCGCCGTCCCTGCCGTGGACAGGACGATCCTTCTCCCCATCGAGCCGCTCCATCCTGAAACGGCGCCCGTCACCGCATCGAAACCGGCGACCGACCCGTCGACCCCAAATGACCGGGCCGCTTCTTCGCGTGGTGTCTAAGATACTCGCGGCAGGATTTAGGCGTGTATCCTTGACCTCCGTCAACCCACGTCCGAGGTGTGGCGCAGCATGGGCCCGCGAGCGGCGAGGCCCGCGAGGCCTGAATGACCAAACCGCCCAAGGCGTTGATCAACGTCGTCATCCCGATCGTGCTGCTGACCGCGGCCGGCTACGTGCTGTGGCGCGAACTGCATCACACCTCGATCGCCGAGATCGCGGCGGCCGTGCGGACCTGGACGCCCGGCCAGCTGGTCGCGGCCGCGGCCCTGTCGCTCGGCGGCTATCTGTTCCTGGGGGTCAACGAGCAGATCGCCCTGCGCTGGTCCGGCTCGACCATCGGCTGGGTTCCCGGGGTCGGCGGATCCTTCATCTCCCACGCGCTCGCTAACACCCTGGGCATGACGATCTTCGTGGGCGGGGCGGTGCGGGCGGGCGTCTATGCCCGCTATGGCGTGACCGTGGCCCAGTCGGCGGTGGTCACTGTCTATGGCGCCCTCTCCTTCGGCCTGGGGCTGGCGGCCCTGGCGGGGGTGAGCTTCCTCTCGGCGCCCGCCGCCACCTTCGAGATTCTCGCGCGCCGGTGGTGCTGATGCGGATCATAGGCGGCCTGCTGGCGGCCGGCCCTATCGCCTATCTGGCGGCCTGCGCCTTCGTCCGGCGCAAGGTGACGCTGATGGGCCAGGAGATCGCCTTCCCGCCCCTCTGGCTGGGCTTCGTGCAATTCGGCTTCGGCCTGGGCGACGTGGTGCTGTCGGCCGCCCTGATGTGGCTGCTGATCCCCGGCAATGAGCTCGGCTTCGCCACCTTCGCCAGCGGCTATCTGACCGCCATGTCGGCCGGCCTGTTCTCCGGCGTGCCCGGCGGGCTGGGCGTGTTCGAAGGCGCCCTGGTCGCCCTGTTGCCCCAGCTGCACCGGCCGGATCTCGCCGCCGCCATGCTCGGCTATCGCCTGTTCTACTATCTGCTGCCCCTGGCGATCTCGGCGGTGGCCCTCGCCGCTGACGCCGTCCTGCGGCCCCGCGCCGCCGCCGCCCCGACAGGAGACGCATCATGACCCGCCTGACCACCCTCGAGGCCCTGGAGGCGATCTATGGCCCGACCAACGCCGCTTCGACGGTGAAGGAGCTGGATCACCTGAACGCCCCCTACCGGGCCTATATCGAGGCCTCGCCCTTCTGCGCCCTGGCCACCGTCGGACCGGAGGGGCTGGACTGCTCGCCGCGCGGCGACGCCGGCGGGGTGGTGCGGATCGCCGACGATCGCACCCTGATGATGCCGGACCGGCGGGGCAACAACCGCTGCGATTCGCTGCGCAATATCGTCCGCGATCCGCGCGTCGCCCTGATGTTCATGATCCCCGGATCCAACACGACGCTCAGGGTCAATGGCCGGGCGGTCATCGAGACCGATCCCGCCCTGTTGGACAGCTTCATGATGGAGGGAAAGCCGCCGCGCTCGGTGGTCGTGGTCACCGTCGACGCGGTCTATTTCCAGTGCGCGCGGGCCCTGATGCGCGGCCAGGTCTGGAACCCGGAGACCTTTGTCGATCCGGCCAGCCTGCCGACCGCCGGACAGATGCTCGCCGCCGCCAGCGCAGGGGCTGTCGGCGGCGAGGCCTATGATCGCGAATGGCCGGAGCGGGCGAAGGCCTCGATGTGGTGAGGCCCCGCCGCCGGACCTAGGCCGAGTGGGTGCTGTCGGGCAGGCCCAGGATGCGCTTGGAGATGATGTTGTTCTGGATCTCCACCGAGCCGCCATAGATCGACATGGCCTTGCCGGAGAGCCAGCCGCGCACCGCCTCGATCTCCTCCTTGGAGAAGCTCGCGCCGTCCCAGCCGAGGCCTTGGGCGCCCATGATCTCCAGCGTCAGCTCGGCGCGGGTCTGGGCGACATTGGTCGCGGAGTTCTTCAGCACCGAGGCGGCGTTGGTGGCGCCCGAGGCGCCCTTGGATTCCACGGCCGCGCGGGCCAGCGTCAGGCCGTGGACCTTGGCGTCCATCAGGTGACGGGTGAGCCGGGTGCGGAGGTCCGAATCGGCCAGGCGGCCCTCGGCGTCCTCGCCCACATAACGCTTGGCGATGTCCTGCAGCGGCGCGGCGCGGGCGCCGGAGGGCGCGCCCGTCTGGCTGGCGCGCTCGTGCTGCAGCAGGCGCTTGCCCACCGTCCAGCCGCGGTTCAGTTCGCCCAGCAGGGCGTCCTTCTCGGCGCGGGCGTCGGTGAAGAAGGTCTCGCAGAACGGCGAGGCGCCGGCGATGAGCGCGATCGGCTTGGGCTCGATGGCGGCCTGGTTCATGTCGATCAGCATGAAGGAGATGCCGTCGTGCTTCTTGGCCGAGAAGTCCGTGCGGACCAGGGCCCCGCACCATTGCGACCACTGGGCGCCGGAGGTCCAGGTCTTCTGGCCGTTGATCTTCCAGTGATCGCCGGCGTCCTCGGCCTTCATCTGCAGGGAGGCGAGGTCGGAGCCGGCGTTGGGCTCCGAGTAGCCGACGCACCAGCGGACGTCGCCGCGGACGATCGGCGGGATGTGCTTCTGCTTCTGGGCCTCGGTGCCATAGTCGAGGATGGTCGGGCCGATCATGGTCACGCCCATGCCGAAGGTCAGCGGATTGAAGGCGCCGGCCTTGACCATTTCCTGCTGCAGGACGCGGGCCTGCATGGGGGTGAGCCCGCCGCCGCCGTATTCCTTCGGCCAGGTGGGGGTGCCCCAGCCCTTGGCGCCGATCCGCTGCTTCCAGAGCAGCAGGTCGCCTTCCGGCTTCAGCCCTTCCATCATGGCCATGGCGAGCGCCGCCTTGCCCTTCAGCGAGGCCGGGAAGTTCTCCTCCAGCCACGTGCGCGCCTCGGCGCGGAAGTCCTCGAGTTCGAGGTCGCCTCCGAAATCGGCCATGGTGATATCTCCCGTCAGAACCGTGATCTCTTGCGCCCCACCTTAGGCTTGCCCGCGCCAGGAACAAGATTCACCCAAGGTAAGGCCGGCGCGACAACGTTGACTCAGGTTCGCCGCTGATGTTTGGGTGTCGGCGATGAACCTCCGCGCCCAATATTCCTATTGGTACTTTAGCTTTCCGATGCCGCTGGCGGAGGAAGGGGTTCGTTTGACGTGAAGACGTCCTGAACAGACACCCACCCAGCCGCCAGCGTTCCTGGCGGCTTTTTTATTGGCCGCCGGCGCTGGCTCTTCTCCACGAAGGAAGCCCGCCATGCCCGCCACCACCGACGATCTTCGGATCCGCACCATCCGCGAACTCAGTCCGCCCGCCGAGGTGATGGCCGAGATCGTGCGCACGCCCCAGGCCAGCGTCACGGTCCAGGCCGCCCGCCACGCGGTCCACCGCATCCTGACCGGCGAGGACGATCGCCTGGTGGTGGTGATCGGCCCCTGCTCGATCCACGATCCCAAGGCGGCGCTGGAATACGCCCAGCTGGTCGCCGACGCCCGCGCCCGGCTGGGCGGGGACCTGGAGATCCTGATGCGGGTCTATTTCGAGAAGCCCAGGACCACGGTGGGATGGAAGGGGCTGATCAACGACCCGCACCTGGACGGCAGCTTCCGCATCGACGAGGGCCTGCGGATGGCGCGCAGCCTGCTGCTGGAGGTCAATGACATGGGCGTGCCGGCGGCCTGCGAATTCCTGGACGTGATCACCCCGCAATACATCGCCGACCTGGTGGGCTGGGGCGCGATCGGGGCGCGGACGACGGAAAGCCAGATCCACCGCGAACTGGCGTCGGGCCTGTCCTGTCCCGTGGGCTTCAAGAACGGCACGGACGGCAATATCCGCATCGCCATCGACGCCATCAAGGCCGCCAGCCAGCCGCACCATTTCCTGGCCGTGACCAAGGAGGGCCGCTCGGCCATCGCCGCGACCAGCGGCAACGGCGACTGCCATGTCGTGCTGCGCGGCGGCCGGGCGCCGAACTATGACGCGCTCAACGTCGCGGCCGCCTGCGGGGAGATCGCCGCCCAGGGGCTGAAGCCGATGGTGATGGTCGATGCGAGCCACGCCAACAGCTCCAAGAACCCGGAGAACCAGCCCAAGGTGCTGGAGGACGTGGCGGCCCAGGTGGCCGGCGGCGACGTGCGGATCATCGGGGTGATGGTGGAAAGCCACCTGGTCGCCGGCCGCCAGGATCTGACGCCCGGCAAGCCCCTGACCTATGGCCAGTCCATCACCGACGGCTGCATCGACTGGCCGACCTCGCTGAAGGCCCTGGAGGGCCTGGCCAAGGCGGTGCGCGCCCGACGCGGCCTACGGATCGCCGGCGCCAGGCTCGAGGCGCGCGTGGAGGCCTGATCCCGAACCGGGCGGCGGCCGTGGCGCTCAGGCGCAGAGCGGCCAGCCGCCCATGTCCAGGTGCAGATGGTCTGAGTGTTCCTTGTTGTAGTCGGGCGACAGCACGGTGATGAACACCTGGCAGCCGCCGTCCCGGACCTTGCGCAGGAACTGGCCCTTCGGTCCGGGATCGGCCCAGTCGTGGGCCACCGTCACCTGGCCGCCGTCGGCCAGGCGAAAGCCGGCCAGGTCCAGGGCGTTGGCGGTGGCGTGCTCGCTCAAGGGGCCCTCGGGGCGGCCATAGATCCGGCGGCAGGCATAGCTGCCATAGTGGTCGAGGCCGACCACGCCCTGGCCCAGGATCTCGAAGGCGGCGGGCTGCACCACCTGGCGCTCCCAGATGGAGACGGCCAGCGCCTCCTTGCAGGTCATGGGGGCGTCGGCGGGCCGCAGCGGCGCCATGCCGGCGGTGATCTGCAGGGCGCCGTCAAGCTGGCAGGCCGAGGCGGTCTGGCGGGCCGGCACGGCGGTGAACACCACCCCGCCCTGGCTCAGCACCTGGCGGCAGGCGGCGGGGTCGGCGCCGGTGCGGGCCGCCTTGGCGCGGGTGGCGACCCCGACGGGATCGATGACGCTCAGCGGCTTCCACAGCAGGTGCTGGGGGGCGATGGTCCGGTCGGCGACCAGGGCCATGATCGCCACCAGGATCCACAACAGGACGAGCCCCACCAGCCGGGCCAGCAGGGTCTGGCGCCTGGCGTGGTGCTCGATCTTGGGGTGGCGGGGAACGCGGTAGGCCATCGGGGCTCAGGCTGCGGATCGGATCGACGCCAGACTAGCACGGCGCGGGGCGATCGGGGCCCGTCCGGGCGGCGGGGAGACGAATGACGCCCGGAATAAACATCTGGGCGTCGACAACTTGAAAAGGATCATCCAGTACAACGCCCGCCTCATCCAGACGGCGACCCCGCGCCCCCCTTGCGGATGCAAGCGGCGCACATCAGGTTCCGTAAGACGACGACACGGAGTGACGAGACCATGCGCGACTGGCGACTGGACGACGAAGAAGAGGGCGAAGGCGCCGACAAGCCCGACATGCCGATGACGGCGGGGCCGGTGCAGAACGCGCTCTTCAAGTCGCGCACGGTGCTGATCTTCGGCGAAATCAACATGCGCCTGGCCGAGCGGGTGACCGCCCAGCTGCTGGCGCTGGCGGCCAAGTCGGACGACGACATCCGGGTGATCATCAACTCGCCCGGCGGTCACGTGGAGAGCGGCGACACCATCCACGACATGATCCGCTTCTGCGGCCCCAAGGTGAAGATGATCGGCACCGGCTGGGTCGCCAGCGCCGGCGCCCACATCTATCTGGGCGCGGCCAAGGAAAACCGGCTGTGCCTGCCCAACACCCGCTTCCTGCTGCACCAGCCCTCGGGCGGCGTGCGCGGCCAGGCCTCGGACATCGAGATCGAGGCCGAGGAGATCGTGAAGATGCGCGTGCGCGTCAACCGCATGATCGCCAAGGAAACTGGGCAGCCCTACGAGAAGATCGTCAAGGACACCCAGCGCAACTTCTGGATCGGAGCCGAGGACGCCGTGGCCTATGGCCTGGTCTCCAAGGTGATCAACCGCGCCGAGGAAGCCTAAGCGATGGCGGCCGCGCCCTGGTGGAAAGGCGCGGTCGTCTATCACATCTACGTCCGGAGCTTCTTTGACTCCGACGGCGACGGCCACGGGGATCTCGCCGGCGTGGCCGCCAAGCTCGACTACATCGAAAGCCTGGGCGTCGACGCCATCTGGCTGTCGCCGATCCACCCCTCGCCCAATCGCGACTGGGGCTATGACGTCTCCGACTATGAGGGCGTCCATCCCGACTACGGGACCCTGGACGACCTGACCGCCCTGGTCGACGCGGCCCACGCCCGCGGCATCAAGGTGATGCTGGATGAGGTCCTGGCCCATACCTCCGACGAGCACGCCTGGTTCGCCGAGAGCCGCGACGGCGGCCCGGACGGCCCCAAGGCGGACTGGTACGTCTGGGCCGATCCGGCCCCGGACGGCACCGCCCCCAACAACTGGCTCAGCGTGTTCGGCGGCCCGGCCTGGGCCTATCAGCCGGCGCGCCGCCAGCACTATCATCATAAGTTCCTGCGCCAGCAGCCCAAGCTGTCCTGGATCAACCCGGACGCCAAGGAAGCCGCCATCTCGGTGCTGGACTACTGGCTGGACAAGGGGATCGACGGCTTCCGCCTGGATGTCGCCGGCACCTTCCTGCACGACGAAAAGCTGACGCCCAATCCAGCCGTGCCGGCCGGCGAGCGGACCCGCCATCACTGGGCCCACGCCTCGGAGATGCAGCGGCATCTCTACGATTCCAACCTGCCCGAGAACATCCCGCTGCTGGACGAGATCCGCCGCCGGGTGGACGCCCACAACGGTAGGAACGGCGGCGACCGCTTCGTGTTCGGCGAATTCTCGGAGGAGGAGGAGCGCTGCGGCGCCTATTGCACGCCCCAGGACGGGCTGCACTCGGCCTACACCTTCGTGCTGCTGCATGCGCGCAAGCTGGGCGCCAAGGTGTTCCGCGAGCACTTCGAGACACTCGCCCGCCATCCGGGCCACTGGCCCTGCATCTCGTTCTGCAACCACGACATTCCGCGCACCGCCACGCGCTTCGGCGGCGGCGACGCCGTGGCGCGCCTGATGTTCGGCCTGCTGCTCACCCTGAAGGGCACCACGCTCATCTATCAGGGCGAGGAACTCGGCCTGCCCGAGGCCCAGAGCCTGACCCGCGAGGAAATCCGCGATCCGGTCGGCGACCTCTACTGGCCGATCGCCAAGGGCCGGGATGGGTCCCGCACCCCCATGCCCTGGGCGCCGGGGGAAAACCTCGGCTTCTCGCCGGCCAAGCCCTGGCTGCCGTCGGCGCCGGAGCACGCCGGCCTGACCGTGGCCGCGCAAGACTCCGACGCCGGCTCGATGCTGGCCTTCAGCCGGGCCATGATCGCCCTGCGCCGCGGCTCGGCCGCGCTGACCCGCGGCGAGATCGGCATGGTCGAGGCGCCCGAACCGATCCTGGCCTTCACCCGCGCCGAGGGCGACGAGACGGTGCTCTGCGTCTTCAACATGAGCGGCGAGGCCCAAAGCTTCGCCGATCCGCGGCTCAAGGGCGCGACCATCGCCGCGCCCGGCGCCGGGACGGCGGCGCTCGCCGGGGTGACCCTGAGCCTAGGTCCCCACGCCTTCCGCATTCTGGAACTGGCTTGAGCGGGCTTGCGCTCGATCAAGGCGCTGGGACGATGAGGCGGCTCGATAGGCGGCTGCGGCTTTCGCCGCCGAGGCCCAGGGACTAAAACGACGCCATGCCCGACGGAAACGCCAAGCCCGCCCGCGCCAGCGCCGAGACCAAGTTCGGCCAGGGGTTCCTGCGCGACATCTGGTATTTCGCCGCCGTCGCGAGCGAGCTCAAGCCCGGCAAGCTGCAACGCTACGAGATCCTGGGCGAGC
This sequence comes from Phenylobacterium aquaticum, assembly GCF_022695515.1. GTDB lineage: Bacteria > Pseudomonadota > Alphaproteobacteria > Caulobacterales > Caulobacteraceae > Phenylobacterium > Phenylobacterium aquaticum. Next base: position 27,558 of record NZ_JALDPT010000027.1, read on the forward strand.
CGGTGCTGGTCGGCCGCGACCGCAAGGGCCAGGTCTACGCCGTCCGCGACATCTGCCCCCACCGCGCCGCGCCGCTGTCAGCCGGCCGGCTGGTCGAGGAGGCCGACGGCCGGCCCAGCATCGAATGCCCCTATCACGGCTGGCGGTTCGGCACGGACGGCGCCTGCACGGCCATCCCGTCCCTGGTGGCCGACCAGGAGATGGATGTCGGCAAGGTGCGCATCCGCCGCTATCCGGCCGCCGAGAGCCAGGGCATGGTCTGGGTGTGGGTCTCCAGCGACCCGCGCTTCGCGGGCGATCCGCCCGAGCCGCCGCCGGTGTTCGAGGGCGTGGTCGGCGGGGCGCCCAAGTTCGTCGACCGCATGGATTTCGACGCCCATATGGACCACGCGGTCGTGGGCCTGATGGACCCGACCCACGCTCCTTACGTCCACGGCCAGTGGTGGTCGCGCAAGGCCAAGGGCCAGCACGACAAGGCCAAGTGCTTCGCGCCGTCGGAGCGCGGCTTCGTCATGACCCGCCACCCGCCGTCCAAGAGCAATCGGCTCTACCGGCTGCTCGGCGGCGATCCCCAGACCGAGATCACCTTCCGCCTGCCCGGCCTGCGCTGGGAGCATGTGCAGGTGGGCGCGCGCCAGGTCCTGGCGCTCACCTGCCTGACCCCGGTCAATGAGACCCGCACCCGCATCACCCAGATCGTCTGGACCGACCATTGGGCGGCCTCTGTGCTGCGGCCCTGGTTCAAGCATATGATCCGCGTGTTCCTGCACCAGGACGGCGACATGGTGAACCTGCAGAACGAGGGGCTGAAATACGATCCCGGCCTCTTGTGGATCGACGACGCCGACCGTCAGGCCAAGTGGTACCAGCAGCTGAAGCGCGAATGGATCGCCAGCCGCCGGGACGCGCGCGCCTTCGTCAATCCGGTGGAGCCCGCCACCCTGCGCTGGCGCAGCTAGGGCGACTTCGCCCGAGCGGCCGGGACACTAGTAACTGTTGCGCGCCCCGGCCGCGCGCGGCGCCTCGGGCGCCTGGGCCGGCTGCGCACGCACCACCGGCGCGGCGGGCGCGGGCGTCGCCCACGGCGCCTGGCCGGCCAGCTTGAGATCCTCGACGCTGATCGGCGAAAAGCCCCGCGTCGCGTCCCAGTCCAGCCGCCCGCCCAGGGCGGTGACCGTCGACACCGGCTCGAGCTTGGACAGGTCCATGCGGATCATCGCCTGGTGGGTCAGCTTCACATAGAGGATCGAGTGCTGTTCGGTGTCCTTGCCGCCGGGAACCGGCAGCTGGCAGCGGGTCACCACCTCGACCGCGTCGACGCCTACCGCGGACAGCACCTCCACCCCGATCCTCAAGCTGATCGAGCAGACATTGGAGAGGTGCATCTCCTGGATATTCGTCCGCGGCAGGGCGACATAGGCGGCCCGGCCGCCAGGCTGGGCCACGCAGGCCTCGTCGGGCAGGGCGTCGAACTCCAGGGCGTCGATATAGACGATGAAGCGCCCGGGGACCGGCTGGGACAGGGCGAAGCCCTCCAGGGCGGGACGCAGGGCCGGAAAGTCGAGATTGGCCCGCAGGGTCGACTCGATGGCGGTGAGATCGAGGGCGAGCACGCCGGCCGCGACCGTCACGTCGGTGTTGTGCGCCTCGGCGGCCCGCTTGCCCTTTTCATAGAGGTCCTGGTCGGCCTTGGCCGCAGCCAGCACCCGGGCGACCAGGGCGCGACGCCGGTCCTTCTCCATCTTGAAGAGGGCGTCGATCATGCCGGGCTGATAGTTCTGCAGGGCGCGCCGGGCCGCGCGCTCCTTGTCATTGGTCCGGGGCATAGGTTCGACCAGCCCGCGACGGGCGATCTCGCTCCAATCCTTGCGGACATATTTCACGCAATGCGCCCGAGTGAGCCGCTCCACCAGGGTGTCGAAGCGGGTCGCCGCCTCGGCCGGCGCCTCCGATCGCTTCAGCCGCTCGGCGATGCGATCCTTGCGTTCGCGCTCCCGCGTCGCACGCTTGGTCACCCGGTCGATCCGGGTCATTGTGGCGATGATCGTCTTGGCTGTTTCCGGTCCCGACATCACGCATTTCCCCGCGGCCCTTCGCCGCACCCGATCTGGGTACATTCTAAGTAACCCCGTTTTCTGACCGAGCCGTTAAAACCAATGTCTACTTTCACCTCCGACGGACTGCGCCTGGCCTATGACGACATCGCCCCGGCGGGCGGTCATGAGCGCACCATCATTCTCATTCACGGCTTCTCCTCGAACCGCCACGAAGGCTGGCGGCGGACCGGCTGGTACGCGGCCTTCGAGCGCCGCCGGATTCGCTGCATCGCGCTGGACCAGCGCGGCCACGGCGAAAGCGCCAAGCCCCACGAGCCGGAGGCCTATGCCCGCGCCAGTCTCGCCCGGGACGTCATCGCCCTGATGGATGAGCTGGGTCTGGGGCGCGCCGACGTGTTCGGCTATTCCATGGGCGCACGCACCGCCCTGGCGACCGCCCTGGCGGCGCCGGAGCGTATCAATCACCTGATCCTGGGCGGCGTGGGCGGCAAGCTGATCGGGGAGCGGGCCCTGCCGGCCGGCAATCCGATGGCCGAGGCCATGCTGGCCGCAGACCCCGACACCATCACCGAGCCCATGCTGCGCAGCTTCCGCCAGTTCGCGGACGAACAGGGCGAAGACCGCCAGGCCCTGGCCGCCATGACCGGGGTGACCAATCCGCCCTTCGACACCGCCGCCATGGCCGACTTCCCCTCGCCTGTCCTGGTGGTCGCCGGTCAGAGGGACGACGGGGCCGGCGATCCGGAAGAGCTGGCCGCCCGGTTCCTGGACGGCCACGCGGTGACCGTGCCGGGATGCGATCACTTCTCCGCCATCCCCCACGCCCTGACCAAGGCCGCGGTGTTCGACTTCCTCGACGGCCTGCTGGACGATCCCTACGCCCGCTGACCGCTCTGCGGTGATTGGCCGCTGGAATTCACCCTTCCGGACCGGCTTTTCGCGGCGTGCTTAAGGCTGCGCCAACGAACGGCGGCGCATAGTGGACCCCGGTTCAATCAGGACGCCTATGCGCAAGTCCCCCGCCGCGCCGGCCGCGCCGCCCAGCCTGGGCGCGCGCAGCCTCGCCAATCTCGAGGCCCAGGCCTCCACCGCCCGGGTGCTGAACCTGGCGGCGGTGGCGCGCGACTGGGGTCAGGCCCCGGCCTGGCGGGAGCAGCCGCTGTTCCGCATCCGCGCCCTGAACACCGCCCTCTATATGAAACAGCGGGTGACCACCGACCCCTCGGCCCCGCCCGCCATCACCACCCGCATCTTCCTGCCCCAGGCGGGCGAGCCGCCGACCCTGGGCGGCGCGTCGGTCCGGGTCGGCGACGCCGAATGGCGCGAGCGGCTGATCCAGGCCTGCGGCGGCGACGGTCCCGAGCTTCAGGAAGACCTGCGGGTCATCGGGGTGCTGAACGAGCTGCCGTCCTTCGACGCCTTCCTGGTCCGTGAGCATCTGCGGCGGCGCGAGGTCGAGGCGGCGGGCTGCTATGTCCCGCTTTCCGCCACGGAGCTGCAGGGCGTGCAGGCCTTCGTGATCAATGAGGTGGCCCAGCTGGTGCTGCTGGCCTTCGGCAAGGGCCAGGATCCGACCCAGACGGCCAAGCTGGTGGGGGCCATCATGTCGGCCCAGAACGATCCCCGGCTGGAGCCCCTGCGCCGCACCTTCGGGCTGGAGGAGACCGACTTCCAGGACGGGATCTTCGCGTGGAAGGCCTTCCTGCATTTCAAGCGGGCCCTGGCCGAACTGAGGGTGACGGTCCACACCGCCTCGGCCGAGATCGGCCGGATGGTGCTGCTCGCCCCCTGCCCGCCGGTGATCGGAAAATATGTCGAGGCCGGCCAGGACCGCATCCGCCGGGACCTCGCCCAGGCGACCACCGAGGCCGGTCAGATTCTGTCGGTCTACGAGACCGCCTTCCGGGACCTCACCGAGAAGGGCGACCCGCGCAGCTTCCGCGACTTCCTGATCGCCGCGCCCAGCCTGTTCATGGGCCTGGGCGAGCGGATGGGCGCGCTGTCGCATGCGACCACTTTCTGGCGCCGGCGGTTCCCCATCGGCATGAAGGTCGAGGCGACCGGGCCGGAGGCCTGCCAGCTGCTCAGCGACTATGACATGGGACTGGGCGAGGCGGAGATCGAAGAGACCCCCGCCGCCGCCTGATCAGGGCCAGTTTCGCGCCAAATCTACTTCGCGAACGAATAGGCGCCGCCCTTCTCCAGGGCGGTGCGATAGGCCGGACGCGCCTGGAAGCGGGCGACCCAGGCCTTGATGTTCGGATAGGCGTCGAGCCGGCCGAACGCGCCCAGCACTTCGCCCACGAAGGACAGCTGGATGTCGGCGGCCGATAGCTCGGCGCCCATGATGTAGTCGCGGCCGGCGAGCGAGGCCTCGACATAGCCCATGTGGTTGGCGATCTCGCTTTCCAGGCGCGGGTGCAGGGCGGCCCCCGCCTCGCCCAGGCGGCCCACATACATGAACAGCATCAGGGGCAGCATGGCCGAGCCCTCGGCGTAGTGGAGCCACTGCTGATAGGTGTCATAGGCCGGGGTGGACGGATCGGGCTGCAGGCGGCCGCCAGCGTGGCGGCGGATCACGTAGTCGATGATCGCGCCTGATTCGATCACGGTCGCCTGGCCATCGGTGATCACCGGCGACTTGCCCAGGGGATGCACGGCCTTGAGCTCCGGCGGGGCCAGACGGGTCGTGGCGTCGCGCTGGTAGAACTTCAGCTCATAGGGAAGACCCAGCTCCTCCAGCAGCCACAGGATGCGCTGGGAGCGCGAGTCGTTGAGGTGATGGACGGTGATCATGGCGGGGTCCCCCTGACGTGGTCTATGCCGGCGTGGCTTGGTGTTGGCTGACGCACGGCAAGCAGCTCTATAGTCGCGCCATGAGCGCCGAACTGATCCTGCCGAACCTCCCCCGCCTTCTACACGCCGCCGCGGCCCAAGCCGACGCCCTTTCGGCGCGGGCGCGCGACGCCGTCGCGGCCCGGGTCACGCGGGATGGCCGGCTGGATCGCGCCGCCCTCGACGCCGAACAGCACGTGGCTCACGGCCTGGCCTGGATGGCGGCCTATGCCGAGACCCTGACCCAGACCGCCGCCTGGGCCGAAGCGCTGTCCGCGGCCGGCGGGCTCGGCGAGGCCGAGGCCCTGCCCGCCCAGCTCCTGGCCTTCGAATATCTCAGCCAGCTGGCCGGCGGCGTGCCGATGAACCAGGGCGAGATCTTCCGGGCGAGCGACGTCGGGCTCGACACCGCCCGGCTGACGCCGCTGATCGACGAGTTGCGCCCGGGCGCGACCCAGGCGGTGAAGACCCGCATTGTCGAGCTGCTGGCCGAGGCCCGCGGCCGTCCGGCCCTGGAGGCCAGCGGCCTGGACGAGACCCTGGACCAGGTCCGCGACCAGTTCGCGGCCTTCGCGGCTGAGAAGATCAGCCCCTTCGCCCATGGCTGGCACCTGCGCGACGAACTCATTCCGCTGGAGCTGTTGCAGGAGCTGGCGGCGCTCGGCGTCTTCGGCCTGACCGTGCCGGAGGACTTCGGCGGCGCCGGCATGGGCAAGATCGCCATGTGCGTGGTGTCCGAGGCCCTGTCGCGGGGCTGGATCGGCACGGGCTCGCTCGGCACCCGCTCGGAGATCGCCGCCGAGCTGATCCTGGCCAATGGCACCGCCGACCAGAAGGCCCGCTTCCTGCCGGCCATCGCCAGCGGCGAGATCATCCCGACCGCCGTCTTCACCGAGCCGGAGTCCGGGTCGGACCTTGGCTCTCTGCGCACCCGCGCCGTGCTGGAGGACGGCGCCTGGAAGGTCACCGGCGCCAAGACCTGGATCACCCACGCCGCCCGCGCCGACCTGATGACCCTGATGGTGCGCACCGATCCGGCGTCGAAGGATCACCGCGGCCTGTCCATGCTGCTGGCCTCGAAGCCGCGGGGCACGCCCGACGAACCCTTCCCGGCCGAAGGCATGAGCGGCGGGGAGATCGCCGTGATCGGCTATCGCGGCATGAAAGAATATGAGCTGGCCTTCGACGGCTTCGCGGTGCCGGAGGCCGACCTGCTGGGCGGCCAGCCCGGCCAGGGCTTCGCCCAGCTGATGGCGACCTTCGAGAGCGCCCGCATCCAGACCGCCGCGCGCGCCATCGGGGTGGGCCAGGCCGCCCTGGACATCGCGCTCGACTATGCGCTTGAGCGCCGCCAGTTCGGCCAGGCGATCGCGGGCTTTCCGCGGGTGACCAACAAGCTGGCGATGATGGCGGCCGAACTGCTGGGCGCCCGCCAGCTGACCTGGTTCGCCGCGCGCGCCAAGGACGAGGGCCGCCGCTGCGACCTGGAGGCGGGGATGGCCAAGCTGGTCGCCGCCCGCATCGCCTGGGCGGCGGCGGATAATGCGGTGCAGATCCACGGAGGGACGGGTTTCGCCGTCGAACAGCCGGTCAGCCGCCTGCTGGCCGACGCCCGCATCCTGAACATTTTCGAAGGGGCCGGAGAGATCCAGGCCCAGGTGATCGCGCGCCGCCTGCTCGAAGGCGCGAACTAAGCGCGGGGCAGGAAGCCTTCGGCCAAGAGGCCGATCTGACGGTCGAACACCGCGCTCATCTGGTCGGCGTCGGCGCCTTCCCAGGCGGCCAGGCGATAGGTCCAGGCATAGATGCCCATCAGGGCGTCGAGCAGCGCCTCAAGATCCAGGTGGGCGGAGATCTCGCCGCGATTGACGCCTTCGATCAGGCAGTCCCGGATCACCTGGCGCAGGCGGGGATTGCGGCCATAGGGCCGGGTCGAGGGGCTGAGCGTCCAGTCGAAGGCCGCCGCGATATGGGCCAGGAACAGCTTGGTGCGCCGGGTCTCGAAGGCGAAATGGATGGCGAACAGCGAGCGCAGCCGATCGGCCACGCCGCCGCGCAGATGCGGGATCACCCGGTCCAGCTCGGCATAGAGCTCGTCCAGACGGTCGGCCATCACCTGGCTGAGGATGTCGCCCTTGGAGGCGAAGGTCGTGAACACGCTGCCCACCGCGACCTCGGCCCGACGGGCGATCTCGCGCACCGTCGTCTCTTCATAGCCCTGGGTCTCGAAGAGATCGCGGGCCGCGTCGAGCACGCGTTGCCGCGTGGCTTCCTTCTGGGACTTCCGAATGCTCACAAGCTTCCCCCCGGAGGCGGGTTCGAGAGACCCGGTTCCTACAAAGGGTATGACGTCGCCGATGGTGATCGCCCCCAGGCCTGGCGTCCTGAAAATCCCTAGCCCCGGCGGGCGCCGGCGAGGATCACGCGGATCTGGTCGCGGGCCTTGGCCTGCAACGCCTCGAGGCTCCAGCCGAGGAAGATCGCTTCCGGGTAATTGGCCAGATAGGCGTCGAACAGCATGTCGCCGCGCAGCTTGACCTCGGCCTCCTGGGACAGCTCTCCGCGCTCGACGGCGAACTGCACCTGCTCGGTGATCAGCTCGCGCAGCGCCTTGGCCGCGGTGCTGAAGCGCAGCTCGACGCCCTCTTCGGGCAGCCAGGAGACGCAGAAGGCGGCGCGGGCCAGGGGCAGCTGGCTCTTGTAGAACGCATAGCCGGTGCTGAACGCGCGCAGCAGGGCGTCCTCGACGCCGCGGCCGCGATTGGCGGCCTCGCGCATCGACTCGGCCAGTTCGGCCATGTCGGCGAACATGATCTCGCGGAACAGGTCCGACTTGTCGGTGAAGTTGGCGAACACCGCCCCGGTGGACATGCCGGCCTCAGCGGCGATGTCACGGATGGTGGCCCCCTCATACCCGGCTTCGGAGAACAGGCGGCGGGCCGCGGCCAGGACCTTGGTCCGGGTCTGCTGCTTGGCCAGAGCGCGGCGGGTGGGGATCTTCACCCCGGATTCGGGATCGCCGGACAGGGCGCCAGGAACATGCTTCATCAGTCTTCGAGCCTCACGCAAATCGCGTTCGCCCGCCGTTCGAACATCAGGCAACGGGTTTCAAACGCCCCAAAACGCTCTTCCAAATCGATCGAATTCGGCTTGGAGAGCCCAAAATCCATAAATAAATCAACGCCACCCGGTAAACACCGGCCCAAATTTCCGGAGACCATCACTCGGTTGTCCCAATCTAACGCCGGTCACCCAGGCGTGTCTATTCAGAGGATATGATGATCGCGATCAGCGAACGCGTTCGTTGAGGGTCTATTGCGACGTCTTTCGTCCGAGGGCAAGGCCGTAGACCGTGTGGCGGGACGACGCATCTCTTCGCATTTTCCGACGCAGGTTGGGGTTTTCCCGCCATGCGCGAAGGATTCGCCGACGGAACGCTGCTCATTGAGCATGCTCGCAGAACAGCGACCACCCGCGACGACCGGGGATGGCCTAGGGCGACGCCAGAGCTTAGATAGTCGGCATGGATCGCCTGTTTAACATTCTGATTCCCGTCGCCCTCGCCGGCGTCCTCGTCTCGCTCGGCGTCGGTCTGTTCGCCCTGTTCCGCGGGGGGGAGTTCGGACGCTCCTATTCGAACAAGCTCATGCGGCTGCGGGTGGTGATGCAGGCGATCGCGGTGGCCCTGCTGGTCGCCGCCGCCTGGTGGCGGCACAAGGGCTGAGGCCGTGGTCACCCTGAACCGCATCTATACGCGCACCGGCGATGGCGGCGAGACGCGGCTGGCCACCGGCGCGCCCGTCGCCAAGTGCGACCTGCGGGTCACGGCCTATGGCGAGGTCGATGAGACCAACGCCTGCGTCGGGCTGGCCCGGCTGCATACGGCCGACAGCGCGCTCGACCCGCTGCTGGCGCGGATCCAGAACGAGCTGTTCGACCTGGGCGCCGATCTGGCGACCCCGGCCAAGGCGGACGAGGCCGAAGGCGCGGCCCTGCGCATCCTGGACAGCCAGGTCGAGCGGCTGGAGCGCGAGATCGACGCGATCAACGAGACCCTGCCGCCCCTGACCTCCTTCATCCTGCCGGGCGGCACGCCGGCCGCGGCGGCCCTGCACTTGGCCCGCACCGTGGCCCGCCGGGCCGAGCGGGCGGCGGTCGCGCTCATCCAGTCCGGCGAGACGGTCAGCCCGCCGGCCCTGCGCTATCTCAACCGGCTGTCGGACCTGCTGTTCGTGGTCGCCCGCGCCGCCAATGACGGCGGCCGCGCCGAGGTGTTCTGGAAATCCGGCGCGACTCGTTAGGGCTTCGGCGCCGCGGGGGCGTGAACCTCGGCCTTGGCCGCCGCGCGGCTCTTGTCGTCGGAGATCACCCGGCCGGTGATGTCGGAAATGGCGATCGGCCGGGCGCAGACCCGATCATGCCAATCCCACCACATGCCCTGGGCTTCGCACTTCTTGCCGGGGATGATCCAGACCAGCTGGGTGACCGCGATCACCGTGACGATGCCGGCGAAAGCGATCAGGAAATAGCGGGCGAGGCGGGCGATCGTCGGGTTCATCGTCTCAATTCTGCTGTGGCGGACAGGTCCCTATGGACCGCTTCCGTCGAAAATGGGGCCTAGCCCAGACGCCCACGCGCTTGCAATGCGCGTCGGAACCGTTATTCCGCAGCCGTTCAGTTTTTTCCGCAATATAATTTGAGGCGCTAGCGAAGCCATGAAGGTGCTCGTCCCCGTCAAGCGGGTGATCGACTACAACGTCAAGGCCCGGGTCAAGCCGGACCAATCCGGCGTGGACCTCGCCAATGTGAAGATGTCCATGAATCCCTTCTGCGAGATCGCGGTCGAAGAGGCCGTGCGTCAGAAGGAAAAGGGTGTGGCCACGGAAGTGGTCGCCGTCTCCATTGGTCCGGCCCAGGCGCAGGAAACCCTGCGCACCGCCCTGGCCATGGGCGCGGATCGCGCCATCCTGATCCAGACGGACCAGGATCCTGAGCCGCTGGCGGTCGCCAAGCTGCTCAAGGCGATCATCGCCGAGGAAAGCCCCGATGTCGTGATCATGGGCAAGCAGGCGATCGACGGCGACAACAACGCCACCGGTCAGATGCTGGCCGCCCTGCTCGACTGGCCGCAGGCGACCTTCGCCAACGCGATCGAGCTGGCCGCGGGCTCCGCCAAGGTGGCTCGTGAAGTCGACGGCGGCATCCAGACGGTTGAAGTGGCCCTGCCGGCGATCATCACCGCCGACCTGCGCCTCAACGAGCCGCGCTACGCCTCGCTGCCGAACATCATGAAGGCCAAGAAGAAGCCGCTGGACACCAAGGAAGCCGCCACGCTCGGCGTCGACCTGGCCCCGCGCCTGAAGGTCGTCAAGGTCACCGAGCCGCCGAAGCGCGGCGGCGGCATCAAGGTCGAGACCGCCGCTGACCTGGTCACCAACCTCAAGACCGCTGGGGTGCTCTAATGGCTGTTCTCGTCATCGCCGATCACGACAATGCGTCGCTGAAGGACAACACCAACAAGACCGTCACCGCGGCGCTGGCCCTTTCGGGCGACGTCGACGTGCTGGTCGCCGGTCAAGGCGCCAAGGGCGTTGCTGACGCCGCCGCCAAGATCGCCGGCGTCCGCAAGGTCCTGCTGGCCGAGAGCGACGCCCTGGGCCAAGGCCTGGCCGAGGCGGTCACCGCCGCGGTCCTGCCGCTGATGGGCGGCTACGACGCCGTCCTCACGCCCGCGACCTCGCAAGGCAAGAACTTCAGCCCGCGCATCGCCGCGAAGCTGGACGTCTCGCAGATCTCGGAAATCGTCGAGGTCGTGGACGCCAACACCTTCGTGCGCCCGATCTATGCCGGCAACGCGCTGGAGACCGTGCAGTCGTCGGACCCGAAGAAGGTCATCACCGTCCGCGCCACCGCCTTCAAGGCGGCCGGCGAAGGCGGCTCGGCCGCGGTTGAATCGGTCGGCGCCGGCGACGGCGCCCCGAAGACCAAGTTCGTCGACCAGCAGCTGGTGAAGTCGGCCCGTCCGGAACTGACGGCGGCCAAGATCGTCGTCTCCGGCGGTCGCGCCATGGGTTCGGCCGAGGAATTCCAGCGGGTCATCGAGCCCCTGGCCGACAAGCTCGGCGCCGCCGTGGGCGCCAGCCGCGCCGCGGTCGACGCCGGTTATGCGCCGAACGACTATCAGGTCGGCCAGACCGGCAAGGTGGTCGCCCCGGAACTGTACGTGGCGATCGGCATCTCCGGCGCCATCCAGCACCTGGCCGGCATGAAGGACTCCAAGGTCATCGTCGCGATCAACAAGGACGGCGACGCGCCGATCTTCCAGGTCGCCGACTTCGGCCTGGTGGCGGATTACAAGTCCGCCGTGCCGGAACTGATGGACGCGCTCACCGCCGCGGGCAAGTAAGCCCGCCAGCGCCCAAATCGGGTAAGTAAGCGAGGGGCGGTCTTCAGGTGGAGGCCGCCCCTTTTGCTTGGGACGCAGCGCTCTTATAAGTTGAAATCGCGACTGCGGCGCCACACTGTCGTGCGCTCGCCACGCTGCGTCGCAGCAAAAGTCTTGGCGGCGCCGCACACGCACATGTTAGATAGAGATCTTTGGCGGCCGGCGACCTTGAGCGTCGCCCCGCGCATTTGAGGCTTTGTCGATGGTGGAAATCAGGTCGGTCGGCGTCATCGGCGCGGGCCAGATGGGTGCGGGCATCGCCCATGTCTGCGCGCTGGGCGGCTATGACGTCCTGCTGCACGACGTGAGCCCGGACCGGATCGCCCTGGGCTTCGGCCAGATCCAGCACAACCTGACGCGTCAGGTCGTGCGCGGCATCATCGACCAGGCCACGATGGATCAGGCGATGAACCGCCTGAAGGCGGCGCCCGAGCTGCAGATGATCGGCGGGACCGACATCGCCATTGAGGCGGCCACCGAGAACGAAGAGGTCAAGAAGTCGATCTTCAAGGCCCTGACGCCCCACCTGGGCGCCAACACCATCCTGGCCTCCAACACCTCGTCGATCTCGATCACCCGCCTGGCCTCGGCCTCGGACCGGCCGGAACGCTTCATCGGCCTGCACTTCATGAACCCCGTCCCGCTGATGAAGCTGGTCGAGATCATCCGCGGCATCGCCACCGACGCGCCGACCTACGAGATCGCCGTCAATTTCGCCAAGTCGCTGGGCAAGACCACCGCCAACGCCGAGGACTTCCCGGCCTTCATCGTCAACCGCGTGCTGGTGCCGATGATCAACGAGGCGATCTACACCCTGTACGAAGGGGTCGGCACGGTCGACGCCATCGACACCGCCCTGAAGCTGGGCGCCAACCACCCCATGGGGCCGCTGGAACTGGGCGACTTCATCGGCCTGGACACCGTGCTGTCGATCATGAACGTGCTGCACGAAGGCCTGGCCGACTCCAAGTACCGGCCCTGCCCGCTGCTGGTGAAGTATGTCGAGGCCGGCTGGCTGGGCCGCAAGTCGGGCCGCGGCTTCTACGACTATCGCGGCGAGACCCCCGTTCCGACGCGCTAAGAGCCCGCCGCCCGCCCCGCAAGGGCGGGCTGGGCGGACTTAATTCGCGCGCCAGCCCGGCGGCGGCGCTCTGCGACCGTTAATCATTCGACTTGGCGGCCGCGGTCATCGGATACTGCGTTCGATTCGGACCGGCGGAACGATGCGACGCCTCACCTTGCCACTGCTGTCGGCCAGCTATCTCAGCCTGGCCCTGATCCTCGCGCTTTCGCTGTGGCGGAACGGCGGCGGCTGGGGCGCGGGCGTGGCCGGGCTCGTCGGCATGCTGGCGCTCTGCTTCACCTTCCACGGCCTGATCGGTCGGGCCCTGGAGACCGAGGGTCTGCGCAAGGAGCTGGAGCAGATCCGGCTCGCCCACCGGATCATGATCACCCAGATGGAGCGGCTCGACGCCCGGGTCACCGAGGTAGTCTCCACCGTCGCCGACGACGCCGTGCGCCGCAATGAGGAGCTGTCGGGCGAGGTCCACATGCTGGAGGACCTGGTTCAGCGGATGAGCCAGAGGCTGGAAGAGCGCATGAGCGCCCCGGCGGTCCACGCCTCCGGCCGCGCGCCGCACCAGACCCGCCAGTCCGCCGCCCTGCTGGAGACCGTCCGCGCGGCGCTGGCCGACAACCGAGTCGACCTTTACCTGCAGCCGATCGTGGGCCTGCCCCAGCGCCGGACCGTGTTCTACGAAAGCTTCTCGCGCCTGCGCGACGAGACCGGCCGCATCATGATGCCGGCGGAATATCTGTCGGTCGCCGAGCCCGAGGGCCTGGTCACCTCGATCGACAACCTGTTGCTGTTCCGCTGCGTGCAGATCGTGCGCCGGCTGGCCAAGACCGATCGCAAGGTCGGGATCTTCTGCAACATCTCCACGGCCAGCCTGGCCGACGAAACCTTCTTCCCGCAGTTCCTCGACCTCCTGGCCGCCAATCGCGACCTGGCCGGGGCGCTGATCTTCGAACTGGGCCAGGCGGCGTTCGACGCCCGCGGCGCGGTCGAGGCCCGCAACATGGGCAAGCTGGCTGACCTCGGCTTCCGCTTCAGTCTCGACAAGGTCGTCGACCTGGACATCGACTTCCAGGACCTGGCCCGCTCGGACGTGAAGTTCCTGAAGGTCGGCGCCCAGTTCCTGCTGGAACAGCTGACCGACACCGACGAAGGCCTGGTGCTGAAGTCGATCCCCGACCTCGCCGCCCAGGACTTCTCCTCGCTGACCCGCCGCTATGGGGTGGAGATCATCGTCGAGAAGGTCGAGGCCGAGCGTCAGATCGTCGACATCCTCGAGCTCGACATCGCCTATGGCCAGGGCCACCTGTTCGGCGAGCCCCGCGCCATCCGCGACCAGGTCCTGGCCGAAACCGATCCGCCCGCCGACTTCATGCGCACCAGCATGGGCGGTCCCGGCCGCCGCCGCGCGGGCGCGCGCGGCTAAGCCGCCGTTGACCCGGTCTTCCCGGACCGCTACCGCCCCCGGATGACCAAGCCCCAAATCATCTCCGGCCTGTCCGACCTCGCCGATCGCTATGACGTGATCCTCTCCGACGTCTGGGGGGTGATCCACAACGGCCGCGAAAGCTTCCCCGCCGCCTGCGGGGCTCTGGCCAAGTGGCGGGCCGACAAGGGCCCGGTGGTGCTGATCTCCAATTCGCCGCGCCCGTCGGCCGCGGTCCACGCCCAGCTGGACGAGCTGAGGGTGCCGCGCGAGGCCTGGTCGGCCTTCGTCTCCTCCGGCGACGCCACCCGCGTGCTGCTGGGCGGCCGCGCGCCCGGCCCGGCCTGGGCCATCGGCCCGGACCGCGATGCGCCGCTCTATGACGGCCTGGAACTGACCTTCGCCGGACCAGAGGACGCCGCCTTCGTCTCGGTCACCGGTCCCTATGACGACGAAGTCGAGACGCCCGAGCACTATCGCGCGCGGTTCGAGCAGGTCGCCGCCCGCGGCTTGACCATGATCTGCGCCAATCCCGACCTGGTGGTGCAGCGGGGCGACCGGCTGATCTATTGCGGCGGGGCGCTGGCCCAGCTCTACGCCCAGCTGGGCGGCGAGGTGATCATGGCCGGCAAGCCCTACAGCGCCATCTACGGCCTGTGCCTGGGCGAGGCCGAGGCCCTGCTGGGGCGCCCCGTCGATCGCCGCCGGGTGCTGTGCATCGGCGACGGCCTGCCCACCGACGTGAAGGGCGCCAACGACCAGGACCTCGACATCCTGTTCGTGGCCAGCGGCATCCATGGCGCCGAGACCATTGGCCCCGACGGGCTGAGAGCCGACGCCGTCGCCGACCTCCTGGGCCAGGCCGGGCTCACCGCCACCTACGCCATCGCCGACCTGGTCTGGTAGGGCGTCAGCGCACCCGGGTCAGGGTGTCCGGCAGCCCCTTGGGCAGGGGCTTCATGTCGCCGTCCAGGGTGCGGATCGCCTGGTCGTCGCCCACCCTCAGGAAGTGGCGCGCGGTCTTGGGATCGTCGGGATTGAGCTCATAGACCGTGGCGTCCTCATCGAGGGCGTCGCCGCGCAAGGTGGTCCAGTCGCCGGTGCTCACGAACGGCGCCCCACGATCGATATAGGTCTCGGTCAGCCTGTAGGTCCCTTCCGCCCAGCCGGCCGCCTTTCGCGTCAGGACCAGCTCGGTCTTGATACCCGGGCAGTCGGCGCAAAGCAGAGTCCCTGAGAAGGTCAGGGTCATGGGCTCGGCCTGGGAGGTCAGGGCGACATCGGCCGGCTGCGGGACCGGGAGCTTGGGCGGCGCGATCTTCGGCGGCGGCGGCGAGGTCGGCGGCTCGGCGCCCTTCGAGCAGCCGCCCAGCAGCAACAGACCCAGCAGCAGAACAGCCCCGCGCATCGCATTCCCTCGCCAACAGCCTCTTGCCAGCCTGGGCCTGAAAGCCGATCTCGTCCAGGAGGCTTCGCTTAGGCCGCCAAGGCGGCTAAGGAACCTGGGCTAGAGGGAGTTGCAGGGCCGGTGCAGGGTTTGTTCTTCGAGGATTTGCAGGTCGGACAAAGCGCCGAAATGACGCGGTCCGTCACCGAGGCCGACATCCAGGCCTTTGCGGCGGTGTCCGGCGACACCAATCCTGTCCACCTGGACGAGGCCTACGCCCAGACCACCAGCTTCCAGGGGCGGATCGCCCACGGCATGCTGTCGGCCGCCTATATCTCGGCGGTGATCGGCACCCAGCTGCCGGGACCCGGCGCCATCTATCTGTCCCAGAGCCTGAAGTTCCGCCGGCCGGTGCGGATCGGCGCGACCGTGGTCACCACGGTCACGATCGAGGCCCTGGATGAGCGCCGCGGCCACGCGACCTTCGCGACCGTCTGCCAGGTGGACGGCAAATCCGTGGTCGAGGGCGAGGCCCTGATCATGGTCCCGCGCAAGACCGTCGGGGGCGCCTGAGCCCATGCGTATCGTTGAAGGGTGGAAGGGCCTGGCCGAGGCGGACCGGGGCGCATCCGTGGCGCTCGGCAATTTCGACGGCGTGCATCGCGGCCACCAGCGGGTGATCGCGGCGGCCGCCCGCGGGGCCCAGGCCGCCAAGGCGCCCCTGGGGGTCATCAGTTTCGAACCGCACCCGCGCCGCATCTTCCAGCCCGACGCCCCGGCGTTCCGGCTGATGAACGCCGAGCAGCAGGCCAAGGCGCTGGCCGATCTCGGCGTCGACCTGTTCTATGTCCTGCCCTTCGACGCCGAGATGGCCAATCTCACCGACCGGGACTTCGCCAAGCAGGTGCTGCATGAAGGCCTGGGCGTCCGCCATGTGGCGGTGGGCTTCGACATCTCGTTCGGCAAGGGCCGCACCGGCAGCCCTCAGACCATGACCGCCTACGGGGCCGAATTCGGCTTCTCGGTCTCGGTGGCCGAGGCGGCCGGCGCGGACGGCGCCAAGTTCTCCTCGACCGGCGTGCGCGAGGCCCTGCGCAATGGCCGGCCCGAGGCCGCCGCCGCGATCCTCGGCCGCCCCTTCGCCATCCGCGGCATGGTCGAGCATGGCCGCCAGCTCGGCCGCCAGCTGGGATTCCCCACCGCCAATGTGGACCTGGCCGACTATGTGGTGCCGAGGTTCGGCGTCTACGCCACCCGCACCCGCCTGCCCGACGGCCGCGAGATCGCCGGCGTGGCCAATCTGGGGGTCAACCCCACCGTCACCGGAACGATCGCCCCGCGCCTGGAAGTGTGGCTGTTTGACTTCGATGAGGACATTTACGACCAGGTCATCGAGACCGACCTCATCGCCTTCCTGCGCGACGAGGAAAAGTTTGTTAACCTTGAGGTCATGACCGAGCAGGTGATGGCCGACGCCCGAAAGGCGCGGGCGCTGCTTCTGCCCGAGTTCTAATTCGAGAGTTCTAATTCGAGAGTTCTAGTTCGAGTTCTGACACCGGAAGGCGGGGGGCCCTCCATGGCGATCGCGATCAAGGGGCTGAAATACGCGGCCTTCGACCAGGCCAAGCGCCGGCGTCACAAGCGCCCGCCCTCCTTCGCCTTCCCGTCCGGCGGCCGGGCGACCTTCGCCTATTCCGAGACCCAGATCGTCACCCCTTCGGCGCCGCTCGCCCCGCCCTCGGACGGCGCCCTGCTGGACGCCTATTCGCGGGCCGTGGTGGACGCGGTCGATCGCGTGGGGCCGGCGGTGGTGCGGGTGCATCCCTGGACCAGCAGCGGCGCCGACGGGGTCGGCTCGGGCATCGTGCTCGCCCCCGACGGCCTGATCCTGACCAACAGCCATGTGGTGCGCGGCGCGGCCCAGGCCGAGGTGGTGGCCCTGGACGGCCGGGCCATGACCGCGCGCGTCATTGGCGACGACCCCGACACCGACCTCGCCCTGCTGCGCGTCGAACAGCCGGTCAGCCTTCCGCATGCCCAGCTGGGAGACTCCAAGGCCCTGCGCCGCGGCCAGCTGGTGATCGCCATCGGCGCGCCGCTGGGCTTCGAGGCTACGGTGACGGCGGGGATCATTTCGGCCATGGGCCGGTCCCTGCGCGGCGAACGCGGCCGGCTGATTGAGGACCTGATCCAGACCGACGCGGCGCTCAATCCCGGCTCCTCCGGCGGGCCGCTGGTCAATGCCTCGGGCGAGGTGGTGGGTGTCGCCACGGCGGTGATCGCGGGCGCGCAAGGCCTGTGCTTCGCCGTCGCCTCCAACACCGCCGCCCTGGTGGTCGGCGAACTGATCAAACATGGCCGGGTGCGGCGCGGCTCGATCGGGGTGATCGCCCAGCAGGCGCCCATTCCCCGCGACCTCGCCCGGGCCGTGGGCCTGGCCCAGCCCTTCGGCATCTGGATCGCGACGCTCGAGCCCGGCGGCCCCGGGGCCAAGGCGGGCCTCGTCCCCGGCGACCTGATCGTCGCCGCCGGCGGCCAGACCCTGATCGGGCTCGACGACCTGATGCGGGTGCTGGACACCCAGTCCATCGGCCATCCGATGGCCTTCGCCATCATCCGCCAGGGCCGCCGCATGACCATCGAGGTCACCCCCCGGGAACGCCGCCGCTAGACCGATCGCGCCATAAGGGTTGGGTTCGGGCCGCGCCTCTGCTACAGCCCCCGGCCATGACTTCGGTTCGGATGAGCTCGCGAATTACCCGCCCGGCGTGACGCCGCCGGACGATCTCCAGCGCGCGCCGGGCACTATCTCCGACCTCTCCTAGCCGCCTTTGGCCCGCCCTCAGGGCGAGCCCGATTGGAAAGCCCCATGGCCGACGACGCCGAAAAGCCCTCGCGCGACTATCGCGAAACCGTCTTTCTTCCCGAAACCCCGTTCCCCATGCGCGCGGGCCTGCCCCAGAAGGAGCCGGAGATCCTGGCCCGCTGGGCGGAGCTCGACCTCTACAACGCGCTGCGCGCCGACCGGCAGGCGAAGAACGCCCCGCTGTTCGTGCTGCATGACGGCCCGCCCTACGCCAATGGTGCGATCCATATCGGTCACGCCCTGCAGAAGACCCTGAAGGACTTCGTGGTCCGCTCGCGGTTCGCGCTCGGCTACGATGTCGACTATGTGCCCGGCTGGGACTGCCACGGCCTGCCGATCGAGTGGAAGATCGAGGAGGAACTGCGCAGCCAGGGCCGCCGCAAGGACGAGGTCTCCAAGGCCGAGTTCCGCGAGAAGTGCCGCGCCTACGCCGCCAAGTGGATCGACGTGCAGCGCGACGGCTTCAAGCGCCTGGGCGTGGTCGGCGACTGGGAGAACCGCTACGCGACCATGGACTACGGCTCGGAAGCCGCCATCGTCGCCGAGTTCCACAAGTTCGTGGTCTCCAACCAGCTCTATCGCGGCTCCAAGCCGGTGATGTGGAGCCCGGTGGAGCGCACCGCCCTCGCCGACGCCGAGGTCGAGTATCACGACCATGTCAGCCCCACGATCTGGGTGAAGTTCCCGGTCGTCCAGGGCTCCGACGCCACCCAGAACGCCAGCGTGGTGATCTGGACCACCACCCCTTGGACCATCCCCGCCAACCGGGCGATCAGCTATTCCGACCAGATCGCCTATGGCGTCTATGAGGTCGAGGCCATGGAGGCCGGGCTCGCGTTCGAGCCCTGGGCCAAGGCGAGCGACCGGCTGATCGTCGCCGACAAGCTGGCCGCCGACGTCGCCGCCGCGGCCAAGATCGCAGCCTGGCGCCGGATCGAGACCGTCGATTGCCAGGGCATGGTCTGCGCCCACCCGCTGGCCGGCCTGGATCCCTATTACGGCTTCGCCGTGCCGATGCTGGAAGGCGACCACGTCACCGACGACGCCGGCACCGGCTTCGTGCACACCGCACCGGGTCACGGCGCGGACGACTATCTGGTCTGGCTGGCCCACGGCCATCGCGAGATCCCGGAGACCGTCGATCCGGACGGCGCCTATTACCCTCACGTGGCCCTCTTCGCGGGCCTCAAGGTGCTGGAGACCGAGGGCAAGAAGGTCGGCAAGTTCGGCCCCGCCAACGGCGCGGTCATGGAAAAGCTGATCGAGGCCGGCGGCCTGCTGGCCCGCGGCCGGCTGGAGCACTCCTATCCGCACTCCTGGCGCTCCAAGGCGCCGGTGATCTTCCGCAATACGCCCCAGTGGTTCATCCGCATGGACAGCCCCATCGAGACGCAAGTCCATGGCGGCAAGACCCTGCGCGAGACGGCGCTGGCCGCCATCGCCGCCACGGCCTTCCACCCCGAGGCCGGGCGCAACCGCATCCGCGCCATGGTCGAGAGCCGTCCCGACTGGCTGATCAGCCGCCAACGCGCCTGGGGCGCGCCGCTGGCCATGTTCGTCGACAAGGAAACCAACCAGCCGCTGGTCGACGCGCAGGTCAATGCGCGCATCGTCGAGCTGATCGCCGCCGAGGGCGCCGACGCCTGGTTCACCCGGCCGGTCTCCGATTTCCTGGGCGAGCACGATCCCGAGCGCTTCGAGAAGGTCGAGGACATCCTCGACGTCTGGTTCGATTCCGGATCGACCCACGCCTTCACCCTGGAAGGCCGCGCCAACACCCGTTGGCCCGCCGATCTCTATCTGGAAGGCTCCGACCAGCATCGCGGCTGGTTCCAGTCCTCGCTGCTCGAAAGCTCCGGCACCCGCGGCCGCGCGCCCTATGACGCGGTCCTCACCCATGGCTTCACCATGGACGAGAACGGCGAGAAGATGAGCAAGTCCAAGGGCAACACGATCGACCCGCAGACGGTCATCAAGGACTCCGGCGCCGAGATCATCCGCCTTTGGGCGGCGATGGTCGACTATTCGGACGACCAGCGGATCGGCAAGACCATCCTGGCCACGACCTCGGACGCCTATCGCAAGCTGCGCAACACCGTCCGCTACATGCTGGGCGCCCTGGCCGGCTTCGACGAGGCCGAGCGGGTGGCCCATGCCGACCTGCCGCCGCTGGAGCGCTTCATCCTGCACCGGCTGCAGGAACTGGATGTCCAGGTTCGGGCGGCCTACGAGGCCTATCTGTTCCAGGACGTGGCCCGGCCGATCGTCGAGTTCTGCCAGACCGAGCTCTCCAGCCTGTTCTTCGACATCCGCCGCGACGCCCTCTATTGCGACCAGCCCGGTTCGCTCCGCCGCCGCGCGGCGCGAACGGTGATGGACGAGGTGTTCATGCGGCTGACCGCCTGGCTGTCGCCTCTGATCCCCTTCACCATGGAAGAGGCCTGGACGACGCGCTTCCCCGAAGGCGGCTCCAACTGCCTGCGGGTGTTCCCCGACACCCCGGCCGCCTGGGCCGATCCGGCCGAGGCCGAGCGCTGGGCCAAGATCCAGCAGGTCACCTCGGTGGTCACCGGCGCCCTGGAAGTCGAACGGCGCGAGAAGCGCATGGGCGCGGCCCTGGAAGCCGCCCCGCGGGTCTGGCTGGCCGATGCGAGCCTGGCCGCCGCCCTCGAAGGGCTGGACGCCGCGGAGGTGTTCCGCACCAGCCAGGCGACCCTGTCCCAGGGCGAGGGCCCGGCCGGGGCCTTCCGCCTGGCCGAAGTTCCCGGCGTCGCCGTCGAGCCCCTGAAGGCCGAGGGCAGGAAGTGCGCCCGCTCCTGGCGGATCCTGCCGGAGGTGGGCTCCGACCCGCGCTATCCGGACCTGTCGCTGCGCGACGCCGAGGCCGTGGCCGCCTGGGACGCCGCCCGTGTCTGAGGCCGCCAAGACGCCGGCGGAGCCGTTCGCCACGCCCCTGGGCTGGATCGCCTATGGGCTGGCGGCCGGGACCATCCTGCTCGACCAGATCGTCAAGGCCTGGATCCTGGAGGGCCTGAACCTGCCGATGCGGATCACCGTGCCGGTGGGCGGGCCGCTCAGCCTGACCATGGTCTGGAACCGCAGCATGAGTTTCGGCCTGCTGCGCGGCAATGAGGACCTGCTGCGCTGGGGGCTGACCGCCTTCTCCCTGGGCGTCGCCGGCCTGCTCGCCGTCTGGGTCCGCCGGGCGGAGCGCCCGTTCATGGGTCTGGGCCTGGGCCTGGTGATCGGCGGGGCCATCGGCAACGCCATCGACCGGCTGCGGTTCGGGGCGGTGGTGGACTTCATCGACGTCACCCGGCTGGGGTTCTTCCCGTGGGTGTTCAATGTCGCCGACAGCGCCATCACCGTGGGCGTGATCTTCCTGCTGCTCGATTCCGCCCGGCGCGAGCCGAAGCCGACGCCCCAGAACGACAGCTAGACCGCCGCGCGCCAGGCGCTGGGCGTCTGGCCCGTCGCGCGCCGGAAGAAGCGCGAGAACACCGCCGGCTCCGCGAAGCCGATCGCCATGGCGATCTCGGTCAGGGGCACGTCGGAGTGGCGCATCAGCCGCTTGGCCATTTCCAGCCGGGCGGCGTCCAGCAGATCACTGAAGGCGACGCCCTCCCGGCTCAGGCGCCGCTGGAAGCTGCGCAGGGGCACGCCCAGATCGGCGGCGATCTCGGGCGCCGCGCAGCGGCCCACCGCCAGGCCGCGCCAGACGCGGCCGCGCACCAGGCCTGAAAATCCCCGACCCGGCCGGATCGGCGCGCGCGCTGAGCTGGGCGTAGAGCACCCGGTTCAGATCCAGATTGGCCCGGGCGATCGGGGTGTCGAGCAGGCTGGCGCGGATCGCGATCCCCGTGACCTCCTGACCGAACAGCACCGGGGCCCGGAAATAGGTTTCATAGGGTCCTGTCTGGGCGGGCCGGCGACGCGCCAGATAGACCGCCTCGGGCCTCCAGTCGGGCCGGGTGAGCTGGCGCAGGAGGCCCACGGCGGCGCCGGCCAGGTGATCGAGCTGCTGGTCCAGGGCCGGCGGGTCGTCGAGCACCACCTGGCCGGTCAGCATGGCGTCCGCGCCCCGGCGCTCCACATAGGCCCGCACCCCGCCCGCGAAGCTGTAGGGCATCAGGCGGAACAGCTGGTCCAGGGCCTCCCCCACCCGCGGCGCCGACCCGACCAGGGGCGCGAGGCCGCCCAGGGTCTCGAGAGTCCGCCGCTTGGCGAGCATTAGGCCGAAATCCTCCCGCCCGGTGGCCTGGGCCGCGAGCCCCAGGGCGGTCTGGAAGGCCCGGGGTGGGATCGCCAGCTCTCTTCGGCTCAAGGCGGCGGGGTCGAGGCCTGCGGCCGCCAGCACCGGGCCTGCATCGCCGCCGAGCTCGCCGATCAGCCGGGCGAGACCTTCGAGACCGGCGATGGGCGGCTGAAACGCCATGACGGGCCCCCGTGATCGGACAACCGCAAGGCTTGCGGTTTGGCGCGTAAAGTCAAGCGGCGCGCGCGACGCTGTCCGATGATGCTCAGGCCCAAGGGCTGGATCATAAGGACTGGGAGGACCGCCATGACCCGACACCCCCGCGATGCGCGCAAGATGGGACCGCGGCGCACAGCCGCCGCCGTCATCGCCCTGGCCCTGGCCTGGGGCGCGGCCGGCAGCGGGTTCGGCCAGCCCCTGTCACAGTTCTCCATGACCACCCCGGCCCAGGACGCCCAGGCGCGCGAGGACATCGCCTACGCCTACGCCCTGGAGGCCTATGTCTTCGCCTTCCCCCTGACCATCACCGAGCGCGAGCGGGTGCGGCGGGAGCACCTGACCGGACCGGTGGCCAATGAGCCGGCCGCGCCGATCAACCAGCTCGGCCACATGACCCGGCTGGCCAGCGCCAAGGGCGACCTGCCCTACAGCCCCAACAACGACACGGTCTATACGGGCGTGGGGCTCGACCTCAGCCAGGGCCCGATCATCCTACACATGCCCGACATCAAGGACCGCTACGCCTCGGTCCAGGTGGCGGACGCCTATATCGAGAACCAGCCCTATCTCTTTTCGACCCGGATCAATGGCGGCCGGGCGATCGACATCGCCTTTGTCGGCCCGACCTGGAAGGGCAAGCTGCCCGCTGGCGTAAAGGAGCTGCGGGCCACCACCAACCTGCTCTCCATCGCCGTCCGCATCGCCGTGCATGGCGAGGCCGACCTCGCCAACGTCCGGCGCTATCAGTCGGCCATGTCGCTCACGGCGCTGGCCGACTGGCATGGCCGCCCCTCTGCGACACCGCCGAAGCCGCCGCCGCCCAAGACGCGGGCGGCCTATAGCGGCGATTTCGCCTATTTCCGCCGGATCGCGGACCTGATGACCGACAATCCGCCGCCGCCCAAGCATGCGGCCATGGTCACCATGATGCGCCGGATCGGCCTGGTCCCCGGCCAGCCCTTCAACCCGGACGCCCTGGATCCGGCCACCCGCGCCGGTGTGCTGCGGGCCGAGCGCGAGGGCCCGGTGGTCATCAACCTGATCCGCCGCACCCGCGGGACCCCGACCCCCACCGGCTGGACCGCCAACCGGGCCGGGGCCAATAACGACTTCGACTATCCGACGCGGGCCGGCAACGCCCTGGTCGGACTGATGGGCAATGACCCGGAAGAAGCGCTCTATTTCAACAACTTCTTCGACGCCAAGGGCGAGGCCCTGCACGGCGGCCGCGCCTATCGCCTGCACTTTGCGGCCGACGAGATTCCGAAGACCGCCCCGCTCGGCTTCTGGTCCCTGACCATGTACGACGCCCAGCGCTTCCAGTTCATCGACAACCCCCTGAACCGCTTCGCCATCGGCAGCCGTGACGGCCTGCAGCGCAATCCGGACGGCTCGATCGATCTCTATGTCCAGCCGACGCCGCCCGGGGACGGACATGACGCCAACTGGCTGCCGTCGCCGGCCGATCGCGATTTCAAGCTGACCTTGCGGATCTACATGCCGACCGACGCCGAGGTCGTCGCCTATCGCGGCTCGACGCTGCGGGTTCCGCCCATCGCGCCGGCCCCCTGAATCCGGCCGACCCCGCGCCCGATCCGGCCAGGCAGGAGAAACCGCGTTGGCGTATTTTGCCGTATGCGCTATCTGGTCTGTCTTTCCTGGCCGGGGGCGGCCTCACGGAGCCTTAAGTTCATGCGTCTGAACCGAGTGATCGTTATGACCGCCCTGATCGGGGCTGTGGGTCTGGCGGGGTGTCAATCGACCCGCAAGGCCCTGGGCATGACCAAGGTCACCCCCGACGAATTCCGCGTCGTCGCCAAGGCCCCCCTGGTGGTTCCCCCCGACTACGCCCTGCGCCCGCCGGCGCCCGGCGAGCCGCGTCCGCAGGAACTGCAGCCGGAGAACGCCGCCCG
Source organism: Phenylobacterium aquaticum (assembly GCF_022695515.1). Taxonomy (GTDB): domain Bacteria; phylum Pseudomonadota; class Alphaproteobacteria; order Caulobacterales; family Caulobacteraceae; genus Phenylobacterium; species Phenylobacterium aquaticum. The sequence continues at coordinate 52,036 of NZ_JALDPT010000027.1, forward strand.
CGCCGCCCTGCTGGGCGCCCGCGAGGGTGAGATGCGCTCGGACGGCGAGAAGCTGCTGGTCACCAAGGCCGGCGCCGACAAGGCCGATCCGCTGATCCGCTTCGTGGTCGACGACGAGAACGGCGACATCGCCCACAAGGACAAGAGCTGGGCCGACAAGGTCATGTTCTGGAAGGCCGGCCAGGCCAAGACCACCGCCCCCACCGTGGCCGAAGGCGACGTCCCGGCTCCGGTCGATGCGGCCTCGGAAGAAGCCCGGATCAAGACCGTGCTCGGCGACAAGCCGGTGATCATCGCCCGCACCAAGCCGACCAAGTTCAAGCTGCCCGGTCTCTGAGGCGCGCGTGCAGGCCTATCGCTACCTGACCGGCCCGGACGACAAGAGCTTTTGCCACCGCGTCACCGCGGCCCTGAACAAGGGCTGGTCGCTGCACGGCGACCCGACCCTGACCTTCGATCCCGTCCAGGGCCGGGTGATCTGCGGCCAGGCCATCGTCAAGACCGTGGACGGGGTCGACTACGACCCCGACATGGCGCTCTCCGAGCTCTGAGCCCTACTCCTCGCCCGGCGTCTTCACCGTGAAGCCCTGGGCGCGGAGGCGATCCAGAACCCCGCCCTGGGCCAGCAGCGGCCGCAGCTGCACGACCGCCACCGCATGGCCCGGCTGCTTCAGGGCCGCAGCGATGGCGGCGGCCTGATCGGCCTTCAGCCGGGCGTCGAGATCCCCCGCCCCCGGCGCCGAGTTCAGGCACTTCTCATAGCCGCGCTCGCCCCCCAGAGCCGCGCGCACCTCCCCGTCCGCCCAGGCCTGCGCGGCGCGGCGCGAGCTGGCCTCTCCGGCCTCGACCTCCTCCAGGGCGTCCTCCAGGCAGGCCCGCTGGGCCGCGGGCGAGGTGCGCAGGGCCGCGCCCATGATCGGACCCAAGGGATAGACCTTGGTCTCGGTCTTCAGCTTCCGGGCCTTGGCCTTGCGGGCGATGGTCTTGGCCGGATCGGCGGAGGTGATGTGGGCGGCCTCGCGATAGTCCGAGACCAGCAATATGCCCGCCGCCAGGCCGTTCCTGAGCGCATAGCGCTTGGCCGGCTGGCCCACCCGCGTGCGGGCGGCGACGAACCGGGCCTTGAGCGCCGGATCCAGGGTGGCCTCGATCGGGGTTCCGGACTTCATGCGGGCCAGATCGAACAGCACGCCCGGCGCGCCCAGCACGCCCACGCCGACATTGTTGAACGGCAGGATCACCTTGTTCGCGCCCATCAGCCGGCGCTCCAGCACAGCGTCGTCCCAGGGGAAGCTCTTGGGCATGCTCGACGGTACGCCCAGCACATAGACGGTCGAGACGCCATTGGTGACCCGCCACCAGGCCGGGCCGCGATCGCGGGCGGTGACCACCAGCTCCTCGACCAGCACGGCGTCCGGGTCATTGGGGTCCGGCGCCGGCGGGGCCTGGGCCACAGCGGGCAGGGTCACGAGGAAGGCGGCCGCGAGGCCGCAGAGGTGCTTTGCAAGCTTCATGTCACACCGTCCGGGCGCCCCCCCGGAATCGTCCTATATTGAGAGGCTGGAGCCCGCCTGACCATGCCGATCCGCCGCCTGCCGCCCGAAACCGTGAATCGCATCGCCGCCGGCGAAGTGGTCGAACGTCCTGCGAGCGCGGTCAAGGAATTGGTGGAGAACGCCCTGGACGCCGGGGCGACCTCGGTGGAGGTCCAGGCCGACGGCGGCGGCCTGACCCGCATCCTGGTCGCTGATGACGGCCAGGGCCTTTCGGCCGAGGAACTGCCGCTGGCCATCGAGCGCCACGCCACCTCCAAGCTGGGCCCCGACGCCCATGGCGACTACGACCTGTTGCAGATCGCCACCCTGGGCTTCCGGGGCGAGGCCCTGCCCTCCATCGGCTCGGTGGCGCGGCTGGCGATCAGCGCCCGCGCCAAGGGGCAGGCCGACGCTTACGCCATCCTGGTCGAGGGCGGCGCGGTGGGTCAGGTCACACCGTCCGGCTTTCCCGGTCCGCACGGCGCCCGGGTCGAGGTGCGCGACCTGTTCTACGCCACCCCCGCCCGGCTGAAGTTCATGAAGTCGGAGCGCACCGAATCGCTGGCCATCGCCGAGGAGCTGAAGCGCCAGGCCATGGCCCATGAGGCGGTCAGCTTCACTCTCGACATCGACGGGCGCCGCACCCTGCGCCTGCCGGCCGAGCGCAAGGGCCCCGAGGGCCGCCTCGCCCGCCTGGCCGCGATCATGGGCCGGGAGTTCCAGGATAACGCGCTTGCGATCGACTATGAGCGCGAGGGGGTGAAGCTGTCGGGCTTCGCCGGCCTGCCGACCTTCAACCGCGGCAACTCCGCCCACCAGTACCTGTTCGTGAACGGCCGGCCGGTGCGCGACCGGCTGCTGCAGGGCGCCTGCGCGGGGCCTATGCCGACTTCCTGGCCCGCGACCGTCACCCGCTGGTGGCGCTCTATCTGGAGCTGGATCCGTCCCAGGTCGACGTCAATGTCCATCCCGCCAAGGCCGAGGTCCGGTTCCGCGATCCCAGCCTGGTGCGCGGCTTGATTGTCGGCGGCCTGCGCCATGCGCTGGCCGGCGCCGGCCACCGGGCGGCGACCACCGTGGCGACGGACGCCCTCAACGGCTTCCGGCCCGAGACCCGCACAGGCGGCTACACGCCCGGTTATGTTCCGCCGCCGTCGGCCCAGGGGTTCTCCGCCTGGAAGATGGGCGGCTGGGCGCCCAGCGGCGACGGTATGGGCCGCGCGCTCGCCGAGGTCCTGCCGGGCCTCACGGCCGTCTCGGCGCGGTCGGACTATCCGGAGACCCAAGGCTATGCGCCCGGCATGGCCGAAGGCCCGACGGCCCAGGTCACCTTCGACCCGGTCGACTTCCCGCTCGGCGCGGCGCGGGCCCAGGTGCACGAGACCTATATCGTCGCCCAGACCCGCGACGGGGTGGTGATTGTCGACCAGCACGCCGCCCATGAGCGGCTGGTCTATGAGCGCATGAAGGTCGAGATGGCCGAAGGCGGCGTGGCCCGCCAGGCTCTGCTCCTGCCCGAGGTGGTCGAGCTCGATCCGGCCGAGGCCGAGCGGGTGGCCGCCAAGGCCGACGAGCTGGCGGCCCTGGGCCTGATGGTCGAGCCCTTCGGCCCCGGCGCCGTCCTGGTGCGCGAGACCCCCGCCCTGCTGGGTGAGACCGATGTCGCCGGCCTGATCCGCGACATCGCCGACGACCTGGCCGAGAACGGCCAGGCCCTGGCGCTGAAGGAGCGGCTGGAGGAGGTCTGCTCGACCATGGCCTGCCACGGTTCGGTCCGGGCCGGCCGCCGCCTGACCGCCCCAGAGATGAACGCCCTCCTGCGCCAGATGGAGGCCACCCCCCATTCCGGCCAGTGCAATCACGGCCGCCCGACCTATGTCGAACTGAAGCTCGCCGACATCGAGCGGCTGTTCGGGCGGCGGTAGCGCCCTATTCCAGTTCGGCCTCCGCGAAATGCTTCATCGCGGCGCCCAGATATTCGGTAAGCCCCTCTGCCTTGGCCTCGTAGCGGGCCCGGAAGTCCGGGTTCTGGTCGTAGAGATCGGCGAGGTTGGCGAAGGCCACCCGGTTCGGCGGCCTGGCCCAGGAGCGGGCGACCCAGGCGTGCAGGCGTCGCATCAGGGCCTGAACATGCTCGGATTCAACCGGTGCGCCGTCGCCCAGGGACGTCGCCATGTTGGACTCGATGTCGGCGAACTCCGCCTGAAAGCGGTCGAAGTCGGCCTGTTTCCAGTCCTTCTGCGCCGTCTTCACAGCGTCGATCGACCATTGGACCCCGGGGCCATAGCGCTCGATCACCCAGGCTTCGTATTCGGCCTGCTTCTTGGGGTCGAACCCCTTGTACATGGCCTTCTCGTTCATCTTCCCGTCTCCTTCGAGGGCGGCGAGGGTGGTGTCCAGGGTCTTCACCAGCTCGCGATAGCGCCTAGCCTCGGCGGCCAGTCGCACGCGATGCGTCTTCAGCGCGGCCACGCGATCAAAGTCCGGCGCATCCAGCACCTGGCGGATCTCATCCAGGGGGAGCCCAAGCTCCCGATGGAACAGGATCTGCTGCAGGCGCAGAAGCTCATCGGCCCCATAATAGCGGTAGCCGTTCTCGCCGACGGTCATGGGCTTCAAGAGCCCGATCTCGTCATAGTGGCGCAGGGCGCGGATCGAGAGGCCCGAAAGCCTCGCCACCTCGCCCACCGTGTAGATCCCCATCGCGCCTCGCCTGTTGCTGACGGCGGCATGACTGAGGCCTCTCGCAGCGAGAGGGTCAAGCGGGCCTCTTGCGCCAGGACACCGACGTCATAGGATGGGTGATCCGTTCAGATCTCGCGGGGAGTTTATGTCCGAGATTGCGACCGAGGCCCGGGCCTAACCGCCGACCGGCGTCCTCGTAGCCCATTGGCGTTTCAGGCCCTTGTCGTCCGCGCCCCTCTGGAGCGGGCGCGCTGTCTCATGCCTGAATCCGGACGATCCCTTGAACATTTCCAAGCCGCTGCAGCGGACCCTCCACGCCCTGGCCCAGGCGGCGTCATCGTGCTTGAGCGTGATGAGCGCGGAACTCCCATAGACGCCGAGTGCCTGACCCGGGACGGCTGGCGCCTCGCCGATTGCAACCTCGCCGTCTTCAAGGACCTCAAGAAGAAGCGGCTGATCGCCAGCCAGAACGGCCAGCCCTATCGCATCACCCGCGAGGGGCTGGTCAATCTGCGGGCCCAGCTCGACAACCGCACGACGTCACGCGGCTGGTGAGCTGAACCTCAGGAAATGGACGCGCGCGGCGCCGTAGTCGCGCGCGTCCAGCTTCTGATAGCCGGGGGCGTCGAAGTCCGGCTCGTCCGAGCCGCGTTCGAACACCACGATGGCGTCCGGCGCCAGCCAGCCGCCTTCGGCCAGGCGGGCGAGCGCCGTCTCGCCCAGGCCCTTGGCGTAGGGCGGATCCAGGAAGGCGATGGAAAAGGCCGGGCCGTCGGCGCCGGGGCGCTGGCCGAGGTCGGTGGCGTCGCGGCGATGCACCCGCGTGCGGCCGAACAGCCCGAGCGCATCGACATTCTCGCGGATCGCGCCCCGCGCCGCCTCGTCGGTCTCGACGAACAGGCAGAAGGCCGCGCCCCGCGACAGGGCCTCGAAGCCCAGGGCGCCAGAGCCTGCGAACAGATCGATGACCCGCGCCTCGCGCAGCTCCGGCCCCCAGGCGGCGTGCTCGAGGATGTTGAAGATCGCCTGGCGGGCGCGGTCGGAGGTGGGCCGGGTCGCCGCGCCGGCCGGCGCGATCAGGGCCTTGCCGCGGAATTCGCCGGAGACGATGCGCATGGGGGATCCTTCAGAGGTCGAGGCGCGGGACCTTGCCCCGACCCGCCGCGCGATCCAAGCTTTCCGCAGCCACAAAGAGCTGCGGAGGAGACGTCATGGGCCTGGTCACGACCGAGCAGAGGGGCGCCGTGCGCCTGGTCACCTATGCCAACCCGCCCTTCGGAACCATGACCGCCCAGGGGTCGGTGGAAATGCTGGCGGCCCTGCGCGAGGCCGCCGACGACCCCGCGGTCCGCGCCGTGGTCATCACCGGCGGCGTGCCGGGGATCTTCGTGCGCCACTATGACGTGGGCGAGCTGTCGGTGATGTCGGACGGCCTGGCCGGCGCGCCTGCGGCCCCGGCGGGCGGCGGGGGCGGCGGCAAGCCCGGCGGGACCTTCGGCGAGCTGGTCGATCTGATCGCCGCCGCGCCCAAGCCGGTGATCGCTGCGATCAATGGCCTCTGCATGGGCGGGGGCTTCGAGATCACCCTGGCCTGCGACATCCGTATCGCCGGGGCGGACGTGGCCGCCATCGGCCTGCCCGAGACCCGCGTCGGCATCTTCCCGGGAGGCGGCGGCACCCAGCGCCTGCCCCGGGTCATCGGCGAGGCCCGCGCGCTGGAGATGATCCTGCGCGGCCGCACCGTCACCGGTCCGGAGGCCGGCGAGATCGGCATGGTGCACGAGGTGGTCGCCGATCCCCTGGCGCGCGCCCTGGAGATCGCCGCCGAGTTCGAGGCCAAGGGCGCCGACGGGGTCGCCTACGCCAAGCGGCTCACCCGCGCCGCTTTGGACCGCCCCCTGGCCGAGGGCCTGAGGGACGAGCGTCTGAGCTTTGTCGAGGTGATGAAGACCCCTTCGGCCCGCGAGGGCCTGAAGGCCGGGCGTCCGCCCGCGGCGATCCAGACCCTTTAGGCAGGGCGGCGAAGTCGGGCCCCGGGCGCGGCTTGCCGGACTTCGGCCGATCGGACCTGGGATGGTCGGATTTGCCGGCGTCGGGCTTGGGCCGATCGGCGCGTTCGAACGCCGGGCGCTCAGCGCGGGGCTTGTCCGCGCGTGGGCCGTCTGGACGGGGGCCGGGTTTGGCCGGACGATCGCGGGTTCCGCGGGCGTTGAGGCCGTCGGCGCCTTGGGCGGCAGGCCTGGGCTTTCCGGCATAGGCGCCGCCCGGACGCGGGGCGCCGGGTCGGCCCGAGGCGGGACGCCCCGAGGGAGCGCGGGGCGTATCGCTGCGCGGGGCGGCGTCGTCGCGCGGCGCGGACTTCACAGGCCGGTCACGGGTTCCCCCGGGCGTTGAGGCCGGTTTCCGCGCGCGACCGCTCTGCCGCGGCGGCGGCGGGCCGAGGGCGATCGCCGCGCGGCTTGCCGGGGCCGATCACGGCCGGGCCGGGCTTGGACGGGCCCTTGCCCGGCGGTTTGCCGGCATGGCCGACCTTCTTCTTGGGCTTGGCCCAGCCGGACTTGTACTCCGGCTTGTCCTTACTGCGGGCCGTGGGCGACGGCTCCTGGGCCGCGGCCACGAGGCCGGGATCGGGTTCGCCCGGCGCCCGGCGGGCCGCGCCCGGACGGCGCTTGGGCATATATTGCGGCCGGTCGCCCTTGGGCAGGTTTTCGGGCTCGATATGGGCGGCGAGCTGCTCGCGGATCACGCGGGGGCCGACCTCCTCGACCTCGCCCTCGCGCAGGGTTCCCAGCGCGAAGGGGCCATAGGACAGGCGGATCAGCCGGTTCACCTGCAGCCCCAGATATTCCAACACCCGGCGGATTTCGCGGTTCTTGCCCTCGGCCAGGGTGACGGTGATCCAGAGGTTGGCGCCCGAAGGGCCGTCCTTGGCCTTGTCGAGCTTGGCGTCGATCGCGCCATAGCGGACGCCCTCGACGGTCACTCCGTCCTTCAGGATGTCGAGCCGGTCCTGGGTGATCCGCCCGTGCGCCCGGACGCGATAGCGGCGGGAGATCTCCGCGCTCGGCATCTCCAGGGCGCGGGCCAGCTCGCCGTCATTGGTGAGCAGCAGCAGGCCCTCGGAATTGAGGTCGAGGCGGCCGACCGAGATCAGGCGCGGCAGTTCCGGCGGCAGGTGCTCGAACACGGTCGGGCGGCCCATGGGGTCCTTGTGGGTGGTCACCAGGCCGACGGGCTTGTGATAGCGGAACAGGCGGGCGGGCTCGGGCTCGTTCACCACCTCGCCGTCGACGGTGAGGATGTCGCCGGGCGCGACCTTGACGGCCGGGGTGGTCAGGGTGCGGCCGTTGATCGCCACCCGTCCGGCCTCGATCAGGCGCTCGACATCGCGACGCGAGGCGACGCCGGCGCGGGCCAGCGCCTTGGCGACTCTTTCACCTTCGCCTTGACCTTCGGGGCTCTCGTGGGTTCGTTGGGGGTCGTGGATCATGATCATCGCACCATGCGCATCGCCCTGCAGGCGGCGCAAGACGCCGCCGCACGGGGCGAGACGCCCGTGGGCGCCGTCGTGGTCGATCCGGCGACCGATGAGGTGATCGCCGTCGGCTCGAACGGCCCGATCGGCAGCCATGATCCCACCGCCCACGCCGAGATCGTCGCCCTGCGCGAAGCCGCCCGAAAGCTCGGCAATTACCGGCTCACGGGGCTTACCCTGGTGGTCACGCTTGAGCCCTGCGCCATGTGCGCCGGGGCGATCAGCCACGCCCGTATCGGCCGCCTGGTGTTCGGCGCCGACGACCCCAAGGGCGGCGCCGTGGCCCACGGCCCGAAGTTCTTCGCCCAGCCCACCTGCCACTGGCGGCCCGAAGTCACCGGGGGCGTGCTGGCCGAGGAGAGCGCGGAGATGCTGAGGGGCTTCTTCCGAGCGCGCCGGGGAAAATCCCCCTCCGCGCGTCCCCGCGAAGGCGGGGATCCAAGCGGACTGGCAGAACCGGACGAGGCCGCGGGGACATCCCCAACTCAGCTTGGGTCCCCGCCTTCGCGGGGATGAGCGGTGTTGGGGTTAGACCAGCCCCGCCTTGTAGAGCGCCAGCAACTCACCCCAGGCCCGCTCGGCGGAGGCCTGATTGTAGACGGCGGAGCCCGGCACGCACCAGCCGTGCAGGGCGCCGTCATAGACCTCGATCTTGGCCGGCACGCCCGTGGCGGCGAAGGCGGCCTTGAGCTTGTCCTTGGCGTCGGGCTGGCGCTGGTCGTCGTTCATGGCGACGCCGAAATAGAACCTGGCCTTGATCTTGGGGACCAGCAGGTGGGGGCTGTCGGGCCCGTCGGTCACCAGGCCGCCGCCATGGAACGAACCGCCGGCGCCGATCCGGGCCGGCAGGGCCGCGGCCGTCTGCATCGTCATCGGTCCGCCCATGCAATAGCCCTGGACCCCGACCTTGACCTTCTTGTTGGTGACCTTCTGGGCGTCGAGGAAGCCCACGAAGGCCGTAGCGTCGCGCGCGACGGCGTCGGGGGTGAGCGGGGCGCGGATCACCGCCAGCTTGGCGCGGTCGTCGGGGTTGGCGAAATCGAAGGGGCCGGTGAACACCGGGGCCGGGCGCGAGCGATAGAAGGGGTTGGGGACCAGGACCACATAGCCCTCGGCCGCCAGCCGCTTGCCCATGGCGCGGAACTCCGGCCGCAGGCCCAGAGCGTCGGGCCAGATCAGCACGGCGGGCCAGGCGCCCTTGCCGGCCGGGTGGAACAGGGCCGCGTCGCAGGACCCGTCTGCGGTCTTGATGGTGACGTCGGTCTCCACGACCTCCGCCGCCTGGGCGCTGGTGGCCAGCACCGCGGCGCCCGTGGCCCCGACCGTAAGCGCCGTGAAATCCCGCCGCGACAGGGCGTCCGAATGATCGTCTGGCATGGTGTCCTCCCGCGCCCCGCCATAGGGGCCGAGCGACTATCACCCAGGGCAGGCGCGCCGTCACCCCGCCGAGGGGCGGCATTGCCCTCGGCGGATGTGAAAGTCCTGGACCTCCGACCCGGCTTGTCCGGGGTCAGGCCAGCTTGGCGTCCGCGGCGGCCAGCACCGCCTTGGCGTCGGTCTTGAAGCCCTGGGCCTCCAGCGCCTCGCACAAGGCGCTCAGGCACAGGCGCACGTGCCAGGGGGTGGCCGAGGCGCCCATCAGGCCGATGCGCCAGACCTTGCCCTTGAGCGGCCCCAGGCCCGCGCCCAGCTCCAGGTCCCATTTGGCGAGCACGTAGCTACGCACCGCGGCCTCATCGACGCCGTCGGGCACGATCACCGCGTTCAGCTGCGGCAGGCGATGGGGCTCATCGACCAGGAACTTCAGGCCGGCGGCCTCGATCCCGGCCGCCAGCGATTCGTGGGTGCGGGCGTGGCGGACCAGAACGGCCTGTTGGCCCTCCTCGAACAGAGCGACCAGGCTCTCGTGCAGGCCATAGAGCGCATTGATCGGGGCGGTGTGGTGATAGGTCCGTCCCCCCTCGCCGCCCCAGTAGGACATCAGCAGGTTGAAGTCCAAGAGCCAGTTGCGGACCTTGGTCTTGCGGCCGGTGATCGCCGCCTGGGCCCGCTTCGACAGCGCGATGGGCGACAGGCCGGGGGGCGCCGAGAGGCACTTCTGGGTGCCGGAATAGACGACGTCGGCGTCCCAGGCCGCCACATCCACGACGATCCCGCCCAGGGAGGTGACGCAGTCGACCACCGACAGGGCGCCGTACTTGCGGGCCAGGGCGCACAGGGCGGCGGCGTCCGAGCGGGCGCCGGTCGAGGTCTCGGCGTGGACGAAGGCCAGGACCTTCACCGGTCCGCCCTTCATCGCCTCTTCGACCTTGACCGGATCGACCGGCTGGCCCCATTCGAACTCGACCTTGGTGACCTCGGCGCCGGCCCGGTCGGCCATGTCGGCCATGCGGCCGCCGAACGCGCCATTGATGGCGATCACCGCCCGGTCGCCGGGCTCCAGCAGGTTCATGATCGCCGCTTCCATGCCGGCCGTGCCGGGGGCCGGTAGCGGCACGCAGGCGTGGTCGGGGGCGTTGAACAGCCGCGACATCGCCGCCTTGATCTCTTCCATCAGCTTCTGGAACTCGGGATCCAGGTGGCCGATGGTCGGGCGGGCCAGGGCCGCCAGCACGCGGGGGCTGACGTCGGAGGGGCCCGGTCCCATCAGGATCCGGCGCGGCGGCTGGAAGGACTGCATGTGTTTCATCCCCGGTCGTGTCTTTTCGGCGGGGACGCTTAGGCCGGGATCGCCCCGGAGGCAATCTTGGCGTCAGGCCAGGATCTTGTCGGCGATCCTCTGGCGGTGGGCGTCGTCCACGCCCAGCACGTCGCGCAGATAGTTGTCCATCGTGCCGCAGCGGGCCTCGATCTCGCTGAGCGCAGTGTCGAGATAGTCCTCGTGCACGCTGACCGCGACCCGCAAAGCCTCGTCGCTGACGGTCTTGCCGGTGAGGTTCTTGATGTAGTCGCGCAGGAAGTTCACCCGATGCAGGATCCGGCCCTCGTGGTTGGTGGCCAGATAGTCGGAGATCAGGTCGTCGCGATGCACCCCGGCGATGTGGTGGGTGAAGGCGCAGATCATGCCCGTGCGGTCCTTGCCCGCGGCGCAGTGCACCACCACCGCCCCGTCGGTCTCGGCCAGGGCCTGGAAATAGCGGCTGAACAGGTCGACATGCCGGGCTTCGAACGGGCCCTTGCGATAGAAGCCGATGCTGTCCTCGTAGAACCAGTTGGCGTCGATATCGGGGACGCTGGCCATCTGGGTCGCCCAGTCGCCGTGGACGTCCTCTATGTCGTTCTCGATCACCCGGCCCGAGAACCCCTCCCAGCGCCGGGACGGTTCCCGCTGGCGCTCCAGCGGCCGCCGCAGGTCCACGATCACCTCGACGCCCAGGTCGCGCATGGTGGCGAGGTCCGCCTCCGTGGCGTTGGCGTGGTTGGCGGAGCGGTAGAGCACGCCGCGCTTCAGGCCGCGGCCGCAGGCGGTGTCATAGCCGCCGAAGTCACGGAAGTTCTCGACGCCTTCGAGGGGGATGTGCCGGGTCATGGCGATGGTCTAGCGCCGGAGGGGCCGCGCGCGCAATCTCAGGGCGCGGGCGGCGTCATCTCCGCCAGCAGCTGATCCGGGTCCAGGCCGAGGGTCTCGATGCGCTTGCGCCAGCGCTCCAGCGCCCCGTCATAATAGTCGAAGATGCAGGGGCAGCAGCCGCGATGGCAGCACTCGGCGTCGTCGGGGCGCGTGGGCGGTCTGGGGACGACGGGCGGGTTCATCACGGCGGGTGTAGCGTCCGCGCGCCGATCCAGGCAATCCTCAGGCGCATGACCGAACATCACTTCACCGCCTCTGACGGCGTCCGCATCGCCTATGCCGTCGAGGGCGCCGGCCGACCGGTCATCCTGCTGCACGGCTTCCTGTCAAGCGGCGCCCGCAACTGGGCGGCGCCCCGGCTGGTCCAGGCCCTGGTCGAGACCGGCCGCCAGGTCATCGTCCCGGACGCCCGCGGCCACGGCCGGTCGGAGGCGCCGACCGACCCCGCCCTGTGGCCGGCCGACGTCATGGCCCGCGATGTGATCGAGCTCGTCGCCCATCTCGGCCTCACCGACTACGACCTCGCGGGCTATTCCATGGGCGGCCGCACGGCGATCCGCGCCATTGTCGGCGGCCTCAGGCCCCGGCGCCTGGTGATCGGCGGCATGGGCGAGACCGCGATCATGGAGGCCGGCCCCCGCGCCGACGCCTTCGAGGACGCGATCCGCAACGGCGCGCTGGCGCAGGACGCCGCCATGGGCGCGGCCCTGCACAAGCTGATGGCCGACCAGGGCCTGAAGCCCGAGGCCATGCTGGGGGTGCTGGCCTCATTCCACCCCACCACCGAGGCCGAGATCCGGGCGATCGGGATCCCCGCCCTGGTGCTGATGGGCCGTGGCGACCACGACAACGGGTCCGGCGAGACCCTGGCCGCCTGGCTGGGCGGGCGATTCGTCGCGGTGCGGGGCGACCACGGGACGGCGGTGGCGGCGCCGGAGTTCCGGGAGACGCTCGTGGACTTCCTGGCCTAGCGGAACGGCGGCTCGTCGAAGCTGCGCAGCTTGCGCGAATGCAGCCGGGGTCCCTCCTGGCGCAGCAGGTCCATGGTGGCGATGCCGATCTGCAGATGCTGGCCGATGGCGCGCTCATAGAAGGCGTTGGCCTGGCCGGGCAGCTTCAGTTCCCCGTGCAGAGGCTTGTCGGAGACGCACAGCAGGGTCCCGTAGGGCACCCGGAACCGGTAGCCCTGGGCGGCGATGGTGGCGCTTTCCATGTCGATTGCGACGGCGCGGGACTGATTGAACCGCAACGCGCTGGAGGAATAGCGGAGCTCCCAGTTGCGGTCGTCGGTGGTGACCACCGTGCCGGTGCGCAGCCGGCGCTTGAGCGGTTCGCCGGTCTCGCCGGTGACCAGCTCGGCGGCGCGGTTCATGGCCACCTGCACCTCGGCGATGGCCGGGATCGGGATCTCCGGCGGCAGCACGGAGTCCAGCACGTGGTCGTCGCGCAGATAGGCGTGGGCCAGCACATAGTCGCCGATGGTCTGGGAGCCGCGCAGACCGCCACAGTGGCCGATCATCAGCCAGGCCTGGGGCCGGATCACCGCCAGGTGGTCGCAGATGGTCTTGGCGTTGGAGGGGCCGACCCCGATGTTGACCAGGGTGATGCCGGCCCGGCCCTCGGCCATCAGGTGATAGGCGGGCATCTGGTGACGCCGCCAGGCGCCGTCGGCCACGGCCTGTTCCGGATTGGGGGTGTCGGCCGTGACCATCACCCGGCCGGCGGCGGACAGCGCGGTATAGCGCCCGCCCTCCTTCAGCTGCTGGCAGCCCCAGCGGACGAACTCGTCCACATAGCGGTGGTAGTTGGTGAACAGGATGAACTGCTGCACGTGCTCGGCCGGGGCGCCGGTGTAGTGGGTCAGGCGGGCCAGGGAGAAGTCGGTGCGCAGGCCGTCGAACAGGGCGAGCGGCCGGGCCTGGTCGGTCCCGAAGTTCCAGAAGCCGTCGGCGATCTCGTCGCCGATATGGGCGAGTTCGGTGGCCGGGAAGTGCCGGGCGATGTCGGCGGCGCCCACATCGGCCATGGCGAGGTCGACCGCCCCGTCCAGCACATAGGGGAAGGGCATTTCCTGGGTCGAGCGGCCGACCTCGATCGTCACCTCGAAGTCGGTGAGCAACAGGCTGATCTGCTCGATCAGATAGTCGCGGAACAGGTCGGGCCGGGTCACGGTCACGGCGTACTGGCCGGGCGCCGAGAGCCGCGCATAGGCCCGCGACAGCCGCGGATAGCCGTGGCCGCTCGGCCAATGGAGGCGGAGTTCGGGATAGACGAAGGCCCCGGCGGCCCGGACTTCCGGCTTCGGCGGCGGTCCGCCGGACAGGAAAATCTTGAGCGCCTTGCGCAGGGCCTCGACCGAGGTCGCGTATTCTTCTTCCAGCCGCGCGACGATGCGGGCCGCTTCATTCTCTGCAGTCATGGCGCGTTATAGCGCCGCTCGACGAAGGATTCGAGGCAGGTTCGGCGCCGGGATGGACGCAGAGCCGGTTCCCGGCGACAAAGGCCGGCTGAAAGACACGCCCGGGGGCTCCATGAACAGGCTTTTCACCACCTTCGTCATCCTGGCCATGGTGCTGGGGGTCGCGGCCGGATGGGCTGTGCACACCTATCTGCCGGCGGCCGACGCCAAGACGGTGGCGGACAATCTCTCGATCATCACCACGGTGTTCCTGCGGGCCATCAAGATGATCATCGCGCCCCTGGTGTTCTCCACCCTGGTGGCCGGCATCGCCCACATGGAAGACGCCGCGGCCGTGGGCCGGGTGGGGGTGAAGACCATGTTCTGGTTCATCACCGCCTCGATCATCTCGCTGACCATCGGCCTGGTCATGGTCCAGTGGATCCAGCCCGGCGTGGGCGTGGCCGCCGATCCGGCCGCCGCCGCGGCGGCTTCGATCACCGGCACGGAACTGACGCTGAAGGACTTCCTGACCACCCACCTGATCCCCGACTCGATCATCAAAGCCATGGCCAATAACGAGATCCTGCCGATCGTGGTGTTCTCGATCTTCGTCGGCACGGCGGTGGCGGCCATCGACGACCGGGCCCCGGCGGTCATGGCCCTGGTCGAACAGGTCTCGGCCATCATGCTGAAGGTCACCGGCTATGTGATGAGCGCCTCGCCCATCGCCATCTTCGCGGCCCTGGCCTCGATCATCGCGACCAAGGGCCTGGATATCCTGGGCGCCTACGCCAAGTTCGTCGGTGGATTCTACCTGTCGCTGGGCCTGCTCTGGGCCCTGCTGTTCCTGGCGCTGGTCGTCTTCGTGGGCCCCCGCGCGCTCAGGCTGATCGCCGGCATCCGCCAGCCGATCCTGCTCGCCTTCTCTACCGCCTCGTCGGAAGCCGCCTATCCCGGCACCCTGGAGGCGCTGCAGAAGTTCGGGGTGTCCCGCAAGGTGGCGAGCTTCGTCCTGCCGCTCGGCTACTCGTTCAATCTGGACGGGTCGATGATGTACTGCACCTTTGCGACCCTGTTCATCGCCCAGATCTATGGGGTGCACCTGACGCTGAGCCAGCAGATCACCATGCTGGGCCTGCTGATGGTCACCTCCAAGGGCATGGCCGGCGTGCCCAAGGCCTCGATCGTGGTGATCGCCGCGACCTTGGCCTATTTCAAGCTGCCCGAGGCCGGCATCGGCCTGATCCTGGCGGTGGACCAGCTGCTCGACATGGGCCGTTCGGCGACCAATGTAGTCGGCAATTCCGTGGCCAGCGCCGTGGTCGCCCGCTGGGAAGGGGAGATCGAGGCGCCGGCCAAGGCCTAGATCGGGCGCCTTGAAGCCGCCGGGTCGGGGTCCCCATATCTGGTCGGACCCCTTACCCGCTTCAGGACCCATGCGTAACCAGATCAAGACCTTCGCCCTGCTCGCCGCCCTCACCGCCCTGTTCGTGGGCGCGGGTTATCTGATCGGGGGGCCGACCGGCATGGCCGTGGCGCTCGCCATCGGCGTGGCGATGAACGCGGTCGGCTACTGGAACGCCGACAAGATCGTGCTCTCCATGTATCAGGCCGAGCCGGTGGACGGGACGCACCCCGACCCGCTGGTCCGCAACTTCGTCGCCGACGTCCACGAGATGGCGGCCGGCGCGGGCCTGCCGGCGCCGCGGGTGTTCATCATTCCCTCGGAGCAGCCCAACGCCTTCGCCACGGGCCGCGACCCGGCCCACGCCGCCGTGGCCGCCAATCTGGGCCTGCTGCGCATGCTGGATCGCCGCGAGATCCGCGGCGTCATGGCCCACGAGCTGGCCCATGTGCGCAACCGCGACACCCTGACCATGACCGTCACCGCGACCATCGCGGGCGCGGTCTCGGCCCTCGCCAACTTCGCCTTCTTCTTCCGGGGCGGGGATCGTGACCGGGCGAGCGGGCTGGAGGCCATCGCCGTCGCCATCCTCGCGCCCATCGCCGCGGCCCTGGTGCAGATGGCGATCAGCCGGGGTCGGGAATATGAGGCCGACCGTGGCGGCGCGGAGATCTCCGGCGACCCGCAGGCCCTGGCCTCGGCGCTGCAGAAGATCGAGGCCTATGCCCGCGGCATCCCCAACATCGCCGCCGAGCACAATCCGGCCACCAGCCACATGTTCATCATCAACCCGCTGTCGGGCGAAGGCGCCGACAACCTGTTCTCGACCCACCCGGCCACCCGCAACCGCGTGGCGGCCCTGATGGAGATGGCGGGCCGGACGCCGGCCCGCGCGCGCCCCGCGGCCGGTACGGCGGTTCCGGCCAGTGGCCATAGGCCAGGGCCGTGGGGCTAACCCTCGCCTCCGCTCGTCCCCGCGGAGGCGGGGATCCAAGCTGAGGCCGCAACCCTCCTCAGACACCCGGAACACCGCCCACCCCGCTTGGGTCCCCGCCTGCGCGGGGATGAGCGGGCCTTGGGCCTATTCCGCCGGCAGGACGTTCTCGCTCCGCTTGGCGAGCATCTTGTCGAACTCCGACCAGACGCCGACGTCGCCATGCCATTGGCCCTTGGTGGCGGCCTTGGAATATTCCGTCGAGCGGGCCTCGAAGAAGTTGGCGTGCTCGACGCCCGACAGCATGGACTGCAGCCAGGGCAGCGGGTTTTCCTTCAGCCCGCCATAGACTTCCGGCAGGTTCAGCTGGCGCAGGCGCCAGTCGGCGATGAAGCGGATGTAGCGCTTGATGTCGTCCGGGGTCATGCCCTGGATCTCGCCAGCCGAGAAGGCCAGGTCGATGAACTTGTCCTCCAGACCCACCACCGTCTTGCAGCAGTCGACGATGTCGTCGGCCACCGACTTGGTGACGCAGCCGGTCTCGGCGTTGAAGGCGTGGTAGAGCTTGATGATGCCTTCGCAGTGCAGGCTCTCGTCGCGCACCGACCAGGACACGATCTGGCCCATGCCCTTCATCTTGTTGTGGCGCGGGAAGTTCATCAGCATGGCGAAGCTGGCGAACAGCTGCAGGCCCTCGGTGAAGCCGCCGAACATGGCGAGCGTGCGGGCGATGTCGGCGTTCGAATCGACGCCGAACTTCTGCATGTAGTCGTGCTTGTCGCGCATCTCCTGGTAATCCAGGAACGCCGTGAACTCGCTATCGGGCATGCCGATCGTCTCGAGCAGCAGGGCGTAGGCGGCGATGTGGATCGTCTCCATGTTGGAGAACGAGGCCAGCATCATCTTCACCTCGGTCGGTTTGAAGACCCGGCCGTAGCGCTCCATGTAGTTGTCGTTCACCTCGACGTCGGACTGGGTGAAGAAGCGGAAGATCTGGGTCAGCAGATTGCGCTCGCGGTCATTGAGCTTGGTCGCCCAATCCTTGCAGTCCTCGCCCAGCGGCACCTCTTCCGGCATCCAGTGGACCTGCTGCTGCTTCTTCCAGAAGTCATAGGCCCACGGATAGCGGAAGGGCTTGTAGGCGTAGGAGGGGGTGAGCAGGCCAGGCAGGGAGAGTGCGGACACGGTCGGAATTTCCCAGGGAGCGGAATCGACGGACGTAGGATTAACTACGACACAATAGCCATCGAACACCGACAACATCTAGCGGCGAGTTAACGCACCGCCCCAACATGTTGTGAATGGAGCTGGGGACAAGTCGCATGCCCAACCTCACCCTGTTCGGCGCGCCGGGCTCCGGCGCCGTGGCCGTGGAGGCCGCCCTGACCCTGATCGGCGAGCCCCATGACCTGATCGACGCCATCACCTGGGACCCCGACGACCCGCAGAGCGGCGACCAGGTGCTGGAGGCCAATCCCATGCGCCAGGTGCCGGCCCTGGTCCTGCCGTCCGGCGAGGTCCTGACCGAGAGCGCGGCGATCCTGATCTGGCTGGCCGAGGCCTATCCAGGCGCGAGACTCGCCCCGCCCCCCGGCGCCCCCGGGCGCGGTCAGTTCCTGCGCTGGATGAGCTTCGTCTCGGCCTCGATCTATTCGCTCTACTGGGTGAAGGACGAGCCCTCGCGCCTGGCGCCGGATCGCGCGGCCCAGAAGATCCTGGTCGACCGGACCCATGCGCGGATCGCCGACTGCTGGCGAATCATGGGGGCGCAGATCCGGCCCGGCCGTTACCTGCTGGGCGAGGATCTGTCGGTGCTGGATCTCTATGTGGCGACGGTCTCGCGCTTCCAGCCGCGGCGGGAGCGATTCTACGCCGTGGCCCCGTCCATGGCCGCAGCCATTCGGCGGGTCGACGCCGATCCCCGGCTGGCGGATCTCTGGGCGGCGCGGATGCCGTCCGACACCGGCTGATCTAGCGGCGGGGCTTGATCGACAGGGAGAAGGCGACGACCGAGTCGTCCTTGGCCTCCTGGCCCATCAGCATGTGCTCGCCCTTCACGGCGCGATGCAGGTAGCCGAACGAGGTCTGCATGGCGCCCTTGCGCCAGCCCACCCCTAGCTGGGCGTCGCTGATCAGGGTCGAGGCGCTGTCCTGGGCCCAGGCGCGGTCCCAGCCGCCCTGCTCCCGCAGCATGGACAGGCCCACCGCCCGGCCGCTGGCCGCGGCGTAGATGTACCAGCGGCCCTCATCCCCCAGCGCCGCGCCGTCCTGCACGCCCATCTGGCCGAGCTGGGCCTTGAGGCTTTCCTCGCGGGACTTCTGGCCCAGGGTCAGGGTGGCGCCGGCTTCCGCCGAGCCGCCCAGGCTGGTCATGCCCAGGCCGGCGTGGGGGGTGAGGTCGAGATCATAGCGTCCGCTGGACAGCCGCACGGCGCCCGGCCAGTCGCGGGTCAGGGCCACTTCATAGGACTGGGGTTCAAGCTCGGCCCGGTTCAGGGGGGCCAGGAGCAGGGGGCGTCCGTCAGGACCGCGCAGGGCGCCGCCCACCGACACCCTCAGGCCGTTGACCGCGGAGCCGTCGCGGGCGCCGCCCAGCGTCACCTCGCTGGAGGTCCAGGCCGTAGGGCCTACGCCGCGGCGGGCGGTGTCGTGATCCAGGAGGGCGCCGATCGGATCGCCGTCCTTGGCCGAAGCGTCGAAATTCGAAGACTCCGAGAAGGCGGCGTTCATCAGGAGCGCCGCGCCGCCATCGGCCATAGCAGGCCGGGCGAGCGCGCTGGCCGCCGAAGCCCCGCCCGCACATCCCAAAACACCGAAGACGATGGCCAGCCCAGCCAACGACCTCATGGGGGTCTCTCCTCCGCCGCAGCGACATGCGCGCGGCTCCAATGACACGATTACATGTCGTTCCAACGACGCAAGGGGATTCCCGGTTCCCGCGACCAAGGGTCGCCAAACGCAGTTCTTACGGGCAGACGTCCCGGCCTGGGGCTCAAACCAAAACAGCGCCCGTGAAGGGCGCTGTCCGGTTCGTTCGCAGATGGAGGCCAGCCTACTGGCAGGCGAGGCATTCCTCGTAGTCGGTCTTCGCGGCGCCGCTCATGTCGACCACCGCGGCCAGGCCTTCGCCGCCGGCGTGGGCCGCGCGCTGCACGGACTTGGAGCGCAGGTAGTAGAGCGACTTGCAGCCGCGTTCCCAGGCCTGCCAGTGCAGCATGTGCAGGTCCCACTTATCCACGTCGCCGGGCAGGAAGATATTGACCGACTGGGACTGGCAGACGTCCGGGGTGCGGTCGGCGGCCAGTTCCACGACCCAGCGCTGTCCAGTTCGAAGGCGGTCTTGAACACGTCCTTCTCGTCCTGGCTCAGGAAGTCGAGATGTTGGACCGACCCCTCGTTCTCCAGGATCGAGTCCCAGACCGCCGAGGTGTTCTGGTCCTTCTCGTCCAGCAGGCGCGCCAGATAGGGGTTCTTGACGGCGAAGGAGCCCGACAGGGTCTTGTGGGTGTAGATATTGGCCGGGATCGGCTCGATGCCGGCCGAGGTGCCGCCGCAGATGATCGAGATCGAGGCGGTCGGCGCGATGGCGATCTTGTGGCTGAAGCGCTCCATCACCCCGCGCTCGGCCGCGTCGGGGCAGGCGCCGCGCTCGGCGGCGAGCGTCCGGGAGGCCGCGTCGCACTGGCGGCGCAGGTGCTTGAACAGGCGCATGTTCCAGGACTTGGCGAGCGCGCTTTCGAAGGGCACGTTCTGCATCTGCAGGAACGAGTGGAAGCCCATCAGGCCCAGGCCCACCGACCGCTCGCGCTTGGCGGCGTAGACCGCGTTCTTCATTTCCGGCGGCGCGCGCTGGATGAAGTCCTCGAGCACATTGTCGAGGAAGCGCATGACGTCCTCGATGAAGGTCGGGTGGTCGCGCCATTCCATGAAGGTCTCGGCGTTGACCGAGGACAGGCAGCAGACGGCCGTGCGGTCATGGCCCAGGTGATCGACGCCGGTGTGCAGCATGATCTCCGAGCAGAGGTTCGACTGGCGAACCTTCAGGCCCAGCTCGCGCTGATGCTGCGGCATGGACCGGTTCACGGTGTCGGAGAAGATCAGGTAGGGCTCGCCGGTCTGCAGGCGGATCTCGAGGATCTTCTGCCACAGGGTTCGGGCGTCGACCTCGCGCAGAACTTCGCCGTTCTTAGGCGAGCGCAGGCCGAACATGGCGCCGTCGCGGACGGCCTCCATGAACTCGTCGGTGACCGAGATACCGTGGTGCAGGTTGAGCGACTTGCGATTGAAGTCGCCCGAGGGTTTGCGGATCTCAAGGAACTCCTCGATCTCCGGATGGTGGATGTCCAGATAGACCGCCGCCGAACCGCGGCGCAGGGAGCCCTGGCTGATGGCGAGCGTCAGGCTATCCATCACCCGGATGAAGGGGATGATGCCGCTGGTCTGGCCGGCGCCCTTGACCTTCTCGCCGATGGAGCGGACGCCGCCCCAGTAGGTGCCGATGCCGCCGCCGTTAGAGGCGAGCGCCACGTTCTCGTTCCAGACGCCCTGGATGCCTTCCAGGCTGTCGCCCACGGCGTTCAGGAAGCAGGAGATCGGCAGACCGCGATCGGCGCCGCCATTGGACAGCACCGGGGTGGCCGGCATGAACCAGAGGCGCGAGATATAGTCATAGACCCGCTGGGCGTGGTCGGCGTCGTCGGCATAGGCCGTGGCGACGCGGGCGAACATGTCCTGGTAGCTCTCGCCCTGCAGGAGGTAGCGATCCTCCAGGGTGGTCTTGCCGAAATCGGTCAGCAGCGCGTCGCGCGACCGATCCACTTCAACCTTACGGACCAGCTGCAGCTGGGGTCGGTCAGCCCGTTCCGGCGCCGCCTTAGCCGCTTCCGAGACCGTCCGCATCACCGCTTCGCTGCTGCTCATCGCCCAAAATCCAATTCAATCAGGAACTTCACGGACAGTGGCGTCCGATCCGCCCCACCCCTACATCTTGTGGGCGGCGCAGGTCCGACACCCACTATATGGGGGCATAAGGGCTAATGACTCGTCAACGGGGGCAACGGGTTGTCCCCCGGAGTTTTTCTTTAACGAGAGGTTAACGTCGCTTGACGGCGGTTGATCCTTCAAGGTTTTCCGCGCGCGCGGCGGGGGGCCTCACGACAGTGTGACAAATCAACTCGGCGCCCAGCTTGGGCATTCGCCCTGCAAGAGGCGCCCCCGGACCGATTGTGATCCGGGGGCGGGGCCCGGGGATCGGCTAGGGCCTGAAGCCCCGCCCGCCGCGTCAGAGATTCAGCAGGGCCGGATCGCCGCCCTGGGCGGCGATGTTGACGCTGAGCGCACGTTCGACCGCAAAGCGCAGCAGGGCGTGTGGCCCGCCGGCCTTGGGGCCGGTGCCCGACAGGCCCTCGCCCCCGAACGGCTGGACGCCCACCACGGCGCCGATCATGGAGCGGTTCACATAGGCGTTGCCGGCCGGGACGGCCTGCCGGACCTCCTCTGCGAAGGCTTCGATCCGGCTGTGGACCCCGAGCGTCAGGCCATAGCCCTGGGCCGCGAGCGCGGCGGCGGCGGGCGCCAGCTTGCCCGGCTCGTAGCGGACGAGATGCAGGATCGGGCCGAACACCTCGCGCGGCAGGAAGTCGGCCGAGGGGATCTCGGCCAGAATCGGGCCGAAGAAGCTGCCGCCGCCCGGTGCCGGCAGGGCGTGCAGCACCTTGGCCTCGGCGCTCAGGCGTTCGAGATGGGCGGCAAGGACGCCGCGCGCGTCCTCGTCGATCACCGGCCCGATGTCGGTGCGCGGATCCGCCGGTTCGCCCAGCACCAGGGCGTCCATCGCGCCCTTCAGGCCCTCGACCAGGCTGTCGGCGGTGTCTTTCGGCGCGAACAGGATGCGCAGGGCCGAGCAACGCTGGCCCGCCGAGCCGAAGGCCGAGGCGATGACGTCGTCGATCACCTGTTCCCGCAGGGCCGTGGTGTCGACGAACATGGCGTTGAGCCCGCCTGTCTCGGCGATGAAGGGGATGATCGGGCCCTGGCGGGCGGCCAGGGCGCGATTGATCGCCCAGGCGGTCTCCGTGCCGCCGGTGAAGGCGACGCCGGCGCAGGTCGGATGGCTGACCAGGGCGGCGCCCACCGTCGCCCCCTCGCCGGGCAGCAGGTGCAGAACCTCTTCCGGCAGGCCGGCCCGCAGGAACAGGCGTACGGCCGCCGCGGCGATCAACGGGGTCTGTTCGGCGGGCTTGGCCAGGACGGTGTTGCCGGCGGCCAAGGCCGCGGCGATCTGGCCGGTGAAGATGGCCAGGGGGAAGTTCCAGGGGCTGATGGCGACGAACACGCCGCGGCCGTGCAGGCTCAGCTGGTTCACCTCGCCGACCGGACCTTTGAGGGTCTCGGGACCGGAGAACTGACGCTCCGCCAGATGGGCGTAATAGCGGCAGAAGTCGGCAGCCTCGCGCACCTCGGCGACCCCGTCGCTGAGTGTCTTGCCGGCTTCCCTCGCGCAGATGGCGACGAGCACGTTGCGATGGGCCTCCAGGGCGTCAGCCATGGCTCGCAGGATGCGGGCGCGGGCGTGGCCGCCCAGGGCGTCCCAGGCCGGCTGGGCGGTCTTGGCGATGGAGAAGGCGGTGTTGATCTGGGCGGGGTCCGTCGACCAGGCCTGGCCGATCCGTCGCGCGCGGTCCGCGGGCGAGGTGCGCGTCTCGCCCGGGCCCTCATTGATCTCGTCCCCGGCGATGATCGGCCCGGCGGTGAGCGCCCCGGCGTCCAGGGCGGCGACGGACAGGGCCAGGCGGTCGCGCTCAGCGGCCACCGACAGATCGACGCCGGCCGAGTTGCGACGGCTCGCGCCATAGAGGTCGACCGGCAGGGGGATGCGCGGATGCGGCGCGCCGCCGGTGGCTTCCACCGCACCGATCGGATCGCCGACCACGGCGGAGACCGGGGTCTTCTCGTCGAGCAGGGCGTGGACGAAGGAGGTGTTGGCCCCGTTCTCCAGGAGCCGGCGGACCAGATAGGGCAACAGCTCTTCATGCCCGCCGACGGGGGCGTAGACCCGCAGCTTCAGCGCGCCATAGCGCTGATCGGCGCCGGCGTAGAGCGCCTCGCCCATGCCGTGCAGGCGCTGGAATTCCGGTTCGACTCCGGCCTGACGGGCCATGTGGCGGACAGCGGCCAGGGTGTGGGCGTTGTGGGTGGCGAACTGCGGATAGAGCGCCGGCGAGGCGGCGAGCAGCACCCGCGCGCAGGCCAGGTAGGACAGGTCGGTCGCGGCCTTGGTGGTATAGACGGGATAGCCGGCGAGGCCGCCCACCTGGGCGCGCTTGATCTCGGAATCCCAATAGGCGCCCTTGACCAGACGCACCATCAGTCTGCGCCCGGTGGCGCGCGCGATGTCGGCGACGGCGGCGACCGTCCGGGGGCTGCGCTTCTGATAGGCCTGGATCGCCAGGCCGAGGCCCCGCCAGGACCCGAGCTCCGGCGCGCGCGCCAGCCGGTCGAGCAGCTTGAGCGACAGGGCGAGGCGATCGGCCTCCTCGGCGTCGAGGGTCAGGTTGATATTGGCCTCGGCCGCGATGGTCGCCAGCCGCAGCAGCCGGGGATAGAGGTCGGCCCAGACCTTGTCCTCCTGCCGCGCCTCATAGCGGGGGCAAAGGGCCGAGAGCTTCACCGACACCCCGTGGCCGGCTTCGGGCCCCTGGTCCTTGGCCTGGGCGCCCACGGCGCGCAGGGCCTGGGCGTAGGCGGCCTCATAGCGATCGGCGTCGGCGGCGGTCCGGGCGCCCTCCCCCAGCATGTCGAAGGAGCAGACATAGCCGTCCGATGCGGCGCGCTTGATCGCCAGGTCGATGGTGCGGCCCAGGACGAACTGTTCGCCCATGATCTTCACCGCCCCGGCCACCGCCTGGCGAATCACCGGTTCGCCCAGCCGGCCCGCGAGACGGCGGATGAAGCCCGGCAGGTCGGCGCGCGCTCCTCGTCCGGGTCGATCAGCTTGCCGGTGAGCATCAGGCTCCAGGTCGAAGCATTGACCAGCAGGCTGTCGGAGCGGCCCAGGTGGCTCGACCAGTCGGCCGAGGCGATCTTCTCGGCGATCAGCCGGTCGCGGGTCTGTTCGTCCGGGGTGCGCAGCAGGGCCTCGGCCAGGCACATGAGCGCCAGGCCTTCCCGGGTCGACAGCGAGAATTCCTGCAGGAAGCTCTCGACCACGCCCTGGCGCCGCGCGCTGCGGCGGGCCGCACGGACCAGGGTCTCGGCTTCCTGCCGGACCTCGTCGCGCTCGTCGGCGCCGAGCGGCGGTGTGGCCAGGAGGGCGGCGGTCGCGGTGCGTTCATCGACGAACTTCTCATCGTCGAGAGCGGTCAGGGCGTCGAGGAGGGCTTGGCTGAACATTCCACCGGAATATTGCCAAATTCGGCGAATGTCGTACGGAGTTATCGCCAATCTACCGGTGATTTCACGAGAACTTGAGGCGAATGTCAAAATCTCTACGGCTGGACGACACCGACAAACGCCTGCTGCGGGTCCTGCAGGACGACGGCCGGATCAGCAACGCCGACCTGGCCCAGCGCTGCAACCTGTCGGCCTCGGCCTGCTCGGACCGGGTGCGCCGCCTGCGCGACGAGGGCTTCATCACCGGCTATTCGGCCATCCTCGACCCCACCAAGGTCGGACGCGACGTGCTGATCTTCGTCGAGGTGGTGCTGGATCGCACCACGCCTGACGTCTTCGAGAGCTTCGCCGCGGCGGCGCGCAAGGCGCCGGACGTCCTGGAGTGCCACATGGTGGCCGGCGGGTTCGACTATCTGATCAAGGCGCGCGTCGCCGACCTCGTCGAGTACCGCAAGTTCCTGGAGGAGGTGCTGGTGCGCATTCCCGGCGTGCGCGAGACGCGGACCTATGCGGTGCTGGAGGAAGTGAAATCCTCCACCCGGCTCCCGATCTGACCGGTGGCGATCTGATCCCCAAACGCAAAGAGCCCGGTCTTGCGACCGGGCTCCAGCTTAGTTCGGCGAACCTGCCGAGGATCGAGATCAGAAGTTGATGTCGATCGTCGAGCGGCGGTTCAGAGGTTCCTTGACGCCGTCGGCGGTCGGAACGGCGAGTTGCGTTTCGCCCTTCCAGTCGACTTGCAGGGCGGTCTGAGGAACGCTCAGGCCCACCAGGGCGTCAGCCACGGCCTTGGCCCGACGTTCCGACAGGCGGACGTTGTAGGCCGGCGAGCCGGAGGTGTCGGTGTGACCGACGACGATCACGCGGGTGGCGTGGCCGGCGTTGGCGTAGTTCGCGGCTTCCGAAACCACCGTCTGGGCTTCCGGCGTCAGGACGAACTGATCGAACGGGAAGTAGACGATGAATTGCTTGGCCTCATACGCCGGCGGAGGCGGCGGGGGAGGCGGAGGCGGGGGAGGCGGCGG
>NZ_JALDPT010000028.1 GCF_022695515.1 Phenylobacterium aquaticum
GTGGCCGAGCTCGGCCCGACCCCGACCCCGACCTCGCCCGACACGCCGGCGCCGGCGCCGCCGCCGGCCCTGATCGCGCCGATCACCTGGGACCGGGCCGCCCAGACCTTCATATTCAACGGCAAGCCCCTGCGGGCCGAGAAGCTCTGGACCTTCGAAGGCGCGACGGACGGGTTTGTCGCCACCAATGGCGAGGTGGCGCCGGCCGACGGCCTCGGCATGACCTTTCGCGAGGTCTCCGCCGATCCCGTCCTGCGCAGCCCGCGCGGCCTGAATGTCGACGGCCACATCCGCACCCTGGTGCTGGTCCGCCTGGTGCGCACCCTGCCCGGCGACGCCTGGGACGGCACGCTCTACTACTCGACCCCCGCCCACAAGGAATCGACGGCCTATTACGCCAAGCCGGTGCTGGGCGGCGATCCGCCGCTCAACCAGCCGACCGTGCTGGTCTTCGACATGAAGCATCAGGCCGCCGGCGGGGGCGACTGGACCAGCTCGCTGATCGACCAGATCCGCATCGATCTCGACGCGGGCGGCGGCGGGGAGTTCATCATCCGGCAGGTGGCGATCGCCCAGGATCCGGGCGGCCTCATCCCCGCGCCGGCCGCGCCGGCTAAGCCCTAGCCGCCAGCTCCGCCAGCCGGGCGGCGTAGCGCAGGCCGCCGGCCCGGTAGCTGAAATGGGTGCGCATGTGGCGCCGCGCGCGGCCGCCCAGGGCGCGCAGCTCGGCCGGATCGTCCATCAGCCGCTCCAGGATGTCGCAGGCCTGGCCGATGTCCGGGTCGGCCCAGACCTGGCCGTCCGGATAGGGATAGTCGTCGGGGCCCACGGGGATCAGCTGGTGGTCCACCAGCCGGCTGGTCTCACGCGTCATGAAGTCGAGATTGCCGGAATAGCCGGTGGCCACGGCGGCGCGGCCCAGCGCCATGGCCTCGGCCATGCCGAAGCCGAAGCCCTCCGAGCGCTGCAGGGAGACGAAGGCGTCGACGCTGCGCATCAGATTGCCCATCTCGTCGTCGGTCAGGGGGCGGGTCAGGGCCTGGGCGCGGCCGCCGAGCGCCGCGATGCGGGCGGTGAGCGCCTTGGCGGTCGGATGTTCGGGATCGCCGCCCTTGAACTTGATCACGCAATGCAGGGCCGCCTCCGGCCGCCGGGCCGCCAGCCGCTCGAAGGCGTCCAGCACCGCGTCGGGGTTCTTGCGCTGGGCGTAGGACGAGAAGTCGAAGGAGAACAGGATCGCGAAGGCGTGCTCGGGGATCGCGAAATAGCGCCGCCCCAGGAAGCTCCCCAGCCGGGGCTCCACCGACAGGGGCATGTGCTGGACGGGCCGGTCCAGCGCCGGGGCGATGGCGTCGCGGACGAAGGCCGAGGGGGCCCAGACCTCGTCGAAGCGCTCCAGGATGCGGGCCCAGGGTTCGGGGTACTTGGCCAGCTCCCAGGCCGGATAGATGATGTTGTAGGCGCTCTCGAACGCCGCCGTCTCCATGCGGTTCAGGGTCGGCTCGACCTCGTCGGCGTTGATGCAGAAGAGGTTCATCTTCGGGCTGAGGCCGGCGGCCAGGCGGGGGGCGAACTCGGCCTCCAGGCCCGCGTCGCGGCGACGGTCCATGCCGTAGACATCCACCACCCGCACCGGGACCCGGGCGGCGTCCAGCGCCCGGATGGCGGCGCGGCCGTGCGTTCCCATGCCGATCGGGGCGAAGGGGTGGCCCACCACGCAGAGGTCGGGGGTGTCGCTCATCGCTTCAGCAGGTCCGCGTCCAGGGCGTTGCGGACGGCCTCCAGCCAGCCGTGGCCGAACTTCACGTCGGGCTCCAGGTGGGCGCCCTCGGCCCATTCGTTCCAGGCGTTGATGAACACGATCCGCTCGTCGCCGAAATTCTGCCGCCGGGTCTCGGCCAGCATCACCTCCAGCCAGGCCTGGAAGGCGCCGGGCGAGGCGAAGTGGAAGACATAGGGCGCATCCTGGCGCCGCGCGGTGTTGTCCCAGGAGGGCGCGACGCCGCGGAACCGGGTGTGGCCCGGCACGGCCTCGGTGAAATAGTGGCGCACCATGCGGCGATAGTCGGCGACCTGGCCCTTGAAGTGCGGATTGATCACCGCGCCCGGCGGATGGATCGGGGTCGCGGCGCCGGCCGGCGGGAACTCCACCGAGGCGTCGAAGCCCAGCGCCGCGGGTTCGGGATGGACGCCGGCGTGCTCGAAGTTCTCGACAAAGGCCAGATAGATCTCGCCCACGCCGTTGGCGCGGCACCAGGCGCGCCAGATGTCGGTCCAGGCCTTGGCGTCGGGCAACAGGCCCATGCGGTAGATCAAGACCAGGGGCTTGCCGTTCACCCGGATATAGTTGGGCCGGGCGAAGAACGGCGCGAGCTCGGCGATCAGGGCCTCGGCGTCGCCCGGGGCATAGGTCTGCTCCAGCAGGACGTCGTTCTCCTGGCCGTCCCAGGTGCGGGTCCAGTTCTCGTTGGCCCAGCACAGGCAGAAGGGGAAGTCGCCGGCGGCGCCGGTGAGCAGGTGCTCCAGCGGCCGCTCCAGCACCCGGCGTCCGCCGGAGAACCAGTAGAAATAGTGGCAGAAGCCTCCGACCCCGTAGCGGCGGGCGAGCTCGCCCTGGCGGCGCAGGGCGTCGGCCTGGGACAGGTCGTAGAAGCCCAGGTCGGCGGGGCGGTGCGGCTGGTAGTGGCCGCGATAATTGGGCAGGGCCCGGGTGACGTTGGTCCACTCCGTGAAGCCCGCGCCCCACCAGCGGTCGTTCTCGGGGATGGCGTGGAACTGCGGCAGGTGGAAGGCGATGGTGCGCACCGCGTTCAGCAGTTCCAGCTCCTCCCCCCAGCGCTCGACGAAGGTCTGCTGGTTGCGGGTGGCGAGCCGGAGCTTGTAGCCGGAATCGATGCTCTCGGCCGTGACGCTCAGATGGTGGACGATCTCGGCCTTGGGCTCATAGACGATCTTCAGGCCCCGCTTGCGCAGGCGGAAACAGAGGTCGGCGTCCTCGCAATAGGCCGGCACGAAGGCCTCGTCGAAACCGCCGAGGTCCGAGAACACCTCGCGGCGCACGGCCAGGCAGGCGCCCGAGGCGTAGTCGACCTCGCGCCGCTGGTTCCAGCGGGCCAGGTCCGGGTCCTCGAACAGGCCGATCATCTCCGAGGTCCCGTCCAGACCGACGCGGGCCCCGGCCTCCTGCAGGCGGCGTCGGGGAACAGCATCTTGGGCGCGGTCGCCCCCACGCCCTCGATCTCGTCGAAGGGCGCGAGCAGGGCGGCCAGCCAGCCGTCGCGCACCTGGACGTCGTTGTTCAGGAAGATCACGAAGTCGCCGCGGGCCTCGCCGGCGGCGCGGTTGCAGGTGCGGATGAAGTTCAGGTTCTGCGGATTGGTGATCAGCCTGAGCCCCGGAACCCTGGCCAGGACCTCGGCGGTCCGGTCGGTGGAGGCGTCGTCGATGACGATGACCTCGGCCGTGTCCAGCCCACCCGCCGCCTGGACCGAGGCCAGGCATTCCAGGGTGAAGGTCAGGTTGTTGTAGGCCGGGATGACGATGGAGGCCTTGGGCGCGGCGACAACCGGGAAGGCGAGGGCGGCGGCGGCCTCGTCGATCTCGCGGGCCTCGTAGCGGATCAGCTTCAGGGGGAGCGGCTGGAACTCTCCCTTGCGGCGTTCGCGCAGGCGGCGCGCCGCGGCGGTCAGGTCGCGATAGGCGTCGGTGTTATAGGCGCCGGGATCGCGCTGCCGGGCCTGGCTGCGCAGCTGTTCGAACAGGCCGCCGTCCTGGGCGGTGGCGAACCGGGCGCCGCCCTCGGGCTTGGGCAGGCGGCTGCGGATCCAGTGCTCCAGGGCCGTGACCGGCGAATCCACCAGCTCGGGATGGTCGGCCAGATAGGTCGCCTCGTCGAAGTCCGAGGCCGGGGAGACGCCCAGGAAGGCGCCCTCGGTCAGATAGTGGATGACCGGATGCTGGTCGCGCGGGGCGTCCGGGTTCTGTTCCAGATAGTAGGTGGAATCGAAGTCCCCGCTGGGATTGCGGCGGTGATCGGGGCTCGAGGTGACGAACTGGGCCAGAGGGCTCGACCCGCGTGGGGCGGTCTCGCGATAGCGCTCGGCGTACCAGCCGGCGTCGAACAGCGGATGCGGCGGCCGGCCCTCCGCCGCGCCGACGGTGACGTAGTGCAGCAGGGGGGCGACGCCCAGGGCGGCGACGTCCGGGTTGCGCTCCAGGTACCAGTCGTTGGCGAACAGCGGATGCGGATCCAGCCCCTCGCGCCAGCCTTCCCGCAGATAGTGGCTGAGCGGGTTCTCGCCGCTCTTGGCCACGGCCTCGGCCTGGCCGACATAGTGGCGCAGATCGAACAGCGGATGGGGGTCATAGCCCTCCCGCGCGCCGACATAGACGAAGTGCTGCAGGGCGGTGAGGCCGCAGGCCGCCAGCTTCACCGCATGGGTGGCGCGATAGTCGGCCAGGTCGAACAGAGGGTGCGGGTCGCGCCCCTCGGAATCGCCCTCGGTCAGATAGTGGGCCAGGGGCGCCCAGGGCGTGCCGGCGATGTCGGGATTGTTCTGCAGGTACCAGGCCTGGTCGAACAGGGCCCGGGGATTGGCCTGCGGATCGGGGCCGGCGCGGACATAGCCCACCAGGCCCATGGCCGCCCCGCCCTGGTGGCCCAGGCTGGTCTTGACCCTCAGGTCCCAGAGGCCCGAGCGCAGCAGCAGGAGCACCCGCCCCGGCCATTTCGACCGCGCCAGGATGCGGTCGAGCCGTCGCTCCAGCCCGCCGCGTTCGCGATCCCAGTCCCGTCGGCCGGCGGCCTCGCGGAACCGGCGCCAGCGATCCTCGGCCACCGCCCGGCGGACCATGTGCAGCTCGCGCCGGCGTGCGAGCAGGGCCGCCACATTGGGCGGTTCGGCCGTCTGAAGCTCGGGAGGGGTGGGTTCGGACACGGGGTGCGGTCTAACTGGGGTCAGCGGCGGGCCAGCAGGCCGTCGAGGGCCTCGGCCATCTGGATCTCGCGTTCCTGCATCTGGAAGGCGTGCAGCCGCCGCGCGTCGGCGAGGTCGGCGCGGGTCTGGTCGAGGGCGCGGGACAGGGGCGAGACCAGGTCGCCGATCCGGGCGCGCAGCTCGCTGAGGCGCTGGGTGGCGGCCTCCAGCGGCTGGGCGTCGGGGGCGGACCCGGTCGCCGCGGCCTTGCACCAGTCGAGCACGGCCTGGGCGTCGGCGCCCCATTCGGCCACGCCGGCCAGGTCGCCGGACCCAGCGTTGTGGCGCAGCTCGGGGCTGAGGAAGGCGTCAATCTCCGCGGCCGCCTTGGCGGACAGGTCGGGCAGGGGCGCGCCATGGGCGGCCTCGATGCGGGCGACCTGCGGCCGCCAGTCGGCGAGCAGGGCGTCATAGTCGACAAAGGCGCGGGGCAGGCCGCGGCTGCCGGCCTCGGCGGCCAGCATGTAGCTCGTCCAGAGCAGGACGGACTTGGCGATCGGAAAGCCGTCGCGTCGCGCCAGCGATCCGGCGACCGCCAGGGGATGGCGCACGGGAATCACCACGCGCAGCTCGAAGCCGGCCGCTTCCAGCACCGGCCGCCACAGGGGCGCCAGCACCGAGACCCGCGGGTCCTTCAGCAGCGGGATCGGCGCATCGCCATATTCCTCGGCGAACAGGGCCGCGGCGCGCGCGCGCCAGTCAGCCTCGTCCGGCTCGGCCAGGGGGCGGTAGGGGTGGGCGAAAGGATCGTCCCAAGCGCCGCCGCCGGCGCGCAGCCGCGCGTCGTTGAACACCGCGATCCGCCAGGGCTCGAAATAGCCCTTCTCGTTGTGCTCGTCGCCGGCCATCACATGGCCCGGCAGATGGGCGCCCGCCAGCGCCAGGAGCTGGGTCGCCGCGGACGTGCCGGACCGGTGCATGCCCAGGACCAGATAGGCCGGTCGGCGCGGGGGCTGGCCGGAATGGGCCTCGGTGCGGGTCATGTCTTCCTGAACGCGCGGAAAGTCGTGTCTCCGCTGTAGGGGCGCGCGCGGCGTCCGACAAGGGCCGGCGTGGTTGATCCCCTTCCGCTTCTGTTGCACTAACCACGGGCGTCGCACAGGAAATCGCGAATGGCCGACGAGGCCTCCCCCGATCACGTCTACAGAGTCCTTTCCACGGCCTTCGACGCGACCTTCTATCGGCTGGTCTATCCCGACATCGTTCAGTCCGGCGTCGAACCCCTGCGCCACTACGCCGACAAGGGCTGGCGGGAGGGCCGCGACCCGGCCCCCTGGTTCAGCTCCAGCGCCTATCGGGCGGCCAATCCCGATCTCGGCGAGGTCAATCCGTTCCATCACTATCTGACCGCCGGCTGGCGGGAGGGGCGCGACGCCGAACCCTCGCCGCACGGCGCGCCTTATCTGTGGCGCCAGGCCGACGGCGGCCATGCGACCGACTGGCGCTTCGACCGCCCGCGCCCCGCCCGCGTCGCCCCGCCCCGGCCGCCGGTCCCGGGACCCGGGCCGGACGAGGCCCGCGACCTGGTCGCCCCGGACTTCGACGCCGATTTCTATCTGTGGGCCAATCCGGACATCGCCGAGCACGGGCTCGATCCGCTCACCCATTTCCTGACCACCGGCTGGCGCGAGGGCCGCGATCCGCGCCGCGACTTCTCGGTCGCCGACTATCTCGAACTCAATCCCGACGTCGCCGCCGTCGGCATGAACCCCTTCGTCCACTGGCTGCTGGCCGGCCGGGCCGAGGGACGGGCGGCGGGCTACAATCTCGGCTTCCGCTACCAGGTGCTGCAGCGGCTCGAGGCCATGCCCGATCGCCTGGCGCGGGCGGCCGATCGGGCCGCCAAGGTGCGCGTCAAGCCGGCCAAGGCCCTGGTCGAGGCCCTGGCCCAGCGTCGCTCGGCGGCGGGCCACCTCTATCTGACCTTCAGCCATGACGACTACACGGCCAATGTCGGCGGGGTGCAGCTGGGGATTCAACGCGAGGCGGCGGGCATGGCCGAGCGCGGCTGGGACCATCTGCATGTGCATCCGCCCAGCCACTGGCCGATCGTGCGCGGCGAGGGCGAGGCGGCGGCCCTGGGCTTGGTCTGGAACGGCAAGCCGATCGGCGCCTTCTCGGCCCGCGATGTCGTCGCCGCCCTGACGCCCGGCGGGCCAAAAGCCCGGCGGGCCTACGCCATCCACAATCTGCTCGGCCATGCGCCGGACGAGGTCATCGCCATCCTCGCCGCCGCCGGCATGGGGCCGGGCTGCCTCTGGCTGCACGACTTCACCAGCCTCTGCGCCGGCTATCACCTGATGCGCAACGAGGTGGCCGATTGCGGCGCGCCGCCCCCGGACAGTCCGGCCTGCGGTCTGTGCGTCTACGGGCCCTATCGCGCCGCCCAGGTCGACGCCCACGCCCGGCTGTTCGAGGCCCTGGACCTGACCGTGGTCGCGCCATCGCGCTCGACCTATGAGCTCTGGCGTTCGCGGACCACCGCCCCGGCCGACCAGCCCTATCGGATCGCCCCGCTCGCCCGGCTGGTCCCGCGCGAGCCGCCGGCGGTTCCGGCGCGGGAGGGACCTCTGCGCGTGGCCTTCCTGGGCATGCCCTCGCCGCACAAGGGCTGGCCCGCCTTCCGCGATCTCGCCGAGCGGTTCGAGCACGATCCGCGCTACGAATTCCTGCATCTGGCCTCGGCGCCGGTGAAGGAGGTCCGCTTCGCCTTCCACAAGGTGGCGGTCACCGCCAAGCGCCCGCGGGCCATGCTGGATACGCTGGAGTCGCTGGGCGTCGACGTGGCGATCCTCTGGTCGCTGTGCCGCGAGACCTTCTCCTTCACCGTCCACGAGGTGGCCGCCGCGGGCGTCGCCATCCTGACCCGGCCCGACAGCGGTAATATCGCGGCCTTCACCGAGGAGGGCGGCCATGGCCGGGTCCTGGCCGGCGAGGACGAGCTGTTTTCTCTGTTCGAGAGCGGCGAGGTCCTGGCCCTGTCGCGGGCCGCGCGCCGGCCCGCCCACTTCGACCTGGCCTACAGCTCTCTCACCGTCGATCTGCTGGAGGCCGAGGCATGAAGGTCCTCTGCTATTCCAGCTTCACCTTCTCCTATCTGAACCGGGCCCGGGTGCTCTATCAGACCCTGCGCCGCTTCCACCCGGACTGGGAGCTGGTCGCCCTGATCACCGACCGGCCACCGCTCAGCTTCCATTTCGACACCGCGCGCGAACCCTTCGACCGGGTCGTGTGGGGGGAGGATCTGGGGATCGCGGACTATCCCGCCTGGCTGTTCAAGCATGACGTGGTCGAGGCCTGCACCGCGGTGAAGGGACCCTTCATCCACCAGGCCTGCGCCTCGGGCGCCGACATCGTCATTTATCTCGACCCCGACACAGCCCTGTTCGCGCCGCTCGACCCGCTGGTCGAACGGCTGCGCTCGGCCGAGATCGCGCTGACGCCGCACCTGCTCGATCCCAACACCGATCGCGCGGCCATTCTTGACCACGATCTCTCGGCCTCGCGCACCGGCATCTTCAACCTCGGCTTCGTCGCGATCCGCACGACGGGGGAGGGCGCCCGCTTCGCACGCTGGTGGAACGATCGTCTGCTAGAGTACTGCTATGACGACATCCCGATGGGCCTGTTCGTCGACCAGCGCTGGTGCGACCACGTCCCGGCCCTGTTCAGTCAGGTCGACGTCATTCGCGATCCCGGCTTCAACGTGGCCAGCTGGAACCTCAGCCAGCGGCGGCTGGCGGTGACCGCCGACGGCGCCATCACGGTGAATGGCTCGCCCCTGCGCTTCTGGCACTTCACCAAGCTGGGGCCGACCGGCGACGTCATGACCAAGCGCTACGCCGGCGACAACTATCCGGTCTATGAGATCTGGCGCTGGTACAAGGACCAGGTGACGGCGGCGACCGATCCCTCGATTCCCGCGCGCTACTGGGCCTATGACCAATATTCCGACGGCACGGCGATCACCCGGGCGCACCGGCTGGTCTATCGCGACCGGCCCGATCTGCAGGCGGCCTTTCCCGATCCCTTCGACGCCGGCCGGGCGGCTTCCGGTCCTGGCTGGCCGGCGAGGGCCTGATCGAGGGCGAGGTCGGTTGACGCCATGACGGCTCGGGGGGACACCGATGAATCAGAACCACAGGGGTCGGCAGGAACCGTGACCGCGCGCGCCTTGAACAGCTGGCCCCAGTCGATCCGCGACAAGGTCGCGACCCTGGCCGCGCGCCAGGACGCCCTGCGCGCCGAAACCCAGACCGCCCAGACCCGCGAGGCCCTGACCCGGGTTCGCCTGGGCGAGGCCCTGGCCGCTGCGCTGGCCGCCCGCGCCGAGGCCGAGACCGCCGCCCGCGCCGCGGCCCTGGTCCATTACCGCGCCGCCGGCCGCGCCTGGATCCGTCCGGCCCGCCGCAATCGCCTGCGCCGACAGGCCGAGCGCCTGCTGAGCCGCCTGGGGCCGGCGGGACAGGCCCGCATCATCATGGCCTCCGGTCTCTGGCGGGGCGATGACCTCGGGGCTGTCGAGGCCTATGTGCGGCGCAGGGCCGACCCGGGCGCCCGGCCGCAGGCGTTGTTCGACCAGGCCTGGCATCTGGCGCGCAATCCCGACATTGCGGCCGGCGGCGTCAGCCCCCTGGTCCATTATCTGCTGGCCGGCGGCCTGGAGGGGCGCGCGCCCCATCCCCTGTTCGACCCGGCCTATTATGTCCGCCGCAACGGCGTGGAGCTGGGCCAGACCGGCCTGACCGCGCTGGAGCACTATGTGCGGATCGGCGCGGCCCAGGGGTTCGATCCCCATCCGCTGTTCCGGACGGACGTCTATCTGGTCCAGGCGCCGGAGCTGTTCGAGACGGGCGAGGCCCCGCTGGGGCACTATCTGCGGACCGGCGCGGCCGCGGGGCTCAGCCCCCATCCGCTGTTCGACGCCGCCTATTACCGGTCCCAGGCCGCCCTGGCCGAGGACGCCAATCCGCTGGTTCACTATCTGACTGAAGGGTCGTCGCGGGGCCTGAAGCCGCATCCGCTGTTCGATCCGGCCTGGTACCGCGCGGCCTATCCGCAGACGGCGGCCGAGGGGCACGAGCCCCTCAGCCACTTCGTGGTCCATGGCGGGGACGCGGCCCTGTCCCCCGGCCCCTGGATGGATGGCGGCCTCTATGCGGCGCGGCGCGGGGACGCCCGCCCCGCCGGGCTCGATCCGCTCAGCGACTATCTGGCCGGCGGCGCCTGGACGGTGGGCGAGCCCTCGCCGGGCTTCCAGGCCGCGGCCTATCTGGCCGCCCATCCGGAACTGGCGGCGGAGGGCCTGACGCCCCTGGAGCGCTGGGTCCGGCTCGGCCTCTCGGACTAGACGCCCAGCCCGGCCAGCTGGCCGAGGATCTGGGCGTAATAGTCGGGCCCGTAGTGGAACGGGCTCAGGCCCCATCGGTGGCCGGCGTCGGCGCGGGTCGCCTCCGGCGTCGCGCGCACCACCGCCGGGTCCAGGGCGTGGAGGAAGGCGTCCTGGTAGCGGTCGAGCAGGGCGTTGTGAGCGGCGATCGGGGCCGGGCGGCCCGGCAGCACCTCGACCTCGTCCCCGAAGGCGCGGACCGCGCCGTCCGTATCGACATAGGTCGTCGCCCACTGCGAGGCATGCAGGATCCGGCGCGCGTCGCGCAGGGGCGTGGCCTCGATCACGGCGGCCAGCTCGCCCAGCGCGTCGCGCCAGATCAGGTCGCAGGCCGAAGACAGCCGGGGCACGATCCTGGCCCCCTCGAACGCCGCCTGACGGATGTAGCCGCTTGTCTCCAGCTCCCAGCTATGGGTGACCAGGGTGCGGGGCGTGCGGATGAGGTCGAAGCGTTCGTCGATGAAATCGAAGATGATGTGGGTCGGCCGGTGCGCGATCAGCAGGTCCAGGGCGCGCTTGCGCAGGTCGGTCGTCAGGGCGGCGTGCTGCCCCGGACGCAGGCCGGCGGGCGGGCTCTCGGCGACCGTCACGCCACGCGCCGCGGGCGCCAGAAGACTGGGCAGGCTAGTGCGGCAAAGGTACAACAGGTCCTGTGGCGCCTCGCCCAGGTTTGGCCACAAGTCACGCGTTATGCAGCTGCCGATTATTGCTACCCGCGACACGGCTTCCCCTCATGCGTCCTCAGGTCGTCGAACAACGCCGCCCCATCGGCCCGACCTGTCTCTATCATTACGCTGCGCCTTTCCGCCATTGGGCGGCGCAGCCCGCGGTCCACATGCAGGATTGACATCTGTGCCCCCCACTATCATCAGTCGCGGCCCTCCAGCGCCTCGCCCGGCCGAGGCGCGCCCCGAACCTGCTGTCGACCTTAACCGCTCGAGTCGCCGGAGGGCGCCAGACGCGCCGGTGGCGGACCAACACGGATCGATCCCGCGCGCATGAAAATCTTCAATCCGCTGGCTGATCTGCCTGCCAATCCGCTTACCCAGGCGATCAAGGAAGGCTACACGCCGCTGATGTTCGCGGCGGCCTTCAGCTTCGTCTCGAACATCCTCTACTTGGCGCTGCCGCTCTATACTTTCCAGATTTACGGCCGGGTGATGACCAGCGGCAGCGTGGCGACGCTGCTGGTGCTGAGTCTGGGGGTGATGGGGGCGTTCGTCCTGTCGTCCGTGGTCGATGACTACCGCGCCCGCGTCCTGATCAATTACGGCGTGGTGCTGGATCAGCGGGTCTCCGCCCACATCTTCACCGCCCTGTTCGACAGCGCCGCCCGCGGCAATCCCCAGGCCCGCGCCCAGGTGCTGCGCGACTTGGACACCTTCCGCCAGATGCTCACCGGCATGACCTTCTCGGTGATCTTCGACCTGCCCTGGATGCCGGTCTTCATGCTGGTCCTGTTCGCCATCGACCCGACCGTGGGGATCGTGACCCTGCTGGGCGCCGCCCTGCTGTTCGGGATCGCGGTGCTGCAGGACAAGATGACGGCCGCGCCCCTGCGCGAAGCCAATGACGCGGCGCTGCGCAGCTACGCCTTCACCGACGCGGGCCTGCGCAACAGCGAGATCGTCCGGGCGCTCGGCATGACCAATGCGCTGGGCGAACGGTGGGCCGTCTTCCGCGCCACCGCCATGCTCCGCGGCGCCATCGCCAGCGAACGGTCCAGCGTGCTGGGCAACATCAGCAAGTTCGCCCGCATGGCGATCCAGGTGCTGATCATCGCCATCGGGGCCTATCTGGTGGTGAAGGCCAAGATCCACTCGGGACTGCTGTTCGCCAACATGATCCTGGCCGCCCGCGCCCTGCAGCCGATCGACCGGCTGGTCGCGTCCTGGGACCCGCTCATGAAGGGCACCCAGGCGTTCGACCGCCTGATGAACGCGCTCAAGGACTACCAGGCGCCGACGCCGGGCACCAAGCTGCCCACCCCGCTCGGACGCCTGACCTCCGAGAACGTCGCCTATATGCCGCCGGGCGCCGGACGCTGGGTGCTGCAGGGGATCAATTTCACCGTCGAGCCGGGCCAGATGCTGGGCATCGTCGGTCCGTCCGGGGCGGGCAAGTCCACCCTGGCCCGCCTGCTGGTGGGGATCTGGCGGCCCAACCAGGGAGCGGTGCGACTGGACGGCGCCGACGTCTATGCGTGGGACCGGGCCGACTTCGGCCGCCATGTGGGCTACCTGCCCCAGGACACCGAGCTGTTCGCGGGCAGCCTGCGGGACAACATCGCCCGCTTCCGGATCGACGTCGACGACGAGGCGGTGGTCTGGGCGGCCCAGGCCGCGGGCGTGCACCAGCTGATCCTCAAGCTGCCCCAAGGCTATGACACCACCCTGGACGAGGCGGGCCACATCCTGTCCGCCGGTCAGCGGCAGCGGGTCGGCCTCGCCCGCGCCCTGCTGGGCAATCCCCGGTTCATCGTGCTCGACGAACCGAACGCCAGCCTCGACGCCGAGGGCGAGGAAGCCCTGATGGCCGCGCTGGACACCCTGAAGGCCGGGGGCAGCACCATCGTCGTGGTCTCCCACAAGCCGTCCATTCTGCGCTCCGCGGACAAGATGATGGTCTTGCGCGAGGGCCGTATCGAGATGATGGGCCCGCGCGAGCAGGTCATGGCGCGAATTGTTCCGCAGGCGGCTCCCCGCGCGGTCGAAGCTGGGTGATGCGTATGGAAGTCGGATCGTTCAAGACCCTGTCGCCCCTGAAGTCGCTGGTCCCCTCGATGTTCTCGGACGCCATGGGCCCCGGGGACCACGACCCCGATCAGCGCCTGAAAAAGACCATGACCACCGGCGCCGCGATTGTCGGCGTGTTCCTGGTGGGCTTCCTCATCTGGGCGGCGGTCTCTCCGATCGACAGCGCCACCTCCGCCATGGGGATGGTGCGCGTGGAGGCCAACCGGAAGGTGATTCGTCACCTCGGCGGCGGCACGGTGAAGGGGATCTTCGTGCGGGAAGGCCAGCGCGTCGCCCCGGGTCAGATCCTGCTGACGCTCAGCGACGTCCAGCCGCGCATGACGACCGACGTGGTCCAGAACCAGTACGACACCTACATGGCCCAGAGCGCGCGGTTCTCGGCGGAAGCCAACGGCCGCCGGTCGGTCGTCTATCCGGCCGAGCTGACAGCGCGCCGCAGCGATCCGCGGGTGGCGGGCATCATGCGCGACCAGGATCTGCTGTTCTCGACCCGGCTGCAGTTCTTCGAAAGCCAGAACGACATTCTCAACCAGCGTGTCGAGCAGATCCAGACCCAGATCCAGGGGGTTCAGGCCCAGATCGACGCCCTCGACGACAGCGTCAAGCTGACCAATGAGGAACTGGCGGGCTATCAGACCCTGTACGAGAAGGGCTATGCGCCCAAGACCCTGATCCTGCGCTATCAGCGCAGCCTGGCCGACCTGGCCGGACGCCGCGGCGGCCTGGTCTCGGATCTCAACCGACTGAAGCAGCAGGTGGGCGAGTCCCGCTATCAGATCGCCGCTCAGAAGGATCAGCGCATCTCCCAGGCCGCCGACGGCCTGCGCCAGATGCAGTCGGGGCTGGAGGAGGCGCGGCCGCGCCTGACGGCGGCCACCCAGCTTCTGAACGACAGCGTCGTGCGCTCGCCGGTGGACGGCTACGTCCTCAGCCTCAGCCAGCACACGGTGGGCGGGGTCGTCGCGCCCGGCGATCTGCTGATGGAGATCGTCCCGGCGGACTCGCCGATGGTCGTCCAGGTCGAGATCCGGCCCCAGGATATCGACCATGTCCGCATCGGCATGAAGGCCAAGGTGCGCCTGCTCGCCTTCAATTCGCGCAAGGTTCCGCCCCTCGTCGGCGTGGTCCGCACCGTCTCGGCCGACCAGCTGGAGAACTCCAAGACCGGCCGGGCCTATTTCATCGCGGAGCTGACGATCGCGCCCAGCGAACTGTCCAAATTGCCCAAGGGATCGCGACTCACCCCCGGCATGCCGGCCCAGGCGATGATCGTGACGGGACGTAAGACCATCCTGTCCTATGTGATCAGTCCGCTCACCGACACCATCGGGGACGCCCTGCGGGAACCCTAAGGATAGATGGATCGGAGCGCCCGATATTGCTGAAGAAGCATGGCCCGTCGCCGGTTTTTGCTGTTGCGCAAATTCCACGCTTCCGATACGTCTTCATCGGGCTCGTTTAACCTTCGCCGCAGCCATGCTATGGCGAACGTTAGATGGATCGCTGGGACCACTCCTTCGGACAGGGGTCAAGCGTGCCAGGGTCCATGTGACACAGACTGGAGAGAACAATGACCACCTACACTTTCGAAAGCATGACGCAGGCGCAGGCGACTGCGTACACGTCTGCCGACACGCTGAACTTCTCGACCACGACCTCGAGCGGGTCGGGCGTTCAAGTGATCTACAACGCCGCGACCGCCACGGCCGCCGAATCGGTGACCCTGATCTCGGGCGGCAAGTCGCTGACCTTTGACATCGCCGCTCTGACCGCCACGCACTCGACCGGCGGCGCTGTGAACGGCGCCTTCGACTTCCTCGACGGCTCGCAGCTCTACGTCGGCACCACCGGCGCTGAATCGATCACGTTCGGTTCGGGCGCTGACGGCATGTACGGCCTGGCTGGCGATGACGCCCTGATCGGCGGCAACGGCCTGAACTTCATCCAAGGCAACCAGGGCAACGACACCCTGACGGGCGGCAACAACGCCGACACCATCTATGGCGGTCAGGACAACGACACCATCGACGGCGGTCTGGGTTCGAACTTCCTGCAAGGCAACCTGGGCAACGACACCATCTCGGTGACCGCCTCGAGCACCTCGGCCAACACCATCTACGGCGGCCAAGGCAATGACACGATCACGGGCGGCTCCGGCGCCGACCTGATCTTCGGCGACCTCGGCAACGACACCATCACCGGCGGCGCTGGCAACGACACCATCGACGGTGGCGCTGGCAACGACACCATCACCGACGCCCTGGTCACCGGCAACGTGATCACGGTCACCGGCGGCAACGGCGACGACTCGATCAGCATCACCGGCACCGGCACCTCGACCATCACCGGCGGCCTCGGCAACGACACCATCATCGTCGCCGGCAAGACGGGTTCGATCGACGCGGGCGACGGCAACAACACCGTCTCGGCCGTCTATTCGACCTCGGGTTCGGTTGTTTCGGGTTCGGGCAACGACACCATCGTTGAAACCACCACGACCTCCGGTTCGGTGGACTCGGGCGCTGGTAACGACACCATCACCCTGACCACCACCACCACCGGCACGATCACGGCTGGCGACGGCAACGACACCATCACCGGCAGCTTCACCGGCGGCGGCTCGATCACCGGCGGCAACGGCGATGACTCCATCGTCTACACCGGCGGCGGCGCGGGCACGACCAGCACCGTCCAAGGCAACGCTGGCAACGACACGATCTCCGTGGCCGATGCGGGCGTCGACACCATCTATGGCGGCCAAGGCGACGACGTGATCGTCTCGACCGGCGGTGGTTCGGACTACATCTCGGGCGACCTGGGCAACGACACCATCACCGTCACCGCTGGCAACAACACCATCGACGGCGGCAATGGCGACGACACCCTGACGGGCGCTGCCGGCAACGACACCATCACCGGCGGTGCGGGTAACGACACCCTCGTTGGCGGTGGCGGCAACGACACCCTGTCGGCTGGTGAAGGCAACAACAGCATCTCGGGCGGTTCGGGCGTTGACACCGTGACGGCCGGCGCTGGCAACGACAGCTTCTCGGCGGTCGCTGGCGGCAACGACGTCATCAACCTCGGCGACGGCATCAACACCGTCAACGAAGCCACCAACGGTTCCAACCAAGTGATCTCGGTCACGACCGGTTCGGGCAACGACACCATCACGATCACTGGCGCCGGCACCGGCTCCATCACGGTCGTGGCTGGCGACGGCGCCAACTCGATCACCACCGTGGGCGGCGCGGACTCGATCACCTCGGGTTCGGGCAACGACACCATCGTCTCCGGCACCGGCGCCGACACCATCTCCTCGGGCGGTGGCGTTGACACCATCAGCGGTGGCGACGGCAACGACGTCATCAACGGCGGCGCTGGCAACGACACCATCACCGGTGGTCTGGGTAAGGACCTGATGTCGGGCGGCGGCGACTCGGACACCTTCGTGTTCGCGTCGGGCGACTCGAGCATGTCGGCTGGCCAAGGCGACCAAATCCTCGATTGGGGTTCGGACGACTTCCTCGACCTGGCCGTGGCCGGCACCTCGACCAACTACGTCGAAACCTCGGCCAGCGACTACAGCTCGGCCGTCACGGTTGCGACGGGTCTGATCAGCGCCACGATCAAGACTGTCGCGGTCCAAGTGGGTTCGGACGTGGTGGTGTTCACCGCCTCCGCCGGCTCCACCCCGACCGACGCCATCGTTCTGGTCGGTAAGACCCTGAACGACATCTCCTACACCAACATCATCTAAGCTTCGGCTTAGACGGTAAGTCTTGGGGCCGCCCTCTGGGCGGCCCCTTTTCTTTGCGCGTCTTTCCAGTTGGGCGCGCCAAGCGAGCGGGTTAGAACCGCCGGCATGTCCAATGCAGCGCTCTATCTCCACCCTGATGGCTACAACACCCGGACCCAGGCCCTCATGGGCCGGCACTCGGCGGGCGAGAGCTTCCTGAGGGGCTATCTGCGCCACGCAGACATCGACCATCACTACTTCTGGAACGCCGCCGGTCGGCCGCATCAGGAGCTGCTCGACCTGGTCCAGGGCATCGAGCCCCTGGTCAAGCCCCAGACCTGGATCGGCCGGACCCATCGCCGCGGCCTCGCCAATCCCGGAGTTCTGAACCTGCCAGTCCCCGAGATCGGCAACGAAGCCTGGCACCGCTGGCCGCTCGGCCCGCGCACCTATTCGATCTGCGGAATCACCCACACCACCGCGACCGCACGCGCCATGCAGGCGGTGGGCCAGGTGATCACCTCGCCGACCGAGGCCTGGGACGCCCTGATCTGC
Source organism: Phenylobacterium aquaticum (assembly GCF_022695515.1). Taxonomy (GTDB): domain Bacteria; phylum Pseudomonadota; class Alphaproteobacteria; order Caulobacterales; family Caulobacteraceae; genus Phenylobacterium; species Phenylobacterium aquaticum. The sequence continues at coordinate 17,416 of NZ_JALDPT010000028.1, forward strand.
ACCTCCCACGCGGTCCGGGCGAGCGTCGAGACCGAGCTCGAGGCCATTCGCGACTATCACGCCTGGCAGTTCGGCCCCCGCCAGCGCCCGGAGGCGCAGCGCGCGACGATTCCGCTCGGCGTGAACGCCGGCGACTTCGCCACCGACCCGGCCCAGCGCAAGGCCTGGCGTGAAAAGCTGAACATCCCCGAGGATGGCGTCGTCGCCCTCTATGTCGGGCGCTTCAATCCGCACAGCAAGATGAACCCGGCCCTGATGGCCATCGCCCTGGAGCGCGCCTGTCAACAGACCGGCAAGACCATCTATTGGGTCGCCTCAGGCTGGGGCGATGACGCCCTGATCAAGGGCGGGTTCCACGACCAGATCCGCGCCCTGTGTCCCTCCGTCGAATATCGCGAGGTCGATGGCCGCCCGGCCGACACCCGCTTCTCGATCTGGTCGGTCGCCGACTTCTTCATCAGCTTCTCCGACAATATCCAGGAGACCTTCGGCCTGACCCCGGTCGAGGCGATGGCGGCGGGCCTGCCCTGCGTCGTCACCGACTGGGACGGATACCGCGACACGGTCCGCGACGACCTGGACGGGTTCCGTATCGCGACCTATTCGCCCCGGCCCGGCACGGGCCAGGACCTGTCCTACGCCATGGCCAACAACTGGATCGAATATGGAGCCTATGTCGCCGCCGCGGCCCAGCTGACGGCGATCGATCTGGACGCCGCGGCCAAGGCCATTTCCGCCCTGGTCGAGAACCCCGAGCTGCGCCGCACCATGGGCGAACGGGCCAAGGTTCAGGCCTTCGAGGTGTTCGACTGGTCGAAGATCATTCCGCAGTACCAGGCGCTTTGGGGGGAGCTCCAGGCGCGCCGCCTCTCCGCGCCGGCCACGATCCCGCCGCCGCGCAACCTCGCGGAAAATCCGTGGCACCTCGACCCGTTCCGCCTGTTCGCCAGCTATCCGACCGAATATCTGTCCTCCACCACCATGGTGGCCTGGACCCCGAGCCTTACGGTCCAGGCGGCCCAGGCCATCCTGGATTCGCCCCTGGCCCGCCTCGGCCGGGTCAATTTCCCCAATGCGGAAGAGGTCGGGCGCATGCTCGCGCTCCTCGCGGCCAAGCCCCACATGTCGGCGGGGGATCTGGCCAAGGCCTTCCCCTCAGACCGGCAGCCCTTCATCGAGCGCGCAGTCCTCTGGCTCGCCAAGTTCGGCGTGGTCTGCATCCATGGACATGGGGGAAATCTGCCCTGAGCGTCTGGCAGAAACAACGCTGCAGCTAAAGACCGGGCTGCAACCCGCAGAGATTGCAGCCCGGCCAAAGCGACACAGCCATGGAGAGCTAGGCTGACAAGCGACTGTAACTCAATCCTTAGCCTCGGGAAAGGGATCAAGCCGCCTGAAGTCGCCCAAAATGCGAAAATGCGGACGCCCCCAGGACGCGCGGCTCAGACCGCCGGGTCCTCCGGCGACCAGCCCGTCAAAGCCTTGAGCCTTGCCGCGTCGCGGTCGTAGAGCCTTCGCAGATAGGCGACGTCCTCCGGCGTCAGGCCGGCGAATTCGCGGCCCACGTGAATCCGGCGCGACCTCACGGCGGGCGGGGCCGGCGCGCCTAGGAAGCCGGCGATCCGACCCAGGACGCTTGCCGGCTCCGACTGCAGGGCCTCCGCGCCCACGGTGAGCACCTGGTTCCGCGGAAACAGGCTGAAAAGCCGCTCAACCTGCTCGCCGTAGAACCCTCGCTCCACATAGGAGAACTCGCGGTGATGGCCCCAGGGCTCGCCCTCGAACAGCCTTTGCCGGCCCTCGCGGATGCACCAGCTGAAAGCCTGGGTCTCCGCCCCGCGGGCGAACTCCATGCGCCAATGGGACCAGGCCCGCTCCACCGGGTCCCGCAGCATCAAGATCAGCCGCATCTGGGGGTTATAGGCCTTGATGCGCTCCAGGCTCCGCGGCCAGTAGACATAGATCGGGGTGGCCTCGCCCTTCAGACCGGGCGCCTCGGCGTCGAACTGGGCGTGATAGGCGCCGTAGTCCGGGGCGGACCAATCCACGCTCTCGTCGTCGAAGAAGTGGACCTCCTTGGTCCGCGACAGGCTCAGGCCCGGCATGTCGCCCATATAGTCGAACAGGGCGGTGGTCCCGGCCTTCTGGGCGCCGATGACGATGAATTGGACCAGGGGCTTCAAGAGCAACCTTACCGGGCTGGGAAACGATCAGCGGCTGGATACGCCTTCATGGCGCGCCCGACACGCGATAATAGTGGACCGCGTCCGCGAAACGGGGCTGGAAGGTTCCGTCGCGCCAGTCTGGGGTCGGAAATGAACGCCATCAAAGCCCGCGCCCTGTGCGCCCGCCCCGCCGGCGGCCCGCGATGAAGGCGGTCATACTGGCGGGCGGTCTCGGCACCCGCATCTCCGAGGAAAGCCACCTCAAGCCCAAGCCCATGATCGAGATCGGCGGCCGGCCGATCCTGTGGCACATCATGAAGCTGTTCTCCCACTACGGGTGCGACGAGTTCATCATCTGCCTCGGCTACCGCGGCTATGTGATCAAGGAGTACTTCGCCAATTATCGGCTGCACAATTCCGACCTGACGGTCGATCTGGGCCGGGGCGAGATCGAATATCACGCCACCCGCCACGAGCCGTGGAAGGTCACCCTGATCGAGACCGGCGCCGACACCATGACGGGGGGGCGCTTGAAGCGGGTCGCCGCCTATCTGCCCCCCGGCGAGCCCTTCTTCATGACCTATGGCGACGGCGTCGCCGATGTCGATCTTGAAGCCCTGCTGGCCTTCCACCGCGGCCATGGCCGTCAGGCCACCGTCACCGCCGTGGCGCCGCCGGCCCGGTATGGCGCCCTGGAGGTTCAGGACGGCGCCGTGCGCCGCTTCGTCGAAAAGCCCCCGGGCGACGAGGGCGTCATCAATGGCGGCTTCTTTGTGCTGCAGCCCGAGGTGATTTCGCGCATCTCCGGCGACGAGATGCCGTGGGAGCTGGAGCCCCTGCAGGGCCTGGCCCGCGACGGCGAGCTGATGGCCTATCACCACACCGGCTTCTGGACCGGCATGGACACCCTGCGCGACAAGAACCATCTGGAGGCGCTCTGGGCCGCGGGTCAGGCGCCTTGGCGGGTCTGGACATGAGCCGTCCCGACCCGGCCTTCTGGGCGGGCAAGCGGGTGCTCCTGACCGGTCACACGGGGTTCAAGGGGGGCTGGGCGGCGATCTGGCTGGCCGCCCTGGGCGCCCGGGTCACCGGCCTGGCCCTGGCCCCGGACCAGACCCCGGCCCTCTACGACCTGGCCGGGATCGAGGGCCTGGTCCGCTCACGGATCGTCGACCTGCGCGCCGCCGACGCCGTCGAAGAGGCCCTGTCGGGCGAGACCTTCGACCTGGTGCTGCACATGGCCGCCCAGCCGATCGTCCGCGCGGCGATCGAAGATCCCGTCGGGACCTTCGCCTCCAACATCATGGGCACGGCCCATCTGCTGCAGGCCCTGCGCGCCCAGCCGGCGCTCCAGGCCTGCCTGGTGGTGACCTCGGACAAGGTCTACGCCAACGCCGAGACCGGCCACGCCTTCGCCGAGGACGATCCCCTGGGGGGCAAGGATCCCTATTCCGCCTCGAAGGCGGCCGCCGAGATCGTCGTCCAGAGCTTCGCGCGCAGCTTCTATGACCGGCCGGGGTTCCCCTGGCCACCGCCCGGGGCGGGAACGTCATCGGCGGCGGGGACTTCTCCCGCGATCGCCTGGTGGCCGACATCGTGCGCGCCGGCCAGGCCCAGGGCGAGACCGTGCTGCGCCATCCGGAGGCGACCCGCCCCTGGCAGCACGTGCTCGACTGCGTGGCGGGCTATCTCGTCTATCTGGAGCATCTGGCGGTCGATCCGGCGACGCCGCGGGCGCTCAATTTCGGGCCCCGGCCCGGCGGGGCGGCGGTGACGGTCGGCGACCTCGCCACCCGGGCGCTGGCCGCGCTTGGCGCCCGTCCCTGGCGCCACGAACCCGATCCCGCCTCCATCGAGGCGAAGACGCTTGGGATCGACGCCAGCCTAGCCCGCCGGGCGCTGGGCTTTGAAAGCCGGCTGGACGCGCCTGACGCGGTGGACTGGACCATGGACTGGTATCGCCGCCAGGCCGAGGGCGAGGCGGCGCTCGGCTTGTGCCGCGAACAGATTGCGCGCTACGGGGCCCTGGCATGACCCAGCCCGCCTGTCGCTTCTGCCGCGCGCCCCTGACCCAGCTGTTCCTGGACCTGGGCGAGCAGCCCCTGGCCAACAGCTATCTCACCCGGGCCCAGCTGGAGGCCAGGACGGAGCGCGCCTATCCGCTGAAGACCTGGGTGTGCGGCGCCTGCTTCCTGGTCCAGGCCGAGGACCCGGTGGCCGCCGACCAGATCTTCGACGAGGGCTATGCCTATTTCTCCTCCTATTCGGAGAGCTGGGTCGCCCACGCCAAGCGATACGCTGAGGCCATGATCGCCCGCTTCGGCCTGGGGGCCCGGTCCCTGGTGATCGAGGTGGCCAGCAATGACGGCTACCTGCTGCAGCACTTCAAGGCGGCGGGCGTGCCGGTGCTGGGGATCGAGCCGACCGCCAACACCGCCGAGGCCGCGGTGGCCCGCGGCGTGGCGACCGAGGTCTGTTTCTTCAACGCCGCCACCGGGCGGGCGCTTGCGGCCCGCGGCGTCGCCGCCGACCTGATGGCGGGCAACAACGTCCTGGCCCACGTGCCGGACATCGGCGACTTCGTGGCCGGCTTCCCCCTGGTCCTGAAGCCGCAGGGCGTCCTGACCTTCGAGTTTCCGCACCTCCTGAACCTGATCGAGCAGGTCCAGTTCGACACCATCTATCACGAGCACTTCAGCTATCTGTCGCTGCTGGCGGTGGAGACGGTGCTGCGGGCCAACGGCCTGCGGCCCTTCGATGTCGAGCTGCTGCCCACCCATGGCGGCTCGCTGCGGCTGTTCTGCGCGCGGGCCGAGTCCGACCACGCCGAGACGGGGGCGCTGGCCGATCTTCGCGCCCGCGAACACGCCGCCGGCCTCGACCGCCTGGAGACCTATGGCGGCTTCACCGCCCGGGTGGAGGCCGTGCGCCGCGACTTCCTGGCCTTCCTCGCCAGGGCCAAGGCCGAGGGCAAGAGCGTGGCCGCCTATGGGGCTGCAGCCAAGGGCAACACCTTCCTGAACTACTGCGGCGTGTCGGCGGCCGACATCGTGGCGGCCTTCGACGCCAATCCCCACAAGCAGGACCGCTTCCTGCCCGGCAGCCACATCCCCGTCTACGCCCCGGCGAAGGTGGCCGAGATCCGCCCGGACTATCTGGTCATCCTGCCCTGGAACCTGAAGGACGAGATCATGGGCCAGCTCGCCCTCATCAAGGACTGGGGCGGCCGGTTCGTCATCGCCGCGCCCGAGACGCGGGTGGTGGGCTGATGCGGTTCGCGCCCACCGCGATCGCCGGCGTCACCCTGGTCGAGCTCGATCCGGCGACGGATGACCGGGGCGCGTTCGTGCGGTTGCACTGCCCGAACGAATTCGCCGCCGCAGGCCATCCTTTCGTTCCGGCCCAGACCAGCCTGTCGCGCAACACCCGCGCCCATACGCTAAGAGGCCTGCACTATCAGGCGGCCCCCTGGGCGGAGACCAAGCTGGTGCGGGTCACTCGCGGGCGGGTCTTCGACGTGGCGGTGGACCTGCGCCCCGACAGCCCCACCTATCGGCGCTGGACGGCGGCCGAGCTGTCGGCGGACAACGGCCGCGCCCTGCTGATCGGGGCCGGCATGGCGCATGGCTTCCTGACCCTCGAGGACGACACCGACGTCCTCTATCAGATCGACCGCATCTTCGAGCCCGGCCATGACCGCGGCGCGCGCTGGGACGATCCGGCCTTCGGCATCTCCTGGCCGGCGAAGCCGCTGGTCATTTCCGAGCGGGATGCGACCTATCCCGAACAGGCCTAGGCTGAGCGCCCCATGCTGAAGATCGATCCCACCGCCCGCATCTCGCCGCTCGCCGACATCGAACAGTCCGTGCGCGGCACCCTGATCCAGATCGGGGCGCGGTCGATGATCGACTCCTTCGTGAAGATCAAGCCGGCCGGCGGCGCGGGCGAGGTGATCATCGGCGAGGACGTGGCCATCAATTCCGGATGCGTGATCTATACGGGCAACGGGGTGCGGATCGGGCACGCCTCCATGCTGGCCGCCAATTGCACCCTCGCCCCGACCAATCACGCCTTCGAGGACGTCACCCGACGCATCCGCGACCAGGGCTTCCAGCCCAGCCGGGGCGGCATCGTGATCGGCCAGGACGTCTGGCTGGGCGCCAATGTGGTGGTGCTGGACGGGGCGGTCATCGGCGATGGCTGCGTGGTCGCCGCCGGGTCCGTGGTCCGCGGGGAGTTGGAGCCCTATTCGATCTATGCCGGCGCCCCGGCCAAGCGCCTGGGACCGCGCGGCGGATGACGCTCGCCACCGTCATCGGGGCCCAGGGCTTCGTGGGCGGCCGCCTGGTCGAGCGGCTGACGGCGGACGGCGCGCAGGTCTATGCGCCGGCCAGGGGCGATCCCGACCTGTTCGCCCGGCCGCTGGGGCGGGTGATCTACTGCGCGGGCCTGACCGCCGACTATATCCAGCGGCCCTTCGACACCGTGGCCGCCCATGTCGAGCTGGTCAGCCGGCTGGCCCGCGATGCGGACTTCGAGCGCTTCGTCTATCTGTCGTCCATCCGGCTCTATGACAGCGGCGGCGCGGATGTGGGCCGCGAGACCGCGCCCCTGTCGCTCGCCGTCGACAATCCCCGCAGCCTCTATGACCTCTCCAAGGCGCTCGGCGAGACCCTGACCCTGACCCAGATGGGTGGGCGGGGAACCGTGGCGCGGCTGGCCAATGTCTATGACGTGCGGCCCGGCGATCCGGGGTTCCTGGCCGAGTGGCTGGCCCGCGCCGCCCTGGCGCGGGAGATCGAGCTCGACTCCACCCCGTCCGTGGCGCGCGACTACATCCATGTCGACGACGTCGCCCGGGCCCTGATCCGCATCGCCGAGGCCGGGGAGGGCGTGATCAATGTCGCCAGCGGGGAGCTGGTCAGCAACGCCCGGATCGCCGCCTGTTTCGAGGCCGCGGGCTGGCGGATCGGCTTTCGCCGGACCGAGGCCGTTCCGCCGCCGCCCAGGGTCGAGATCGACCGCCTGCACGCGCTGGGGATCCGGCCGCGCGGCGTCCTCGATTTTGTCGCCGCCTATCTCGCCGAATTGAGCCGCCGATGAAGCTGATCGACCACAGCCCCGCCAGCCTGGCGGACTACACCGCCGCCCAGGTCGCCGCCGTGGTCCCCGACGGCAGCCGCGACGCCATGGCCGCCGTGATCGGCCGGCACATCGACGAGGCCCTGGCGCGGGTCGGCCACTGCATCGACCGGGTGGCCATGTGGCGGGCCGGGGAGTTCAATTATCTGCACTCCTCGCAGTACTGCATCTATCTGTATTATCTGGCGAATACGATCTGGAAGCAGGAGCGGGACGCCGGCGCGGCGACGCGGCTGTTCCTGTTGAACAAGGCGCTCAACGCCATCGACCTGTTCTACGAGATCGAGATGCCGAAGGTGTTCTTCATCGGCCACAGCGTCGGCATCGTGCTCGCCAAGGCGACCTATGGCGAACATCTGGTGCTCTATCAGAACTCCACCGTCGGCCGGCACCGGACCGATATCCCGGTCGTGGGCGAGGGCGTGATCATCTATCCGAACAGCGCGGTGATCGGGCGGTCACGGGTGGGCGACGGGGCGGTGCTCTCGCAAGGGTCGCGGGTCGTCAACGCCGAGGTGCCGGCGGGCGCCATGGCCTTTCCCGGCGAGAACGGGGGCCTGACCTTCCGCCCCGCCCCCAGCGACCTGTTGTCGGACTATTTCCGGCTCTAGGCCGGGGTTGTCGTCCGGGCCGTCTGCACGGCCTTGGCGACCATGTCGTAGAAGTCCCGGGCGAAGACCTCGGTCTGGCCCAGCGGCCCGTCGATCATCCGCTGGCGGATGGTGTGGCGCAGGGCGCGGCGGCGCTCGAGGTCGTTCGCCAGGCCGACGGCGGTGTCGATGAAGGCCGGGACAGTGTGGGCGCACAGATCGCCCAGATCGACATTGTTCAGGATCGAATAGCTGAGCCGCTCATAGAAGGCCGGCCCGACCAGGCTGACGACCGGAACCCCCATCCACAGCGCCTCGCAGGTGGTGGTGCCGCCGGTGAGCGGAAAGGTGTCGAGGCTGATGTCGATCTCATTGTAGCGCGGCATGTGGGCGCCGCGGACGGCCTGGAACAGCAGCCGCTCCGGGTCGATCCCCTCGGCCTCGAACACGGTTGCGATATTGCGCCGGAAGATGGCCGCGCCGCACTCGGGGCGGACGAACAGCATGCGCGACCCCGGAACCCGCGCCATCACCCGGGCCCAGGCGGTCAGGGCTTCGGGGGTGTACTTGTAGGGATTGTTGGCGGTGCCGAAGGTGACCACGCCCGAGCGGTCCTGGGGCACGCCGTCGGCGATCACCATGTCCTCGCGGAACACCTGGCGGCCGAGCGCGATCCAGGTCCGGGGCATGATCAGCGGGGTCTCGATCAAGAGCTCCGGCCGCTCCGGCGCATTGAACGGGTCGCAGATCAGGTGGTCGATGGTCTCCAGCCCGGCGGAGTGGGGATAGCCCAGCCAGCTCGCCTGCAGGGGCGCGGCGCGGAAGGCCATGACCGTTAGCTTGTTCATCTGGGTGCTGCCGCCCAGCTCGATCAGCATGTCGAGCTGATCGTCGGCGATGATCTGGGCGACCTCGGGGGTGGCGGTGTCCTTCAGCCACCGGAAGGCGGTGACCTTCGAGGTGATGAAGTCCTGGATCTCGTCGCTCTCCAGCTCCGAGAAGGAATAGCAGAAGACCTCGAAGCGCTCGGTGTCGATGTGTTCGAACAGGGGCAGGGCGAAATAGGCCACCGGGTGGCGGCGCAGGTCCGAGGACATGAAGCCCAGGCGGATCTTCCCCGTCGGCCGCGCGGGTGGGGTGCGTGACCGGCGCCCGCTTGGCGGCGTCCATGGCGAGCCGGCCCCAGGTGCGGTGCTGGTCGACCAGCTCCAGGCGATCGGCGTCGGATTTCACCCGCGGCAGATGGGCGAGCAGGGCGGTGTGGCGGCCGGCGTCGACGAACCGGCGGCCGACCGCGGCGAACAACCCCAGGGTCTTCTGGGCGTCGAAGGCGCAGATCCGGCCGAACACCTCATTGGCGATCTTCAGCTGGGCCGGGGTCATCTCGGCGGGATCGCCGAGGCCCCGCATCAACTGATAGGCCTCTTCGAGATGGACGGCCTCCTGCGGGCCGCGGGCCCGGTCGAGGCACTCGGCCAGGGCGGACACATAGTCGCCGTTGCCGGGCTCAAGCTCGACCGCCTTGCGCAGATGGGGCAGGGCGCGGTGGCGGTCCGCGTCCTGGATGATCGATCCCAACTGGTGCTGGATCCAGGCGGCGTCGCCCTGCTCGGCGATCAGGGCGTTCAGATAGGCTTCCGCCTGCCGGGCCCGATGCAGGTTCCGCAACAGGATGGCCTTGCCCTCCAGGGCGCCGCGGGCGCGGGGATTGAGGCGAATGGCCTGGTCCATGGCCTCGAGGGCGGCGTCGAACTGGTTGCTCTCGGCCAGGGTGCCGGCCAGGTCGCGCCAGGCGTCGATGTTCGCCGGCTCCAGGGCGAGCGCCTGACGGAACCGTTCCGCCGCCTCGGCCGGCCGGCTCTGGTGACGCAGGGCCGCGCCGAGCTGGCGCAGATAGTCGGCGTTGTCGGGGGACTTGGCGACCAGGTCGGCGAAGATCCGCCCGGCCGACGCCCCGTCGCCCTTGTCGTTGTAGACATTGCCCAGATTGACCAGGACGCTTTCATTGTCGGGCGCGCGGCGGGCCAGCTCCGTGAAGGTCGCGATGGCTTCGTCATAGCGCTTGGCGCGCCGGAGCATGACGCCCTTGAGGTTCAGGCATTCCGGATCGCCGGGATGAACCCGCAGCGCGCGGTCCGCCCAGGCGGCGCCCTCCTTGTGACGGCCCAGGAGATAGTGCTGGTAGAGCAGGCTGCGATAGAGGCCGACGGGCTGACGGGGCTGCTCGGTGACGACCTCGATCATGAGGCCCACCGCCTCGGCCTTGCGGCCGGCCTGGAGCGCCGCCTGAGCCTGTTCCAGTCTCTTGTCCATGCAGTCCTTCCGCGACGGGCGACGCCCGACGCTTAGGCTCAGCCTGGGGCGCAATCAAGGTCGAGGGGCGGCCGGCTCGGTCCCGGAGAACTTGACCTTCAGCGCCAGGATCACGCCGGACATGGCCAGGCAGACGCTGTTCGACGCGGTCACCGGCCAGCTGCCGCTCATCACCCCATAGGCGATCCACAGGCCGAAGCCGGTGACGGTCACCACATAGGTGCGCAGGGAGACGGACGTGGCGTCCCGCTCGGCCAGCAGCTTGAGAATCTGCGGCGCGAAACTGGCCATGGAGCAGAGGGCGGCGAGCGTGCCGATCAGATTGACGGGAGACATCCGCCAGAAACGGATTTCGGCGGCCGGGGTTGCCGCAAATGAGGCGGGCGCGGGAGGAGGCCCCCCGCGCCCGACCGCGCCGATCCGAAGGAACCGGAAATCAGCGCGGCTTATAGATCTGGTCGAACACGCCGCCGTCGTCGAAGTGCGTCGCCTGGGCCTTCTTCCAGCCGCCGAAGGTGTCGTCGACGGTGGACATCGGGATCTTCGGGAAGTTGGCGGCGTATTTCGCCGCGGCCTGGGGATTGCGCGGCCGATAGAAGTTCCGGCCGATGATGTCCTGGGCCAGCGGGCTGTAGAGGAAGTTCAGATAGCCCTCGGCGATCACCCGGGTCTTCTTGCGGTCGACCACCTTGTCGACCAGGGCCACGGGCGGCTCGGCCAGGATCGAGCTCGACGGATAGATGATGTCGAACTTGTCGCCGAATTCGTCGCCGGCCAGATGCGCCTCGTTCTCCCACGACAGCAGCACGTCGCCCAGGCCGCGCTGGGCGAAGGTGACGGTGGAGCCGCGGGCCCCGGTGTCGAGCACCGGCACGTTGCGATAGATCGCCTCGACGAAGGCCTTGGCCTTGGCCGGATTGCCGCCCGGACCCTTCAGGGCCGCGGCCCAGGCCGCCAGATAGGCCCAGCGGGCCCCGCCCGAGGTCTTGGGATTGGGGGTGATGACGTCGACGCCCGGCTTGATCAGGTCCGGCCAGTCCTTGATCTTCCAGGGATTGCCCTTCCGGACCAGGAACACGATGGTCGAATAATAGGGCGTCGAATTGTTGGGCAGGCGCGACTGCCAGTTGGCGGGCAGCAGGCGGGCGCGGGCGGCGATCTCGTCGATGTCGGCGGCCAGAGCCAGGGTCACGACGTCGGCCTGCAGGCCGTCGATCACCGAGCGGGCCTGCTTGCCCGAGCCGCCATGGCTCTGGTTGATGACGATGTCCTGGCCGGTCTTGTCCTTCCAGTACTTCGCATAGGCCGCGTCGATCTGCTTGTAGAGCTCGCGGGTCGGGTCATAGCTGACGTTCAGCAGGGTCACCGGCTTGGGCGCGGCCGCGAAGGCCAGGCCGGGGGCCGCGGCCGCGGCCGAGGCAGCCGCCAGCAATCCCCGCCGCGAGGGCGAGAGGAGATCTTCGGTCATGGGAAGGAGTCCTGGAAGGGGACCCCGACGCGCGGGGTCCCGGGGGTTAGAGTTTAGAAAGCCAGCTGGGATCTCAGATTGATCGACTGATAGTCCTGTCCGATCTGCGCGCCCGCCGCGTTCAGGCGGTCGACGCTGACGTCGTAGTAGTCGAGCATGAACTTCACCGCCGGGTTGGGGTACCAGTTCAGGCCCACGGTCCAGATGTCCTGCTGGCCGCCGCGCACGCGGTTGGCGGCGATCAGGCTGGTCTCGGCGTAGTTCAGGTCCACGGTCGAATAGCGGGCGGTCAGCTCCCAGGCGCCCCAGGCGCCCTTCTGGGGATTGAACACCTTGTCGACCGGCGGGGCGTCGAAGGCCGCGGTGGTCAGGTTGTACTTGCGGCGCTCGCCGGTCAGCATCCAGCCGCCTTCCAGGTACCAGCCGCTGAACTTGGGATCGGTAGCGCCGGCCGCCGGATTGCGACGGTCCAGGCGGATGTCGAAATATTCGCCCTCGACGGTCAGGGCCTGCTTCTGGAAGGCCAGCTCCAGGCCGAGCGCCTGGGCGCCCTTGGAGTCGATCTGGCCGGTGTCGACTAGGCGGGTCCCGTCGACGCGCAGTTCCGGACGCTCGCGCAGCTGCAGGGCGTAGCGGGTGGCGGCCGAGGCGCCCAGGTCGGTCGGCTGGGTCACGACCGAGGCGTTGGCGCCCACATGCACCAGCCAGTCATAGCCGAACCAGGGCGTGCCGGCTGCGCGCAGGGCGAAGCTCTGCTGTTCGTCGAAGATCGGGGCGTTGAAGGCCGTGGCGCCGGAGTTCAGGCTCTGGACCAGGGGCCCGGTGGCGATGGCCGAGACGAACCAGTGGTCGCCATTGCCGATCACCCCGCCGCCGACGCGGGTGTCGCCGCCGGCCAGGCCGCGGGCGATGTCGGCCGCCGCGGCGCGTTCCGGGAACAGGGCGCCGTTGGTGGAGGCCGCGTCCTCAAGACCGAGGGGCGGGGCGAAGGCGCCGACCCGGAAGCGCCAGGGCTTCAGGCCGGAATACTGGACCCACAGCTCCTGCACGCGGCCGGCGTCTTCCGCCCCGCCGCCGCCGAAGTCGAAGAGGATGTTGTAGTCGAAATTGCCGAACACCTTGCCATCCACCCCGATCCGGGCGCGGCGGAAATTGGCGCCGCCGCTCAGGTCGCGCGCGGTGACGGCGGCGGGCAGATGGTCGTCCTGGAAGTACTTGGCGGTGTCGAGCTGCATCACCCCGTGGAAGGTGGCCGAGAACTTGCCGTCGGCGCTGGCGATGGTCGGCTTGCCATTGGCGATCGAGACGGTGGTCGACAGGGCGTCGGAGCGCAGGGCCGCGACGCTGGAGGCCGTGGAGACCTTTAGGTCGGCGACCTGGGCGCGCAGGGCGTCGACGTCCTGCTGGGTGGCGACGGGGGCGACCGGGGGCGCGTCGTGCGGGGCGTTGGCGGCTTTCAGGGCTTCGACGGCGGCCTTCAGCTCTGCGACCTGGGCTTCCAGGGCCTTGATGCGCGCGTCGTCCGCGCTGCGCGCGGAGGCCAGGCTCGGCGTGGCGAACGCGACAACGGCGGCGCCGGCGAGCAGTGTGGATTTCAAAGCCATGTGACCCTTAGCCCCTCGTTCTTGGAGTTCCTCGGAACCCGCGGATGTTGTGACCCGATAATTCCTATCGGACCAATGGAGAATATGTTCGGTCTGTCGCAGAAAAGCTGAAGGCCGTGCGCCGCGTTTGGGCGTTTGTCATCCAACTGACATATGCTTCGGGCCTGCTGTGAAGTCCCACCTGGAGATTCGTATTGGCGCAGCCGCAGAGCGGTTCGATCAGCCCGCTGACCTCGGCGCTCGCCGCCGCCGGGGCAGGGGCGGCCGTGATCGGCGCCCTGGCGGCCAGCGGCCGTCTGGAGATCGGCCCGGCGCTCGGCGGCGCCCTTCTGGTGATGGGCTTGGGGTGGCTGGTGGGGCAGCGGGCGGACGCCGCCCGGGCCCTGCCGGCGCCGGCGGTCGAGGCCGAGCCGGGCCGCAGCGCGCCGCCGCCCTATGCGAGTCTGGTGAACGCTCTTCCCGACCCGGTGCTGGTGATTGCGGCGCATGAACCCGATGACCTCGCCGGACGGCGTTTCGTCCTGGTTAACGACGCCGCCCGCGAATTCCTAAGGATACAAAATGACGCAGGCCTGCTGGTCACGGTGATCCGCGATCCGGAGGTGCTGGAGGCGGTCGACATCGCCCTGTTCGGCGGCCGCAGCGCCGAGGCGGTCTATGAGATGGGCGGGTCCCAGGATCGGGTCTGGCGCGCCTCGGCCAAGCCGCTCGACGCGGCGCCCAATGGCGACCGCCGGGCCCTGCTGGTGCTGCGCGACGAGACCGACATCCGCCGGGCCGAGCGCACCCGCGCCGACTTCCTGGCCAACGCCAGCCACGAGCTGCGCACGCCGCTGGCCTCGCTGTCCGGCTTCATCGAGACCCTGCGCGGTCACGCCCGGACGGATGAGAAGGCGCGCGACAAATTCCTGGCCATCATGCAGGCCCAGGCCGAGCGGATGAGCCGGCTGATCGACGACCTGTTGTCCCTCAGCCGCATCGAGCTCAACGAGCATATCGCCCCCCAGGGCGAGGTCGATCTGGCGCTCGCGGTGATGGACGTCGTGGATTCGCTCGGGCCGCTCGCGGCGGACAAGGGCGTGCGGCTCGAGGCCGATCTGCCGGCCGCCGGGACGGCGATCAGCGTGGGAGACCGCGACCAGATCGTGCAGGTCATCCAGAACCTGATCGACAACGGCCTGAAATATTCGCCCAGCGGCGGCGCCGTCCGGATCGTCCTGGAGAGCGGCCTGACCGCCGAGGCCGCCGTCGCGTCGCGGAACCCGCTCGCCTCGCGCATGTCGCTGCTGACCCCGGATCACGGCCACGACCTCTACGGGGTCATCCGGGTCAGCGATTCCGGTCCCGGCCTGGCGCGGGAGCACCTGCCGCGCCTGACCGAGCGCTTCTATCGGGTCGAAGGCCAGAAGAGCGGCGACCGGTCGGGCACGGGGCTGGGGCTCGCCATCGTCAAGCACATCATGAACCGCCATCGCGGCGGCCTGGCGATCGAGAGCCAGGAGGGCGCGGGCGCCACATTCACCGCCTATTTTCCCCTGATCTCGGCGGTTCAGGCCACGCCGAGGGCCGCCGCGCCGATCGTCGTTACAAAAGTGTCGTGAAACTGTCGTAGGGCGAAGGCATTGGACGGGCAGGTTCCGGGCGGCTTCCGGGCGGCCCGTCTGTCCAGATCCTCCCGCTCGTAATCGCAGGAACCGCGAGACCACATGCTCACCTGGGTGGCCCTCCTGGCGCTCGTCCTCTTCTCCGGGACGACCTATGTCGCCGCGCGGCGCAAGGTCAGCGCCGCCGCCGGCGGTTCGCCGCGCAATATGCACTCCCTGCCGGGCTATTACGGCGCCTATGTCGCGCTCTGGGCCGGCGCGCCGGCCGCCCTGCTGGTGCTGCTGGCGGCCATGTTCGGCGGACGGCTGGAAGACGCCCTGCTGCGGGTTCAGCCGCCGGCGGCCGTCGCCCAGCTGACCCCTGCCGAACAGCAGGTGTTCTTCGACGACGTCCGGGCCACGGCCCACAATCTGCAGGCCAGCGAGACCAGCTACGAGGGCCCGATGCAGGCCGCCCTCCAGGCCAAGACGGCCCAGGCCCGCCAGCTGGAGGCGTTGATCGCCTACGGGTCGGTGGCCGCCGCGGCGGTCCTGGCCCTGTCGGGCGTGTTCCTGGCCCTGCGCCGCATCCGCCCCGACTTCCGCGCCCGCAACAAGGTCGAGGGCTGGGTGGCGGGCCTGTTCATCGTCTGCTCGGTCACCGCCATCCTGACCACGGTCGGCATCGTGGGCTCGCTGGTCTGGGAGAGCCTGCGCTTCTTCCACGCGGTGCCGCTGCAGGACTTCCTGCTGGGCCGCGAATGGGACCCGCAGATCGCCATGCGCTCGGACCAGTACGCCTCCAAGGGCGCGTTCGGCGCGGTGCCGCTGTTCGCCGGCACTTTCCTGATCATGATCATCGCCATGATCGTGGCCGCGCCGATCGGCCTGTTCTCGGCCATCTATCTCTCGGAATACGCCGGCGGCCTGTCGCGGGCGGTGGTCAAGCCGCTGCTGGAGATCCTCGCGGGGGTGCCGACGGTGGTCTACGGCTTCTTCGCCGCCCTGACGGTCGGGCCGATCTTCCGCTCCGGCTTCCACGCCCTGGGCGAGGCCCTGGCGGGCGGCCCCCTGAACAGCCTCGCCCTCTATCTGATGTCGGTCCAGAACCAGATGGCCCTGGTGGCCGGGGCGGTGATGGGCATCATGCTGATCCCCTTCGTCTCCTCGCTCTCCGACGACATCATCAATTCCGTGCCCCAGGCGCTGCGCGACGGCAGCCTGGCCATGGGCGCCACCCGCTCGGAGACGGTCAAGAAGGTGGTGCTGCCCGCCGCCCTGCCGGGGATCATGGCCGCCATGCTGCTGGCGGTGTCCCGCGCCGTCGGCGAGACCATGATTGTGACCATGGCCGCCGGCCTCCAGGCCAAGATGACCATCAATCCCCTCGACACCGTGACCACGGTCACCGTGCAGATCGTCACCCTGCTGACGGGCGATCAGGAGTTCGACAGTCCCAAGACCCTGGCCGCCTTCGGCCTGGGCCTCACCCTCTTCGTGGTGACCTTCCTGTTGAACATCATCGCCCTGCGCATCGTCCAGAAGTACCGGGAACAGTATGACTGACGCCGCCCTCCCGACGGCTCAGCCGTCCCTCCGCCAGACCGTCGAGGCCCGCCTCAAGCGCCGCCACGCCGAGGAGCTGCGGTTCCGCTTCTATGGCCGCGCCGCGATCATCGTGGCCCTGCTGTTCCTGGCCGTCCTGGTCGGCCGGATCGTGGCCCAGGGCTATACGACCTTCGTCGACTATCAGCTGAGCCTGCCGGTCTATGTCGATCCGGCCCGGGTCCAGGTCGATGACTTGTCCGGCGCCAATTACGACCTCCTGATCGCCGATCAGACCCTGGCCCGGCTGGGCGAGAAGGACGACGAGCTGGGAACCCAGTCCGGCAAGCTGATGGAGCTGATCTCCACCGACCTCGGCTTCCAGGTGCTGGAGAAGGTCAAGGCCGACCACAGCCTGATCGGCAAGACCATCACCATCACCGGCCCGGTCCGCGCCGACGGCCAGCTCTATTACAAGGGCCAGATGAAGCGCACGACCGACGAGTCGGAGCGCAAGCTGGACAACCAGCAGCTCGCCTGGCTCGATCGGCTCAAGGCCAAGGGCCTGGTGAAGGGCGGCTTCAATTTCGGCTTCCTCACCAAGTCGGATTCCACCGAGCCCGAACAGGCCGGCGTGCTGGGCGCCATCGTGGGCTCGGCCATGATGCTGCTGGTCACCGCCTCCCTGGCCATTCCGGTCGGCGTGCTGGCGGCCACTTATCTGGAGGAGTTCGCGCCCAAGGGCCGCTGGAGCGACCTCATCGAGGTGAACATCAACAACCTCGCCGCCGTGCCCTCCATCGTCTACGGCCTGCTGGGTCTGGCGGTGTTCATCAACTGGCTGGGCGTGCCCAGGTCCTCGCCCCTGGTCGGCGGTCTGGTCATGGCCCTGATGGCCCTGCCCACCGTGATCATCGCCACCCGCTCGGCGCTGAAGGCGGTGCCGCCCTCGATCCGCGAGGCCGCGCTCGGGGTCGGCGCCTCGCGCACCCAGACGGTGTTCCACCACGTTCTGCCGCTGGCCATGCCCGGCGTCATGACCGGGGCGATCCTGTCCCTGGCCCATGCGCTGGGCGAGACCGCGCCGCTGCTGATGATCGGCATGATCTCCTTCGTGCCCGGCGTGCCCCAGGGCTTCACCGGGGCGGCGACCGTCCTGCCGGTCCAGGTCTTCATCTGGGAAAACGCCTCGGAGCGCGCGTTCGAAGAACGCACCGCCGCGGCGATCCTCGTCCTCCTCACCTTCATGATCATCATGAACATGGCCGCGATCCTGCTTCGCCGCCGCTTCGAACGTCGGTGGTAATGCGATGAACCAGCGCCAATTCAACCAGCCCCTGCGCCACCGCGACGACGAAGGCGCCGCCGCCCCGGCCGTCCATATCGCCGTCGACCGCGGCCACAGCGCCGACAAGTCCGCCGCGATCAAGATCCGCGCCCGCGACGTCAACGTCTTCTATGGCGACAAGCAGGCCCTGTTCGACGTCGGGCTGGATGTGCCGGAACGGGCGGTCACCGCCCTGATCGGCCCCTCCGGCTGCGGCAAGTCCACCTTCCTGCGCTGCATCAACCGGATGAACGACACCATCCCGGGCTGCACGGTGCGCGGCCGCATCGAGCTGGACGGCGAGGACGTCAACGACAGGTCCATCGATCCCGTGGTGCTGCGCGCCCGGGTCGGCATGGTGTTCCAGAAGCCCAACCCGTTCCCCAAGACCATCTTCGAGAACGTCGCCTATGGTCCGCGCATCCACGGCCTGGCCACCGGCAAGGCCGAGCTCGAGGCCATCGTCGAATCCTCCCTGAAGCGGGCCGGCCTGTGGGCCGAGGTCGCCGACCGCCTGCACCAGCCCGGCACCGGCCTGTCCGGCGGCCAGCAGCAGCGCCTGGTCATCGCCCGCGCCATCGCGGTCAGCCCCGAGGTGATCCTGATGGACGAGCCCTGCTCGGCGCTGGACCCGATCGCCACGGCCAAGATCGAGGAACTGATCGACGAGCTGCGCAACCAGTACTGCATCGTCATCGTCACCCACTCCATGGCCCAGGCGGCGCGGGTGTCCCAGAAGACCGCCTTCTTCCACCTGGGCAAGCTGGTGGAGGCCGGGCCGACCGGCGAGATCTTCACCAACCCCCGCGATTCCCGCACCCAGGACTACATCACCGGCCGCTTCGGCTGAGGACCCCGCCATGAACGAGCACATCGTCAAGTCCTATGAGGACGAACTGAACACCCTGACCGCCGAATGCGCGCGGATGGGCGGTCTGACCGAGGCGGCTGTCGCCGACAGCCTGGAAGCCGTGATCAAGCGCGACAAGTCGCTGGCCGAATCCGTCGTCGACCGCGACGAGCGGCTGGACGTCCTGCAGGCCGACATCGAGCGCAAGTCGATCCGCCTGATCGCCCTGCGCCAGCCCATGGCCAACGATCTGCGCCGCACCGTGGCGGCGATGAAGATCGCCACCAATCTGGAACGCTGCGGGGACCTGGCCAAGAACATCGCCAAGCGCACCCTGATCCTGGCCGACGCCGAGCCCATGGCCCCGCTGACCCGTTCGATCGAGCGGATGGGCCGTCTGGTCTGCGGTCGCCTGAAGGACGTGCTGGACGCCTACACCTCGTCCGACGTCGACCGCGCCATCCTGGTCTGGAGCCGGGACGACGAGGTGGACGAGCACTACAACAGCCTGTTCCGCGAACTTCTGACCTACATGATGGGCGACCCGCGCACGATCACCGCCTGCGCCCACCTGCTGTTCGTCGCCAAGAACCTTGAGCGGATCGGCGACCACGCCACCAACATCGCCGAGATCATCCACTACGAGATCACCGGCGAGGAAATGATCTCGGCCGAACGGCCCAAGACCGACGCCCTGCGCGGCTAGGAGCGACTGACGTGATCCCGTTCATTCTGGTGGTCGAGGACGAAGACGCCCTCTCCACCCTGCTGCAGTACAATCTCGACAAGGAAGGCTACGACGTGGTCGTGGCCTCCGACGGCGAGGAGGCTCTGACGCTCGCCAGCGAGCGCCTGCCCGACCTGATCGTGCTCGACTGGATGCTGCCCAAGGTCTCCGGCATCGAGGTCTGCCGCCGGCTGCGCCAGCGGACCGAGAGCCGCAACGTCCCGATCATCATGCTGACCGCCCGCAGCGAGGAGAGCGACCGCATCCGCGGCCTCGACACCGGCGCCGACGACTATGTGGTCAAGCCCTTCGCCATGAGCGAGCTGTCGGCCCGCATCCGCGCGGTCCTTCGCCGGATCCGGCCGGGCCTGGCCGAGGACCGGGTGGCGATCGGCGACCTGATCATGGATCGCGTGGCCCACCGGGTGAAGCGCCAGGGCAAGGAGATCCACCTGGGTCCGACCGAGTTCCGGCTGCTGGACTATCTGATGCAGCATCCGGGCCGGGTGTTCTCGCGCGAGCAGCTACTGGACGCGGTCTGGGGCTCGGACGTCTATGTCGAGGCCCGCACGGTCGACGTCCATATCGGGCGCCTGCGCAAGGCGCTGAACCGCGACGACGTGCTGAGCGATCCGATCCGCACGGTCCGCTCGGCCGGCTACTCGCTGGACATGGACAGCTGACGGCGGCGGCTTGACCCGGGGCGCGCCGCGCGCGAAAGCCCCGGTCCATGAACATACTTCTCGTGGGTTCGGGCGGGCGTGAACACGCGCTGGCCTGGAAGATCGCCGCCTCGCCGCTCACCGCGCGCCTGATCATCGCGCCGGGCAATCCCGGCATGGCCGCCCTGGGCGAGCTGCGCGACGTCAAGCCGACCGACGTGCCGGGGCTGGTCGCCCTGGCCCGGGAGGTCGCCGCCGACCTGGTGGTGATCGGGCCGGAGGTCTCCGTGGAGGCCGGCCTCGCCGACGCCCTGGAGGCGGCCGAGATCTCCTGCTTCGGACCCGTGGCCGCCGCCGGCCAGCTGGAAAGCTCCAAGGCCTTCACCAAGGCGTTCTGCGACCGCCACAGCCTGCCCACCGGCGCCTATGCGGTGTTCGAGGACGCAGGTCTCGCCAAGGCCGGCCTCGCCGCCTTCAAGCCGCCCTATGTGATCAAGGCCGACGGCCTGGCGGCCGGCAAGGGCGTGGTGATCGCGCCCGACCTGGCGACCGCGGAAGCCGCCATCGACGATTGCCTGGCCGGCCGGTTCGGCGCGGCCGGCGCGCGGGTGGTGATCGAGGAGTTCCTGGAGGGCGAAATCGGCTCGATGTTCGCCCTGTGCGACGGCAAGACCTCGATGCTGTTCGGCGGCGTCCAGGATCACAAGCGCGCCTTCGACGGCGAGCAGGGGCCGAACACCGGCGGCATGGGCACCTATTCCCCGGCCCCGGTCTTCACCCCCGAACTGACGGAACAGATCCGCACCCGCCTGGCCGAGCCCGCCTTCGCGGGCATCGCCGCCGAGGGCGCGCCCTATCGCGGCGTGCTGTTCGTCGAGCTGATGGCGACGAAGGACGGTCCCAAGCTGGTCGAGTTCAACACCCGGTTCGGCGATCCGGAATGCCAGGCGCTGATGCTGCGGCTGGAGAGCGACCTCGTCCCCTATCTGCTGGCCTGCGCCACCGGCCAGCTCGACATCATGCCGGAGCCGGTCTGGCGCGACGAGGCGGCGGTCTGCGTGGTGCTGGCGGCCAAGGGCTATCCCGATGCGCCTGAGGCCGGCAGCGAGATCAAGGGCGCCGAGGCCGACTTCGGCCCGGACGTGGTGGTGTTCCATGCGGGAACGCGCCGCGACGCCGACGGGACGCTGCGCGCCGCCGGCGGGCGGGTGCTGAACGTCTGCGCCCGCGGCCCGGACCTCAGGACCGCCCGCGACCGCGCCTATGCCGCCGTGGACCGCATCGACTGGCCGGAGGGTTTCCATCGCCGCGACATCGGCTGGCGCGTGCTCGGGCGCTAGGCGGCGAATTTTTCGAAGAATCGGTCTGCGCCTCGGCGTCGCGCTTGCTCGCGCCCAGGGCGGATCGGTAAGGTGCATTCAAACAAGCGTAAGAGACGACAGGGAACGCCATGGCCGACGCCGCCGAGCAGCAACGCGAACAGCTGAACACGGGCACCAAGGAAGTGGCCGAAAGCCACCGCTTTGACGAGGCCGCCCTGGCCGCCTGGATGGCCGCCAATGTCGAGGGCTATGAGGGTCCGCTCGAGGTCCGCCAGTTCAAGGGCGGCCAGTCGAACCCGACCTATCAGCTGGTCACGCCCAACAAGAAATACGTCATGCGGCGCAAGCCGCCGGGCAAGCTGCTGCCCTCGGCCCACGCCGTGGACCGCGAGTACAAGGTGATCTCGGCGCTCTATCCCACGGGCTTCCCGGTGGCCCGCTCCTACGGCCTGTGCACCGATGACGCCGTGATCGGCACGATGTTCTACGTGATGGACATGGTCGAGGGTCGCATCCTCTGGGACCAGTCCCTGCCGGCCTATGAGCCCGCCGAGCGCCACGCGATCTATATGGCCAAGCTCAAGACCCTGGCCGACCTGCACAACACCGACTACGAGGCCATCGGCCTCGGCGACTATGGCAAGCCCGGCAACTATATGGGCCGTCAGGTCGACCGCTGGACCAAGCAGTACCGCGCCTCGGAGACCGTGAAGATCGACGAGATCGAGCGGCTGATCGAATACCTGCCCCAGTCGGTGCCGGCCCAGGAGCGGACCTCGGTCGTCCACGGCGACTACCGCCTCGACAACATGGTGCTGCACGCCACCGAGCCGAAGGTGATCGCCGTCCTCGACTGGGAGCTGTCGACGCTGGGCGAGCCCCTGGCCGACTTCACCTATCTGCTGATGAACTGGGTCAATGGCTCGATCGCCCAGATCCCGGACCTCAAGGCCCACGGCATTCCGACCATCGAGGAATATGTGGCCGAATACTGCCGCCTGACGGGCCGTTCGGGCCTGCCGGAGGTGAACTGGTTCTTCGCCTATAACAGCTTCCGCCTCGCCGGCATCCTGCAGGGGATCGTGGGCCGGGTGCGCGACGGCACCGCCAACAGCCCGCAGGCCGCGGCCATGGCCGAGCGTGTGCCGCTGCTGGCCAAGGCCGGCTGGGACTTCGCCAAAAAGGCCGGCGCTTAAGACATCAAGGGGGCGAGGAGGGCGTCCAGCGCCGCCTCGTCCTCGAACACGCAGCGCACGGGCCAGGCGACGATCTTCTCACGCCAGTCCGGCGGCAGGCGCGCCCAGTCCTTTTCCGTGGTGACGAGACCGGCGCCCAGATGCGCCGCCTGGTCGGCGAGCGCCTTCAGGGTGGCCGCGTCATAGGCCATGTGGTCGGGGAAGCTGGCGAAGTCCTTGAGGTCGCAGCCCGCGGCCTTGAGCGCGCGCTCCACCTTCCAGGGCTTGCCGATGCCGGCGAAGCCCAGCTGCGGCCCGGCCGGCGGCGGGGCGTCCGGAACCACGCGGGCGATCAGCACCGGCAGGGTCCCGAACACCGCCAGCAGCTCAGGATCGGCCTGGGCGAGGTCGTCGGGCAGCATCAGGACCACCGCATCGGCGCGGGCCAGGCCCACGGCCAGGGGTTCGCGCAAGGGGCCGGCCGGGAACACCGAACCGTCGCCCAGCGGCCATTCACCGTTGCGGGTCTCGCCGTCGACCACCACCAGGGACAGGGCCTTTTTCAGGCTGGGGTTCTGGTGGCCGTCATCCATGACCACGACCTGGGCGCCGGCCCGGACGGCGGCGATGGCCCCGGCGGCACGGTCGCGGGCGATCCATATGGGCGCATCGGCCGCCAGCATCAGGGGCTCGTCCCCCACCTCTGCGGCGCTGTGGCGGGCGGGATCGACCTGGACGGGCCCGGCCAGAGATCCGCCATAGCCGCGCGACAGGCCGTGGGCGGCGACGCCGCGGGCGGTCAGCCGGCGCAGCAGCTCGCGCACCACCGGGGTCTTGCCGACCCCGCCGGCCGTCAGATTGCCGACGCAGATCACCGGCGCCCCGACATCGACCGGACGGGCGCGGGCGATACGCCGCGCTGTCGCCCAGGCCCAGATCCAGGAGACGGGCTTCAGAAGGGCGCGGCTGACCGGGGCCGGGGCGCCCTCGCGCACATACCACCAGCGGGGCGTGGGCAGCTTCATGGGCGCAGCAGGGGGGCGAGGAGGGTCATGGCCTGGTCGAGCGCCGCGCCCTGGCGTTCGGCATAGGCGAGGCCAGCCTCGCCGATCCGCCGCGCGATGGCCGGATAGTCGATCAGGCCGGCGATGTGGCGGGCGAGCGCGGCTTCGTCGGCCGCCTCGATGGCCGCGACCTCGGCGAACATCTCGTCATAGACCGCCCGCGCGTTGAAGGCGTGGGGGCCGGTCACGGCGGCGATCCCCAGCCGGGCGGGCTCCAGCGGATTGTGCCCGCCGACGCCGGGCAGGAAGCTGCCGCCCATGATCGCGGCGCGGGCCAGGCGGAAGAACAGGCCCATCTCGCCCAAGGTGTCGGCCAGATAGATCCCCGGGCCGGGGGGGCTCCCGGCGCTGCGGCGGGTGACCTCGAAGCCCTGGGCGGTCAGGGCCGCGGCGATCTCCTCGGCCCGGTCGGGATGGCGCGGGGCGACGACCAGCAGGGCGTCGCGGTCGGCGGCCTGGAAGGCGCGGGCGATGATCTCCTCCTCGCCCGGATGGGTGCTGGCGGCCAGGATCACCGGCCGCGCGCCGATCGCCGCGCGCAGTCGCTCCAGCTCGGCCGGGTCGCAGGGCAGGGGGCCGCCGGCCTGCTTCAGGCTGAGGAAGGGGCCGACCTGGGCGCCCAGGCGCGCCAGGCGATCGGCGGTCTCGGCCTCCTGGGGCAGGACCAGGTCGAAGGCGCCGAGCAGGGTCCGGGCGGCGGCGGGGACCCGTCCCCAGCCCCGGGCGCTGGCCTGGGTCATCCGGGCGGAGACCAGGGCCAGGCGGACGCCCCGGCGTTTGGCGGCCAGGATCATGTTGGGCCACAGCTCGCTCTCGACGAAGACGCCGAGGTCCGGCCGCCAGTGGTCGAGGAAGCGGGCGACCGTGCGGGGCCCGTCCACCGGGGCGTACTGGTGGATGACGCCGGGCGGCAGGCGGCGCGCCAGGAGCTCGGCCGAGGTGCGGGTGCCGGAAGTGACCAGAATGCGGGTCTCCGGCGCCCGCGCGCCGAGCGCCGCGATCAGCGGCAGCAGGGACAGACTCTCGCCCACGCTCACCCCGTGCAGCCAGACCAGGGGCCCCTCGGGCCGCGGCCGGTCGGCGCGCCCCAGCCGTTCGGCGAGGCGCGCGGGGTCCTCCTTGCCGGCCACGGCGCGGCGGCGCAGCAGGGCCGGGGCGAAGGGCTCCATCAGGCCGGTGGCGGCGCCATAGAGCGCCAGGCTGGCGGGGGCCAAGGCCGCGCCGCTCAGACGGTCTCGGCGGGGGAGAGCTTGCAGCTCGCCGCGTCCCCGGTCTCGATCTGCAGGGTGCAATGGCCGATGCCGAACTGGTGGGCCAGGCCCTCACAGGTGGCGTGCAGGAAGCTGTCCGGCTCGGCGTTGGCCGGGCGGGTCAGGTGGACGGTGAGCGCCGTCTCGGTGGTGCTCATGGCCCAGATGTGCAGGTCGTGGACATCGGTCACGCCGGGGCGGCCGGTCAGCCAGGTCTTCACCGCATTGACGTCGATGCCGCGCGGCGCGGCGTCGAGGGCGAGGTCCACGGAATCCCGCAGCAGGGACCAGGTGCCGACCACGATCACCACCCCGATCCCCAGGCTGAGCACCGGGTCCAGCCAGGTCAGGCTGCTGTTCAGGGTCATCACCGCCGCGCCCAGCACGACGGCGAGGGACACCGCCGCGTCGCTGGCCATGTGCAGGAAGGCGCCGCGGGCGTTGAGGTCGTCATGGCCCTTCATGAACATCAGGGCGGTGGCGGTGTTGATGATCACCCCGACGCCGGCGGTGATCATCACCGGCAGGGTGGCGATGGTGGTCGGCTCCATCAGCCGGCGCACGGACTCAGACGCGATCACCCCGACGGCGACCAGCAGAAGGACGGCGTTGGTCAGGGAGGCCAGGATCGTGCCCTTGCGCAGGCCATAGGTGCGCCGCGTGCTTGGCGCGCGCTTGGCCAGCACCGTCGCGCCCCAGGCCAGGAGCAGGCTCAGCACGTCGGACATGTTGTGGCCGGCGTCGGCCAGCAGGGCCAGGGAGTGGGAGAACAGGCCGGCGCCGACCTCGACCAGCACGAAGCCGAAATTCAGGATGATGCCGATGGCGAAGGCGCGGCCGAAGTCCTTGGGCGCATGACTGTGACCGTGGCCGCCATGGCTGTGGGCGCCGTGGCTGTGTCCGTGGCTGTGTCCATGACCATGATCGTGCGCGTGGCCATGGCTGTGGCCGTGATCATGCCCGTGGTCGTGGGAGTGGCCGGAGGGATCGTGCGCCATGGCCCTATGTCTCACTGAGAAGTCGCCGGATCAATCGGCGACGCGCGCCACCAGCTTTTCGGCTCGGCGTGTAGCATCCGACAGCAGCCCCGACCATTCCGCGATCAGGGATTCAATCAGGGCGTCATCGGCGTCCTTGGGCACGTGGAACGGGCCTTCCCACACCGTCGCCCCGCGGCCGAAGGGCCGGGCGAACATCACCTTGTCCCAGGTGTCGAGCTGGATCGCGGGCGCGGCGGCCAGGCCCATCAGGAACACCGGGGCGCCCGTGCGCTTGGCGATCTGCAGCGAGCCCGAGGCGATCACCTCGTTGGGGCCGCGCGGCCCGTCCGGGGTGACGATCAGCACCCCGCCGTCGCCGACCCAGGTCATGGCCTCGCGGAAGGCGGCGACCACGGCGCGGGCCTTGGCGGAATCGCCCTTCTTGGCGGAGGAGGCGCGGATGGCCGGAAAGCGGGCGCGGGCGAGCGCCTGGGCGATGAATTCCCCGTCCGAGGAGGGCGAGACCAGGCAGCGCAGCTTGGGCTTCCGCCACCAGACCTGGCCGATGCCGAGGCACAGGGGGATGCGTCCGTGCCAGAACAGGCCGATGGCGCCCTGGTCGGAACTGAGCGTCGGCTCGACCTTCTCCAGCCCCACATGGGTCCAGCGGGTCGTCCGCCGGATCAGGATGAGGTAGCCGGCCAGGAGGAGGCCCAGGACGGCCTGGACGCCGGGATTGCGCAGGATCTTCTTCACGCCGCGTCCTCCGCCTCCAGGTCCTGGCTCTTGGCCAGGCGGGCATAGAGGCCGCGCTGGGCGATCAGGGCGGCGTGATCGCCCTGTTCGACCACCTGGCCCTTGTCGATCACATAGATCCGGTCGGCCCCGCGCACGGTCGAGAGGCGATGCGCGATCAGGATGGTGGTGCGGCCGGCCATCAGGCGGGCCAGAGCCGCCTGGACCAGGGCCTCGCTCTCGGTGTCCAGCGCGCTGGTGGCCTCGTCGAGCAGCAGGATGGGGGCGTTCTTCAGGAAGGCGCGGGCGATGGCGATCCGCTGCCGCTGGCCGCCGGACAGCCGGGCGCCGGCCTCGCCGACCAGGGTGTCATAGCCCTTGGGCAGGTCGGTGATGAAGTCGTGGGCCGCGGCGGCTTGCGCGGCCTGTTCGATCTCGGCCTGGCTGGCCTGGGGCCGGGCATAGGCGATGTTGGCGCGGATGGTGTCGTCGAACAGGAAGGGCTCCTGGGTGACCAGGGCGATCTGGTCGCGCAGGGAACTGAGCGTCACTGAGCGGATGTCGGTCCCGTCGATCGTCACCCGGCCCTCGGTGGCGTCATAGAAGCGCGGGATCAGGTTGAGCAGGGTGGTCTTGCCGCCGCCGGACGGGCCGACCAGGGCCACGGTCTGGCCGCGGGCGACGCTGAAGCTGATGTCGGTCAGGGTGGCGGGGCCGCCGGCATAGGCGAAGCCGACATGTTCGAAACCGATCAGCCCCTCGCCGCGGGCCAGGACGGTCGCGCCGGGCGCATCACCGATCTCCGGCTCCACATCCAGGGCCACGAACAGCCGGCGCGCCGCCGACAGGCCCTCGGCCATCACGGTCTGCAGATTGGCGATCTGGCGCAGGGATTGCGACGCCACGCCCAGGCCGCCCAGGAAGGCGACGAAGGCGCCGACCGACATGTGGCCCGACTGCGAGCGCCAGCCGGCATAGGCGATGACGCCGGCGGTGATGACGGTCATCAGGGTCTCGGTCGCCGGCGCGGCGCGGGCCCGGGCGTTGGCGCCCTTGACCAGGAAGTCCTGCCGCCGCTGCACCACCTCGGCGACGCGGGCCTCCTCATAGGCCTCGCGGTTCTCGATCTTCACCACCCGGACGCCGTCCAGGCTTTCCATGATGGCGGTGGACAGGGCCGAGGTCTCGACCATGGCCCCCTTGGCGGCCTTGGTGGTGCGCTTGGAGAAGCGGCGCATGATGCTGGTCGACAGGGGCGCGGCGACGATCAGGGTCAGGGACAGATAGGGATCGGCCGCCACCATCACCCAGATGGCGCCGACCACGGTCAGGAAGTGCTGGGTGTAGTTGATCACGCCCGAGGTCGCCGCCTCGCGGATCAGGCCGGCGTCATAGAGCACCGAGGAGACATAGGCCCCCGAATGCTGGGTGCGCAGATGGGCGAGGTCGGCGCGGACCAGCTTGCCGAACAGCTGCACCTGAACGTCGCCGACCACGGCGTTGCCGATGCGGTTGATCAGCGAGGCCTGGATGATCTGGGCGATCCCCCGGCCGATCGCCATGGCGGCGATGGTGACCGGGATCGACACCAGGGCGGCGGTCTTGTGATTGACCATCAGGTCGTTCACGGCCGGCTTCAGGATGCTGACCAGGGCCGAGGACAGCAGGGCCACGCAGACGGCGGCCAGCATGGCCACGGTCAGGCCCTTCCAGCGGGGGGCCAGATAGGTCCTGGCGATCCGCCCGATCAGGGCGCGGGCCGGAAGCTCGGCGGCGTCGGGGCTGGGGGCGGTCATTCTCGTCTGGGTCGGCGGTCTGGGGCGGGAAGTCAAGATCAGCGGAACCTGCGCCATATAGGGCCTATCGCCCTGGAAAGCTTCCGTTTCGCCCCATCAGCCCCTAGTTAGGGGCGGTCATCCTCCGGAGCGCCCCGTGGCCGAATTCGATCTGACCTCGCCGCGCGGCCGGTTTTCGACCTATCTCGACTATCTGTGGAAGGACCACGCCTATTTGAGGCTCCGGTTCTCCAACGCCCACTGGATCAGCGACGAGCTGGTCAGGACCAATCAGCCCTGGCCGTTCCAGCTGGCCGAATGGAAGCGGCGCGGGATCAAGACCATCGTCAATCTGCGGGGCGGTTTCGACGCCAGCTTCTATGCGCTGGAGAAGGACGCCTGCGCGCGCCTGGGCCTGAAGATGGTCGACTTCACCATCACCTCCCGCGAGGTCCCCAGCCGCGCCCGCGTCCACGGCGCCAAGGCCCTGTTCGAGTCGATCGAATATCCCGCCCTGATCCACTGCAAGTCCGGCGCGGACCGGGCCGGGATCATGAGCGTGTTCTACATGCACTTCCGAAAGGGCCTGCCGATCCGCGAGGCCCTGGAGCAGCTGTCCCTGAAGTACCTGCATGTGAAGCAGGGCAAGACCGGGGTGCTGGACTACACCTTCGAGCGCTACCTCGCCGAGGGCGAACCTGCGGGCCTGACCTTCCTCGAATGGGTCGACAGCCCCGCCTATGACGAGGCCGGCATCAAGGCCGACTTCCGCAGCCAGATGTGGGGGCGGTTGCTGACGGACGGGCTCGTGAAGCGGGAGTAGTTATCTCCCTCGCCCCCTTGGGGGAGAGGGTAGGGTGAGGGGCGCGTCGCGAAGCGGAGCGTCTTGCGGCCGGCGGTTTGGTCGCGGGCCGTCAGCAGAGCCCCTCACCCAACCCTCTCCCCGCGAGCGGGGAGAGGGCCAAGTCTCAATGCTCGTGGTCGTGGTCCGGGTCCAGGTCCGGGTCGAGCAGCTTGTGGGCGTGGATGATGAAGTAGCGCATCAGGGCGTTGTCGACGGTGGACTGGGCCTTGGCGCGCCAGGCGGCCAGCGCCTCGCCATAGCTGCCATAGGCGCCGACCAGATCGACCTTGCCGAGATCGCGGAAGGTGTTGTGTTCGAGGTCCGCCAGTTCGCCGCCGATGACGAGGTGCAGGAGCTGCTTGTCAGGCATGTGGGAAGTTTTCCTAAAAGGAATCAATTCCCCAAGGCGATATGCCGGACTCGGTTAAGGATCAATGGCGCGAGCCCCGGCGTCGCGCACAGCAGGCTGTGCTGCGCAGGCGTCTTGCCGTTGTAGGCGAAGGGGCGGCCCAGATGGTCGCCGCTATAGGCGCCGGCTTCCCGCGCGATCAGGTCGGCGGCGGCCAGGTCCCAGTCGGACTTCGCCACCAGCACCAGGGCCGCGTCGAAGGCGCCGGCCGCCACCAGACACATGCGATAGGCGGTCGAGCTGCGCGCCTCGATCTGCATCGGCGGCCAGGGCTCGGGCCAGGCGGGGTGCTGGAACATGCGGATGTCGCCGACCATGCGCGAGCCTTCCAGCGCCTCGCGGTCGGAGGGGGCGATGGGCGCGCCGTTCAGCCAGGCGCCGGCGCGGCCTTGGCGCTGTAGAGCTCGCCCACGTCGGGGGCGTAGACCACGCCGGCCACCGGCTGGTCATCCTCGATCACCGCGATCGACACCGACCACCAGGGCCGGCCCTTGGCGTAGGAGCGGGTGCCGTCGATGGGATCGACCACGAACAGGCGGCGGCAGGCCAGGCGGTCGGGATTGTCGGCCGTCTCCTCCGACAGCCAGCCATAGTCGGGCCGCGCCGCGCGCAGGGTGTCGATCAGCAGCTGGTCCACCGCCAGGTCGGCGTTGGTGACCGGCGAGGAGTCGGCGGCCTTGTATTCGATCTCAAGGCCCTGATCGCGCAGGGCCAGGGCCAGGTCTCCGGCGGCGCGGGCCGCGTTCAGGATCAGGTCGAGATCGGCTTGGTGCGTCATTTCCCGGCGATGGCCAGTCCGTCGACCAGGATGGAGGGGGCGTTGGCCGAGCCGCGGATCTCAAGATCCGCGCCGGGGACCAGCCGGGCGTAGATGTCGATCAGATTGCCCGCCACGGTGATCTCGGTGACCGGATAGGCGAGCTCGCCGTTCTCGAACCAGAAGCCCGCGCAGCCCACCGACCAGTCGCCGGTGTTGCCGTTCAGCGAGGGGCCGAACATCGAGGTGATCAGCACGCCGGAGCCGGCCTCGCGCATCAGGCCGGCCTGGTCGAGCTGGCCGGGTTCGAGGGTGAGGTTCGAGGTGGAGACGCCGGGCGGACCCGCCAGGCCGCGCGAGGCGTGGCCGGTGGTCGAAAGACCCAGCTGGCGCGCCGACGAGGTGTTCATCAGCCAGGTGGTCAGCACCCCGTCCTCGATCAGGTTCCAGGCGCGATTGGCGACGCCCTCGTCGTCGAAGGGCGAGGAGCCCAGGCCGCGGCGCTTGTGCGGGTCGTCGGTGATCCGCACGCCCTTGGCGAAGACCTGCTGGCCGAGCTTGTCCTTCAGGAACGAGTTGCCGCGGGCGATGGAGGGGCCGGAAATGGCGCCGATCAGGGGGCCGATCAGCGAGGTGGCCAGGCGGTTCTCGAAGATCACCGGGGCGGTGGTCGAGTCGATCTTGCGGGCGCCCAGGCGGGCGGCGGCGCGGCGGCCGGCCTCGGCGCCGATCACGTCGGGGGCGGGCAGGTCGGACAGCCAGCGGGTGGAGCGGCCGTCATAGCCGCTCTCCATCTCGTCGCCTTCGCCGGCGACGACGGAGGCGCCGACCGAGAAGCCCGAGGCGCGGTGCAGGCCGGAAAAGCCATTGGAGGTGACCAGCCGCCAGGTCGAGCGGGAGGTGGAGGCCGAGCCGCCCTCGGAATTGGAGATGCGCGGCATGGCGCGGGCGGCGTCCTCGGCGGCGCGGGCCCGGTCCTCAAGCTCTTCCGGGCTGGGCTCGGAGGCGTCGAACAGGTCGAGGTCCTGGTGCGGCGCGCCGGCGTGGGCGTGGGCCTCGGCGAGACCCGCATAGGGATCTTCCGGCGCGAGCTTCGCCATGGCGACGGCCCGGGCGACCAGCTTGGCGCGGGCCTCGGTGGAGATGTCGGAGCCGGAGACGGTGGCCTGCTGCTTGCCGACAAAGACCCGCAGGCCGATGTCGCGGGACTCCTCCCGCTCCACTTCCTCGAGCTTGCCCAGGCGGACACTGATTCCCAGGGCGTGGCGTTCGGCGCCGACGGCTTCGGCGGCGTCGGCTCCGGCCTTCAGGGCGGCGGCGACGACATCGGCTAAGAGGCTCTCTTCCATCCCCGCCATATGGCCGCCCGGAGGGCCGGGGGCAAGCTTAAGCCACGGCGTAGAACAGCAGCACCGCGCCCAGGAACACATAGGCGATCCAGGTCATCAATATGCCGATGGCCCGGGGGAAGGAGGCGGCGCCGGAATTGGACAGGCCGACCCCGTGCAGCACCCGGCCGACGAACAGCAGGAAGCCGGCCACATGCACGGCCAGCGGCGGGGCGTCGACCACCGCCAGGACCGCGATGCCGACCATGGCGGCGGGGACATATTCGGTGGCGTTGCCGAAGGCCCGGATGGCCTGGGCCAGCTCCGGCACCCCGCCATCGCCGAGAGCGACCTTGTGACGCTGGCGCTGGCGCACGACCAGCAGGGACAGGACCAGCAGCAGCAGGAGGTGCAGGCCGACCCAGAGCGCGGCGGCGTGACCCGAATTGACGACGTCCATAACAATGTTCTCCTGGGCCGCGGGGCCGGCAGTTGTGCGCGGATTGGCGCCGAGGGCAAGCCCGGGATTGTCTGCGGCGCGCCGGCAAGCGGAACGGCAGGATTGAACCACAAAGGGCACAAAGGGCGCGAAGGTCACAAAGGATGGGGCCTTCGCTCGGGAATATCGACGGGCGCTTCGCGCCGAAGACTGGATGATCGCTGTCCCCGCCTCGCCGCCGCGTCTTCGTGTCCTTCGCTTCCTTTGTGCCCTTTGTGGTCAATATCGGGTGTCGCCGCGTCTCGAAGGTGTGGCGGCGATCCGTATCAGTCCACCGGATCCCCAGACCCCGGCAGGCCCAGCCGCGACCACTTGGCGGTGACGGCCTCGACCGTCGCCTGGTCCATGCCGAGCTTCTCGCCCCATTCGCGATGGGTCTCGGGCGGCCACTTGTTGGTGGCGTCCAGGCCGATCTTGGAACCCAGCCCGCTCTCCGGAGAGGCGAAGTCCAGATAGTCGATGGGGGTGTTCTCGATCAGGGTCACGTCGCGGGCCGGATCCATGCGGGTCGAGAGCGCCCACATGACGTCCTTCCAGTCGCGGGCGTCGATGTCGTCGTCCACGACGATCACCCACTTGGTGTACATGAACTGCCGCAGATAGCTCCAGACGCCCATCATCACCCGCTTGGCGTGGCCCGGATAGGCCTTCTTCATCGAGACCACAGCGATGCGGTAGGAGCAGCCCTCGGGCGGCAGCCAGAAGTCGACGATCTCCGGGAACTGCTGGCGGATCAGGGGGATGAACACCTCGTTGAGCGCCTCGCCCAGCACGCTGGGCTCGTCCGGCGGCCGGCCGGTGAAGGTGGTCAGATAGATCGGGTTCTTGCGCATGGTGATGGCGCTGATCTCGAACACCGGGAAGCGCTCGACGGAATTGTAATAGCCGGTGTGGTCCCCGTACGGCCCCTCGTCGGCGTATTCGTCGAGCAGGACGTGTCCCTCCAGCACGATCTCGGCCTGGGCCGGGACCATCAGGGGCACGGTCTTGGCGGGGACGAGGTCGAGCTTGGCGCCGCGCATCAGGCCGGCGAACTGGTACTCCGACAGGGTGTCGGGCACCGGGGTCACGGCCGCCAGGATGGTGCCGGGATGGCGCCGATCACCGCGCAGGCGGGCAGAGGCTCGCGCTTGCCGGCCTTCTTCCAGCGCTGGTGGTGCTGGGCGCCGCCACGGTGGGCCAGCCAGCGCATGATGGTGCGGTTCTTCCCCAGCACCTGCATCCGGTAGATGCCGAGATTGTAGTTGTCCTCGCGGTCGTCGGACGGGCCCTTGGTGACCACCAGGGGCCAGGTGATCAGGGGGGCGGGCTCCCCCGGCCAGCAGGTCTGGATCGGCAGCTTGGTCAGGTCGATGTCGTCGCCCTTCAGCACGATCTCCTGCACGGGCGCCTTCTTCACCGTGGCCGGCCGCATGGACATCACCGTCTTGGCGAGCGGCAGCATCTCCATGGCGTCCTTGATGCCGCGCGGCGGCTCAGGCGCGCGCAGGAAGGCCAGGAGTTCGCCCACCTCGCGCAACTCGCCGGCGGTGGTGCGCTCGACGCCGTCCAGGGTCACGCCCATGGCGACCCGCTTCACCGTGCCGAACAGATTGACCAGGCAGGGCATGTTCGACGGTTCGCCGTCGGCGCGGATGACGTTCTCGAACAGGACGGCGGGGCCGCCGGTGGCCAGCAGGCGGCGCTGGATCTCGGTCATCTCCAGCACGGTGGAGACCGGCTCGGTCACCCGCACCAGTTCGCCCGCCTTCTCCAGCTTGGCGATGAAATCCCGCAAGGACTTGTAGGCCATGTCCGCTCCCGGTTCGGTCGTGCCGGTTAGTTAGGGCGCGCGGGTCTGGCTGTCACCTGCGCGGCGGCTTAAGATCACCGGCATGAAGCGCCTCGACCTTGATGACCTGCCGCCCAAGCTCGCCGCCCTGCTGACCGGGCTGGAGGCGGGGGAGGAGTTGCTGCTGGTCCAGAACGGCGGCGTCGCCGGGCGGCTGACGGCCATGGCCCGGCCTGCGCCCGAGGCCGAGGCGGAGGAGGTCACGCCGGAGCGGGCCTCGGAAGTGTTCGAACTGTTCCGCGCCTCGATCGAGGACGAGTTCTAGCCCGCCTTCGCCGCGTCGAATTCCTTCACCAGCTTCTTCGGCGCGATCTCCCGAAAGCGGCGGTCGAGGAAGTTGCGGAACGAGCCGGGGTGCAGGGTCGCGATGCGGGCCAGCACGGCGGGATAGTCGCGGTAGTGGGCGGTGATGTGGAAGGTCTCCGGCTCGGCCTCCATCAGCATCTCGCGCTCGTCGACATGGACGCCCATCAGCACGACGCTCTGGTCGTCCTTGCGCAGGCGGGTGAAGAACTTGCCCGCCACCTTGAAGGCCGGATGGCCATAGGACACGCCCTCCTCGGTCCCGGGGAAGGACAGCACGATCTCGCGCATTTCGTCGGGGGTCATGGGCGCTTCTCCTGCTCGCGTCGGGCATCATAGGCCTTGATGTCGGACTTGCGCGCGATCTGACGCCAGCGTTTCCACAGGAAGCGCTCCAGGGCCTGAGGCGTCAGGCTGGCGAGCCTCGCCAGCATGCCGGGATAGTCCTTGTAGTGGTCGGTGATGTGGAAGGTCTCGGGCTCGGCCTGGAGCAGCATTTCGCGCTCGTCGAAACTCACGCCCACGATCATGGCGTCCGCGCCCAGCAGCCGGGCCAGGACCTTGCCGTTCACCTTGAACACCACCGAGCCCATATTGAAGCCCTCCTCGGCGCCCGGAATGGCGAGGGCGAGGCTGCGCATCTCGTCGGGGGTCACTTGGTGGCCGATCCCAGCTGCCGGCCCTCGGCGCTGGCCGCGATCAGAATCTCCAGGCGCCGGACGCGGGTGGGGGCGGCCTTGGCGCTCACCACCCGATGGACCGCGACCTTGCGATACCACGGGGGAAAGGCCTGGAACTGGGCCCAGGCGGCGGCCTCGGTCTGGAATCGGGCCAGCTCCTCAGGGCTGAAGACCTCCGCCGGCTTCTCGTAGGAATATTTGAGCGTCCGGGACTGGCCGACCGCGTGGGCGGCGCGACCGGCGGGGGCGACCAGGCCCAGGGCGTCCAGCTCGGCGAAGCGCTTCAGATTGACCTGGCTCCAGATTCCGCCCGGCTTCCGGGGCGTGAAGCGGATGCGGTAGGCCTCGTCGTCGATGCGGTGGCGTACCCCGTCGATCCAGCCGAAGCACAGGGCTTCGTCCACCGATTGCGGCCAGGTCATTGAGGCGCGGCCCGACCCGACCTTCCAGAAGCCCACCGAGATTTCGGACGCCCGCGAATGGTGTTCGCTCAGCCAATTGCGCCAAGCGGCCTGGGTCTCGAAGAACCGGGGGGAGTCGCTCATGGCGCGGGCTTGAGGTTCAGGAAGTCCAGGGCGTCGCCGATGGGTATGAAGAAGTTGATATTCTCCGGCACCCCGTCGGGCCGGTAGCCCAAGTCGGTCAGGCCGATCACCAGGCCCTTTTCGTCCAACAGGGGGCCGCCGCTGTTGCCATGGGTGACGGCGACATCGCTTTGAATGAAGCTGAAGCCGTCCAGGATGCGGTTGGCGGAAACGATCCCCTTGGTCACGGTGCCCTGCAGCGCTTCCTGCAGGGGCGCGCCGATGGCGAAGACCGCCTCGCCCGGCGTCGCCTTGGCGGTCCGTAGCGGGAGCGGTGTCCGCCCGTGCGGACCCGTTCGCACCAGGGCGACGTCCCGCGCCTTCTGCACCCGCACCACCTCGCCCTCGGACTCGAACCCGTCCGACCAGTGGACGCGCACCTTGGCGTCGGTTCCGACCACATGGGCGTTGGTCAGCAGATAGCCGTCGGGCGAGACCAGGAAGGCGCTGCCCATGCCGCCGCTGGCGTGCACCACCACCACCGAGCCCGTCGCCTCGGAAATCGGCGGGGGTCGCCCCTGGCCGAGGCTTGCGATCAGGATGGGCGTCTTGGCGGTCGTCCGGTCATGATCGGCCTGGGCGTCCGACGGAGCGGCGATGAAGACCTCCCGAAACGCCGGAGCCGCCGCCAGCGCCTTGGCGTTCTCGCCAAAGGCCGCGATCAGGGCCTTGTGCTCGCCATGCACGGCGAATTGACTGACGTCGAAGCCCGCCTTGGTGGAGATGGTCGCCACGGTGCGGCGTTGTATGCGGGAATAGATCTGCCATTCGACGGCCAGGATCGCCGAGCCCTTCCAAAGCGTCGGACCATTCGAGTTTGGCCAGCCGCAGACTCGCGCCTGGACGGACGTGACGCGCGCACCGATCGCAAACTCCGTGGCCATATCCGCTGGGGTGTCGAACAATCCCCTGTCTCGTGGCCCGAAACCTACGGCCTTCATTCTGCGATCAAAGGCCTCGACCAACTCGTCCTGGGTGATCTCGTCGTCCACGGGCGGCCAGACCACCTTGCCGAAGGGAATGCAAAACGGACCAAACCGCAGATCACCCCAGACCTGTCCGTTCTTGACGTCGGAAATCACCTTGAAGAGTTCGGTGGGCTTGACGTCCGAGCCGACAGGGATCGGCGCAATGGCCGGTATCGGGGGAAGCTCAAGCGGGGGAGAAGCCCAGGCGTTACCCGACACTAGAACCCAAGCGGCGAAGAGCCCGCCAATCCACCGAACTCCGTTCCCCACGGCTCAGCCCCCGTCGCATCCCATCACCCAAACTACAACCTGGAGCTTATTGGCTCTCCGTAAACACCGCCAGCTCGTTCCCGCTCGGGTCGCGGAAGTGGAAGCGGCGGCCGCCGGGGAAGGAGAAGATCGGCACGGTGATCACCCCGCCGGACGCGATGACCTTGGCCTCCATGGCCTCGAGGTCGTGGGCGAACAGCACCACCAGGGTCTTGGTCAGGCCGGCTTCGGGATCAGCCTGGAAGCCGCCGTCGAGGCCCGCCTCGCCGAAGGACGAATAGGTCGGGCCATAGTCGGTGAAGGTCCAGCCGAAGGCCTTGGCGTAGAAATCCTTGGTCGCCGGCAGGTCCTGGCCGGGCATTTCCACATAGCTGATCTTACCGTCTTCGAACATCGCGCCGCTCCAGAAGTTCCCTATTTGTTCCGACGCTAGCGCCTCAGTCGGCGAGAGTCCAGACGCAGGTTTTCTTGACCTCGCGGTCCTCAAGCTCGCGGGTGGTGGCGACCTGGTATTCGGCCAGCTTCACCAGGCCCTCGCGGGGGAAATAGCTGCGGCCGGGATCGCCGATCAGCACGGTCGCGCCGACGGACTTGGCCTGGGCGAGCCACAGCATCACCTGTTCGGCCAGGGGCTTTTCGTAGCAGATGTCGCCCGCCAGGATCACGTCGCAGGCGGGCGGCGGGGCGTCCAGCAGGTTGGCGTCGGTGAACTCGACCTCCACCCCGTTGGCGGCGGCGTTGAGGCCGAGCGCCGCGCCGCAATAACCGTCGATGTCGGCGGCCAGCACCCGCGCCGCCCCGGCCTTCATGGCGGCGATCCCGACCAGGCCGGAGCCGGAGGCGAAGTCGACCACCTGCTTGCCGGCCACGATCTCGGGCTTGTCGAGGATGTAGCGGGCGAGCGCCTGCCCCCCGGCCCAGGCGAAGGCCCAGAAGGGCGGCGGCAGGCCGATCTCCTCCAGAGCCTCCTCGGTCATCCGCCAGATCGGGGTGATCTCGTCGGCCAGGTGCAGGCGGAGCTCCGGCGTGTGCGGGGGCGCCTGCAGGCGGGTGTTCTCAAGGATGAAGGCGCGACGGCCTTCCGGGGTCTGGGGGATCATGCGCCGGGCTTAGGGCTTTGCGGGCCCTTCCGCCAGGAGCGTCTCAGGCCGCCTTGCTGGTCGCCAGCTTCAGCACGGCGCCGTATCCGCCGGGCTCGTAGAGCATGCCGTCCAGCACGCCCTTCTTTGCCAGCATCCGGTGGGCGCGGGGCAGCTGGTAGCAGGGCACATGCATGAACATGTGGTGCTCGCAGTGATAGTTCACGAAATAGGGGGCGAGCGTCATGCGGGCCAGCAGGCCGGCCTTGGTGGTCCGCGCGTGGCGCAGGGGATCGGGCTCGTCCTTACCGACGCAGGCGTGCTCGGCGATGTTGCGCAGGCGCGTGATCATCGGGAACCAGGTGAACTGGGGCAGGACCCAGAGCACGGGCCAGGCCCACCAGGCGCCGAAGGGCGCGCCTATGGCGGTGATGACGACCCCGCCCAGCAGCCAGCGGCGCTTGCGGCGGATCTCCTCGGTGATGATGGGGAGCAAGGGCTGGCCGGGCTTGCGGGCCCGGAGCCGGGCGATGAAGTCGCCGAACCGTTGCTTGAAGGCGGTCTGGCCGGTCAGGTCGCGGACGATCTTGCGGCGCAGGGACAAGGGCGTGATCGGGAAGGGGGCGGACAGGACCAGGTCCGGGTCCTCGGCCTGCTGGGCGAAGCGGTGATGGCCCAGGTGATAGGTGCGGTAGCGGGCGAGCCCGCCGCCGGTCAGCCATTCGCCGGCCCAGTCATTGACCTTGAGCGACTTGTGCAGGGCGCCGTGGGCGGCGTCGTGCATCAGGATCGAAAGCCCCAGTTGGCGTCCGCCGATGATCACCACGGCGATCGGCAGGGTCAGGGGCCATACGACCACCATGGCCCCGGCCGCCAGGATCACCGCCCAGGCGTGGGCGAGCAGGGCCAAGCCCTTCCAGGACGAGCGCTGCGACAGCGGCGCCCATTCCTCGGGCGTGAAAATGGTCTTGGGATCGACACGGGCTGCGGCTGCCATGGCGCGCAGCATGCCACATGTTTGGGCGCCCTTACAGCATGACCCTGCGTCAGAGCCGCGTCAGGGCGTCCACCGGGCCCTTCCACAGGCCGGCGGTGAGCGCGAGGGCCAGGATCAGGCCGGCCAGGCTGTTGGACTGGAACAGCTTCAGCGCCCCGGCCCCGTCGGTGACGTCGAGCGCCGCGGCCTGGCGCGACAGGTGCACTCCGAACAGGGCGGCGAGCGGCAGGAACAGGGGGCCAAGCCCTCCCACCCAGGCGGCGGCGAGCGCCAGGACGAAGGCCGCCACATAGAAGCCCAGCACCGCCTGGGGCGCGGCGGCGCCCAGCCGCAGGGCCGAGGACTTCACCCCGGCCAGGGCGTCGTCCTCCAGGTCTTGGACCGCGTAGATGGTGTCATAGCCCAGCGTCCAGAACACGCCCGAGGCATAGAGCAGGACCGGCGGCCAGCCGAGGGTCCCGGTCGCGGCGGCGTAGCCCAGGAGGGCGCCCCAGTTGAAGGTCAGGCCCAGCCAGGCCTGGGGCCACCAGGTGATCCGCTTCATGAAGGGGTAGGCGCCGACCAGGGCCAGCGACCCGACGCCCAGGCCGATGGCGATAAGCGGCATGGTCAGCAGGATCGCCAGAGACAGGGCGCAGCAGCCGGCGACGAAGGCCCAGGCCTGCTTGACGCTGATCTGGCCGGACGGAATGGGTCGCATGGCGGTGCGCGCGACCTTGGCGTCGACCTCGCGGTCGACGATGTCGTTATAGGCGCAGCCGGCCGAGCGCATCAGGGTCGCGCCGACCAGCACTTCGGCGAGCAGCAGGGGGTCCGGCCAATGGCCCTTGATGGCGGCGGCGAGCGCGATCCCCTGCCAGCCCGGCAGCATCAGGAGCCAGATCCCCGCCGGCCGGTCGAACCGGCCGAGCTTCAGCCAGGGCCGAAGGGCCGCGGGCGCGTGGCGGTCGACCCAGTTGGTGGGCGCGGCGTCGGGGAGGATGTCCGAAGGAGCGGTCATGGCCTCGCCATTTAGCAGATCGTGGCTTTGGCGCCGCAGTCGAAAATTCGCGTATCAGGGGCGGAACAGCCCCGGTTGACGCCTGCGAGTGCGCCGCCTAGCGTCACAACTCTTCAGCGACCAGTCTTGAAAGGAGGGCTCGCAAAGATGGCATCCATCGCATCGCACTCGCGCGCCCTTCGCCGTGTCGCCTCAGCTGTCCTTGTGGCCTTTGGGAATACCCGACCGTCCGGTTGCTGACCGGACCCTCGATCTAGGGTCTTTCCCCGTCACCGCAGCTCGACCGGTCCTCCCGGTTCCCGCGCGACTCCCGCCTTTCCCGCCTCGATCCGACGCCTGAGTCTTGCGTCCGTCGGGGCCGATTCCCCCTTTCGGACGCCCGTCATGTTCCATCCCGTCTACGAGTCCCGGCGCGACCGCGCCGAGGCCGACCGCCTCGACCTCATGTGGCGAAGCTGGCCGCACGATCCCGCCGCCAGCGCCGCCTGGCTGGGTGTCGCCCTGGCCGAATGGCTGTTCGGCCTGATCCCGCCCTGGCGGCTCAGGCGCGACCGCCCCATCCCTGTCGCCATGGCGCTGCGCCAGGCCCGCCACCCGGCGAACTGCGAGGCCGCCAATGACTGACTTCACCGACGACGAGGACGACAATCGTCCCCGCGACCTGAGCAACAGCCAGGTCCTGGGCTTCATGTGGCGCCACTGGATGGAGGAGCCTGGGCGGTTCCTGGCCATATTGGTCATGCTGCTGGGAGCGACGGTCTGCGACCTGTCGATCCCCTGGGCGACCCGCGGCCTGGTCAACGCCGTCTCCGTCGTCCAGCGGCGGGCGGACGTAGCCTGGACCGCCTGGGCGGTGCTGTCGGGGCTGTATCTGGCCTTCTACATGCTGCGGCTGAACATGTTCCGGCTGTCCAACGCCTATTACACCCAGATCATGGCCCGGATGGTCACCCGCGCCTTCCGCCGTGTGCAGGCCTTTTCCGCCGACTGGCACGCCTCGAACTTCGCGGGCGCGACGGTGCGGCGGGTCAGCCGGGCGATGTGGGGCTATGACAGCGCCTCCGACGGCCTGCTCTGGGGCCTCTTGCCGACCTTCATCGTGCTGGGCGGGCTGTCGATCTCCATCGGCCTGCGCTGGCCGCTGGCCGGGCTGTTCGTGGCCCTGCTGGTCGCCGTGTTCGCCGCCTATAACGTGCTGGCGCTGAAGCACTATTACCGGCCCGCCAACCTGGTCTCCAACGCGCTGGACTCCGGGATCGGCGCGGCCTTGGCCGACGCCATCTCGGCCAATCCGGTGGTCAAGAGCTTCGGGGCCGAGGACCGCGAGGCCCTGCGCTTCGAGGCCCATATCGACCGTTGGCGGGTGGCTCAGACCCGGACCTGGATGCGCGGCAACGACATCGGGTTCGGCCAGAACTTCCTTTTGGTCGGGCTACAGGCGGGGCTGACCGCCTTCCTGGTCGACGCCTGGGTCAAGGGCCAGGCGACGCCGGGCGACGTGGCCTTCGCGGTCACCTCCTTCATCGTCATGGCCGGCTATATGCGGACCTTCTCGGAGAACACCCGCATGTTGCAGAAGGGGCTCGACGACATGGTCGATGTCGCCGGCTACATGCGCGCCGAGCCCCAGCTGGGCGACGCGGCCGGGGCGCGTCCGCTGCGGCCCATGGCCGGGGCGGTGGTCTTCGACCGCGTGACCTTCGGTTATGAGCGCCAGACCTATCCGCTCTACGAGAACTTCTCCCTGGCCATCGCGCCGGGCGAGCGGGTGGCGCTGGTCGGGCCGACGGGGGCGGGCAAGTCGACCTTCGTCAAGCTGGTCCAGCGGCTCTATGACGTGCAGGAGGGGCGCAT
The DNA here is from genome assembly GCF_022695515.1 of Phenylobacterium aquaticum. Taxonomy (GTDB): domain Bacteria; phylum Pseudomonadota; class Alphaproteobacteria; order Caulobacterales; family Caulobacteraceae; genus Phenylobacterium; species Phenylobacterium aquaticum. The sequence continues at coordinate 59,096 of NZ_JALDPT010000028.1, forward strand.
CCTGATCGACGGCCAGAACGTCGCCCAGGTCACCCAGGAGTCCCTGCGGCGCGCCATCGCCGTGGTGCCCCAGGACCCGGCCCTGTTCCACCGCACCATCGCCGAGAACATCGCCTATGCCCGGCCCGACGCCAGCCTGGCCGAGATCGAGGCGGCGGCGCGCCGGGCCCGGGCGCATGACTTCATCGCCCGCCTGCCCGAGGGCTACGACACCCTGGTCGGCGAGCGCGGGGTCAAGCTGTCCGGCGGCGAGCGGCAGAGAGTGGCGATCGCCCGCGCCTTCCTGGCCGACGCCCCGATCCTGGTCCTGGACGAGGCGACCTCATCCCTCGACGTCGAGACCGAGCGCCAGGTCCAGGCGGCGATGGAGGAGCTGATGACCGCCCGCACCACGGTGGTCATCGCGCATAGGCTGTCGACCATCCGCCACGCCGACCGGATCCTGGTGTTCGACCAGGGCCGGATCGTGGAGGAGGGCCAGCATATGGACCTGGTGGAGCGCGGCGGGGCATACGCCCGGCTGCACGCCGTGACGGAGGCCTTCGCGTGACCGACCATTACGAGGACATCGACGACAACCGCGACCGGGTGCTGCCCAACGCCAAGGTGATGGGGTTCATCGCCAGCTTCTGGCTGCGGCGGAAGGGGCTGCTGGCGGGCACCATCGCCTTCAGCCTGCTGGCGCTGGGTTTCGACCTCGCCACCCCCTGGGCGGCGGGACGGCTGGTCGACGCCGTCGCCAAGGGCCCCCGGGCGATCGACGGGGTGTGGGTCGCCTGGATGGTCTTCGTCGGCGTCTATCTGGGCTTTTCCCTGATCCGCAATCTGGCGGTCCGCTTCTGGATCCCGCTGGCCGCCCGCAACATGCGCGAGATCACCGACGAGGGGTTCGAGCGGGTCCAGGCCTTCTCGGCCGACTGGCACGCCGACACCTTCGCCGGCTCGACCGTGCGGCGGCTGTCGCGGGCCATGTGGGGCTATGACGTGGTCTCGGACGCGGTGATCATGTGGCTGGGGCCGGCCTTCCTGGTGCTGATCGGCCTGTCGGTGATGATGTTCGTCCGCTGGCCGATCGTGGGGCTGTTCTCGGCCGGGACGGTGGCGCTCTATGTCGCCTCCAACCTGATCCTGACCTCGCGCTACGCCCGGCCCCTGAACCTGAAGTCGGTGGCCTTCGATTCCCGGATCGGCGGGGCTCTGGCCGATTCCATCTCCTCCAACCCGACGGTTCGCAGCTTCGGGGCCGAGGATCGCGAGTCCGCCCGGATCGGCGGCGTGACCCTGGCCTGGAGCCAGGCGGCCCAGAAGACCTGGACGGCCTTCACCGATGTCTGGTTCGTCCAGAACCTGATCCTGGTCGGCCTGCAGGCGGGCCTGACCGGCCTGGTCATCCGGCTGTGGGCCAAGGGGGAGGCGAGCGCCGGCGACGTCGCCTTCGCCATCACCTCCTTCATGCTGATGAGCGGATATCTGCGCAATATCGGCGACCAGATCCGCATGACCCAGAAGGGGCTCGACGACGTCGAGGACGCGGCCCGCTACGCCGAGATGTCGCCCCAGGTCGCCGACCGTCCGGGCGCGCCGGCCCTGGCGGGCCAACTCGGCGAGATCGCCTTCGACCACGTCACCTTCGGCTACAAGTCGGCCGAGGCGCCGCTCTATCGCGACTTCTCGCTCACCATCGCGCCGGGGGAGAAGGTCGCCCTGGTGGGCGCCACGGGGGCCGGCAAGTCGACCTTCGTGAAGCTGATCCAGCGGCTCTACGACCTCGACGCCGGGCGCATCCTGATCGACGGCCAGGACGTGGCCGCCGTGACCCAGCGCTCCCTGCGGCGCGCCATCGCGGTGGTGCCCCAGGACCCGGCCCTGTTCCACCGCACCATCGCCGAGAACATCGCCTATGCCCGGCCCGAGGCGACGCGGGACGAGATCGAGCTGGCCGCCCGTCGCGCCCGGGCGCACGAGTTCATCTCACGCCTGCCCAAGGGCTATGACACCCTGGTCGGGGAGCGCGGGGTGAAGCTGTCGGGCGGGGAGCGCCAGCGCGCCGCCATCGCCCGCGCCTTCCTCGCCGACGCCCCGATCCTGGTGCTGGACGAAGCCACCTCGTCCCTCGACGTCGAGACGGAGCGCGACGTCCAGGCGGCCATGGAGGAGCTGATGGTCGGCCGCACCACCATCGTCATCGCGCACAGGCTGTCGACCATCCGCCATGCCGACCGCATCCTGGTGTTCGAACATGGCCGGGTGGTGGAGGAGGGCCGTCACGCCGATCTCGTGGCGCGCGGCGGGGCCTATGCGCGGCTGCATGCCGTGGCGCAGGGAACCGTTTGATATGGTAAAGCCTTAAGTCATCTGATCGATCGCGCGATGCGCGACGGAAGGGTGCGCGCGTGTCGAGCTATCTGGAGACCCTCTCCGCATGGTTCCGCCGCCGGCTGGACGGGCCGGGCCATATGGCGACTCGGGAAGACGCCAACCTTGGCCTGAAGGTGCTGGCGATCTGGCGCTCGCGCATGATCGCCGAAGCCATCGTCCGCCGCCTGGGCTCCAAGGTCCTGGCCGGGCCCTTCGCGGGCATGACCTATTCCACCGAGGCCACCGAGGGCGCGCTCGCCCCGCGCCTGCTCGGCACCTATGAGAGCGAGCTGCATCCGCATCTCGAGGCCCTGACGGCGCGCGGCGTCGACTGCGTGATCGATGTCGGCTGCGCCGAGGGCTATTACGCCGTAGGCCTGGCGCGGTTGTTGCCCCAGGCCGCGGTCTACGCCTTCGACCTGGACCCCGCGGCGCTCAAGGCCTGTCGCGCCCTGGCCGAGCAGAACGGCGTGGCCGAGCGGGTCGAGACCTCGGACGGCTTCACGCCGCAGACCCCGCAGGCGTTCGCCGACCGCCGCTGCCTGGTGATCATGGATGTGGAGGGGGCGGAGGACGACCTGCTGCGCCCCGATCTCGCCCCGGCGCTCGCCGGCATGAGCCTGATCGTCGAGACCCATGATGTGATCCGCCCGGGCGTCCGCGAGCGCGTGATCGCCCGCTTCGCCGCGACCCACGACATCGTCCAGGTTGATCCCGGGCCCAAGCCGCAGGTCCTGCCGGAATTCCTGCGCGGCGCCAGCCACCTCGACCAGCTGCTGGCCGTCTGGGAGTTCCGCGCCGGCCCCACCCCCTGGCTGGTGATGACCCCGAAGGGTTAAGCCCCCAGGGCGTCGGCGAGCGCCGGGGCCAGATCACCCTTCGGCGCGACCCGCACATCGCCAAGCCCCAGCCAGCCCGCCATCAGCCGCAGCTCCGCGGCCAGCGCCGCGGCGGTGTCCGGCCCGGCCCCCGGCTCGGCATGGGCGGCCAGCACCGCCAGCACCCCGGCCTTGCGCTCGGCCTTGAGATCGACCCGGGCGGTGATCGCCTCGCGCTCCAGGAAGGGCAGGACATAATAGCCGTGGGTGCGCTTGTGGGCCGGGGTGTAGATCTCCAGCCTAACCCTCACCCCGAACAGCCGCTCGGTCCGCTCGCGGAACCAGATCAGGTTGTCGAAAGGCGAGAGCAGGGCGCGGGCCTCGATCTTCCGCGGCCGGCGGGCGGCCGGGTCGAGATAGGCCGGCCGGTCCCAGCCCTCCACCGTCACCGGAACCAGCTCGCCGGCCTCGACCAGCTCGGCGACGCGGGCCTTGGAGTCGGCGGGCGGCATGCGGAAATAGTCGCGCAGGTCGGGCTCCGTCGCCACGCCCTGGGCGCGGGCGGCGATGCGGATCAGCTGCCGCTGCGCCTCGGCCCGGTCGGGGGTCGGCGCCTCGCGCACCGCCTTGGGATGGATCTTCTCCGGCAGGCCATAGACCCGCTCGAAGGTCCCCCGCCGTGTCGCGGTGGTCAGCTGGCCGGTCCAGAACAGGCATTCCAGCGCCCGCTTGCCCTCGCTCCAGCCCCACCAGCCGCCGACCCCCTTGGCGCCGATCTCCAGCTCCGAGGCCGACAGCGGGCCGCGCCGGGCGATCTCGGCGAGCGCCCGGTCGATGAAGTCGGCATGGCTGTGCAGGAACCGCGCGACGCCGTTCCAGACCCCGACCCCTTCGGCCGCATCGTCCATGCGCCAGCGCATCAGGGGCTGCAGCGCGTGCGGCGCCAGCGAGGCCTCGTGCATCCAGTATTCGAACAGGTCGGCCTTCCGGCCCCAGGCGATCTCTTCCAGCAGGGCGCGCGGATATGCGCCCAGCCGCGAAAACAGCGGCAGATAGTGGGTGCGCGAGACCACGTTCACCGAATCGATCTGCAGCAGGCCCAGCCGGTCGATGGTCTTCAGCAGCTGGCGGCGGCCGGCCTCTGCGGGCCGGGGCTCGGCGAAGCCCTGGGCGGCGAGCGCAATGCGTCGCGCGGCGACGGCGGAGAGGGTGGGTTTCATGGACGGGGAAGTCCAAGCGCCTGGAGAATCACCTCGGCGGCGGCCTCCGGCTCAAGCCGGCTGGTGTCGACCGTCAGCTCGGCCGGCAGGTCGCGATAGGCCTGGGAGCCCTCCGCCCTCAGCCGCCTGAGCATCGCCAGGGAGTCCAGCTTGCCCGAGCCCTTGCGCGATTCTGACTCGACCCGCGCCTCCTGCACCTCGACCGGTGCGGTGAGCCCCACGAACCGGACCCGGCCGCCATGTCTCTCGACGACGGCGACGGCGTCGTCCGGAAAGCCGGGCGTGACCGTGTTCTCCGGCGCGAAGGTGAAGATCAGCGAGCGGTCCGCTTGGGCTGCGGCCTCGAACATCTGCAGCCACATGGATTCCCTTAGGGCCACGAAGGGCGGGCTGCCGAACGGGAACACGGCGTGCACCGCATTGACGATCAGGTGGTTGTGAAACAGGGCCAGGCCCGTGCGCTGCGCCAGGGCCGTGGCGACCGTCAGTTTGCCGACCGCCGCCGGGCCATGCAGGAAAACGAGCTGCATCGGCCTCAGCGTTCCAGCCGCCCGTCGGACAGGGCCTCGAGCTCGAAGGGAAAGACGATGTCGGGATCGGGGTCCTTGACCGTCTTGGCGATGGGCCTGGGGGCGATGGCGTTGACCAGGTGCCGCAGCACGTTGAGCCGGCCCGCCTCCTTGTCGTCATTGCGGACGCAGACCCAGGGGCTGCGGGCGGCGTGGGTGCGTTTCAGCATCTCGTCGCGGGCCTGGGTGTAGGCGTCCCAGCGGTCCTGGGCGGCGTCGTCGAGGGGGCTGGATTTCAGCACCTTGAGCGGGTCGGTGTGGCGCTCCTTCAGCCGCTTGGCCTGCTCCTTCTTGGAGACGTCCAGCCACAGCTTGATCAGGCAGACGCCGCTTTCGACCAGCATGCCCTCGAAGGTGGTGACGTCGCGCAGGAAGGCCTCGTGCTCCTCCGGCGTGCAGAAGCCCATGACCGGCTCGACCCCGCCGCGATTGTACCAGGAGCGGTTGAAGATCACGATCTCGCCGCCCGCCGGCAGGTGGCGGACATAGCGCTGGAAATACCACTGGCCGCGCTCGCGGTCGGACGGCTTGGGCAGGGCGATGACCCGCGTGGCCCGCACCGACAGATGCTCGACCAGCCGGCGGATGGTGCCATCCTTGCCGGCCGCGTCACGGCCTTCGAAGATGATCAGCACCTTCTGGCCGCTCTCCATGGCCCGCTGCTGGGCGTGGACCAGGGCGAGCTGGGCCTGTTCGAGGTCGTTGAGGTCGCCGTCGTGCTTGGTCTTTGACATGGACCGAGCCTAGTCCCGCGACGGGGCGCCGCGCCAGGGCCCCGATCAAGGCCGGACGGGCAGGGGCTCCAGGCCGAGCTCGCGGCGGAAGGTGTTGTGATAGTGGTGCAGGGGCGGCTCGTTGCGCCCGAACAGCAGCTGGTCCTGCAGGCCGCAGGCCAGGGCCCGCTGGGTGGTTTCCGCCGTCGCATAGTCCTCGTCGGCCACGACCCGGGTGAATCCTTCCGCGAACAGCAGGGCGAAGCCGGGGTTCTCGGCCAGGACCTCGCGGTCGAAATAATAGCTGATGTGCGAGATCGACCGGCCCGGGTCCTTGGGGTCCGGATAGACCCGCACCACGGCGATGCGCCGGTCGCCGACATTGATGACGGTGTTGGGGAACAGGAAATAGACCGGGAAGCCGCCCTGCTCGATGCGCCAGGCGCTCTCGGGCTGGCCACGCAGCTCGTCAATGCCCTTCAGGCACAGGATCATCCGGTGGTTCCGCTCATAGGACCGGTAGGACAGCACGTCGCCGTGGAAGTTGTTGGCCAGGGTGTCCTTGTGCAGGCGCTTGAAGTGATAGGTCTCGCCGAAGGTGTCGGTGGCGAGCTTCCAGTTCAGCTTCATGTCCAGGGTCTGTTCGTGGGCCAGGACGTAGCGGCCCCAGTCCCAATGCTCCAGGTCGTCGGAGATCCCCTGGAACAGCCGGTCGGTGTCGATCACCCCCTTGGGATCGGGATGGACCACCAGGACGCCGTATTGCTCGACCGCCGGCAGCTCGATCAGGCCCAGGCAGGATTTGTCGAGGACGCCGAACTGCGCCTCCTGCGGCACGCCGATCAGGGCGCCTGAGCTGTCATAGGTCCAGGCGTGGAAGGGGCAGGAGAAGCGCGACTTCTGGCCCCGGCGCGCCATCTCCACCATCGGGCCGCGATGGCGGCAGGAATTGAGGAAGGCGCGGACGGCCCCGTCCTTGTCGCGGGTCACCAGGATCGGCACGCCCAGGTCGTCGGTGGTGATGAAGCTGCCGGGCTCGGGCAGGTCGCCGCTCATGCCCACCACCTGCGGGTGGCCGCGGAAGAAGGTCTCCCATTCCCGCGCCGCCAGGTCCGGGCAGGTATAGGCGCTGGCCGGACAGCTCATCACCCCGCCCGCGTCGGCGTTCACCCCGGCGTCGAGCTGGGACAGCAGCTCGCGCAGAACCTCGACCTGGACGGCGTGTTTCATGACGGCATTCCCGATGACGGAGTCGCGGGGCCGGGGGCGGGGATCGCCGCGGCCAGGATCCGGAAGGTGGTGTCGAGCTGGGCCTTGAGGTCGTCTGCCGACAGGTTCCGGCGGCTGGAGACCCTGAGCCCCTGATTGACCAGCATGAGGACCGCCGCCAGCTCGGCGGCCTGGACCGCGTCGCAGCCGGCCTCGCGCAGGCAGGCCTCGAACCCGGCCTCGACCTCGGCCAGGCGGGCGACGGCGTGGGCGCTCAGCCCGTCATCGACGTCGGCCATCTCCAGGGTCGTATTGACCAGCAGGCAGCCCGGCTGACCGAAACTGCGTTCGAAGAACTGGCGAAGCGCCTCCAGCGGCGGATGCTCGGCCCGCGCCGCGGCCAGCAGGCCCAGGGTCCGGCGCGCATAGAGGTCCAGGCATTCGATGAACAGGGCCCGCTTGTCGCCGAAGGCCGCATAGAGGCTGCTGCGGCTGATCCCCATGCCGGTCGTCAGGTCGGGCAGGGAGGCGGCCTGATAGCCCTGACGCCAGAACAGCCCGACCGCCTGGGTCAGGGCTTGATCGCGCTCGAATTCCACGGGACGGGCCATGGATGAATTCTGGACCAATCGGTCCAGAATGGCAAGCGACCCGGCGCGCAGGCATTTGCTTGGCCGCCCGACCGCTCTAGAACCGGCCCATGATCCGACTGTTCGTCCCCCACGACCTGAAGTCCGGCGCCGGCATCGTCCTCGACGAGGGGCAGAGCCGTTACCTCGCCGCCGTGATGCGGCTGGAGGTCGGCGACGAGGTCGCCGTGTTCAACGGCCGCGACGGGGAGTGGGCCGCGACCCTGGCCGCCGTCGCCAAGCGCAGCGTCAGCCTGGCGCTCAAGACCCAGCTGCGGCCCCAGGTCGTCGGGCCGGACCTCGATCTGGTCGTGGCCCTCGTCAAGCGCGCCCGGCTGGAGACCATCATCGAAAAGGCCGCCGAGCTGGGGGCCCGGCGCGTGCGGCTGGTGGTGACCGAGCGCACCCAGGCCGACCACACCAATGTCGCCCGCCTGCAGACCATCGCCACCGAGGCGGCCGAACAGACCGGCCGGCTGGACACGCCGGAGGTGGTCGCGCCGCTCAAGCTGGACCGCATGCTGCGCGACTGGGACGACCGCGCCCTGATGTTCTGCGACGAGGCCGGCGACGCCCGGCCGGTGCTGGACGTCCTGGCCGAGGCCCGCCGGGGCCCTGGGCGGTGCTGATCGGACCCGAGGGCGGCTTCTCGCCGGGCGAGCGCGAACGCTTGCGCGGCCTGGCTTTCACCCGGCCCGCCAGCCTGGGACCGCGGATCCTGCGGGCCGACACCGCCGCGATCAGCGCGCTCACCCTGTGGCAGGCGGCGCTGGGCGACTGGCGAGAGCCGCGCTGAGCCGCCCTTGAGCTTTCCTGAATTGCGCCCACTTGTGTGAACGGCGTAAAGATCGCCGCCCCGACCTAAGGTCAGGGACTTTGTGTGTGATGGGTTGGGGAGAGAAACATGGCCGACGTCGCAGTCGACGACCGACCCCTCACGTTTGAGGATCTGATCGCCTGGTTCGACAAGGGTGCGAAGCCCGAGAGCGAATGGCGTGTGGGCGCCGAGCACGAGAAGTTCGTGTTCCGGCTGGGCACGCATGAGCCCGTTCCCTATGAGGGCCCGGCCGGCATCAAGGCCCTGCTGGAAGGCCTCAAGCGCTATGGCTGGCAGGGCGTCTACGAAGGCGAGACCATCATCGGTCTGGAGCGCGGCAAGGCCAATGTGAGCCTGGAGCCTGGCGGCCAGTTCGAACTCTCCGGCGCGCCGCTGGAGACCATGCACGACATCTGCGCCGAGACCGGCGACCACCTCAACGAGGTCAAGGCCGTGGCCGACGAGCTGGGCCTGGGCTTCCTGGGCCTGGGCTTCACGCCCAATTGGCGCCGCGACCAGATCCCGGTCATGCCCAAGGGCCGCTACAAGATCATGCGCGAATATATGCCCAAGGTCGGCAAGCTCGGCCTGGACATGATGTTCCGCACCTGCACCGTGCAGGCCAATCTGGACTTCGGCTCCGAAGCCGACATGGTCGCCAAGTTCCGCACCAGCCTGGCCCTGCAGCCGATCGGCACGGCCCTGTTCGCCAATTCGCCCTTCGTCGAGGGCAAGCCTTCGGGCTTCCTGACCAAGCGCGCCAATATCTGGACCGACACCGACGCCGACCGCACCGGCATGCTCGACTTCGTGTTCAAGGACGGCTTCGGCTACGAGACCTACGCGAACTACCTGCTCGACGTGCCGATGTATTTCGCCAAGCGCAACGACCAGTATGTGGACCTGTCGGGCAAGTCGTTCCGCAAGTTCATGGCCGGCGAGCTGCCGGAAATGCCGGGCGACCGGGCGACCATCAAGGATTTCGCCGACCACTCCACCACCGCCTTCCCGGAAGTGCGGCTGAAGCAGTACCTGGAGATGCGCGGTTCGGACTCTGGCCCCTGGGGTCGGCTCTGCGCCCTGCCGGCCCTGTGGACCGGCATCTTCTATGACAGCCAGGCGCTGGCCGCGGCCTGGGACCTCTGCAAGGACTGGCCTCTCGAGGATCACGAGCGCCTGCGCGCCGACGTTTCGCGCCTGGGCCTGAAGGCGACCATCGGCGGCCGCACGGTCAAGGACATCGCCACCGACATGGTGGCCATCGCCAAGTCGGGCCTGAAGAACCGCAACCGCCTGAATGGCGGGCTGATCGACGAGACCGGCTATCTGGCCGAGCTGGAAGAGATCTGCGACAGCGGCATGACCCCGGCCGACCGCCTGCTGGAGCTCTATAACGGCCCCTGGAACGGCGACGTCTCCAAGGTCTTCGAGACCCACGCCTACTGATGGGAACCTGGTCCGGCTCGTGTCACTGTGGCCAGGTCCGGTTCACGGTGACCGCCGAGATCACCGAACTGACCACCTGTGACTGCTCGCTGTGCGTGAAGAAGAACGCGGTCATGGCCAAGGTCCATGAGAGCGAGCTCGTCATCACGGCGGGCGAGGACCGGCTGGGCCTCTATCAGTGGAACACCGGCCGCGCCCAGCACCGGTTCTGCCTGGGCTGCGGGATCTACACCTTCCACAGGAAGCGCGCGGCCCCCGACCATTACGGGGTCAATGTGTTCTGCCTGGACGACTTCGACGTGGCGGCCTTTCCGGTCCGCGCGACGGAGGGAATCGGCATGACGGTCGAATGCCCCGATCCCCGGCCGGAGTGGCCCGGGCCACGCACCTCCTCCGCTCGTCCCCGCGCAGGCGGGGATCCAAGCTGAGGCAGCCGCCAGGCTTTGGCAGGTCCGTGAATTCCCCGATCCCGCTTGGGTCCCCGCCTTCGCGGGGATGAGCGGAGGGGTTATTCCCCCACAGGCGGCGGGGGTTCGCTGACATTGGGCGGCCAGTGGGGGCGCTGGCTTGTGCCGTCGCCGGCGTCGGTGTGCAGGATGGCCTCGTCGATGTCGGTGCGCTGGGCCTGGGACGCGACCGCGGCGTCCTCGACCTCATAGACCTCGACCTTGTCGGGATAGAAGGCGAGATGGCCGCGGATCTGCTCCATGGCGGGGAACGGCTCCTCATAGGACCAGACCGAATTTTCGCCGAACCGGCCGTCCATCAGCACCGTGTAATAGCTGGCGTCGCCCTTGTAGGGGCAGTGGGTCACGCGGTCGGTCTTGCTCATGAACTCCATGGAGACGTCTTCCCGCGGGAAATAGACCACGGGCTTGTAGGCCGCCTCCTTCAGCACCAGGGCCTGGCCGCTGTCGGCGATCACATGGTTCTCGAACAGGGCGCGCCAGCGGGTCTTGGCGGGCGTGATGGTGATCGGATGGTCGGGGCCGGGGATCTTCATGGAAAGTCTCCTTCGCGAGGCCTGAACGCCTGAGATGGGGGTGAAGCTCCCCGGGCGCCAGCGGTCGGCAACGGGCTTGCTTGTCTTGGCGCGGACGCCGTGATCTTCTCGCGCCAAACAGGCCCCGCCGGGGTGAAACCCACCCCGCTGCCCCGCCGCAGATCCAAGGATCGGAAACCACCCCACATGAACGTCGTCGTCCTGATCGGGATTCTCGTCACCCTGGTGACCGGGATTCCCGTCCTCACGCAGCTCATGCGCCATCACCGCGCGGGCTCATCGTCCTGTTCTTCGCCGAGATGTGGGAGCGGTTCTCCTATTACGGCATGCGGGGCATCCTGATCTTCTATCTGACCCAGCACCTGTTGTTCGAGCAGGGCGCGGCCAGTTCGCAGTACGGCTCCTACACCTCGCTGGTCTATCTGCTGCCCCTGGTCGGCGGCATCCTCGCTGACCGCTATCTCGGCGCGCGCAAGGCCGTGGTGTTCGGCGCCCTGCTGCTCACCGCCGGCCACCTGACCATGGCCTATGAGGGCAAGCCCGCCACCCAGAACCTGGTCTATGCCGGCCAGACCTATGCGGTGGACATCCAGGGCCGCATGGAGACCCGCGCCACCAAGCTGGTGATCGGCGGCCAGAAATACGGCTTCGGTCCCGCCGCCGACGGCGGCCTGGCGATCAAGGACCTGCCGGCCAGCGCGCCCTTGCCCGCCGTCCTGCCCAAGGGCTCCTACAAGATGGAGACCCATCAGGATCCGCTCGGCGTGAACGCCTTCTATCTTGCGGTCTCCCTGATCATCATGGGCGTCGGCTTCCTCAAGCCCAACATCTCCAGCGTGGTCGGCCAGCTCTATCCCCAGGGCGACCCCCGACGGGATTCCGGCTTCACCCTCTATTATTACGGTGTGAACCTTGGGGCCTTCTGGGCCTCGGTGCTCTGCGCGGTGCTGGGCCAGTCGTTCGGCTGGTGGGCGGGCTTCGGCCTGGCCGGGGTCGGCATGGCCCTGGGCCTCGTCGTCTTCGTCATCGGCAAGCCCCTGCTGCAGGGCAAGGGCGAGTCGCCCGATCCGGAACTCCTGACCAAGCCGCTGTTCGGCCCGATCAACCGCGAGCGGCTGATCTATCTCTGCGGCCTGCTCGGCGTCGGCGGGGTCTGGCTGCTGGTGCCGCACAAGGACATCGTCGGCACGGCGCTGAAGCTGTCCAGCGCAGCCTCGGCCCTGTTTATCCTCTGGATCCTGGTCTTCCTCTGCAAGACCTGGGTCGAGCGCCAGCGGATGATGCTGGCCGTGATCCTGGTGCTGGGCGCCGTGGTGTTCTTCACCCTGTTCGAACAGGCCGGCACCTCGCTCAACCTGTTCGCCGCCACCAATGTCGACATGACCATCACCCGCCATGCGACCAGCTTCCTCGGCATCCCCATGGGCAGCGCCGAGCAGCTGGCGGCCGCGGGCATCCATCCCGGCTCGGCCTTCGGCTGGATCGACACCGGCATCGGCCCGGCCCAGACCCAGTCGTTCAACGCGGGCTTCATCCTGATCTTCGCGCCGGTGTTCGCCGCCATGTGGGCCTGGCTGGGCAAGCACAACTTCGCCGCCAACCCGACCCTGACCTTCGGCCTGGGCCTCATCCAGGTGGGCCTCGGCTTCCTGGTGGTGGTCTGGGGCGCCGGCCTGGCCGATTCGGCCTTCCGCATGCCGCTGATGATGCTGGGCCTGCTCTATCTGCTGCACACCACCGGCGAGCTCTTCCTGTCGCCGGTCGGCATGTCGGAGATCACCAAGCTGTCCATGCCCACAGTGGTCTCCTTCATGATGGCGGTCTGGTTCCTGGCCTCCTCCGTCGCCCAGTTCGTGGGCGGGGCGATCGCCGCCAAGATGGGCAACGAGACCATCGGCGGTCAGGTGCTGGATCCCAAGCTCGCCCTGGAGACCTCGCTGCACGGCTTCAACCAGCTGGGCTGGGGCGGGGTGATCTGCGGCGGGGTGTTCATCCTGCTCAGCTTCCTGATCCGCGGCTGGTCGCACCAGGTGAAGACCGAAGCGCACGCCGAAATCGAAGCCTGATCCAGCCAGACATGACGAAGGCCGGAGGCGCGACGCCTCCGGCCTTTTTCATGCGCGGTCTGCGAGGCTCAGCCGAAGGTCTTGCGCAGGCGAATGTGGATCAGAGGCCCGAAATTCAGGTGGCGGGCGTCGATGGTCGAGACCGGATTGGCGCCGCGGGGACCCGCATAGTCGGTCAGGATATGGATGTAGTCACGGGACGTGATGTTGTTCAGCTCCACCCTCAGGGCGGTGTCCGGCTGGGGTTTCCACTCGGCGAACAGGGTCACATAGGTCTCGTACTTGTCCGTCGAGATCTCGTTGAAGCGGTAATAGCTCTTCCGCTGCGGACCATAGAGGTCGACCCCCCAGGTGGTCTTCCAGGCCGGAAGGTCCTGGCTGAAATGCACCTCGAGGGAGAGGGGCTTCAGACCCGAGATCTCCCGGCTCTGGTGGGTTGTGGGGTCGGTCACCGCCGACTGTCGCCAGGTGCTTTCCCCCTGCAGCCGGCCGCCGGGCACGCCGAACTTTGAGAGCGGCAGGGTCAGACCGAGCTTGATCTCGTCCTTGGTCCCGTCGCCGATATTGGCCGGGGCGTCATAGACGCTGGTCTTGGTGAACACCGGCGCCCGATCGATCACGTCGGTGAGCTCGGAGTGGGTGTAGGTCAGCCCCACCGAGCCGTCCCGCCAGAACCTCTGTTCGATCGCGATCTCGCTGACCCAGGCCTGCTGCGGATTGAGATCCGGATTGCCGGTGGTGACCACGCCGGTGTTGAGCGAGGACGAGGCGACGAAGTCGTCGAAATTGAGCTGGCTGACCGTGCGCTCGTAGCGCAGGCGCACCTGGGTGCCCTCGCGCGGCGCCCAGGTGACGAACAGGCGCGGCTTGGCGAAGTGCAGGCGCTTGTCGAGGGTGACGTCGCCGGTCGAGGTGACCTCGGAGGTCTCGTAGCGCAGCCCGCCCTCGATGGTCCATTCCGGCAGAGGCCGCCAGACCGCCTTGGCGAAGCCTTCGCCGCGGGTCTCCTCGACGTGCACATTGGCGGCGGGCAGGGCGACGGGGACATTGTTGGCGGCGTAGCGGGTGTGGCTGTCCAGGACGTTCAGGGCGCTCTCGCCGCCGAGCTCCAGGGACAGCTTGTCGCTGGCGCGGTACTTCAGGACCCCGCGGCCGATGCTCTCCTCGGTCTGCTTGACCAGCTGGAAGCGATCGATCTCGCCCACCGGGCGGAACTCCGAGACGAAGTTCAGGTCCTCGGTCTGGCGCAGGCCGATCAGCTCCAGGGTGGTGCGCTCGCCGAGCGCTCGGGAATAGCGCGCGCCAGCCTCGGACTGCCGGTCGTCCTGGCTGTCGTGGTCCGACTGCAGATAGCGCGATGGCTGGGTGAACCAGTTGAGCTCGTTGTAGTCGTAATAGTCCTCGAAGATCCGCCCGTTCAGCCGCAGGGCGCCGCCCAGCACCGGCAGCTCATAGGCGCTGGTCACCACCCACTGATGTCCGCTGCCGTGGGTGTCCACATTCGAGGTCTGCAGGCGGTTTCCCGCAGGCCCGATCTGCGTATGGGGGCCGTAGCCCGCGGCATCGTCGAAATACTGGCCATAGCGCGCCGCGCTCTCGAAGGCGCCGGGACCGATCCGGTCGGACACCTCCAGCCGGGCGCCCCAGCCGTCGCGGCCGTCGTGCGGCACCGAGTCATTGGCGATGGCGGTCACCACCTGCAGGCCGCCGGACTTCGAGCGCACCACATTGGCCAGGATCGACTTGCCCTGCATGTCGATCCCCGGCGCGCCGCCGCGGATCACCTCGATGTGGTCGACCCGGTTGGCCGGAATGCGGCGCAGGATCTCGTCGAGATTGTCGGTCTTGGAGGTCGGCCGCGCGCCGTCGATCAGCACATTGCCGGCCGCGCCCTCGAAGCCCCGGACGCTGTCGCCGCTGTCCAGCTGGAAGCCGGGCAGGCGCGAGACCATGTCGGCGGCCGTATTGGCGCCCGAGGCCGCGAAGAAGCTGGCCGGATAGCTGGTGATCCCCTGGGTCGCCGCCGCCGTCGGCGCGGGCGCGGTGGGAAGCGGCGCCGCCTGCGGGCTCGCGGCCGCCAAGGCGGCGAACAGGCTCAGTACTGGCGTCATCTCACAGGTCCCCCTAACACCCGGGGGAAGTGACCTGTCACACCGCGTTACCGCAAATTACATCGGTGAAATGTGCATTAAATCGCGGACATGTTTGCGCCGTTTAGATCGCCGATTGCGTTGCGGACCTACAGATTGGTGCCGCCCACGGTCAGGCCGGTGATCTTCAGCGACGGCTGTCCGACGCCCACCGGCACGCTTTGGCCCGACTTGCCGCAGACGCCGACGCCGGGATCGAAGTCGAAATCGTCGCCGATCATGGTCACCCGCGTGAGCGCCGAGGGCCCGTCGCCGATCAGGGTCGCGCCCTTGACCGGCCGCGTGATCTTGCCGTCCTCGATGAGGTAGGCCTCGGTGCACTGGAACACGAACTTGCCGTTGGTGATGTCCACCTGGCCGCCGCCGAAATTGGCGCAATAGAGGCCGCGCTTGGTCGCCTCGATCATCTCGGCGCGGGGCGTGTTCCCATTGTCCATGGCGGTGTTGGTCATGCGCGGCATGGGCATGTGGGCATAGGATTGGCGCCGGCCGTTGCCGCCGGCCTTCATGCCCATCAGCCGCGCGCTCATCCGGTCGTGCATGTAGCCGACCAGGATCCCGTCCTCGATCAGCACCGTGCGCTCGGTGGGCGTGCCCTCGTCGTCGACGGTCAGGGAGCCGCGGCGGCCCGGCAGAGAGCCGTCGTCGAAGATGGTCACGCCCTTGGCCGCCACCCGCTCGCCGATGCGCCCCGAAAAGGCCGAGGTGCCCTTGCGGTTGAAGTCGCCTTCCAGGCCATGGCCGACGGCCTCGTGCAGCAGCACGCCGTTCCAGCCCGGGCCCAGGACCACATCCATCTCGCCGGCGGGCAGGGGATGGCGTCCAGATTGACCAGGGCCTGGCGCAGGGCCTCCTCGGCCTGGTCCTGCCACTTCTCGGCGCTGATCCAGCTCTCGAAGCCTGCCCGGCCGCCGGCGCCGGTGAAGCCGTTCTCGCGGCGGCCGTCCTTCTCCACGGTGATCTGCACATTGATGCGCGACAGCGGGCGCACGTCGCGGATCAGCCGGCCGTCGGCGCGCAGGATCTCCACCGTGCGGCGCTCGCCCGACAGCGAGGCCATGACCTGGACCACGCGGGGGTCGCGGGCCCGGCACCAGGCGTCGATCTCCTGCAGCAGGGCGACCTTGTCGGAGAAGTCCGGCGAGGCGGTCGGATCCTCCTCGCCATAGAGCTTGGTGTTGGTCGCCCGCGGCGCCTCGGCGGCCTGGCCCTCATAGCCGCGCTTGGCCAGGGATGCCGATTGGGCGGCCCGCTTGATGGCCGCTTCCGAGATCTCGCTGGAATGGGCGTAGCCGGCGGTCTCGCCCGCCACCACCCGCAGGCCGAAGCCTTCGGACGAATCATAGGCGGCCGATTTCAACCGCCCGTCGTCGAACAGGAAGGACTCGCTTTCAGATCGCTCCGCGAACAGCTCTCCGTCGTCGGCGCCGACCAGGGCCTCGCCGAGAATTTCGCGGGCCCGCTCGGGAGAGACCCCGTTGGCGTCGAGGATCGAGGGGGCGGGGCTGTGGGCGTTCATGAAGCGGTCCGGGGAGGCTGAAAGGGCGCGTTTTATAGAGATAGGGGCTGCCGGCCGTCCCGTCACCCCGCGTCCGACAGGGGCGGGCGCCCCTCTCGGTCCGGGCTTGAGGCAAATCAAGGTTCCGGGCCGCGCCCGCTCCTAGTGCGACAGATCGCGCAGGCAGGCCGGAATGATCCCCTCTTGGCGCCGCAACCGCCTTGGCAAGCCCCAGGGATGCGCGTATGCACGCCCGCTGAAGGGGCGGCCATGTGCGTAAGGCATGGCGCGTTTCCTGGATGACGTCGGCGGGGGCGATCGCCATAGGCGAGACGCGGCCGGCCAAGCAGACCGAGGGGACATGAAGTCGAGGTTTCAAGGGATGCGGGCGTGGACGGCCGGGGCCGCCGCGGGCGCGATGACGGCGTTCTGGGGCGCTAGCGCTTCCGCCGCCGATATGGTGGGCCAGCCCACCCCGGGCGCGATCGATCTGCAGCCGGGCGTCACGCCCCTGCGTCACGACGCCATCTTCTTCCACAATGTGATCCTGCTTCCGATCATCACGGCGATCTGCCTGCTGGTGCTCGGCCTGCTGCTGTGGATCGTCGTGCGCTACAACAAGCGCGCCAATCCGGTGCCGGCCAAGTTCAGCCACAACACGGTCATCGAGGTCATCTGGACCGTCGTGCCGGTGCTGATCTTGATGGGCATCTCGATCTTCTCGTTCCGGCTGCTGTTCGCCTACAACGACATGCCGCCCGCCTACATGACCATCAAGGCGACCGGCTATCAGTGGTACTGGGGTTACGAATATCCCGACCAGAAGATCGGCGAGTTCGTCTCCAACATCCTTCCCGAGGATGAGGCCAAGGCCAAGCACGTGCCCTATCGCCTGGCGGCGACCGAGCCGCTGGTCGTGCCGGTCAACAAGGTCGTCCGCGTGCTGGTCACCGGCGCCGACGTGATCCACGCCTTCGCCGTGCCGTCCTTCGGGGTGATCACCGACGCCGTTCCCGGCCGGTCAACGAGACCTGGTTCAAGATCGACCGTCCGGGGATCTATTACGGCCAGTGCCGCGAGCTGTGCGGCGTCGATCACGCCTTCATGCCGATCGAAGTCCACGCCGTGAGCCAGGCCGAGTTCGACGCCTGGGTGGCCTCCAAGGGCGGGTCGCCCGTGGGCGCCAAGCCGGCCGCGCCGGCTCCGGCCGTCGCCGCCGCTCCGGCGGCGGAGGGGGCGGCGACGCCCG